>CAYOAT010000001.1:0-1243 GCA_964402215.1 uncultured Candidatus Saccharibacteria bacterium
CATTACGTGCCTGAGCTAATTGTCGAGCAGGATTGATTGCGACGATGACAATTGCCGCAAGTATTGCAATGATTGCAATCACCAAAAGCATTTCGAGGAGAGTGAAACCCTTCTGTGTGTTAGAACGACGAGAGATGTTAAATGACATATGTAAAATTATAATTAATATTAAAAGCGATTAAATTTTAACACAAAAAAATAAAAACAAAAAAAATTTCAGGAGCCACCTCGCAGAATCGAACTGCGGACCTCTGCTTTACGAAAGCATTGCTCTACCAACTGAGCTAAGGTGGCAATAATTTATTTTATTAAATTATCACTCTTTCCAAATTCGGCCAAACACGCGTAACGATTTCATAATTAATCGTTCCAATTTTTGCAGCCAAATCTTCGGCAGTAATTTCATTATTCCCCTGTTTACCAAGTAAAACCACCTCTGTTCCTAGAATTTCTTCTGTTGAAAACTTATTAGTCAATTTTGTCACATCAACAACAAACATATTCATTGCTACACGTCCAAGTACTGCACATCTTTCACCAAATATTAAAACTTCAGAGTTATTTGAAAATCCGCGATCATAACCATCACTGTAACCCTGTGGAATAACAGCTATTGTTGTTGGTTTTTTTGTAATAAAAGTACAGCCATAACCAATTGGAAAATCTTTTGGAACTTCTTTTACTTGAGCAGGTTTTGTAACCCAACGCATTACAGGCTTCAAAGTAATATCAGCTGAAAAACGTTTTTTCAAACTTTCTGATGGCCACAACCCATAAAGACCAATACCCAAACGAACAATTTCACCACCCCAATTATTTTTTTGATCAGTCAAAAAACCTGAGGTTGCAGAAATGTGATGATAAATGTCTTTAAAACCAGCAGTTTTTGCAATTTCTTTGACTTCCAATAAAATGTCACGCTGCAAATTCGCTTGGGATAAATCATTAACATCTTCAATATTTGAAAAATGAGAATAAACAGCTTCAACTAAAATATTTTTATAACTTGCTAGTTGTTCAAAAAAACGTTCAGCATCTTGTTTCAAAATGCCCTGGCGACCAAGAAATGCATCAACTTTTACATGCACGCGTGCAATTTTATTTTTATTTTTTGCGATTGCGTTTAAAGTCTCAACTATATTCAAATCATAAACACCAAGAGTTGCACCAAGATCAACAAATTCATTTATTTCATCTTCATCCACATAGCCAAAAACTAAAACTGATTTTCTGGTGTATTTTC
>CAYOAT010000001.1:1253-38067 GCA_964402215.1 uncultured Candidatus Saccharibacteria bacterium
TAAATTCAGCAAAATCATCAACTTGTAAAAAATCAACGTAATTTTCAATTATTGAAACTACTTCTTTCACCCCGTGGCCATAGGCATTGGCTTTTACAACACCAGCAATTTTATTGCCGGCAGGTAAATTTTTTCTAATTTCAGAAATATTAGAAAGTAAATTTTCTTTTAAGATTTGAATTTTAGCAACTGAACTCATGCATAGGATATTAGCACAAGGGCAGAAAAAAACACGTGATATAAAAATAGAATTTTAAATTATGTATCTTATAATAAAGATTCCGGAACCCCTTTCTCCACCACCTCAACTCTCTACACCTATCCTAAAAACACCTTTTTCACCTCAATTTTACGCCCTATTAATTTACTTCCAATTTTTTGAAATTTTTCAGTCAAATCTGTTGTATAAAATTCTCGCGCAGAATTTTTACTTAAAACTTTTTCAATTTCTGAATGACGGATCAAATAATTTGCTAACTTTCCTGCCACAACTTCTCCCTCACTAATAATAGAGATTTTTTTACCAGACTTTTTTAAAATACTCTGAATATTTTTCTTTAGGATTCCATAATGAGTACAACCCAAAACCAAAGTATCAATATTTTTAGAAATTAACGGTTTTAAATAATTTGTTAAAGCAAAATTAATGATTCTCGTATCTTTTTCATCTGATTCGACAATAGGAACAAGTAATGGGCATGCTTTTTGAAAAACTTTAATCTTTGAGTCTTTTTTTGCTAATTCATTTAAAAATGCATTTGAACGAACAGTGCTTTCTGTACCGATAATTCCAATTTTTTTATTTTTTGTTTTTTCTACTGCTTCTTCTATTGCAGGAATAACGACACCCAAGACTCGACGATTTGGATACTTTTCTGGTAAATATTCTTGTTGAATTTTTCGTAATGCTTCGGCAGAAGCGGTGTTACATGCAAGTAAAATTAATTGGCAATCTTTATCAAAAAGAAAATCAACAGCCTCTATTACATATTTATATATTGTCTCCTGTGAACGAGAACCGTACGGGGTTCTAGCGTTATCACCAAGATAGATAAAATCATATTCTGGCATTGCCTTTTCGATATGACGAAAAATATCAAGTCCGCCAAAGCCAGAATCAAATATTCCAATTTTCATACGGACAGTATATCAAAAGTGTGAACAGATTGTACTTCAGATAAAAAGCGCGATAAAATGATTTTGCTATGAAAGTTATTCTTTTTGGAAAAGAAAGCGGCGAAATAAAAGACCTTGTAACTAAAAAAGGAATTGAAATTGTTACTGAAAACCCTGATTTTGTGGTGAGCTACGGCGGCGACGGAACTTTGATTATGTCCGAAGCGCTTTACCCCGGTATTCCAAAAGTTATATTGAGAAATAGTGCAGTTTGTAAATTGTGTTCAAGTTTAATTAACGAAGATGTTCTGGATCGCCTAGTTGCAAATAAATATTCTATAAAAGAAATCGAAAAATTATCAGTTAGCGTCGGAAATGAAACTTTGTTTGCAATCAATGATATTGTTGTCCACAACAAAAATCCGCGCCATGCGATTCGTTACAAAGTCAGTATTGATAATGTTGAAACTCCACAACGCGAAATTATTGGTGATGGATTAATTATTGCTACCCCTTTTGGATCAAGTGGCTACTACCGCAGTATTACTGATGGAATTTTTAATGTTGGAATTGGAATTGCATTTAACAACAGCACCGAACAATCTGATCATATGGTCATTCGTGAAGATTCTGTTATAAAAATAAAAATGACTCGTGGTCCGGCGCTAATTTTTGCCGACAATCAAGAAAAAGAAATTGAGGTTAATACTGATGAAGAAATAATTATTAAGAAAACAGAAACGCTAGCGAAAATAGTTGTTTTTTAAATCTTAAGGAATTTCAACCCAGGAAACGACATTGATTGGATTAAACGCATCGATTTTAATCTTTATTTTTCTTGTAATATTTTTTATTGTTGCTGCCACCAATATTTCTCTTCGATCCTCTTTTCCATGATATTCCCAACCTTTGTCAAAAACGGTATAGTGACAAATTTCTCCTTCAAGAGTAACATTACCCGCCCCGACAAAATCATTATCATCACGCATTTTTTGTAGAGCAACTTCAGCACAAGAATTCGCCAATGCCTTTGTTTGTTCAGATATTTTTGTATCTACACTACTGCGTGACGATAAAAAACCATTTGTTGAAATCCACGCTGCCAAAGCCAAGGAGGTGCTTCCTAAGATTATCACCACAAATAATGTTGAAAATGCTTTGTTCATATTTTTATCTAATTGATGCGCTGTCATAAAAATCAACTGAATATTGTTCTTCTAAACTAGCCGAGGAATGATTACTACTCATTGTAAAACTTATACGGACATTGCCTGGCGTATTTGGTTTTGAATAATTTGAAAAAGCCATATTGGTAATATTAACTTTGTTATTTGTTAAAGCGACAGGTGGTTTTGAATCTTCTGTAATAAAAATAATACCATTTGAAACGTGGAAGGTCGTTACATCTGAAGTTACTGATACAACAGTCAAACTGTCATCAGAACTTGAAATTACCGGCGCATCAATTATTTCGGCATTTCTAATTGTTTGAGTAATCGTTCTAATCGCCCTTGTCCCCTGATAATTTACTTCCAAACCTTCTTGCCATTTTAATCGAGAAGAATTTATTGTTCCGTAAAAAGATACCATCGAAATTACGAAAATAGCAAAAATTGCTACATATATAATTGTCTCAATTAACGAGAAACCATTTTGTTTTTTTGTTTGAAAAATTTTTCCCAACATATAGCTATATTTTTTTTGTTTCAAAATAACCAACAATTTCAGGCGGAATATATTTTCTCCAGTTTGTTAAAATAGAACTAAGAATAAATGAATTGTCTGATGAGATCTGATCATCCCAGGTTACGATCACATCAATTTGCTTTTTATCTATACCAATGTCGGTAATTTCAATCACTCTTGTAAAAATATCATCTGTATTTGATAAACCATAAAATTCCCATTCATTTGATACTATTGTGAGTCCGTATATCCCGTTGCTCAAATTATCAAAATCTTCGTCTCGAATATTTCTAACTGCCTCAACCGCTTCTTCTGCAAAAATTACTGCCTTCTCTACATTAATTGAATGTTTAAACTGTTTTGAAGAATTTGTTGTTATATTAAAAATAACATTCACAAATAATAGAAATATTGCAAAAGAAACCAAAATTTCTATAAGAGAAAATCCGTTGCAAGAATATGTATTTTTTTTAATATGAAACAACACCTTTTTCATTTATTATAATGTTTTTCGCTTCTTGATTCACTTGAGATAAAACTATCGTTCCTGTGTCATTTGTGTTTCCAAAAATCTTTGTAAAAACAATTTCACCTAAACCACTGGCAGTGACACCGCTCGGCAAACTTATTCTTTGATCAAAACCATTATCACGTCCGGCATAACTATCGCCGCTGAAAATAATTATTAATCCATCTGAAACAAATACTCCCCAACCTGAATCTTCTTTCCCCTTCTCGGAATTACTTTGCGCCTGTCTAATTGTCTGAACAACACTATTTGTGGCAATCTCTAGATTTGATTTTGAATTAAAATTCCTAAAAGCCAAATCAGATGCAACAATAAAAACAATTAAAATTGAAATAACAATGATTATTTCTACGAAAGAAAATCCACCGCTATTTTTTTTGTATTCAATTCCAATATTCACTATTAAGTATTATACCAATTGAGAAATTATTTTGTCGGCTCTGCGACCTTGCCAAGGAATAGAATATTTCCGGTTTCGTTGTCTTGAATTACAAAGAAAAATGGATGATCTGCCCTAAAAACTGGGACAGGAGCGGGCATTACAGTTTTTAGTACCATCGAAACACCTGTAGCCGCCGCAGCCTCTGTACCCTCTTCATTCACATCTATAAAGGCTTGATGAATCACTAAACCGATTTTTAATTCATTATCCTCTGTCATCCCAGAAAAATCCGCCTCGTTTGTGAATGCAAGAGGCATTCCCATTTCCTTTAGAGTTTCATTCATTTGATATTTTGTATCAAAAGTAAATTTCGGAATAAAGACATTTACACGTTCATTTACCAAATTATTATTAACCTCAGTTAATTCGTCAGATGTTAGAACGTCTGAAATAGAATTAATATCGTTCTTTTTTGGAAGAAGAACAAGCATTGATAATTTTTCGCCAGTATAGGGCATTTTTAATGCTTGCAAACTTGGTGTCTCATAATAATCAAATACAGATTCTTCTCCAGTTTTCTGCATCATTTTGACACTGACAGTATTTTTTGAATCGATGTTAAAATCTGCAATTTGAGTATCATCTGGATTAAATTCTTTCAACCATTTACTTTTAAAATAAATTGCATTGGCCAAAACCAATCTTGTATCGTTCTCAATTGTTCCAACAGGAAACAAATCCTTTATTTTATTATTTGTTTTATCTTCAACCCAGGCATTAATTATTTTTCTTGATCCATCAGGATTATTAAAGAAATCCAAATTATTAGATTCGGCGGCGTAATAGTTTTTCAAAACAGCAAAATACTCATCTATAAATGGGTAGTCTTTTTGTGCCCACAAGGAATTTGCAGTTTGCAAAACATAATCAGAATTTTTTAAATTCAAATCATTATATATTGCCGCAAAAGACGAGCGTCGATTTGTGTCATCTGTCGGGAAATTAAAAACTGACTGAATCTCTAAAGCTGTCTGCCCTCTTGCACCTTCATAAACCATGGAAAGCGCAGCTGAAATACTATATGGAGAAAAGAAAATGTTTCCCTTCTCTGTCGAATTTATTTTTTTGTATAAATCAAAAGCAAATTCATTATTTGTAGCGATCAAACTGCTTACATTTCCCGCATTTACACCTGTTTCGTCAAGCTTTGGTAGAGTTTTATCAGTGTTTGTTAAATTTTCATCTACAATCGGAGATCCATTAGGTTTTTCAATCGGCACCATATTTGATCTATCAGAAAAATAAAATATTGCGCCAGTAACAATTGCTACAAGCCCAATAACACTAAAAATTAATTTTTTCATATTTATTGATTAGAATTATTTTCACCATCCAATTTCTTTTGATTATTCATACCCTTGAAGGCCAAGAAAAATAACGCCAAAAATATTATTACCGCAAATATAATTCCACCCCAAACCAAAGCTGGATATTTTTCGGTGAAACGGCTTTCTTCACTATCACATGCATCACCAATTCTATCTCTATCAATATCTTGCTGACCGCGATTTGGTTTGTTAATACAGTTATCACTTGAATTTAATATGCCGTCTTGATCAAAATCGTCACAAGCGTCTCCTCTCCCATTTACATCAACATCTGTTTGATCAAAATTCGCGATATTAACGCAATTATCAAGTTCATCAGGAATGCTATCTTTATCTATATCCGATCTAACATAACTTAAATTTGTAGAGACTTCGATTAAACCAATTTTTTTAACACCATTATTGTTAGATAAATTTGGTGATTCACCAAGTTTTGGTAAAACATTTCTGTCTGGGTTAAATAGTATTTGATATTCATGATTTGGTTCTGATAAAAATCTAATACTTGAAACTGAATCTTTATTTATGTTTGCCTCTTTAAGAGAAATTTCATTGATCCTTAATGGTTGAGAATAAGATAAATCAATAACTAATTTATTAGTACTAATTTTTGGAAAATTAATAAATGAACTAGTTGGTTTTATTCTATTAACAATAATTTGTTGATTGCCCAAATCATCAAAATAATAAATCGATATTTCATTTGGCAAAGCGACATATCTGTCTAATGAAATTTCCAAATTATCAGTTGCAATTTTTTCTGAATAATTAATTGTTAAATTGGTTTTATTCAAACCCGCATTCAATAATTCAAAATCCGAAAAAGTTGAATAATTATTATCAAATAAATTAGCCAAATTGTTACCAGTATCCGAAATTATAGAGACAGGTTTTTTTGGAGAAACATAATTCTCAAGAAACAAATAATTTGTAAAAATTTTCGCGGTTGTGTCATACACAGCAAAAACTGATCGTTCTATTATTTGATTTGAAATATTTGCTTCTACTACCGTCGGAACAATGAACTTTAATCCGGTTATTTCAGCTTTGTTTTTGAAGGCAGAAAATACTTCTTCATATGTTAATTCCGGCTTTGCGGTTGTGGCAAAAACCAAAGACGGAACTATTGAAAACAAAGCGACAAGTAAAATTAATGTTTTTTTCATAATTATTGATTATTAATTAATTCAGGTTTTTTATTTCCCTTAACAATAAATGCTGTTGCCACTAGTAGGACACCGATAAAGATAAACGCCACGATTCTAACTGCTAATTCCATTTCCCAGACATCAATCAAGATTAATCTTCCAACAACAAACAAAATCATTGCTGCACCATAATTTCTATATACAATTCGATCCTCAAACTTTCCAAAGAAATACGAAGCAATACCAATGATTGTATAAATCGCTAGAGAAATTGTTACCGCCACGGCGTGACTATAAATCGACATTAATGTTAACCAGATTAGTGCGTACAAGTAGAATGATCCGACAATAATCATTGCGGTATAAACACGGAATATGACACCGGATTTTTCTTCTGGTTTTTCTTCTTTATTAACAAAGAAATAAAACAAACCAACAAGAAGCAAAACAAATCCCATACATAGAATTAGACCAAAATCCTGATCAAAGAAATTTCCACGCCATCGATAAGGATCAAGACTTGGAAGAACCATAATGGCAGGTCCGATCATTAACAGAGCTAAACTTTGACCAACCTTTGCATTTGAGGTCATTGTATATCCGGCGATTGAAATTACCGCGCTTTCAAATATATAAGCAAAAGCCAACGCATTTCCCTGCAATTCCATTGCGGTTGCTGTCGCAAGATAAACAACTGACGTTAAGGCATAGATGTAAAAGAATTCTATTTTGCGGGTATGTTGAAATACCAAATAACTTCCGATTGCAAAAACGATCATCCATAATGCCAACAACAAGCTTTGTACTTCTTTATCAACACATGAGATTGTCCATAAAATTATGGTAATTCCATTTATCGTCGCTAAAAACATATCGTTAGAATTTGCGGCTTCTTTAAATTTATTGATACTAAATATATTGGCAACAAAAAATATGAAAGCCAAACTGTAAGCAATGGCCAAAACAATATTTTTACTTTCATCAAAGTTCGCGGCGAATCCAAAAGTTAGACTGTAAAGGAAAACGACTAGCGCCGATAACGCACCAATTTCCCTCCAACTCTTCTTGAACATAACCCAAATAGACGAAATTGTTACAACGCCAATGTACAAGAATAAATTAACAATCTCTGGATCAGGATAATTAATTATGAACGGTGCAACTGAAGCCACAATCAAGCTTGCAATTGCCAATTGTTTTCGGTCATATCGTAAACTTTCCAATGTTAAGTATGCGGCGATTAAAAAGACCATTAACAGACCAACAAATGGGTTGAAGAAAAAGTAAATATATCTGGCAGCAGAAACAGTAATTAATAATATTGCCGCACCGAGAACTAGAAAGATACCGCCCTGAGAAGGACTTTTTTTCATGCGCAAATCACCAAACAATGTAACTCCAGCACCGATTAAAAATCCAAGGGTAATTCTGCCAACTGGCCCAATCCAGTTATGAACAAAAGCATAACTAACAAACCAACCGAAACCGACAATAATCAAAAACACGCCAATTTTCAACATCCAATTTTCCTTTAACCAATTCAAAATTGCTGATGGTTCGTAAGCAGTTTCAGGAACTTCTTGTTGATTTTGATTTGAAGAAATAGAAGAAGGTGTGACAAAATCAGGCTGTTGATCAGCTGAAGCCTCGATCTGATCAATTTCTGTACTGACTCGAACAGAATTTGAAGAAACCTGCTGTTTATTATTAAAACGTGCACTCAAATTATTAATTTGAGTCTGCAAAGACGCGACCTTCCAGATAATAAAAATCAAAACGATTACTCCAATAAACGAAAGCATGATTGTGATTGTTAATTATTAATAGCAATAATTATATCATGCCTCCAAATCTCTTTCTTCATCAACCAAGGAGATAATTTTTCGTCTGGAATACCTGATTATTAAATAATATGCCGCAACCAATACGATAATAACAATCGCAAGAATGTAATAGACAAAACTAATATATCTACTTGCCAACATATAAGAATTGCCCATGATGTAACCAATCAAAATTATTACGCAAAATTTAAACACATCAACCAAAATTGCGAATAAAATAAATTTCTTATAAGAGATTCTGGCCATGCCCGAACTAATCAAAAAAGGAATTGATACTCCAAAAGCTAATTTACCGAGAAACATAATCTTGAGGGTGTGTTCGTCCCATAATCTTTCCATTACAAGTAAATTTTTACTAAAGAAATCAGATTCAATAATTTTTCCCTTAATAAATTTACTTCCTCGTCCAAAATATCCAATGCAATAAAATAAAGTATCAGGAATGATATCCCCAATTAATAAAATAATTAAAGCTAACCAAAAATTTAACGTACCATTGAATACAAGGAAGCCGATTATTAACGACAGTAGCGGCCCCTCGACTATCGCAAAAGGAAAAAGAACAAGGTATTTATACTTTATTAATAATACAACTACAGTTTCCATTATTATTAATGTACCACGAGCATTTATTAAAAAACATCCACAATGAAGAAATTCTAATTTGGAATAACCTCAACTTTCTTCAAGAGATCTGAAAATTTTACTTTTGCAAAATCTATTGATGCAACCATTTTGTATGAAATATATTCAATTTCATTTCTTTTCGTAAAGTCATCTTTATTAAAAATATAAACAAATCCAGAACTTTCTGGTTTCATATTTTCAGAAACTTCTTTATTCATCTGAAGCCTCAAACCCGTATTGTCTCGAAAAAATGAAGATCTAAAATTTTTGCAGTTAGTATTCCTTGGACTTACTGTCGCCATAAAAATGGCTATGTCCAAATTTGGTGTAGTGTGAATTCCCGGCTTATCATCTTCAACCTTTTTCCCTTCTCTTATAGTATAGGCTTGTCGCGGTTCAAATACAGAACTATTTTCGTGTACTGATCCATGAAACAAATATTTACCTTCATTTTCAAGTTCTCGAAGTTTTTTAATATCTAGCATATGTGAATAATATTATCACACGATAATTTATTTAACTTACGCATTTATACAATTTCTAGTAGAATAATTAAATAAATATGAAAAACAAAGGTTTTACATTAATCGAACTTTTAGTTGTTATTGCAATTATTTCTTTATTATCAAGTATTGTCGTAGCTTCATTGAATACAGCAAGGAGTAAGGCGGCTGATGCTGTTATTATTGCTAATTTGAATGGTGTAAGGACTGCTGCGGAAATTGAATTTGGTGAGAATCAATATTATGGTGACGAAGCAACCGATTGCTATTCATCAATGTTTAACAATATACCAACCATAAAAAAAGCAATTGAACAAATCGCGCTAAAAATGGAGAACGATGAAGATTTAAAATGCTTTGTTAGTAGAGCTGGATCATCCTGGTCGATTGAAGTTAAATTACTATCATCAAATGAGACATATTGTATTGATTCAACAGGACTATTTGGTGAGAGATATGTTGCAGTTGATCATACTTGGGACGATATGACATGGGATAATCGTACTTATTGTCTTGAACAATAATCTACTCAATCGCTTTTTCCAACTTTTGCTCAGCATCTAAAATTTAAGAACTCAATTTATCGAATCGTTTTTTAAAAGCGTCATATTAGCTTCTAGACATTTTCAATATACGACCATCTGATGTTTTACATTCCCACTCACCCTTTTGATTAAAAGAGCCAGACAATATTAAATAATAATTTGACCAGAAAAAATAAACCCCTTCTTTTAGGGATTTATTAATTAAACCTTTAAATGCGCGAGTGATGGGACTTGAACCCACGACCTACCGCGTGACAGGCGGTCGCTCTAACCAGCTGAGCTACACCCGCATTTTCGCAACAAATGCGAGACCTCTAATTTATCAGATTTATCAAAAGATATCAATTGAAAAGGCTGTCATGGTTAGACAGCCTTAGCTTCGTGGTGAATTATGGCTTCACCCGATTTAGTTTATCAAAAAACTCTTGTCGTTTTCCTCGAGCCAATTCACGTTGGTGTTTTGGACAAACGTCATTAGCGTTTTTCGATGTACCGCAGATGCAGCAAAGGGGTTTCCCTTTTCCGTTCACCTTCACAGGTGTTTGCAGCGCCAATCGACGCTGCCGTGGATTTTTCATCTGCAACCGTGCATTTTTGCGTCGCTCCGCCTCTTCCGTGTTTCTCCTATCTTGGCAGCTTGTGCAAAGAATCGGTGGATTGGCAGAACCACAACAGCTGCATGGTTCTTCATCCTTGTGAAAGATGACCTCCGTCGGAACTTCAGCAGACGCAGGAACTTCGTGTACAACAGCGCCTGCAACAACTGGCGCTGCTCCTTCTACAGAAGCCACTTGTACAGATACTGTCGGAAACTGGATAAAATCCTGCCCCGGATGATCCTTAATTTTCGCCATAAAACTTACTCCTTGGTTTTCCTAAATTGTTTAATGTACTATCAGATTATATTATAACATAAATAAGCAAAAAATCAACCACACCTATCAATTACCATTTTTTTGTCTCGAGGGACGGAATCGAACCGTCGACCTTAGCTTTATGAGTGCTACGCTCTAACCAACTGAGCTACCCCGAGTTTTTACTATATTTAGCACAAATTTAAGAAAACCTGTACTAATGAACTACTATAATATTTTTTTGACAAATTCTCAAATAAAATCTACCCAAATTGACAACCTTGCAAAAGTCAAAAAAACGTGTAATACTATGAAACGCTAATATCGCGGGATGGAGGAGTAGTACCTCGAGAGGCTCATAACCTCTAGGCCCCGGTGCAATTCCGGGTCCCGCAACAATTTTCTAGTTTAATTAAATATAATAGAACTCGCTAAAAACTTCTTTATAAAGCTCTATTGCCTTTTCAGCCTCATCGTAAGACAAAATAAATTCGGATCCCTTGTGTGCAATTCTGTTTCTTATTTTGTGGGCCTCCCAGGCTGAATCCAAAGTTAGAAAATCGCTTTTCTCAACATTTTTTAATTTATCACCAATAGATTCTCCTTTATATCCCATCTTGTCGAGCATTTCTGACAAAATAATATCAGCCTCAATAATCGCCTGTTTCCAATCGTTTACGCTGTGCGAATTAATTAATGTCTGAATATTTGCCCAACGACGATTATTAACATTTTCTGTTTTTGGAGCGTCATCCCCCGTTGGTAAATTCTCTATCTCCATTTCATTCACCGATTCGTCTTCGTTAGAAACCTTTTCATCTGGACGATGTTTTAACAAATCTTGCTCTGAATCTAAATCAGCTTTTTTCTGTTTCAATTTGTCCAAATCACGACTCTTTAAAACAACAATAAAAATTAGAACAAGAAAAACAATCGACAAGAAAATTAGAAATGGTTTTAATATTCCAAGAGAAATTGGAAAAATATTAAAGGCTCCAAACAAAAATGTTTTTGCGGTTATATTTTCTCCATCAACCCAACCATCCGGAGAATCTTTATAATCTATTCTCCACCACTCTCTTGAATATTTCTCGACTGGTCCCGCAAGAACTTTTCCTATTTCTCTGGCCTTTTGTTTACCAATAGCCAAACCTGCCGGTTCGTTACGAACAATTAGTTCTGCCTTGTTCATGATATTTTTTCCAATCTTGATATCTCCATTTGGAAAGATCTTTGCAAATAATGATAAATCAGCGTCTATATTTTCTGAAGCATCTTTATCAAAATATTCATTAAATTTTTGATGTATTTCTTTACCAATAGCCGTTGCACCAATAACCATTAAAATAACAACTAGAAAAATAACCTTCCACGCTGCAGTGTAACCATTTTCACCATCTCCTCCTGTTGAGAACTTTTTCTTGTCAGCCATATTTACCTTATTGTCTCAAATTTACCACCAACTTGGAATAGACGACCCTCTCCTAAATGTGGAGCGATCAATTGAATACTTGTTGGTAATTGTTTATTTTCTCTAGTTACAGTGCCATCTGGAATAGAAATTGCTGGAATTCCAACCAAATTTACAAAGATTGTAAAAATGTCCGCCAAATACATTTGTAACGGGTTATCAGATTTCTCGCCGATTTTAAATGCGGGAATTGGAGAAGTCGGTAATGCAATCAAATCAACTTTTTCAAAAGCAGTTGCAAAATCTTTTTTAATTAAATTTCTAACTTGCCACGCCTTGTTGTAATAATCATCAGCGTAACCAGCAGACAAAACATATGTTCCCAAAATTATTCTCCTTTTAACTTCTTTACCAATTAACGCGCCGCGAGTTTTGAAGTAATCATCTATTCCATCTTTACCTTCAACTCTTGTGCCGTATCTAACCCCATCGTATCTAGCCATATTAGAAGAAACTTCTGCAGGCATCAAAGTGTAATAAACAGCTAATGAATATTCTAGGTTTGGTAAATCAATATCAACAATTTGATATCCTTCCTTTTCAAGTTTTTTAATTGAATTTTCAAAATTTTCTAAAACATCTTTATCAAGTCCTTGTTTTAAATATGATTTTGGAATTCCAATCTTTTTAACTTCTTTAGAAATTTCACCTTCGACTGTTGTAGAATCTTTTACATCTTTGCCTTTTATTGAATTAAAAATTATTTCCGCATCTGCAACAGATTTTGTAATTGGGCCGATTACATCAAGAGAGCTGGCCATCGCCATCAAACCATATCTTGAAACTGAACCGTAAGTTGGTTTAAGTCCAACAACTCCGTTATAACTTGCGGGCTGACGAATAGAACCACCTGTATCAGAACCAAGTGCTGCCATAGCGCAATTTGCCGCCACAGCGACCGCAGAACCACCAGAAGAACCGCCGGCGACGCGTTCTGTATCAATAGCATTCTTTGTCACGCCGTAAGCCGAATTTTCTGTCGAACCTCCCATGGCAAATTCATCCATATTTGTTCGGCCAATAAATACAACACCTTGATCAATTAATTTTTGCGCCGCAGTTCCTGTATAGGTAGCTTTATAATTTTCCAAAATTTTTGATGAAGCACTAGCAATTTTTCCTTCAATCAAAATATTGTCCTTTATAGCAAAAGGAATACCAGTTAATTCTGTTCCCTCTCCCGCATCGATCATTTTTTGAGCACGAGAAATTTGTTCATCAATATCATTATAAATTTCAAGATAAATATTATATTCAGAATTTTTTGACTTTGAATTTTCAAGAAAATAATTAACAAGCTCTTTTACTGTGATTTTTTTATCACGTAATAATGCTGCGACACTTTTTATTGTTAAATTTTTGAAATCCATATTATAAAATTTTCTTAACTTTTATCAGCTCTCCTTCTTTTTGTGGAGCAGATTCTAAAATCTTTTTTTTGTTCACGGCTCTCTCGTGAGATTTTTCATCATCACGAAAAACATTTCTAACTGCGGCGCTTTCAATTCTTCTTTCATTTTTATCAGAAATAGCATTTTTTATTTGGCCGACATATTCCAAAACTGCCTCAATTTCTTTGGCCATTTTTGAAAGGTCATCTTCCGATATTTCGATTCTAGCCAGATCCGCAAATTTTTTAACTTCTCCAGAATTCATTTAATTTTATTTACTTAAAAGTGAATCTATAAAATCAGCTAATTCCGCGTTTCCGTCATCCAATGCTCTAACTCTGGCCCAAGTAAGACTTTCTTTGGCCTCCTCATTGAACGTTACCCCGCCCGCATCCATCAATTTTCGAGCACCATCAATATCCTCATCATTTATTTTTCGAATGACAAGCCACATTAATGTCTCCTCTGCATCAGGTAAAGTTGGTTCTTCTTCCATAAAGTTCGATAAATTAACTGATAATTAAGACCAATATAGCATTAAATAGGAGGTCAATCAAAATTATTTGATAAGTTTTATAAAATCTTCTTCGGACAAAATCGTTACTTCAAATTCTTCAGCTTTTTTTAATTTTGATCCAGCGGATTCTCCTGCCACAACATAATCAGTATTTTTCGAAACAGAACTTGAAATATTTCCACCGGATAAACGAATTTTTTCTTTTGCATCATCTCGTGACATTGTAGAAAGTGTTCCAGTCAATACAACAGTTTTTCCTTCCAAGATTCCTCCCTTATTCTGCTTAACTTTTGTAATTACGATCTCTTTTAGTAAAGCCTCCAACATTTTTTGTTTATTTTGGTCTCCAAACCATTCACAAATTGATTTCCCAACAATCGGTCCAATTCCATTTATCTTTTCAAAATCCTCTAAATTTGAGTTTTGAATTTTTTCTATACTGCCAAATTTATTCGCTAATAATTCGGCAGTTTCTTCGCCGACATTATTTATAGATAAACTTGTTATCAGCCGCGCCAAAGTCACATTTCTCGACTCATTTATAGAGTTAATAATATTATCAGCGGATTTTTCTCCAAGTCTTGGTAAAACAGTTAAATCACCTTTTTCCAAAGTAAAAATGTCAGCCGGACTTTGAATTAAATTATTTTCAATTAATAAATCGATGACTTTTGGCCCAAGGTGATCAATACTAAACGCCGGTTTTGACGCAAAATAATAAAGTTTTCTTCGTTCCGAACTAAAAGAATTTTTATCAACGCAACGATACGCAACTTGGCCAGGAATTCTTTCTATTCGACCATCACCACCACATTCGGAAATTTTTTCAGGAAATCTAAAAGGTTTTGTTATGTCTGGTCGAAGTTCAGTTATGACTCTAACGATCTGCGGAATAACATCACCCGCTTTTTGTAGAATCACAGTATCGCCGATTCTGACATCAAGTCTTTTAATCTCGTCTTCATTGTGAAGTGTCGCTCGCGATACAGTTGATCCCGCCACAGAAACAGGCCTCAAATGGGCTACAGGAGTCACAACACCAGTTCTACCGACCTGAAAAGCAATATTTTCAACAACAGTTGTTACCTGTTCCGCTGGAAATTTCAAGGCAATCGCAAAACGTGGGGCTTTTCCCGTAAAACCAAGAGCTTCTTGATATTTTCTTTCATTAACTTTTATGACAATCCCATCCAATTGGTAATCCTCTTTTTCTCTTTTTTTCTGCCAAACTTTCCAGAAATCAATAACTTCTTCTATATTCTTACAAAGTTTATAATTTTTATTAACTTTAAAACCCAGCGATTCAATTTTTTGTAATTCTTCTATTTGAGTTTCCGGAATTTTATTAATCTTTGCAATATCGTAAATAAAAGTAGAGAGGTTTCTTTCGGCGACCACGGCTGGATCAAGTTGGCGCAGGGTGCCGGCGGCCAGATTTCGTGGATTAGCATAAATTTCTTCTCCAGCAGATTCTAATTTTTTATTTATTTTATTAAAATCATTTTTTGATAAATATACTTCCCCTTCAACTATCAAATCGATAGGCTCCGAAATTTTTAGTGGAACAGATTTAATTGTACGAACATTCAATGTGACGTTTTCACCAACTTGCCCATCCCCTCTTGTCGCGGCAGTTTTCAAAATTCCTTTTTCATATTCCAAAACAATTTTCAAACCATCAATTTTTAATTCACAATCATATTGTGGAGAAACTTTTCTTGCTAAACTTTTTTCCAGCATTCTTTTGATGCGTTCATCAAAATCTATAGCTTCTTTTTCATTAAAAATATCGTTAAAAGACCATTGAGAAATTTTATGAGAAATTTTCTCAAACTTATCAAGCGGCTTACCGGAAACTCTTTGACTTGGAGAATTCGGATCGCGTAAATCTGGAAATTGATTTTCAATATCAATTAACTCTTGTTCAAGAGAATCATAAGCTGTATCAGTAATTTCTGGCTGGTCCAAAACATGATATCGATGACGGTGATATTCGATTAATTCACGTAGTTTTTCTAGGCGTTTTTTGGCGTCTTTTTGATTCATAATTACAAACTTATTCTAAGCTTTAATAGGTAACACGCAAGCCTCTCTCTACCCTGCGAGGATTGTTTTTATCACAAGTGTTGTAACCAAAAGAATCTATTTTTGTTTTTAAAATTGGAGTCGTTCCACTATTATCATAGCTTTTTTCAACAATAACATGGGCACAGTATGGTAGCCCGGCATCAAATGCAATATAAAATTCTGTTTTAAAAACATCACCAGGAAGTTCTTCTGTCTCCAATCCTGGTAAATCCTCTGCATCGGCAGGATAAGCCGCCCAATTAGTATTATTTAATGCTGTATATAAACTTCTATCAACGCTTCGTCCTCGATATGCACATTTTACACTGCTATCATCATCCGGCTCAGCATCCTCACCCGAAACCGATTGAAAAACAACACCCCCTTCTGGAGGATTAAAATCCCAATAATATACACATTCTATTCCGGAATTCGCTGCATAAAATGCAAATTGTGATTCCCTGTTTGAAGCAGATAATATTATTTGTTTTAAGGACAAAGTAATAATTGACGTGCCAACTGCCAAAATCAAAATTGAAACAAGGACCGCAAATAATAAAGTAAAACCTTTTATTTTATGAATTTTATTTTTCATTTTTAATATATTGGTGCCCACTTAAAAATATTCTCTCTTGCAATAACAGTTTTTTCGACCCCTTCCTCAGTAATCCAGCCAACTACAACTTGAACATTTGCTTCGCGGTCTTCAATTTCGGTAATATGAACTTTCCTGTAAAATTTTGTCGGTACATCATTACTTGAATCTCCTAAGCCAAATGAATAATTTACTTGATTCTGATTTAATGGAGAATCCAGACTACAGCCGATATTATCAGTGCCGCAAGACAATATCTCGCCCGCGTCAGTTGTTGTATCGATTGAACAATATTTATCACCAGCATCGCGCCCATAAATACCTACACAATTGTCTAAACCAAGAAGCCAATCCTGTTTCTTAATAAAATTACTATCACGAATATTTTTTACGAATTCCATCGCATCCTGAGATAAATAAAACGCAATTGTTTGATCGCGAGCAATAAAAGCAGCTTTCAATCCACTTTGTGCAACGGCAAGCGGACCAGTAATAGATAGAAGCAAAATAAAAATTGCGACAAGCGTCTCTATTATTGTGAACCCAGAATTTTTTTGAATTTTATTTCTTTTCATAAATTAAAACGTTAGTGTGTCAGCGAAGTCAACAATTCTAGGTGAAACAGTCGTCTGAAGACTAAACTCAGATTTAATCTTTGTAGTAATTTGTGCTGATCCTTTTACTACCATTAGAAATCTTGGTTGATTTCCATCGGCCCTGTTTAGGGGTTCAAGATAAAATTCATCAATTATAATTTGATCAGAAACAATTGGAACAAAATTACTATCGGAACAATCTACCGGATTTGGTAATTCGCATTTTTCAATTTTTTTATTACTATCATTAAATCTGTAAATAACGTAGTTACTAGGATTTTTTCTTTGATCCTTGAAACGATATAAACCATCAACACCATCAATGTTTGTCGTTGTTTTTATCGTTCTCGTTATACTTTCTAAAGTAAAATTTAGGTCATTCATGACAGTAGTAAGTGTCTGAGATTTTCGATTTACATCAATAACGTGAATTATCGCCCCAAATGCGATAACGACTACAATAGAAAACAGGGCCACAGCCAAAAGTAATTCAATTAAAGTAAAGCCCTCTTCTTTTTTATTTAAAAATATTTTCATTGTTTATTCCTCATCAATAGGATTCGTTATTGTTTCAACAGATATTTGTCCACTACTCCTAACAATAACTGCTCTCTTTGATCCGCCAGTCGATTTCAAAACTATTCCTGCATTTAACTTATCATCTTCCTCATGTGAATCGCCTTGCGACACAATTATGGCGTTTGTGTACGGTCTGGCAAATGTAATATTTACATTATTGACCGATATCGCATCGGGCGCGCATTCCCCACCATCTAGATCAACAGGATTACCATCCGTTTCTTCAATTATACAAATTTTATCAAATGTGATGCCGTTAACCAGGTCTCCGGTCTGGAAACATTCATAATCGCAACCATTATCTCGACATGTATCTGAAATACTTTCACTCGAATTACATTCCCCATTTCCCGCACGAGAATCAACATTCTCAGGATCATCGTTGACTGGTGAAAAATCAGAAAACAGCATATATCTTGTATTCACGGAATCACCAACCGTAAACAATACTCCATACCTTGTATCAAAAGACGCATCTTCACCAACGACGGGTGTTCCGCGAACACCAAGACTGTAAACTTGAGCCTGTCTGATTTCCAAAGCAACCTCATATGCCAAGTTCGACATAATAATATTACTATTGAAATTTCCGTAATTATAAATAACCGTAGCAGTTAAAATTGCAAAAATTGCAATAACAAAAAGTAATTCTAGTAGTGTAAATCCTTTATTTGTTTTTTTAATTTGCAATTTCACAATTTAGAAAAATAAGTTTATTCCAATAACGTCTGCCCGGATAAAAAATTCAATCAAAACACCAATAATGAGAAACGGCGCAAACGGTATCTCTGTCTTCATTGTAATGTTTTTATGGTCCTTGTTCAATCTTTCTATCAACATTAAACCAATTGCGAATACCGCACCAACCCAGAAAGCTAAAATTATTGCAGATAATCCATTCACAAAACCTAAATACCAACCAATTCCCAGAGCTAGTTTTCCGTCACCAAGACCAATCCAGCGACCACTAGAAATTAACCATAAAATAAAAAATGGTGTAAACATTATTAATCCAGAAAGTAAATTAAAAAGATAAATTGTAGAATATTCTGAATAAATAGGATTTGTTGTAACGGCCTGAATAAAAGCCAATATTGCAAAAGTATATGAGAGTCCGTCTGGAATAATTTTGTGTCGTAAGTCATAAACAAAAATTACAATCAGAATTGAAAAAATTACGGCGTTCCAAAAAAAATATAAAGCCATCAAATTTGGATATTCAAGCAGTGGTAGTGACATCCAAAATAACAATGTAAACAAGGCGCCAGTTAAAAATTCCACAAGTGGGTATTGCATGGAAATTTTTGAACAGCAATTTCTACAACGACCTTTAAGTAAAATCCAACTTAAAATTGGAATCATATCGATAGCTGACAAAGTTGTACCACAACTTAGACATCCCGAACGTCCTCCAATTGTTCTGCCCGAGTTGTAACGCAAAATTACAACATTAAGAAAACTACCAATAATGGCGCCTAGTACGAAAACAAAAATAAATCCAAATATCATTGAAATCAATTATAACAAATATTACATTCGTTCATAACAAAACACCGCGAGTTCGCGGTGTTTTGAGAGAAAACCATTAAATTAATTCACTATGGACAAACGGTCGCGCTACCGAGAGCCGTTGATGTGCCAGAAAAACCTGTACTATCAACACAGAATATTGCGTCAGATGAAAGTGTGATACTCGCAGCCCACGCATCAGCAGCATCATTACAACCGCCGGCGCTTTTTGCTTTGCTAACAGCTGAATCGTATAAATTCTTTGAATCTTCTCCATCGGTACAAACGTCAGCATAGCTACCACCATCTGCTACAAGCTCTGCTTCTGTTCTCATTGAACTTAATTCAGCCATTGCGGCCGCATCCTTTCCTTTTGATCTTGCTGTATTCAAAGAAGCAAGAACGACTGATGAAAGAATACCAATGATTGCAATAACAACCAAAAGTTCAATCAATGTAAAACCTTGTTTTTTCATAAATAATTAATTATTTTAATTTAAATTTTAAAAGCTTTTATTAAATATAGACATTTTCTAGAATTATCTATATCAAGCTTCTTTAAATTATACACTCTTTTACAAGAAGAGTAAAAAATACGCTTATCCACAAGTAGTTATTTAACGATCACCGCCCTGATATGTCGCGATACCGCCCCGATTGAAACAATCGCAAAAACAAGAAGTGCCCAACCACCAACATAAGGAACAAATTGCAAAATAGTTAGTACAAAAACTCCAATAGTAGAGCCTTGAAAATCAATTTCTATTTCGTTGTCTTTTTTAAAGTGCTTCTTCAAATAATTACCAATGAATATTCCAGAAATTGCTGGCGAAATAATACTAATAAATATCATAGCAATCAAAAATAGAAAACCGATTGGCATTGCAACCAAACTGACAAAAGAAATCAAAACTAAAATTGGTGAAACAAATATAACCAATAAACCAGCCAAGAAACTTTTCCAAAAAGATGTTTGTGCCAGATTTGACACTTCTTGTGAAAAAACCTTGAACATATACACCAAGATAAATGATAAAATCAAAGTGGTAATAAATCGTAATAAAAACCAAAAACTAATAAAACTTAGTAGCACCTTCTTTATAAGACCAGAATCCCGAATTGTATTAATCTCATTAAATTTTAATTGACCAGAAACTATTACACCGTTATTTTCATTGATTCGATGCGGTGCATAATAAGAAAACATTCCAGAAATTTTTGATACAGGGCTTATTTGTAAATTCTGTGTCGTAATATCAGAGACTCCTGAAAATTCTCCATCAATAAAAACTTTTCCTGCTAATACTCGCAATTCCGCACTGGTATTGTTTTCAATAATTACATTTCCTCCTACAGCAAATATTTCTTTATTAACAACAGCGGATGGTAAAATCTTAACTTCGCCACCAATAACCAAAACATCACCTTCTACAACTCCTGCAACAGAGACTTCCCCACCAACAATTCGTAAGTCTCCGACAGTTGAGCCAGAAAAATCAATCTTTCCACCAAGCAAAAGAACGTCTCCGTATACTTTGCCAGTGACTTTAACTTCCCCACCAATAATTACGAGATCCTCCAAAATATCACCTTCGACAATTGTTCGTACAGCTCCAATATATAAATTTTCAGAATATTCCTTTTCAACACCAATAAAAATTTCAGAATTATTTAAAATTTCTGCCGCAAAAGAACGACCAGGAAAGACTAGACCAATCAATAAAATTAAAATAAAAAAGACTCTTTTCATATTTATAAAATAGCACAAAAAACTAAAAACAAAAGTTTATTTTATTTTCCAACCTTGAGAAACATATTCTTCAACCTTTTTGAATTTTACTTCTATTTCCTTTCCATCTTTTACTAAAATCACCTTATCATTACGACCGATTTTTTGTTCGGAATGTCCTGGCTGTGGAGTGCTTGATTCTGCCTCATTTTTACCACTTGTAATCTGGGCCAATTTAACACTTTCACGTAGTTTCTGTTCAGCTTTCAAAAAAGCTCCGGCGCCAACGTTTGGTAGAACATTAATTATTTGTTCATATATTGCCTCCTTTAGATACTTAAACAAATTTAGAGCTTCTCTTCTATATTCAACTAGAGGATCACGCTGACCGTACGCTCGTAAATTTACACTTGATCGTGTGTAATCCATTGTCTCTAAATGATCAACCCAAAATGTATCAATGCTCTGCAAAACAACCCTTTTCAAAGTTTTATACCACTCATCCTCGCCGAGAGTTTGTTTTTTTTCTTCAATTATTTTTGCAATAGAATCACCACCACGATTTATAATTTCAACGACTTCAGTGTCGAGGGCTTCTCTATCACCCATTAAAATTTTTCTTCGGCGATCATAAATAGAAGTTCTCTGAGTATTTAAAACAGAATCAAATTCAAGTAAATGTTTTCTGGAATCAAAATGGAATCCTTCAATTTTTGTTTGAGCACTTTCAAGAGAGCGAGAAATCATTCTATTTTGGATTGGTTCATCTTCTGGAAGTCCCAATTTACTCATTACTGCTTTTACAGTTGGCGAAGCGAAAATTCTCATGAGTGAATCATCGAGAGAAACAAAAAATTGTGTTTCACCCGGATCACCCTGTCGACCTGAACGGCCTCGCAATTGATTATCGATTCGACGAGCTTCATGGCGTTCTGTACCAACCACATATAATCCACCAAGATTTTTTATTTCTTCATAAGCCTCTTTACTGTACGGCTCACCGCCAAGTTTAATATCGACACCACGACCAGCCATGTTTGTCGCAATTGTTACCGCACCTTTTTTACCTGCTTGAGAAATTATTTCTGCTTCTTTTTCGTGGTTTTTCGCATTTAAAATATTATGTGGAATTCCATTTTTTGTTAAAAATTCTGATACAAGTTCATTTTTTTCGATTGACGCCGTACCAACAAGAACTGGCTGACCTTTTTGGTTAAGTTCCTTTATTTTTCTAACGAGGGCAATAAATTTTCCTGGTTCAGTTTGATAAATTAAATCATCATAATCATTTCTAGCATTTGGACGATTTGTTGGAATAGAAATAGTTTCAAGTCGATAAACTTTAAAAAATTCTTCTGAACTAGTTTTTGCTGTACCTGTCATTCCAGAAAGTTTCTTATACATTCTGAAATAATTTTGATAAGTAATAGAAGCAAACGTTCTAGATTCTTGTCCTGCTGGAATTCCTTCTTTTGCTTCTATCGCCTGATGTAAACCTTCTGACCAACGACGGCTTGGCTGCATACGACCAGTAAATTCATCGACAATTACAATTTGTCCGTCTTTTACGACATAATCTTTGTCACGTTTGAAAAGTGCCTCGGCGCGAACTGAAGTTTCTAAATGATGAACATATTTGATTCCTTTCTCCGTATATATATTATCGACTCCCAAAAGTTTTTCTGCTTTGGTAATTCCTTTATCGGTCAAACTTATTGAGCGCAATTTTTCATCAATCGTGTAATCTTCTTCTTTTATAAGTTTTTTAGAAATTCCTGCAAATATTTCATACAAATTTTCTGCGTTTGACGATGGTGCTGAAATAATTAAAGGGGTTCTGGCTTCATCAATTAAAATAGAGTCAATTTCATCGACGATGGCAAAATTATGGCTTCTTTGTCGCAAATTTTCTGTGTCATATTCTATATTGTCGCGCAAATAATCAAATCCAAATTCACTATTTGTCCCATAAGTAATATCAGCAGCATATGCTTCTCTTCTAGAAATTGGTCGGAGAAAATCATAGATAATTCTAAATGATCCTAATTCATCACGCTCTTCATCCTGTTTTTCGTTCGTATGACTTGTGTCATATATATATGAAGCCTGCTGATTTATAACGGCAGTGCTTAATCCTAGGAAATTATAAATCTGTCCCATCCAAACAGTATCTCGGCGAGCTAGGAAATCATTAACAGTAATAACGTGAACACCTTCACCAGTTAATGCGTTTAAATAAACTGGCAAAGTTGCAACCAAAGTTTTTCCTTCACCAGTACGCATTTCGGCGATATTGCCATCGTGAATTGTCATTCCACCAATAAGCTGAACATCGTAATGTCTTTGGCCCAAAGTCCTAGTTGCCGCCTCCCTAACAACGGCAAACGCTTCTGGCAAAATATCGTCCAAAGTTTTACCACTTGCCAATTCACTTTTAAAAAAAGTTGTCTTGGCCTTTAATTCTTCATCAGTAAGAGCAGATATTTTCTCAGTAAAAGAATTAATAACCGGGATTTTTAACTCGTATTTTTTCAATAAACGGCTATTTTCATTACCAAAAATTTTAGATAAAAATGACATGGATGTTTATCGATAATACCACAAAAAACAAAGCCCTCAAATTACTGAGGGCTTTGTTAAAATCTACAATTATTTTCTTTTACTTGCTTTTCTTTTTGATGATTTTTTTGCTACTTTTCTTGAAGTCTTTTTTGTAGATCTCTTTGCTGACTTCTTTGCAGCTTTTCTTTTCTTTGCAACCATTTTATTTTTGTTAACTAATAAAAGTTTTCTTCCCCACTTAATTATCGCAGTATCTAGAAAAACTAAAAGAGTTTTTTAAATAAATGTGTGGATAAGTTAAAAAATAATTTTTAAAATATAAAAATATTTTTAAAAAATAAAAATCACCGCATTTCGCGGTGACTCATTATGTTCTAGATTGGCCGGTGAGCGCTAACTCCAACGAATATCTTACGTGAGTGCGATACACCGACCAATCCAAAACACAATCTACTAAAATGAGTATATCAAAAAATTTAAGATATACACAACCAATTAAATATTTAAAATGTGAATATTTTGTGACAATAAATTTATAAATATTTTAGCCAAAAATGCAAATCCCCGCCGAAGCGGGGACTTACACAGATATTCGTTCGTGGAGCTATTCGCTCACACTCACCAAAGTAGTATAGCAGATAATTGCAAAAAGCGCAAGTCCTGTGGATAATCTACCAAAATTTCCCTATTTTATTTTACCGACCTCAATGTCTTGCTTTATTTTTAGTAGTTGATATTTGAATGCTGGGAATTTTGCTATGGCCGAATCTAACACTGAAATCGCATCTATATCCATACCTATTTTGTGATAAAAGGCAGAAAGAGAAACAACATTTTGTACGTTTTCTGGCTGCTTTTCTATATTGTATTGTAATAAAGCAATAACCTTTTCTGTGTCGTTTTCTGCAACCGCCGCATCAATTAATTTAGTTAATAATTCCTGACTAGTGATAAAAGCGGTTTTAGCATACTCAATCCATAATTCATCCTTACTTTTATCCAAATAATATGTTTCTTCAGCTAAAGCTAGGGCTTTTTCTTTTTGGCCAGACTGCAAATAAATACGAATTAGCGGAATTCTAATTGTTTGTTTATTTGGTGATAATTTAATTGATTCAAGTAACCATTTTTCTGCATTAATTAAATCGCCAATACGCGCATAATATACACCAAGCAAATACGGATAACGTGAATCTGCTGGAAATTCACTGATCTGTTTTTCAAGTTCAATAATAACAGTAGAGATAAATTTTTGTTTTATTTCCTCAGAATTTTTATCCTGAATTTTTAATATAGTATCAGTAGTCGTCATCATCTGTTGTCTGATCTCCGCATTACCAAATGTATTTCTTGAAATAGCGGCTTCATATAATTCAAAATTTCGATTTAAACCTTTATCCTCGTAATAATAAGTAAATGTGTCACCCGCTGGACTTGAGACCCTCTTTATAACATTCATTGCATTCGCTAACTCACGATTTGCTGTATAGCTTTGATAATTAACAATATATATACAAACGGGTAACAAAATAATTAGAATTGTAATAGCAAAGTATTTTATTTCTCGCGACACATCTCCAGTAAAGATTTTTATATCTTCGGAGGATTGAGAATATACAAAAGCAAAAATCAAAAATATAATTATATAACTAACAATATTGTCAAAAACAAATAAATTGTGAATAAAATACGCCGCAAGAAGTCCCGTTAATACTGAACGATCAGTATTTGTAAATTCTGGAGTCTTTCTCCAAAGCAAGTAAATTGTTGCCAGCATAATGGCAACTAAAAATAATAAACCAAGAATTCCACCCGAAATTAACCAATCAAGAACAATATTATGAGTTCTATCAAACCATGCCTCATTACCATGCATTGCTGATAGATAATATTTATCAAATGCCAAGTTATAATTACTTTGTCCCCAACCAAAAATTGGTCTTTCTCTAAAAGCAGTAATGGCTGTTTGCCAATTCAATAAGCGGGCCTGACCAGTACCACTTGTAAATGAAATATCGACAGCTCTATTTAAAACAGGATTGTTCTTAATAAAATTACTGTCTTTTACCAAAACAATTGTTCCTAAAGACAATGTAACAAATACCAAAATACCTAATGCAATGTTGCGTACAAATTTAACTTGAAAATTCGTAATTACAATTAATATTATAGATAGCATTATTCCCCCGACTAGACCAAGCACAGCCCCCCTTGTTCCCGTCTGAAATAAAATATAAGTATCAAAAATTGCGACCAAGATATAAACCCACCAAATAATTTGTTTGTAATTTTTCTTTAATAAGTAAAATAATATGATAAAAACATGTAGCAACATGTAAATCGCCAAATAAATTGGATTACCCAGAGTTGAATCAACCCTAATTAATTGATCAGTTTCTTCATTACTAATTTGTTTTAATGAAACATAAGACAAAATAAAACTAATAAATATGGAAATGTTAAAAAGAATTTTCCAATCTTTCTCTGTTCTTAATACTGCTCCGGCAGCTAAAAACAAAGCAAAAAGATGAAGAAGCGTTATATAACCATCCATTCTTTCAAAATTACTCCAGAAACTTGCTGTCCAATTAGCGCCAATATAGTTAGAAACAAATATACTGACCATAAACGCGATGAGACTATATAATAATATGCTTTTTTTAGGTCTATATTCTTTATTTAATACTGCCAACGAAAGCCACAAAAAGAAAACTATTTCAGCTAGTATTCTAAAAAAGTAAGCTTTACCAGTGATATATGGAAAAAATAAATTAAATAACTCGTTTGTATTTGGAAGATAACTACCTGTCCATATATTATAAAAAGTGCTGTATGGAACAATAAGCGGTGTGAACAGTATTAAAACGATACCACTATATATAAAATATTTTAGTGTTTTTTCGAGTAGCGTCATACGATGAGAATATAGCAGAAATATCGAAAAAGTGCGAGAAATTATTGTATATCAAATACTATTACAAATTAGCCTAATTTTTTCTTGCCACAATAAAATATCCCAGTGGAATTGTTTCAGAAATTTCTCTATATTTTTTAAAGACAGATAGCACCTTATCAATCATTATAAAAATAGCCTTAAAAAATTTTCTTAAAATAATCGGTTTAATCCCACCACAAAGTGTTTGAAATATAAAAGAAAATGGTCCATACCCTATTACTGTTACTGTTTCGATTGTTAATCCATATTTTGTCAAAATATTTACTAACGCTGACTTTGTATATCTAAAATAGTCATCCGGAGAAGCATGTATATGGTGCATAAATGGGGTCGAGATGATAAATTTTCCACCACTTTTCAATATACGGCTTGTTTCCAAAAAAACATTATTAAAATCAAAAATATGCTCTAGAACATTAAAGCATATCGCATTATCATAGGAAAAATCATCAATAGGAAACTTTTTTTGTAAATCAAAGACTAAATCACAACCGCAATCAGGATTTATATTTACAGACACTATTTTGTGATTTCCGCCAATTAACGCACGATAGCTTGATCTTGAACTCCCGCCCAAATCAATAATTGAACCATCGAGATTAATCTTTGATATTAAGTTATACTCACCTTGTCTTATTATTGAATAATAATCTTTTGACATTGTTATAATTTTAAATGCATTTCTACATTTTTGTTTAGCATAGCAACAAAATATTTTTTTGTCACAGTCATCCCACCAACCATTTATTTATTAGTATTTATAAAAAATATTAAAACTGGAAATAAAGTACTGAACGATGTAATATAGAAAAACATTAGATGAAAAATAAACTTACTGATTATCTACGCTTTGTTGGAAATAAATTTGGAATAAATGGCGTCTCAATAGCTAAAGACAGTTTTTGGATTGTAATAGAAAAAATCATTGTTACCTTATCAGCCTTTGTTTTAGTTGTAATAATGTCCAATTCGTTGTCCCCTGAAACGTATGGCCAATATAAATTCGTTCTATCAATATTTGGTGTAATAACGGCATTTTCATTAACAGGAATTGGGACATCTATCACACAGGCCGTAGCAAGTGGACAAAAAAACATATTAACCTCTGCTGTAAAAACACATTTAAAGTGGGGTTTAATAATGACTTTTATTTCAATAATAGTATCCGCATATTACTTTGTAATGGGAAATTTCCAACTTTGTATATCGATGTTGATAATCTCAGTATTTGCTCCAGTTGTTCAGGCTTTACCAATTTATAATTCATATTTACAAGGTAAGAAGTTCTTTAAAGAATCCGCAAAAATTAGTGCTTTATATAATCTCTTCCCAACAATAATTCTTGCGATTATATCCTTAACAACAAACAATTTTGTTATTTTAATTTTAGCTTTTTTCTCCTCGTACACAATAATGGCAGCAATATTTTTTATAAAAATTAGAAAAATAGATAAAAATGAAGGAATTGTTGAAACAAATAATATTAATCATAATTCGATTATCACATACGGTAAACATCTAAGTTTAATGAACATACTTGGGGGTATAACTTTTAATTTAGACAAAATATTGATTTTTCATTATCTCGGGGCTATACAAGTCGCAACTTACACAATTGCCATGGCCGCCCCAAAACAAATACGACAATTAAATAAAATTTTGGCATTGTTATCCCTTCCCCGTTTATCAAAAATGGACCCAGCAACGATTAAAGAAATTCTTCCTAGAAAAATATTTATTATATCAATAGGGACAATATTAATTACCATATTATATATTTTATTGGCACCATTTTTGTATAATTTATTCTTCCCAAAATATCCTGATGCTATATTTTATTCAAGACTTTATTCTTTGATAATAATGACCCTGCCGATGGTCTTAATTAATCAAGTATTAATTTCACAGTTTGTTAAAAAAGAATTATATATTCTTCAAACCGTTTCGCCCTTAAGCAAAATATTATTTCTATTAATCTTGTTGCCAAAATTTGGAATAATTGGGGCAATTTTATCAATACTTTTTTCTGAAATAATAAAAAATATACTATTAATTAATTCGTATTTAAAAATAATGAAAAGTAGGAGCTAAATTACTTATAAAAACTTTTGAACATAAGCTCAAAAAAAATATTTCTGGCGGCTAAGTAAACAAATGTGTGTCTAAAATTTAATAAGTTACTACAAGATTCGCGGGAATATAGTTTTGCCTTATTATAATCTTTCAAAAACAAAAAACCGATTGCTGCGGCATACGCATGATGTGCATATAATTCCTTTCTGTGCTCTTTAATATATTCACCAAATATCATTAAGTACTTTTCAATATGGGTGGTCCTATCCATAGAGAGCTTTTTAGTGCGCTTCTTTCTAAGTAAAGTTAAAGAGTTTTTATCAGAAACAAGATTGTGTCTACCAAGTGGCTTATTGATATGAAACCAAGGACCATCTTTTGCCAAATATGAATTAAACATAAAATCAAGATTTTTTGAATAATATAAAGTATCAGAAGAAATGTTTTTTCTAGACATCCTAACTAATTTAAATTTAGGCATTTTGGCACAAACAATTCTTTCAAAAGAAAGTTGCCCGGTGGCGATTGGTTCAATATCTATTTTTTCTCCATTTCTATAAACATAGGTTGGAGCAGAAATGGTAAAAGCAGTTTTATTTTTATTATAAAATTCTAATAGGTCAGTAACTGCATTTTTATACAAAATATCATCACTGTCCCAAACAATAAAAAAATCGCCGGTTGCTTTTTGTATTCCGAAATTTCTTGCAAAACTTGATCCACGATTTGCATCTAAACGATAATAATTTAGCCGCGAGTCATTATTTTTTCCAGCAACAAGACTGGCGGTATTGTCAGTAGATCCATCATCAACAACAACAACTTCTACGTTTTCATAGGTTTGATTCAATGCACTGTCAATTGCAGCTAAAATACACGCCTGTCTATTATAAGTTGCTATAACAATACTAACCTTTGGTAGTGATTCTTTTTGCTCTAATAACATATCTTTTATTTTTATTTAAACTTTCTTTTTCCACAGAAAAATTATTCTCCATAATATTCAATAACTTTAATGTTTTTTCTTCACCCATGAGGTCAGCGTGTAATTCGCCAACTAAGATACCATCAACCGAACAAATGTCTTGTTCAGATAAAAATTGCTCACCACCCTCAATATCAAACTTTAGAATATCGATGCGGCTGATTCCAAGTTTTTTTAATAAGCTTTGAAAAGTAATAGAATTTACCACCACTTTTTGGAACTCTTCCCCTCGATTGTAAACTGAGGAAGAAATATTTCTATCCTTATTCTCAAAAAATATCATTTCTCCGTCTCTATCTGATACAGCAAAATTTAATATTTCAATATTTTTTATTGCCAGAGTGTTTTCTTGTAATCTGCTAAATGTGTCTTTTGATGGCTCTACGGCATAAATACTTGCCTCTGGAAAACAGCAACTAAAATATATTGCTGAATATCCAATATTTGAACCCAAATCAATTATTTTGTGAACCCTATCACTCGAAATATCAATTTTATACTCTTGATCGACAAAAATTTCTTTTATTAAAAAATATTCTTCATGTTTACCGTGAAATTTCAAAGAAAATTTGACTCCGTTGAAAATAAGCTTAAAAGGTCCCGCATCTTTTTTTATAAACGGTAGTAATGAAAAATATATAAATACTTTGAAAGACTCGAAAAAGTTTTGGCCCAATTTCGCTATCTTATAATTTGTAAAAAGTCTTTTTATTAAACGTTTCATATTGAATCAAATAACTTCTCGTACTTTACTATGTTCTTTTCTAAAGAAAAACTTTCGGCAGTATTTTTACATTTTTTTTGCATTTCTGAAATATTTGGTATTTTACTTGCAATTAAAAGTATTTTATCCGAAACGTCTTTTTCGTTACGCTCGACGATAAAGCCATTATCACCATTAACAATTAACTCGTCAACGCCAGGAACATTCGTACTGACTACTGGTAATCCAAAAGCCAGGGCCTCAATACATACGTTTGGGAAACCCTCCCTGTCTGAAGTTAGTGAAAAAATATCACTAATATAGTAGTAATCATAAACATTTTCACAATATCCTAATAAATAAATGTTGGGGTATTTGTGATCGGCAACATATTTCAATAACGTACTCTTTTCACTACCATCTCCAAGAATAACCAACTTCAAAAATGGATCTATTTTATTCGCAATAACAAAAGAATCAATCAATAACTTGTGATTTTTTTGTGGTTTAAGCCTAGCAACATTTAAAATTATTTTGTCACTGAAACCGAATCCAAATTTTTTTCTTAATTCATCACGATTGTTATTTTTAATAAATTTGTTAACCCTTTCAATGTCTATTCCATTTTGAATTACAGTTATTTTTGGCAACGAAATATGACTTTTTTCAGAAACATATTTTTTTACCGACTCCGAAACAGCAACTACGCGATCAGTTATTAAAGACAAAATTCGATCAACAAAAAAATGTATCTTTGTTTTGTCTGTGTAGGTATTATGCTCTCTAACAATAATTTTATATCTTAAAAAAAGTTTTAGTATTCGAAAAATTGCACTGGCAGAAAACATGCTTGTCACGACGATGTCTGGCTTAATTTTTTTTAAAATTTTATACAATAAATAAGTATTTTTAAAATCAAAATAACCTTTGAAATTCAATTTATAAATATCAACATTTTTTGGCACAAATCCATACAAATCTTTTCGTCCCGGATAATCAAAAATCGTAATTACAGAAAATCTATATTTTTCTTGATTGTAATGAGAAAGTTGTTGAATGAGATGTTTTTCTATCCCCCCTACAAGTAGACTTGGTAAGCCAAAAACTATGTGTCTTTTTTCTGTAACATTCATAATAGCTGTGACATTAATATAACCCGCCAATAGATTACGAGCAATTACACAAATAATAATTAGATTTTATTACTATATGTGTTAATAATTTTTAATATCAAATTATTGATGGAATGATTTTTCACCACAACTTCACGATTACAATTACTGCAATCAACGGTGCTATCCAAAATATACTTCACATTATTAAAATTAATTTTTTCAAAAAAAACATTTTTAAACTCTGCAGTATTAAATGCCTGATTTGTCGTCATTGTTGGCAAATTACATGATATTGCTTCTAACACAGCTTTATCTAAACTTCCCGTTCCGCTTTGATTAATAAAAATTTTGGCTTTGTTGTAAACAAAAACCAACTCTTGACCAGTTTTTTTTCCTAAAAATATTACCCTGTTGATTAGCCCCATTTCATCTGTTTTTCTTTTCAAAAATGACAAATATTCCTGGTCATCATTTGTTAATGCCTCACCAACAATGTTTAAAGAATAATCAGGAAAATTAGTAATCAAATCAATCATTTTATCAATATTCTTTATCGTCGAAATTCTGCCAACCGTAACCACAATATTTTCTTTTAAAATATCTTCTTTTGGTCTAAAAAGGTCGGTATCAATTCCCTGTCCAACCAAGAACAATTTATAACTTTTTAATCTAAACCCCATTTTAGTTGAAGAAAATATGTAATCAGCAAATTTTTCTGCCACCCACAAACTTAAACTTACCGACCCGTGTGCATACCACAAACCAACCTTCTTACCAAAAAATCTCCAAAATAAACCGCCCAAAACTACATAAATTTGATTCATGTGCACGAATACTTGGTTATAATTTTTTCGTTCCGTAAAAATGTATTTGTAAAATCTATACAAGTATTTTAATTTTGATTCACCTTTTTCCTTGCCCAGGGATAAAACACGGACATTTTTTGGAAAATCGTGTTTCCCTTCCTTGAGACAAATAACAATCACACTTTCAGCAGATTTTGAAAATTCTATGATCCAACGATGAAAAAAACCCAAAACTGAATCATCAATATCTACAATTTGGGTAATAATAAGTAATTTCATATGTTTCCTTTGATATATTCAAAAATCTCTTTTTGCAATTTTATCGTTAAATTATAATTAAAATTATTATTAAATACATCTCTTAATGCCAAACCCATTTTACTGGCTACACTTTTATGTTCAGATAAATATCTTATTTTAGAGACATATTCAAGACAATTTTCATTTTTTATTATAAAACCGGTCTCGGAGTCTTTTATTAAATTTTCCTTTCCACAGACATTAGATGTAATAATTGGTATTGCAGAAGAAGCTGCTTCCATAAAAACTCTTGGAAAACCCTCAAATTTTGAGCAAAGTAATAAAATATCTGATTTTGTATATTCAGCAATAATTTCTTCACGAGTCTTTGGATTTGACCACGATACAAATTCAGGAAATTTAATTGCAAGCTCTTTAATCAAATAACCATATGACCCCTCACCTATAATATTAAACTTAATGTTACTTATAGTTGAAAGTGATTCATTTATAATTTTGGCCAAAAGTTTAATGTTTTTTTGTGCAACAAGTCGACCTATAAATAATATCGTCGTTATATTTTTATTACTAATATCGCGATTATAAAAAAAATCACTGATGTTTTGTGGTACTAACGGTTTCCAAAACACTTTTTTACTAATAAATTTATTTTTTAAAAATTCAAAATCCTCTACGCTGTCAGTTTGAAAATAATCTGAAAAATAAAAGACAATCGGCCCAATAGTAAATCTATAAATAAAATTTTTAATTGAGCATAAATACCACTCTCTTCTAAAGATATTCGCTCCAAAAACTGACATTAATAGTTTACGCTTTGTTACTATTTTTAAAATTACCGCCAAAACACCCGGCACAAATGGTCTTGGCGCAATAATCAAATCAACTTTTTCTCTTAATATTATTTTTCTAAGATAGAAAAATAATTTAATTGGATTTTTTCTGGGAAACGGATGAACATGGATATTACCAATAATTTTATCTTGCTCGCATTTTTCTGTTAGAACATGTGCATGCAATTCATCTAGACAATTTGAATAGTCATTATGTCTAAAAAATACATCACTTTTTTCATTTAATATTTCCCTGTCGCCGTAAATAATTAAAGCCTTCATAACAATGTTTGATTAAAAATAGAAATTATTTTTTTTATTGAATCTTCTTTTGTAAATTTACTAACAGAGTTTTTTGCATTATCTATATACTTTTGGCGAATTTCTGGATTATCAAAAATAAATTCAATGCTTTGTTGTATTTCTTCAATATTGTCATGTTCGATTAATAAACCGTCAAAATTCTGTGTGATAAGTTCTATATTACCACCTTTAGCTGTAGCAATTACCGGTGTTCCAATCGCCATAGTTTCCAATAAAATATTCGAGAAACCTTCTGCTGCAGTATTTAATATAAAAACATCAGCCGCCTTTATATACTCAAATAGTTTTTCTCGATCTAATGCGTCAATAATTTTTATTCTGTCATGCAATTTTAAGGATTCAATTTGTCCCCCAATTTTTACCTTTAGCGGACCCGAACCAATAATAAACAACTTATAATCCGACGGCATTATCGAAAAAGCCTCAATTAATTTTTCAAACCCTTTTAATTTAATTAAGCGCCCAGAACTTAAGATTACTTTGCCTGTCAAATTTAATTTTTTTCTCAAACTATTTTTATCTTCTACAATAAAAATATCTGGTGCGAAATTATATATTACATCGATTTTACCTTCTAAAATCCCCCATTTTAAAATAATCTTCTTCAAATAAAAACTCGGTGCAATGATTTTCGTACAATTTTTTGCGACAAAAAACTGAATGTATTTCATGAAACGAATACTAATTGAATTGTATTTTTTTTCTGTGAAATCATCTAAATCATCTAATATATTAAAACGGCTTGTCGCCTGTTCCCAAGCGTAATCGCCTCCAATTCTTAGAATCATTCTCTTTCTCAAAACTTTTGAAACAAAAAGCGCGGGTAACCCAACAGATACCGGATCCAGAGCATAAATAAGCTCGCATTTTTTACTTGATTTTAATAACTTCCAAATGTAGACAATGTGTCGAATTATTTTAGGCAAATATCTAACAGAGTCAAAACTCAAAACATCCACATCGATTCCGTATTTTGGTAATTCAGTTTCGACTAATTTTGCATGTGTAGCGGGACCACCAATTGATGGAGGATATATACCTGTTGCAACTAAAATCTTCATATGGACACTTTAACAGAATTAAAAATTTCATCCATCTTTCTGGCTATATTATCCCAGTCATAACCTTTTGAAACCATCTCAAAGCCATTTGCGGCAAGTTTTTTTCTTAAATCATGATCAGACAAAACTAAATTTAATTTTTCCGCCAAATCAGTGTAATCAGCTGGTTTAGAAAAAAGTCCTGTTTCACCATCTTTTATTATATCCACGATACCGCCGACTGGGGTCGCCACAACTGGTAATTTAGAGGCCATTGCTTCTAAAAAAACATTTCCCAAACCTTCTGATAATGATGGTCTAGAAAATACACTTGATATTGAAAAATATTCTGGTATTTTTTCCGGCTCAACATATCCCTTAAAAATTACACGGTTTGTTAATTCTAAACTTTCTACAATGTTATTTAGATTATTTTTTAATGGACCATCTCCAATAATTAATAATTTAATATTCTCCGATAATAAACTTAATGAACGTATTAAAAATTCAACACCATTTTTTTCAACCAATCTTGATGCGGTTACAATAATTTGATCATCAACACCCAAATTTAACTCATTAAAAATATCACTTTGTTGATTTTCAGAAATTTTTGAAAATTTTTCAACATCAACTCCGTTTGGAACAACAATTATTTTTTTACTATTCGCACCCATTTCAATAGAGAAACTAGCCAGAAAATTTGAAATTGCTTGTACAAAATCGGCGGAATAAAAAATCTTTTTATATAAGGGCAAAACAAATCGCATTTTTCTTTTTATCGATTCAGGGGAATCCCCTTCTTGGATAGATAAAACCAAAGGAATTTTTTTATTAAAAAACTTTAAAAACATACCAGCAAATCCGGCTTGATTCGCCATCATAGACCAAACCAAATCATATTTATTTTTCTTACACAATTTCAAGGCTTTTAAAAAAATAGAAACTGGTGCCAAAATTTTTGAAATTTTAACAATTAGCGGCAAATGAGTTTGCGTCGTTCCTGGTAAAGAATAACCAACTCTAAAAATATTAACCGAGCCAATTTTTTCAATTAAAGGTAAATTTCGATCAAATCTCAATGTCACCATATCAAAATCATATTTATTACCAAGACGATCTGTTATTTCTTTTATTGCAACTTCCGCCCCACCAACAAATTTTGGAAAATAGGCCAAAGACAAAATTAAAACTTTTTTCTTTTCCGAATTCATATTATTCAACGCCCAGGATTTGTTTCAATTCCCTTTCTGGAATTTCCTTTTTGGGTTCGGACACCGGAATAGATTTTGGCTCCTGGTGCTGTTTATTTTTATTTTCTACAAAATTATTTTTAAACTCGGTCTTAACTTCGGTTTTAATTTCCGTTTTTATTTCTGTTGTAGATTTATTTTCAGGTGCAACCACTTCAACTTTTTTTTGATTCTCTTCAACTTTTACAATTACATCTTTTTTCTTCATAGCTTCAGCTAAAGCGTCACGCAAAGCATTAGTATTTTCAATTTTAGGTCCCTTATCGTCAACTCTTTTTGGTGTTTCGTTCTTCTTGGTATTATCGGCCATTTCAATTAAAGAAAAACTTTCGTTCTTTTTACTTTCATCTTTACTTTCGTTCTCAGAATTCTGATGCAAGGCTTTTTCTAATTCAATCCTAGTTTTTTCATCAATTACTTTATTCTGCCTTGGTTTAAAACTGTCGGCATTTTTTTTGTTACCATTTTCTGCGCCCCTAAAACTACTATTTCTGTTTTCGTTATAATCCTTTTTCTTTTCGCCACCATTATTTTGAATATTATTTCTTGGGCGACCACTATCAAAACCATTATTATTCGATGGTTTATCGCTACCTGATGTACTACTTGGACTAGCTTTTACCGCCTCTTCTCCTGCCAAATTCTTTCTAATCAAATCTTCTACTTCCTGGCGTGGGCGACCAAATTGTTCCCTAGATGATTTCAAAATTTCTTGAACAGAACTGACTTCTGGTCTTTCCAGAGGTGGAATAGTTCTCGCAGAAAATGGTTGCGAACCAATACCATTTATCATTAGTCGCAAATATATTTGATACGCGCCCAGATTAACA
>CAYOAT010000001.1:38077-70528 GCA_964402215.1 uncultured Candidatus Saccharibacteria bacterium
ATCTTGTGCTGTAAATGTCGGCGCAAATTCTTTTTCCAAAACTTCGGCATCATACGAACCAACGCGGAAGGAAATTAATGTTCCAACGTTTCCAAAAACCGCCGCCCTAACCTCTTCAGTCATTTGTTCAATATACTGATGAGCAATTGTTAAATTAAGTTTATATTTTCTAGCTTCAGATAAAATATTCGCAAAAGATTCATTAGCAAAAGATTGGAATTCATCAACGTATAAATAGAAATTTGGGAGTTCCTTTAATTCTTTTTCAGAAACATCAGCGCGCGACATCGCTGCCAAATAAATTTTAGTAATCAGCATACTTCCCAAAAGATTGGCGTTTTGTTCACCAACTCGTCCTTTTGATAAGTTTATGATAATAATTTTTCTTTCATCCATCATCTTTCGTAAATCAAAAGTGGATTTTTGTTGACCAACGATGTTTCTAATCAAAGGATTAGAAGTAAATTGTCCAATTTTATTTTGAATTGCTGGCGTCGCATCCGCTGCAAAACGATCTGTATATTTTGCAAATTCATCAACCCAATAAGATTTATCCGACGGATCTTTTATATTAGCAACGACTTTATTACGAAAAGGTTTGTCAGCCAACATTCTGTTAACCTCAAGTAAAGTCGCGCCAGGATATTCAAGGAGTGCTAACAAAGTATTTCCCAAAATATATTCCATTCTTGCTGACCACAAATCAACCCAAATTTTCTTGAAAGTACTCATTAAACCAGAAACAACCAAATGTCGTTTATCATAACCGACGTCTTCCATAACATTGAAAGAAATCGGATTTTCCATGTCGAATGGAGCAAAATATAAAACATCTTTTATTCTTTCTTTTGGAATATATTCAAGTAGAACGTCCGCAGTTTGTCCGTGCGGGTCCATAAAGGCAAAACCATTGCCATTTTTAATATCCTGCGCCGCCATATTTTCAAGCAAAACTGATTTACCCATACCAGTTTTACCAATTACATAAACGTGACGAGTTCGATCACCAGCTTTTATACCAAAACGTACTCGCCTGTTACGGGCGTCAGTATCAGCAAAATATGTAATCTGATCTTTATTTTCCATATTTAAAGGCTCTTTGCTTAATTATAACAGAAAAAATATAAGATAATAATCTATTTCAAAATCAAATATACATCCCCTGCTCCCATAGTTAAAACAATATAATCATCAGGAATTTCTGAAACTTTTTGTCTGGCAATTGAAAGATCATTTAAAATTTCTGCCCCGCTAATTTGCCGTGCAATTTTTTCAGATGAAATTGTCGGATCATTAGGTTCTCTAGCCGCATAAATTGGTAATAAATATAATTTATCAAATTTAGATAATATTTTAACAAAGTCATCAAAAAATATTTTTGTTCTAGAATATAAATGTGGTTGAAAAAATATTGCAATTTTTTTGTTTGGATATTTCTGTCTTAACGCAGCCAAAGATGCACCAATTTCTGTTGGATGGTGTCCATAATCATCATAAATCAAAGCTCCGTTTTTATTTTTGCCATGATATTCCAGTCTTCGCCAAGTTCCCTTAAAATTTGCAACACCAATTTTTGCTTTCTCTAAATCGAGATCTAAAACCTTCGCAACAACTAATGCCATCGCCGCATTTCGAACATTATGTTCTCCAAGAACAATTAATTCCGGAACTGACAATATAAAATCTCTAGAATTAATACATTTTGATTTATATTTTTCTAATATTTCTGCGACGTTTTTATCCTGAAAATCGCAAATTATTTTTCCATTTTCTGGGACTTTATCAGCCATTTCCATAAAAGCGGATTTTATATCTTCTAAATCCTTATAAAAATCTAAATGATCTTCCTCAATATTTGTAATCACCAAAATTGTTGGAGATAAATTCAAAAAAGATTTTTTGTATTCGCAGGCTTCGGCTAAGAATATTTCTGATCCAGTGCCTTCTCCAGGCAAAAAATTTGTTTTTCCTTCTGAAAGCAAACTTCCGACTATCATATTTGGTTTCAAACCGGCCTCCCGCAAAGCCGAATTAATCATTGCAGTTGTAGTGGTTTTTCCGTGAGTTCCAGAAACAGCAATTGTTTTCATTCCACGTGAAACTTGTCCCAACATTTCAGCATAAGTAAAAACTGGTAAATTAAGTTTCTTGGCTTTCAGAAATTCTGGATTATCGCGTGATATCGCCAAAGTATAAATAACACAATCTATATCACTCCCAAAATTATTTTCAGAATGACCGACTGAAATATTTATTCCCTCTTTTCGTAAAGATTCAATTATTTCCGATTCGGAAGAATCAGATCCAGAAATAATTTTATTTTTTGACTTCAAAAGACGTGCGAGAGCCGACATCCCTATTCCGCCGATTCCAACGAAATGAAATTTTTTATATTTTTGAAAATCTTTTATTTCAACCATAATAATTTAAAAGGCTTTTGAATTCTATAAAGATTAATTTGATACGACCGGTTCTTCTTTTATTGCACCCCTGGTATATCTATTGCTTGGACTCCACAACATCCAAGAGTCTAACCCTACGTCATAGGATGCTTGAATTTGAGCTTTTACCTCGGCAACGTCATAGTTACCGCCGTAATCAAAATCTTGTATCCAGGGCCTTAATTGCTCTTTTGAGACGTGTTCACGGACAGATACTGGCGTAGAAGTCGCCAAACCAAAGGTTTCCACCCTGTCGACTGCTGAACCCATAACAAATTTTATTAAGTCATATGGATACTTATTTGGATCTACCCAACCATTAAAATGCGGTGGGTAATGCGACGGATAAACCATTGGTGAAATATAATCAAAATAAGGTAAAGTTCGTTCCATTACTTGACCAATATTTAAATCATCCGTGTTTGTTGTAACCATTCCGAAAAGATCGGCAGAGGTGATTAGCGGAAAATCTTGATCTTTATTATATTTAGAAATTTTTTCTGATAAATATTTAAAGAAATTTTCTAGAGCGATTTGCTTACCTTCTGACAGATTATCTACGAGTATTTTATTACTAAATGGGTAATAAATATCTTTCATATTTCCATCAGACGGAAAACGAATGTAATCAAAATTTAACTCATCAAAACCATTTTTATGAGATTCAAAAGCTAATTCTAAAATATAATCCCAATACTCTTTGGCGCTGACATCGACAAAGCTTATTCCCTTGTAATCTTTCCATGTTGAACCATCGCTATTTTTTTGAACAGCCAACTCTGGATGTAATTTTGTATAAAATGGATCTTGAAAAACTGTGATTCTGCCGATCACATAAACATTTTTTTCGTGAAGAGTTTTTATAAATTCAAATAGATCTTGCGATTTACAACCCGTACCATTTACACCAACCAGCGCGGGATTATCTGTTTTAAAAGAAATTGTTCCACTAAAATCTTTTATATCAATAATAATGGAATTTATTTCTGTTTCCTCTATTAATGAAACCAAATTATCCCGAAAGGTCGGTGTCCCAGCAACGCAGGCGGTCATATAAATTGCTTTTACGGCTTCAGGAGTTTTAACGTGGTTAATAGTAGGTTTTTCTTCTTCATTCTTAAAATCATTCAAAACATTAGAAAAATAGCCTTCACCACTTTGGTAACTTACAGCAAACATTCTTGGCGCAACAAAAAAAGAAATAATAAAAACCACGACAACAAATATTGCTACAGATAAAATAAATATTTTATTGTGTTTCTTTAAATTCATCGTTATCGTCTAGGGCGTTTATTGTCTCATTAATATCATTATCAAGCGCAATTTCTGGAGAAAATCCAACATCGTCTGTGGTTGTTGCCTCAGTCCCCACTGCCTGTTCCGCAATATTTTCTACAAAAATATTTTGATCACTTGTATTTTTAGGATCAGCAATACTTTTTTTAACATTTTGTAATTTAATATATAGACCAAGACCAACAAGTATAATTCCTAAAATTATATTAATGACAACCTTTAAATCTGATGGTATTCCTAAAAATTGATTAATTATTAACAAAAGTCCAACGAAAAAAACTATTCTGTGAATTTTCATATTCACTTGATTATAGCAAAAAGTTCTCGATAAAAAAGCAGTGCACAACTAGTAGACCATTACCACAAACTCGCCGCGAATTTTCTCGGGAAAAGTATTAAAGAGTTCAATTAACTCTGCGGGTGTACCGGACAATGTTTCTTCAAATATTTTAGTAATTTCCCTGGCGATAATTATTTTTTTAGTTGGCCAAAAATCATTTAATGAATTTAACGCTTTTAAAATTCTGTGTGGCGATTCAAAAAAAACAAATGCAGTCTCTTCATCCAAATTCTTGAAAATATTTTGAAAGAATGTTTGTCTACCCTTTTTATGCGGAGCGAAACCAGCAAAATAAAAGTTTGTAACTGGTAAACCTGAAATTGATATTGCGGCAGCCACTGAACTTGGACCAGGAATCGAAATTATTTTTGTCTCTGGTGATTCATTTCTAACTCTCTCAACTAATTTGCTTCCTGGATCAGAAATACCGGGTGTTCCCGCGTCTGTCACAAGTGCTAGGTTTTTGCCTTCTAGTAAAAGTTTCAAAACGTTTTCATAAGAATCTTCTTTACTGTGTTCGTGAAAACTAATTACTTTTGTTTTTATTTCAAAATGATTTAATAATTTTCTAGTTACTCGTGTATCCTCTGCCAAAATAAAATCAACTTCGCCCAAAATTCGAATAGCTCGAAGAGTGATATCCTCTAGATTCCCTATTGGGGTTCCAACAATATACAAATTTGACATAACGCCATCTTAACGGCTTTCAAAGTGAAGTCAAATCTATTTTTTACGAAAAAAATTCTATAAAGTCTCTATAACCATCATGTTAGTTTCTGTTTCCATTCCAAAAGGGTGAGCGGCAATTACCACAAATTTATCGCCAATTTTTCCTAATTTATTTTTAATAATAACTTTTTTAACATCAGAAATAATACTTTGAATATCTTTGTGTTTGTTAATTTTAAAAACCCAACATCCGAAACTTAAAATCAATCTTTGAAATGCGGTGTCATTTGGTGTAAAAGCCAAAATTGGTAAAGATGGTCGGTGTTTAGAAAGTGCCCTTGCTCCAGCTCCAGAATTTGTTAATGAAACCAAAAATTTTGCATCAACGTTATGAGCAGTTCTAACGGCATGAGATGCGATTGTTCCACTGACACTGGTTGGATCAACTCTCTCTCTTGAAAAAAGAAGTTGTTCACGTAAATAATCGTTTTCAGAACGACGTGCAACTTTTGCCATCATTTCAACTGATTCTAATGGATATTTTCCAAGTGTTGTTTCCTCAGACAGCATTACCGCGTCAGTACCATCTAAAATTGCATTGGCAATATCAGAAACTTCTGCACGTGTTGGAACCGGAGAATTAATCATTGATTCAAGCATCTGCGTTGCGGTTATAACGGGTTTCCCTGCCATATTACATTTGTTAATAATATTTTTTTGAATTAAAGGAACTTCTTCGGCGGGCACTTCAATAGCCAAATCGCCTCTCGCAATCATAATTCCATCTGACAAAGAAATTATTTCATCAATATTTGCAACGGCTTGAGGAGTTTCAATTTTTGCAATAACCGCAGCGGTGGATTTATTTTTATCAAGTATATTTCGAAGCTCCGTAATGTCACTTGGACGACGAACAAAAGATAGGGCAAAAAAATCAACATTATTTTTTAAACCGAATTCCAAATCTGCTTTATCTTTTGCAGTTAGAGACGACATGGAAATGTCAGTGTCCGGTAAATTTATTCCGCGACGACCCTTTAGTTCCCCGCCAACCAAAACCTTACAAATAATATCCTGGCCTTTTATCGCTGTAACTATTAATTTCTTTTTACCATCGTCAACCATAATTCGATGACCAACTTTTATTTCTTTTGGTAATTTTTCATAATTTACACTAACAATATTATTATCGCCCTTAACATTTCTAGTAGTTAAAGTAAAAATCTGACCTTTTTCAATCGTGATACGACCATTTTCAGTGGAAAATTCCCCTGTCCGAATTTTAGGCCCACTTAGATCCTGAAGAAACGCAACCGGTATTCCTGTTTTCTTTGAAGATTTTCTACCATTATCAATTTTCTTCTGATGTTCAGAAAAATCACCATGCGAAAAATTCATTCTAATTACGTTTAATCCAGCGGCAAGCATTTTTGATAACATTTCCTCGCTTTCTGACGCAGGACCAATAGTTGCAACAATTTTTGTTTTTTTCTTTAAAATCATTTTATTTTTTACTAAATTCCTCTAATAACTTTTATATCAGCGCCAAGAGAATTTAATCTATCAGCAATTTCTTCGTAACCACGACGTATTGAATAAACATTTCTCAAAATTGATTTACCGGGTGCAGCTAGCATCGCAACCAAAATAATTGTTGCTGGGCGAAGCGCGGGCGGACAAGTTATCTGATTTGGTTTTAAATTTGTTGGACCTGTCACATAAACTCTGTGTGGATCAGCCAAAGTCATATCAAACCCCAACTTGGATAATTCCATAAAATATATTGCGCGATTTTCCCACATCCAGTCGTGAATCAACGTCGTACCTTCTGCGAAACCAGCAATTGTAGCAAAAAATGGCAAATTGTCAGTGTTAATTCCTGGATAAGGTTGGGCATGAATCTTATCTTCTAGCGCTATTAATTTTGAAGGCTTGATTTCTATATCAACTAAATTGGTTTCACTATTTTTTGATTTATAGACAGAACTTTTTGTATATTTAAGACCCATTTTTTCTAATTTCAATAATTCAAGAGAAAGAAAATCAATTGGGCATCTTTTAATGTTCAGATTTGATTTAGTAACAATTCCAGCAGCAAGCCACATCATTGTCTCTGTCGGATCCTCACTAACGTGGTATTCGACCGGAACATCAATATTTGGATTCCCTTTTACAGTTAAAGTTGTAGTTCCAATTCCATCAATTTCTACACCAAGTTTTTTCAAAAAGAAACAAGTATCTTGAACTTGGTAATTCGCCGAGGCAAATCTAATAATTGTTTCCCCAGGAATTTTTGCAGCAGCAAATAAAACATTTATTGTTGCGCTATCGCTCATCTCGTACATCACAACATCAGCTGGTTTTAATTTTGTATAAGAAATTTCGTAGTGATCTGATTTTGTTTCAACTTTTACGCCAAATTCTTCTAGGCCATATTGATGGGCCGCAATTGTCCTTGCCCCCATTTTGCAACCACCCGCATTTGGTAATTTAAAAATCTTTTCAGAGTGAAGTAGTGGACCAATTAAATACAAACTGGAGCGAATTTTTTTTGCTGATTCGTTCATTAATTCACCTAAAATAAATTTCTTTGGGGGTTTTATTTCAAGGTCATGATCTCCCAGCCATTTAATAGAAACACCGATTGCGCTTAAAAATTCAACAACACGATTAATTTCTTCGATTCTCGGAACATCGCGTATAACACTAATTCCTTTATTCAAGAGAGAAGCAAAAATTAGAGCAAGCGCTCCGTTTTTTGATGTATTAGTACAAATAGTTCCACTCAATTTTTTTCCGCCATTTATTTCAAAATCCATTGAATCAGAAATTTCAATTATCTGACGATTTAATACATCACTAATTCTTGCCAATTCTTGTGTTGTAAAATTTTGACCACCACTTTCCATGCGAGCCACAGCACTTTGTGAAGTTTTCAGAATTTTTGCAAACTCCCCCTGTGTCATTCCACGACTCTTGCGAAGATTTTTAATAAAATCACCAATTTTCTTTTGATCACTAATTTTTGACATAAATAAATTATATCACAGATGATATAATAGAACTCTAATAATAAAAGTGCTACTATATTTTAGTATATGAAGATACACGAAAACTACGACCTAAAAGACCTCTCCTATTTGCAAATTGGTGGTAAAGTAAAATATTTTATTGAAATTGAAAAAGAAGAAGAATTTTATAAAATTATGGAAATTCGTGATAAAGAAAGACTGCCTGTTGTTGTGGTCGGTGAAGGCTCAAACACAGTTTTCAATGATGATTTCCAAAATAAAGTTTTTGTTAAAATAACCTCGAGTGAAATTTTAAAAGTTTATGACGATAAAAATGGTGTAAATATCAATGTTGCGGCCGGAACAAACTGGGACAAGTTAGTCGAGTGGTCAGTAAAAAATAAATTTTCTGGACTAGAATTACTTTCTGGAATACCTGGATCAGTCGGGGCTTCCCCTGTTCAGAATATAGGCGCCTACGGAGGAGAGATTTGTAATGTCTTAACACATGTCAGAGTTTTTGATTTTGATTCCAAGGAATTTTATGAAATAAATAATCGTGAATGTGATTTTAAATATAGAGATAGTTTCTTTAAAAAAAGTCCTGGAAGATTTGCAATCACAAACGTATCTTTTCGATTATCAAAGACAAAACCAAGTTTACCCCAATATAAAGATTTAGCATTATATTTTTTGAGTAAGAGAAATAAGAATCCAACTATAAAAGAAATTCGCCAAGCGGTTTTGGATGTTAGAGATAACAAACTTCCCGACCCAAAGAAAATTCCAAACTGTGGATCATTTTTCAAAAATCCAATTGTCGACAAAGAAACGGCCTCTCATCTGCTTGGAAAGTTTAGTGACATGCCACAATTTTTTGTTTCAAAAGAAGAAATAAAATTGTCTGGTGGATGGTTAATTGAAAAATCAGGTTTTAAAGGAAAAGAGTTTGGAAATTTAAAAGTCTCAGATAGTAACGCTTTAATAATAACAAATAAAGGAAAAGCGACATTTAAAGAATTGGAAGAATTAAAAAATAAAATAATTGCTGGTGTAAAGAAAAATTTTGATGTTAAACTGGACGTCGAAACAAATTTTGTTAAGTAAAACTATTTGGTGCGCGATCCAGGAGTTGAACCTGGGACCTCGTCATTATCAGTGACGCGCTCTAACCACCTGAGCTAATCGCGCATATTATTGCGTGCCTTTAAACCTACCAAAAAAACAGAAAAAAATAAAGCGCTTAGAGGTTTCCCAATAAGCGCTAAATGTTGGCGACAGTATTTCTACTGGCCGTTCTGTATGTCCTGCGGCGGTCCGTTGCGCCCGTCTTTCGCCTGCTTCGACATCAGCAGGTCGAACATTTTGACGGTCTCATACGAACAGTCTTCGCTGAGGCCGGCCGCCGCGAGTGAAGGATACATAATTCCTTCATACTCAACAGCAATGATATCGCCGGCTTGGTTGACTGCTACCAGGGGGCGTGCTTCGATTGCTTTCTTTTCAGCGACCACACACCCACCCATGATCAAAGCAACCAACGCCAATTGCAAGACTCCGACAAAGAACTTCTTCATATATTTTTCCTCAAAAGATGCCGACTTATTTCGACATCTATTCTTCTATACACATATTATAACAAGTTAATTATCATTGTCAAGTGGTGTTTTTATATAAAAATTGTAAGATCTGCCTATATAAAGCGGCTTACATATAGAATCTATAAGTACTCCTTGACAAATTAGCTAGAATGTAGTATTATACACTTATATAGAGAATTAATAAAAATATACAAAATTATGCAATTATTATCAACGATAAATAGAAATAAAACCTTAATCACAGCCGCATTTTCGCTATTTATTGGCGTTCTAGCAATAGCTCTCTCACCTGTCAAAGTTGAGGCTGCTCAACCTATATCTTGCCCATTAAGAGGCGGATCTGGCGATATATTAGTTAATTTCTATTCTGGAGAATTTCTATTTGGTACACCGGCGAAAGGTGATGTTTACAGAGATTACAATACAAAAATTCCTGTCGGCAAATATAAGGTCACAATGACGACTTATGACAACCACTCTGAACATGGTGGCCAAGGCCAAGAAAATGAACAGGTTTACGTTGCTTTACGTAATGTTACTGGTGCAACATTTAACGGAATCGTAGCAAAAACTGGAGACTCAAAAGACATACCAGAAAATCGTGATTCTATTACTTCAACATTATCAAGTTCTCTTGATGTCAGAACAGCAACAAAAATAATGACTGTTGTTCACGCAGCTTATCCCGGCGGAGCAGAAAGTGTTATCCCAATTTGTGTTTTATTTGAAAAACTTGATGCCCCTACACCAGTTGATATTGATGTTACTTGTCACGTTAGTGATACATCAGTGATGGTTGGAGATAATGTAACTTGGACTGGTAGCGCAACTGGCGGTACTGGTGGATTTACATATTCATGGAGTGGAACTGTAACAGGTTCAGGTCAAACTAAATCAAGAAGTTTCTCATCTGCAGGTTCATATGTTGCAACTGTCACAGCTCGTGATAGTTCAGGACAAACTGAAAGTAGAACTTGTCCGACTGTAGTTGTTCGTGAAGATGAACCAAACGAAATTGATGTTACTTGTCACGTTAGTGATACATCAGTGATGGTTGGAGATAATGTAACTTGGACTGGTAGCGCAACTGGCGGTACTGGTGGATTTACATATTCATGGAGTGGAACTGTAACAGGTTCAGGTCAAACTAAATCAAGAAGTTTCTCATCTGCAGGTTCATATGTTGCAACTGTCACAGCTCGTGATAGTTCAGGACAAACTGAAAGTAGAACTTGTCCGACTGTAGTTGTTCGTGAAGATGAACCAAACGAAATTGATGTTACTTGTCACGTTAGTGATACATCAGTTGACGCCGGCGATGAGGTTGAATTTACTGTTGATATAGATGGAGGTGACTCACCTTTCACATACGACTGGAATGGAGATATCGAAGGTGAAGATGACGACAATAGTTCTCTACGAGTTCAATATGATGATGATGGAACATATTACGTTACTGTTGAAGTTGAAGATAGTAATGGTAACAGTGATTCAGCTTCTTGTTCATCTGTAAGGGTAAGTGAAGAAGACGAAGAAGATTTTGATGTAACATGCCGAGTTAGCGATACCTCTGTTGAAGTTGGTGATGAAGTAGAATTCACAGTTGATATAGACGGAGGAAACTCACCTTATGAATATGAGTGGGATGGTGATATTGAGGGTGAAGATGACGACACAAAAACTCTTCGTGTTGAATACGATGACGAGGGCAATTACGACGTTGAAATAACCGTAACTGATGATGACGGAAATGAAGCATCTGACGATTGTTCTGTTGTTAAAGTTAAAGATAACGACGGTGGAAGTAAAAGAGTCAGAGTTTCATCAGATGATACTCCATCAGGACAATTAGCAAGCTTGGATTCAGTATTTCTAAACCAAGTTCCAGAAACTGGTTCTGTTGACAATGCAAGAAAAATTGCAATATTCATGTCATTACTTGCAGTTTGGAGTTTGATAATTGGAGTTATCTTCTACCAAAGACACAAAAAGAGTTTGAGAAGTGCTGAAATTTCTAGATTCAAAGAGACGAATCGAAATAGATAAATATTCCATTGATTAAACAAAAAACCGCCATTCCAAAAGCGGTTTTTTGTTTTAATAAAATATAATTTATTTCTTCATAATATGATTACCGTAATTTTCAAAAGCTCTTAATATTTCAAGCGGTATAGCAAATACAACTGTATTTGATTGGTCAGAGGAAATATCATTAATCGAATGAAGCGTTCTTAAATGAAGTGCACCGGAACTGCTTGCAAGTATGTCAGCTGCTTTTTTCATATTTTCTGCAGAGACGACTTCCCCCTCTGCTTTAATAATAACTGCTCTTTTTTCTCTTTCAGCTTCAGCTTGCTTTGCAATTACCCTTTCCATTTCAGGTGGCAATGAAACATCTTTTAAAGCAATATTATCGACTTTTATTCCCCAATCATCAGAAGTTTTATCAACAATAATTCTGATTCTCTCAGAAATTTTGTCTCTTTCTGCTAATAACTCATCTAACTCAACCTGCCCGATAACATCTTTCATTGTTGTCTGTGCAAGTTGTGATATCGCATAGAAAAAATTTTCAACCTCTAAAATAGCCTTATTAGCATCCCCGACTTTATAATAAATGACAGCATTAACATTTACAGAAATATTGTCTTTTGTAATTGCTTTTTGATCTGGGACATCAACGGCTTTTACACGCAAATCAACTTTTAACATTCTTTGAATTCCAAATGGGAAGAAAATCCAAGTTAATCCAGGATTTCTCGTTCCAGAATATTTACCCAACGTTAAAATAACCCCTCTTTCATATTGATCAACAATCCTCAAACCAGATATACCTACACCTATAATTATTAAAACTATAACAAAAAGAAAACCTGACATAAATTATGTTAATTAATACTATTAATACACTGAGTTTATCAAAATTTATATAAAAGTAGCTATTTGACAGATATATTATTTCTGTCATGATGCGAAAGGTAAAGTTGAACCTTAAAATAAAAACAAGCCTTCAGTGGCATAAATAAGAGGAGTAAGGATGAAGAAATTAATATCGTCGGTGGCAGTCGTACTCGCTATTGTGTTTATATTTGGCATCTTAACGGGCTGTGAGGGTAACTCAAAAAAAACAAGCGCCGAAGACGCCATTAAAAATGCCGAAACCGTCTTGGATTTGGCCACATCTTTTATTAAAAAAGCAGAAGCAGATGGCCGCGACGTAGTTTCGGCCTACTACCTTCTGAATCAGGCGGGTGAATGGTTAAACCAGGCCCGCGAGGCAAAAAGTCGTGTGAACTACGACGATGCGATTGAATTTGCCGAAGAAGCAGAATTCAATGCCAGAGATGCAATGGTTGCTGCTGGCTGGTAAAAAATCTGCACCAAAAACGTATCCATAGGGATACGTTTTTTTATTTGTAAAACAAAAATAACCCCACTCGGGGTTATTTTTTACAATTACTTTGGAAGATTTTATTTATCCACTATTTTGTCTCGTCCTATTTTTCTATTCGTCTTTCCGAACTGTCAGTAGAACTTTCTCTATAGTCAATCATCATTTTGAGAGAGCTGATAACTCTTTCTGTGCTCGATCGAGGCACAGAAATCGACACGATCAGTCACATAATTAAATGTAACGATTGTATTTTTATATAATCCACGAGCAGCTTCCGCTACCCGTGCCTTGTTACGACTTCGTCCCTGTCATTGAGTTCACCGTAATACCAAAAAATTTGATGCTTTGGGTGCTCCCAACTTCCTTGACGTGACGGGCGGTGAGTACAAGGCTTGAGAACGTATTCACCACAGTATAGCTGACCTGTGATTACTAGCGATTCCGGCTTCATGAGGTCGAGTTGCAGACCTCAATCCGAACTTGGGGCAGTTTTATAAAGGTTTGCTCCGTCTTACGACATTGCGCCTCGTTGTTCTACCCATTGTATCACGTGTGCAGCCCAGGGCGTCTAGGGTCATGCTGACCTGGCGTCATCCCCACCTTCCTCCCTCGCTTCTATGTCCGACTTTTTAAAAGTCCGGCACAAAAGCGAGGGCAGTCTCGCGTGACACTTGTAACACACGATGGGGGTTGCGCTCGTTACCCCACTTAAGGGAACAGCTCAAACCACGAGCTGACGACGGCCATGCAACACCTGTCTATTTGTCTTTCGAGGACCCCAGTTTCTTGGGGTTTTCAAATAGATTTCTAGCCCTGGTAAGGTTCTTCGTTTACCGACGAATTGAGCCACATGATCCACCGCTTGTGCAAGCCCCCGTCTATTCCTTTGAGTTTTAGCCTTGCGGCCGTAATACCCAGGCGGCTCTCTTAACGCGTTAGCTTCGCCTCGAACGGGGTCGATTCCGCTCAAAGCCAGAGAGCATCGTTTAGGGTGTGGACTACTGGGGTATCTAATCCCATTCGCTACCCACACTTTCGTGCCTCAGCGTCAGAAATGTTCCAGTAAGCTGCCTTCGCTTTTGGTGTTCCCCTATATATCAACGGATTTCACCCCTACACATAGAGTTCCGCTTACCCCTAACATTCTCTAGACTTGCCGTTTCTTTTGCTTTTTCCGAGTTGTGCCCGGAGCTTTAACAAAAGACTAACAAATCCGCCTACGCACCCTTTACGCCCAATAATTCCGGATAACGCTCGAGGCACTCGTATTACCGCTGCTGCTGGCACGAGTTTAGCAACCTCTTATTCCTCAAGTAACGTCAATAAACTTCCTCCTTGAGAAAAGATCTTTACGTCCCGAAGGACTTCATCAATCACGCGGCGTCGCTCCGTCAGACTTTCGTCCATTGCGGAAGATTCTCGACTGCAGCCACCCGTAGGTGTATGGGCCGTGTCTCAGTCCCATCGGTGGGGGTCACCCTCTCAGGTCCCCTAAGCGTCATAGCCTTGGTGAGCCATTACCTCACCAACTAGCTGATACTACGCAGGATATTCCCAAAGCGATAAATCTTTACTCCGAAGAGACCATCAAGTATTAGCTTATCTTTCGATAAGTTATTCCTGACTTTGGGGTACATTCCTACGTGTTACTACCTCGTCTGCCACTCCCCTTGCGGGGCGTTCGACTTGCATGCCTTATCCACGCCGCCAGCGTTCATCCTGAGCTAGGATCAAACTCTTAGCTTTAAGAAATTAGAACGAGACAAAATAAAGGATAAATAAATTTGTAATTGTATGCACAATGCAATGAACCTGTTAGGTTTTACCTACCAGATTAAATGCAAAATATTTTGTTATCAAAGTCCTCAACATTTTATCGACGCCACCTGGTTTTAAATCAGGTTCGGCCAAATAAAAACCCCACTTCCGAGGTAAGGGCTATTATAAACAAAAGCGATTTTAAGTCAAGCAAATAAAAACAACAAAGACCCAGGATATTTTGGGTCTTTGTAACACTGGTTTTTGAGTAGAAATTTTATTGATTTCTATTGCGATTCTGCCATTTATGTAATGTAACCAACATCGGTGCAGCAAAGAAAATTGATGAATAAGTACCGACAGTAATTCCGGCAACAAGCGCAATTGAAAACATTTTTGTAGCTTCTCCACCAAAAAATACCAATGCAACCAACGCAATTAATGTAGTTAACGAAGTATTTATTGAGCGACCAAATGTTTGTTTTAATCCTTCTCCAACGACTACATCAAATTTACTATCTCGTTGATTTTCTGGAATATTTTTTAAAATTTCTCGTATTCTATCAAAAACGACAATTGTATCGTTAACTGAATATCCAAGAACCACTAAAATTGCAATCACAAAAAGTGTATCAACTTCTATTCCATAAAATCTACCGAGAACTGCAAATAAACCAATTGGAACTGAAACGTCATGGACAAAAGCAAGAACAGTAATCAATCCATATTTCCATGAAGAAACCGGTTTTGACACTTTACTAAAAGCAATCGCGACATAAATCATAATCGACAAAATAACAACTATAATCGCCAAAATGGCTTTGCCCCTTAATTCCTTACCTAAAGTTGGTCCAACGCTGTTAAATTTGATTTCTTCAACCTTCCCAGATTTTTCATTAAGCGCACCAACGATTGAGTCTTTTTGTCCTACATCAAGTTTTCTCGATTGTAAAATATATCCGTTGTCCCCTGTTTCTCTGATAGAGAAATCCATGCCCAAATTCAAACCAGAAACAATTTCTGATACCTGATTTTTGTCTAAACGTGTTTCAGGAAATCTTATTTCCAAAGACGAACCTCCGGTGAAATCAATACCGAAATTAATTCCCCAAATTGCCGTTGCTGAAATAGATGCAGCAATTAAAAGCACTGATATAAAATAAAATATTTTTCTGTATTTAATTACGAACATGTTAGTTTTTCTTAAAATTAAAACCTGAACCAAATAATTTTCTTGCAAAACTGTCGGCAGGTAGATCCTTCTTTGAACTTAGGGCAAGTAACAAAACCTTTGATACTGTAATTGCTGTAAACATTGAAATCATAACGCCGATTCCAAAAACCAATGCAAATCCTTTTACAAGAGACGTACCCGACATCCAATATAATACAATTGCTGAGATTAAACTGGTCAAATTACCGTCTCTGATAGAACTCCAAGCGCGATCTGCACCTAACTTTATTGCATCATATAAACTGATGTTTTTTTGTAGTTCTTCTTTTATTCTTTCAAAAATCAATACATTAGCATCAACCGCCATACCAATAGAAAGTATGAAACCAGCCAAACCTGCCGCTGTTAAAGTAACCGGGATAAGTTTAAATGTTAATAACATCAAGGCTACGTAAGACAAAAGTGCAATTGCAGAAATAAAACCAGGTAATCTATACCAAATAACCATGAAAATGAATATCGCAATAAACCCAATAATTAGAGCGTCGATGCCTCTATTTAGAGTATCAATTCCAAGAGTTGCCCCAATTGTCTGCGTTTCCACCAATTCAATTGGAACTGGTAAAGCACCAAAATTTAGATTTCTGACCAAATTTCTTGCCTCATCAGTTGTAAAATTTCCAGAAATAATCGCTTGGCCATTTGTAATAGAATCTCTAATAACTGGATTAGAAATCATCTCACCGTCAAGAAAAATAGCCATGACTTTGCCAACATTTTTTGTCGTTATATCAGAAAGTAATTTTGTTCCTTCGTCATTATAAACTAATGAAACCGTTGCCTGACCACTTAGATTATCAAAAATTAAATTAGCGCGACTAAGTTGAGCCCCTGTAATTCCCGTTGAATTATACCTGTCTCTAATTTGAGCCATCGCTTCTACGGTTGAAGTAGAAAGCGTTGTTGGTAATTTTGCTAATTCTTCAGCAGTTTTTTCTAATCTAAATTCTAGAACTGGAGTTGCACCGATTTGCTTTATTGCCTCACCAATATCTGTTACGCCCGGAAGTTCAACAATCAGTCTATGATCGTCTTGACCATTACTAAAAACTCCACCAGTTTCTACTTGAACAATTGGTTCTGACACGCCAAAAATATTCACCCTCTTTTCAATGGTGCTTCGCAAAGTATTCATCGCGTCATTTATGTCTGAAACAGCAATTTCCGACACGTCTGCTCGATACGTTAAATGTGTTCCACCATTTAGGTCTAGCCCTAATTTAAAAACAAATCTATCGTTTTTTTTGGTAACTTCAGTGTTATAAACAAACCAACCAGCCGTGATACTAATTATTAATAATAAAACCGCTATAATTCTGACTTTAGTCATAAGTAGGGGCATTATGTACTATTTGTATGTATTTTTCAAGAAAAATTGTAATTAAGTAACATTTACAATTAATTGGCTATTTCCCCTTTCTAGACATTAAAACTCTAAAAGTCTGAAGTGCTATTTTAAAATCCACAAAAAATGATCGATTTTTTATATAAAATAAATCGTAAGATAATTTTTCTTCTGTTGCAGGCAAGTCAGCATAATGATGCGGATGATTTTCCTGTTTTAATTGTGCCCAGCCAGACAATCCTGGTTTAATAATATTTCTAAAATTATAGAAAGGAACCTGTTCACAGTATGTTTCAGTCAAATCAATTTTTTCTGGTCTTGGACCGATTAATGACATTTCACCTCTCAAAACATTAAGTAGCTGTGGCAATTCGTCTACGCGTGTTTTTCTCAAAAAATAACCAACTTTTGAAACTCGCTTCTCTCCGTTAGAATCTTCACTCATTGAGCGGAATTTAATTAAATTAAAAGTTTTATTATTTTGACCAACTCTCTTATCTAAATAAATTAAATCTCCCCCATCATCTAATTTGATGGCAATATAAACAAAAGGATAAAAAATTAGACTTAAAAGCCCAATTAATAATGAAAAAATGATGTCTGCAAATCTTTTTAAAAAATCATAATTGAATCGATTCTGTATGGAAATGTGCTTTAAGAACCAACCATGATTAAGCAAAGAGAGTGGTACTTTTTCAAAAATTGATTCATAAACTTTATAACTATCTATAAACTGAATTCCAGAAAAAATCAGATTGTATAATTTTGGTAAAACAAGAGAAATATTTTTGTTGTAAATATCTGCAATAATTATTGAAACTTTTTTATCAAGCAAGCATTTTTGAATAGCCGAAATTAAATCTTCCGCAGGAATTTTTTCTACATCAAAAACTTCAACGAAAATAAATGAGTAAAGATTATTTTTGTTTACTTCATTTACCAAATCATTCATCTCGTCACCGGATCCAATGATTACCGCATGTTGCTTAATTTTTGGTGCGAATAATGAAAAAATAAATAAACGCCAAACAGAAATTACAGCAAGTGAGACAAGTAAATAAATAAACAAATTAGTTTTTGGTGCGATGGAGAAAAAAGGAATGAAATAGAATAAGACTACAGCAAAAATGCTATTTGTTAGCTGTGTTTTAAATAATAAATTTGGTAATGAATTTCTTAAAACTAAAGTATGTCGTTCGTATAAACCGGCAATATAAAAGATAAATATTGAGAAAACAAATATTATTGAAAATGGCGCAAAGTGGGATGCGAGAAGAGAATTACTTGGAATTGCACCATATCGAATGGCGAGAGTTAGCCATAAAGAGACGATAAATGCTAAAATATCGCCTATAAACAAGATAAATGAACCTTTTCTATTTACAATATTCATATTTTAACTAGTATTAGTATATTATACACATGAAAGATAAAGTCCAGAAAATAGTTTACGTAATAACAAAATCAAATTTTGGTGGTGCTCAAAAATATGTTTACGAAATTGCGACAGAAATGACGATGCACAATAAAGAAGTTCTAGTAATTTTTGGTGGAAATGGTGCATTAAAAAGTAAACTTGAAGAAAAAAATATTCATACTATCTCACTAAACGCGCTGCAGAGAGATCTGAATATTTTTTCTGATCTAAAATCATTTTTTCAGCTTATTAAAATATTTTCAAAAGAAAAACCGGACATAATTCATTTAAATAGCTCGAAAGCGGGTGCTATTGGTGCTTTAGCAGCAAGAATCTCAAACATTTTTGGTGGCAAATCAAAAATTATTTTTACAATTCATGGATGGGCATTTAATGAAAATAGAAACTGGTTTTCTAAACTATTAATAAAGAAAATATATTGGTTAACAATTGCAATGAGCCATATTTCTATTGCAGTGTCAGAAACAACAAAAAAAGACGGTGAATCTATTCCCTTTTTCTTTTTAATTAGAAAAAAAATTACAATTATTAAAAATTCAATTAAAAATATTGATTTTTTTGATAGAAACTTTGCGCGAAAATTTATTGCGGAAAGAATCGGTAGGCCAATCAATGATAATACAGTTATTGTAACTTCAATTGCAGAGCTTCATAAAATTAAAGGTATAGAGTATCTTGCTGATGCGAGTGAGTATTTAGTCAAAAAAAACATGGATTTTATTACAATTGTTTTTGGTGACGGAGACAACAGAAAGTTTTTAGAAAAATTTATTGCAGATAAAAAAATTGAAAGTAATTTCTATTTATGCGGTACTGTAGAGAATGCGGCAAAATATCTGAAAGGATCTGACATTTATATTTCTTCTTCACTTTCTGAAGGGTTAAGTCTTGTTTTACTTGAAGCAAGACAAGCGGAAATTAAAATTATTGCCACAAATATTGGTGGAAATATTGAGGCTTTAGAAAATTACAAAAATTCTTTATTTATTAATCCAAGAAGTTCAGAAGAAATTTCAAACGCGATCGAAATAATGGCTAATAATAAGGTTATTATTGACAATAACAATTATCAAACTTTTCAAGAAATGATAGAAAAAATATTAGAAACTTATTCTGATTGAATTCCCACTATTTCGTTTGTCGACAAATCTCGGTGAGTAGCCCTTGAATACCTGCGCATACTCATTAAAATTCCAACTCCAATAAACAAGATAAACAAATTTGACCCTCCGTAACTCATGAATGGCATATTTAGTCCTGTAACTGGAAGTAGCTCGACATTCATTCCAACGTGAATAATAAAGTGGCTCATAATTAAAATAGAAAATCCAATTGCGAATAAAGTTTCAAAATTTGTTGCGCCTTTTTTTGCAATTAATAAAATTCTACTAATCAAAATGCCATAACAAATAAACAAAATCATAATTCCAACAAAACCCCACTCTTCAGCAAAAGCCGCAAAAATAAAATCAGTTTGATATTCCGGCAAAAACTTTAAACGAGACTGTGTCCCGTAACCAATTCCTTTGCCAAATATTTCACCTGATCCCACCGCGATCATTGATTGATATGCATTATAACCCGCACCACGAATATCATGCAGCGGGTTAAGAAAAGTAATAATTCTATCTTTTTGGTAATCTTTAAAAGCAAAACCCCACAAACACGCGAAAGCAATTGCACATGTTAAAAATACAGCGGTTAAATGCGTTTTTGAAATTCCTGAAACCATAACCATTCCAAACCAGATTAAAAAAACAATAATTGCCGAACCAAAATCTGGCTGAAGAGCTACTAAAACAAAAATAATAAAAGCATAAATTCCAGAAACTACGATGTGTTTTACATTTCTAATTTCAATGTGCCGACGAGAAAAATATTTTGCCAAGGTTAAGACTAAAACAAGCTTTGCCAAATCAACCGGTTGAAAAGATATCGCTCCAAAATCAAACCAACTTTGTGCGCCCTTAACAGCTTTGCCTAACAAAAAAAGTACGAGTAGTAATGCTACGGATAATATATAAAGCCATATTATCGACTCCGTGCGTCTCAAGAATTTGAAATCAATGAAACTAAAAATGATAAATATTGTTATTGATGCAATTAACCACATCACCTGCTTTGTAAACAATTGATTGGAATCGACAAATGAATACATTGTAATTAAACCAAAGAAAACTATTGGAATTATTGAAAAAAATAATATCCAATCAATTCCTTTTGCCCAATCACCTACAACATTAGTTAGGCGTGTCATAAAGTGGAACTATCTCAAACCGATTTAATGGTTTCAAAAATTTCTGAGGCCAAGTAAAAATTAAATCTGCAGATTGGTCTTTGTTTAAAGTATCAAAAAAAGTACTGGATGTCGCGATAGCGTTACCACCAGAATCATAGACAATTGCCACTACTGTAACGTCTTGGATTTTATGTACTGATGTGTTTGTTATAACACCAGAAATACGTGGCAAACCATCAACTTCAAATGAATTTTCTTTACTTATAACAATCACAGGTTCTCTTTGACCTCTTTTCATCCAAACCAGATTATTAGTAAATTCAAAAGTTGATCTTACTGCAGATAATTTTCCTGTATCTAGATTTCCCTCAACAATTGGAATGACTTCTTTTGGTCGAAGTCCAACTGACCCCACTCTCTCATCTAAAACAACATTCTTTTCATCATATAATTTGAATACATATTCAGCCTCATCAATCCCCGCTGAGGAATTTAGATTTTCAACGTATGCAACAACATTATATACACCCGGAACAACTTCGAAATGTCTAACCCAATGAATTCTAGGAGAAATTGCATCATCAAAACAAATTAATTCGCAAGATCCACCACAGTCGACACCACTTTCGTCTGCGTTTCGTTTCTCGTCAAAACAGTTTGGTGGTTTACTAAAAAACAAAAACAAATATACAGCAGCAAGTGCTAGAAATATAACTAAAAAAATACTGATAAATTTATTTCGACGTTCTGTTCCCCATGATGCCATAGTGTTTAAATTATAACAAAAAAACCCGGAAATGACTCCTGGTTTTTTATTTTTTAGATTATTCAATACCTTGTCCTGGCGACTAGCTACTCTCCCTTTTACAGTACCATCGCCGCTACGGTGCTTGACTGCCGTGTTCGGAATGAGAACGGGTATTTCCACCGCGCTAAATCACCAGAACAAGACACTGAATAAACTACAATCGAGAAATTGTATTTCCACGAAATAAACTTATAGAAAATAAAAGAAGTGATTTCTATATTTCCTAATGAGATCGATTAATTAGTACACCTCGGCTAAACACATTGCTGTGCGTACACCTGGTGCCTATCAACGTCATAATCTCTGACGGATCTCAAACGATTCCTAATCTTGGGGCTAGCTTCATGCTTAGATGCTTTCAGCATTTATCTAAACCCGACATAGCTACAGAGCAATGCTCTTGGCAGAACAGCTCTCACACCAGAGGTCGGTTCACCTCGGTCCTCTCGTACTAGAGGCAAACCCCCGCAAGAATCAACGCCTACAGCAGATAGAGAACCAACCTGTCTCACGCATGCCAATCATTAGTTACCTAATGCATCGGACTATATGTTCATTATCATTTCGCAATGTAATGGTCGATTGTTAGTCTCTACGGGCTAATAATAAATTATTTCCCTCGGAATTGTCTCTTTAAATAAATTTAAAAAGATTTTCCCGATATTAATCGACTTTTTCTTTCGTATTAAAACGAAGACCGCCGTGAATATTGATTTTCTACAGATTTCTACTCGAAATCTTTTAGACAAGAAAGACCTATAACATAAATGTCATTTAATTGGTTTGATAACTGCTCGAAGGGATTCAGATTGGTTCATAAGCCGAAAAAATTTTCCGCTTATGAACGGTCTGAACCCAGCTCACGTAACTTTTTAATTGGCGAACAGCCAAACCCTTGGGACCTTCTCCAGCCCCAGGATAAGTTGAGCCGACATCGAGGTGCCGAACACTACCGTCGATATGAACTCTTAGGTAGTACCAGCCTGTTATCCCCAGGGTAACTTTTATCCGTTAATCTCTGGCCGCGTCTAACGCGTACCATCGGTTCACTATGTTCTGCTTTCGCACCTGCTCGTCATGCACGACTTGCAGTCAAGCTAGCTTGTGCCATTACACTATCGGCACGATTTCCATCCGCGCCTAGCTAACCTTAATAAACTCCTCCGTTACTCTTTAGGAGGATAGCGCCCCACCAAAACTACCCACCAGACACTGTTCCACGCCGTTTTTTCCGTCGAGGTTAGATTGTACATTTTTACAGAACGGTATTTCACTGACGACTCCACTTTCCCCGAAAGGAAAATCTCAAAGTCTCCCGTCTATGCTACGCAGTAAAAACGTACAGCCAATGCCAAGTTATAGTAAAGCTCCTGGGGTCTTTCTGTCTTGCTGCAGGAAGGCGGCATCTTCACCGCCATTGTATTTTCACCGAGCAAGTCCTCGAGACAGTTCCCCAGTCATTACACCATTCGTGCGCGTCTGAACTTACCAGACAAGGAATTTCGCTACCTTAGGACCGTTATAGTTACGGCCGACATTCACCGGGGCTTATATCAGTCAGCACCAAACATTTTATGTACGAATTTTCGCGCACAAAATGTTTGGCACCGCCGATATTTGACCTTCCGGCATTGGTCAGGTGTCACCCTCTATACATCATCTTACGACTTCGCAGAGAGCTGTGTTTTTGGTAAACAGTTGCCAGGGATTCTTTAGCTGCGGCCCCATAAATTAATATGGGGCAGGCCTTATCGCTAACTTACGGCCGCTTTTTTGCCGAGTTCCTTGAGGACCTCTCACTCGTTCGCCTTAGTCTTCTCGACCAAACTACCTGTGTCGGTTTACGGTACGGATTGTTTTTGGTTATGCTTAGAAGTTTTTCTGGGAAGCTTTTTTTATTCTGTCTCTTTTGGCGAACCGCAAGATTCCAATGTCGAATCGGTCTTGTGTCTTCCGGATTTACCTGGAAAACGACCTCTCGATTTTGACCCAAATCCAATAATGGGCAGAACATAATAAACTTCGTCACTCCATCGCACCAAAAACAAGTCATGGAATATTAACCATGTGGCCATCAGGTACGGCTCTCGCCATCCCCTTAGGACCGACTAACCCTTCGCTGATTGTCATTGCAAAGGAAACCTTAGTTTTTCGGCGTGCGGGGTTCTCACCCGCATTGTGGTTACTTGTGCCAACATTCTTACTTCGTAACGCTCCACCATGGGTCACCCCTTTGGCTTCGACGCAGATACGAATACTCTCCTACCGCTTGTATTTTTCCGAAGAAAATTACAAACCCTCAGCTTCGGTACAATACTTAGCCCCGATCATCTTCGGCGCAAGATCTCTTGACGAGTGAGCTGTTACGCTATCTTTAAATGATGGCTGCTTCTAAGCCAACATCCTCGTTGTATAAGAAATCTCACCTCCTTAAGTGCACTTAGTATTGATTTAGGGACCTTAGCTTGAGATCTGGACTGTTTTCCTTTTGACCGACGAACCTTAGCGCCCGTAGTCTTACTGTCAAGTTCTAACTCTAGGTATTCGGAGTTTGGTAGGCGAGATGAGATTTCTCCCTATTCTAACCTTCCAGTGCTCTACCCCCTAGAGGAACACTTAACGCTATACCTAAATATATTTCGGAGAGAACCAGCTATTTCCAAGTTCGATTAGCTTTTCACTACGACCCACGAGTCATCCGAGCGAGTTGAACAACACACCGGTTCGGGCCTCCTCTTGTATTTCTACAAGATTCACCCTGCTCATGGGTAGATCACTTGGTTTCGGGTCTGATACGTTCTACATTATTTCGCGCTATTCACACTCGGTTTCCCTAAAGCTTCACCCCTGCGGGCTTAGCTTGCAAAACGCATCAACTCGTTGGCTCATTCTTCAATAGGCACGCCGTCGAGGTATAAATACCTCTTCGACTCCTTGTAGACATATGGTTTCAGGTCTATTTCATCGCCCTAACCGGGCTGCTTTTCACCTTTCCCTCACGGTACTAGTTCACTATCGGTCTAAAAGAATATTTAGCCTTACCGGTTAGTTCCGGCAGTTTCACTCGAGCTATTCGTGTCTCGAGATACTCAAGAGCTGTAACAAAAGAGATGACATGTTTTCACCTACAGGACTATTACCTTTTATAGTATTTCTTTCCAGAAATTTCGGTTAACAAATCACTTTTTAACTCTTCTCGTGCAAGCACGACATTACAGTCTTACAACCCCTACTACCCACCATCCAATAAAGGATGGCTTTTTGTAATAGGTTTGGGCTCCTTCCTTTTCGCTCGCCGCTACTAAGGAAATATTTCTCTGCTAACGCAGAGCTTGTTTTCTTTTCCTCTAGGTACTGAGATGTTTCACTTCCCTAGGTTTACTCTTTCTGGTCAAGCCAGAAAGTACTGCACATAATGCAGTGGGTTTCCCCATTCGGAGATCTCCGGATCAAAAGTTGCTATACACTTCCCCGGAGCTTATCGCAGCTATGCTACGTCCTTCATCGCTTCTTTTAGCCAAGGCATCCACCATACGCCCTTAGATTCCCATTAGGAAATCTAAAAACCACTAACTTTATATTATCTACTTGTTTATTTGTGAAAATACAATTTCCTGATTGTATTTACAATATTTAATTTTCAAAATACAGTCGTTCCGAATTTTTCTCATTCCGTACCCAGCGCCTTTAGTTAATTTTTTAACTATGGGCTCTCGATAAAGAAAGACCGCTTCGTTCGAAGCGGCCAGTTCCGTACGCGTCAAAATAACGTTTTAAACTGGCCGTTTCAAAATTAAATTTCTACTCATATTTAGTAAGTGGAATTATACACAGCCTAAAAAGGAAGTCAACTGTTTTTTTACGTTCTGGGGAAAAGCTGTGAAAACAAAAAACCGCCCCCTTTTAAAGGCGGTTTTTTGCTTCAAAAAATGACTATAAAATTAATCCTTTTCTGAAACTTCGCGACCTATTCTTTCAATCAATCTACCTGCGGCATCTTTGCCACCAAGACCGAATGATAAACCAATCGCCAAAGCAATACCCCATAAAACTGGCATTAGAAACATTCCAACTACTGGAATGTCCAAAATTTCTAGTTTTACAATTGCTGTTGTGATAGCCACAATCCAGATAGACCATTTTGTGATAGTACCTAGAAAATTTGCAGCTTTTAAATCTGCTGCTTTAGCTGCTGCAACAACTGTTTTTTTCAAAACATCAGCAACAACTATTGCAACCAAAACAATTAATACTGCTGCGATTACCTTTGGAATGTAATTAACAACTGTATCTCTTAGAAATTCGTTTACAGCTGATAAATTCAAAACATCAAAAGCGGCAATCAAAAATGCAACAATAACAAACCACTTAACAAGCTCACCGATAAATCGGCCAGAGTTAAGTTGAAGACCAGTTTTTTGTAGCACATCACCAAATCCGGCGGCGCTCAAACCTTTGTCTAACTTTACTGCTTTTATCAATTGTGAAATCACTTTTGATAGAGCCATACCTACTAACCAACCTAAAATAACTATTGCGATCGCTGTAGCTATTGCTGGTAGTATTGCAAGAATCCCCTCACCTACTCCTTTTAGAGAATCCATGACATTGTTAAATTCATTCATAATTTAAGTAAAATCTGAGTTATTAATAACTGGCAACACTATAAAGCGTTGCGGTAGTAATTATACCACGATGAAATAAGCGTGTTATAGGCCAAGTTTGTTAATCAATATCTGGTGCGGTAAGTCAAAAATGTCTCTAATTAGATGGTCATGAAGACTAACCCTATACTTGAAATCCTCAGAGTTAAAAACCGTGTATCTAATTTCTTTACCAATTTCAGATTCAATCTGACTAATTATTGATTTAATAATTCCCTCCTTAACATTGTCTGCAACGATTAACAAATCAATTCGACTTTCTTCTATTTGTAAAAAAATTCCTGAAACAAGAATAAGTTTTGGATTACATATTTTGCTAATCTTTTTTACTAAATTATTTTTTTGTAACGGAACAGTGTTTATTAAAAAGTTCTTTAAGTGATTCAGAAAAATAAATTTTTTGTTTAATGTAAAACCAATAATTCTCTTTTTCTTGTTTCCAGCTTTTAATTCAAAAAATTTGTAGAAAGTGGTTTGCCTAACTAACCCAATATCAATCAGAAATTGTAATTCCTTGTTTGTAGTGTCTTTTGAGGTTTTTGTCTTTTTAATTACTTCTTCTTTGTCAAAGATTCTGTCGGAATTAAATAAAAACAATTGCATTAATCTTACACGCGCTTGCCCACCAAATATTTTTTCTAAAACAATAATTGACATGGGGTTTATCTAGAAATTATGTACGTCAATAAAAATGAAACTGTCAAAACAAGAATAAACACTAGAATAAATTTTAAAGCTGTTTCACTGAACATATATATGTATTGTTGGCATTATATCAAATGCCATTTTAATCTGTCACCTATATTATAGTCTGAGCACGAAAAATTGTTTTATGTAATAGGTTCCAATTTCCACTGTAATTTGTCGCCGTTTGGGAAATAAATGTCAGTTTCAGCTGTATGTACTAGGCCAGTTGTCTTGTTACTGAGGGTTAAAATCTGCCCGCTACTCAATATTGTATCCGTGGCCAAAATAAAGCTTTCTTTGCCAGACTTTATCGTATATCCACCTATATTTGTCTCTATCTTGCCATTATTTTTTAACAACAAATCCACACCTTTTCCACTGTCCACAGCAGAAACAACGATATCGGTTTCTGTAACAATAATTTTTGTTCGTGCAACAGCTAGATCCCCGTTCAAGGATGCATTCAAAACAACATTATATTCACCAGGTCTATCAAATATATATGAAACTTTTTTACCACGAACATTGTGCCCATCACCCATAGACCAAATGGTTCTAATTTTTGTAGAATCATCCTGATTATGAATTAATTCCAGATTAACTGGTGAATTTGTGGACACATATCTTTCTCGTCCCGCAGAAATTTTTAATTTAACTGTCGGTTTATAATTTGAAATATCTGTTTGTTCTTCATGAGTTGAGCCAGAACCAGTTTCCGTTGTATTTGAATCGGAATTTGAATCATCGTCTGATTCACTTTCGGAATCATCAGTTGCTTCATCCACAGCCACAGTTGCATTTTCTTCATCGGGTGTTGGCAATGCCGGAATCCAGATATTATTATTTATTTGCAAAGAATTTCCCGTATCATTTCCACCTAGATCAGGAGAATAATTTAATGTATCAATTATTTCTCCGCCCGCTCCAATTAATTTTATTTCTTCACCAGTATTATTAAACGAAAAAGTTGAATCAAAAATTATTCCTGAAATATCGTGATCAATTAAAAACTTTTCTGGATTATCTACTATTACAGCATGCTGACCGGCTGGTAAAATATTTTCGCCGGACGAAATAGAAATTTTATGGTTTACTGAATTTTCAAACAATTTATAAGTTGTTATATCAACTGATTCGGCACCTGTGTTATATATTTCTACCCATTCCCTACCAGTATCAGTACCAGCTGGGTTGTACATTATCTCTGTAAATACCACCTGTGCAGAAACAAAATTTGGTAAAGAAAAAAGCAAAAATACGGCTAGATATTTGATTATTTTCATGTGTGCAATAATACCCAAACAAACTAAATTCCAATTAAAATTATATTAAATAGGAATACAAAAAACCCACCATTCGGCGGGTTTTTTGTATTTATCCATATACTATTCTTATTAAATCAAAAAGTGGTTTTAGATTACAATCCTCTCAAAAACAAAGTTTTAGTCTCGTATCTATCCAATCTTGAAGTATAAGAATTGTAATCAGAATCTGAATTATCAGTATTCCACAAAATTTCTGACAGCATCATACTTTGAGGAGTATTCGCGGTAGAAGGGTCGGCCTCCAACTCAACAATTAGAGTGAACTCCTCTGTTTTATTTGATGACACTTTATAATTACCATTCGACTGTTTCTTTGATGTTGGACCAGTAAAGGATGTTGTTGTTGAAAATCCGGCTAAAAAATTACTGAATTCTGGAATAGCACCACCAACATAGATATCTTCATCTCCCGCCGTTACATTGAAATTAATAACGAAATGTCCAACGTCTCCCTCACCGACATCATCTGCTTTGAATGATTCGTAACTATCATCCTCATCATTAATAGAAAAGGTGCTAGATTTTTTCTGTGAAGTAGTTTTATTCTCTGTCGTTTTGCTGCTCGTTGTGGCATTTTTTACTTCAATAATTTGTATATTAATTTCCGCTGCAACTTTAGCTCTAGTCATAGGGCCAAAGTAACCTGCTGCTGGAGCGATACCATTAGCTGCTTGGTATTTACCCAAAGCAACTTGTGTCAAAGTTCCGAAGTAACCTGGAGTTGTGCCAGCTGGCATAACTAGGAAACCTTTTGATACTAGGAAAGCTTGCAATTCAGCAACGTCAGATCCTGAAGCACCAACTGTTAAATCTCTTGTGTAAGCAGCGTCAGCAGCTGGAACAGCAACTATTGCTAGTACTATTACAGCAGCAACTACTGCTAAACCTTTTAAAATTATTTTTTTCATACTGAATCAATCTTAACAGAATTTTAAACAATACAAAAACCCCACCTTTCGGCGGGGTTTTTGCTCTTATCTATTTACTATTCTGATTTAATCAGATTAGTAATTTAGATTATAGACCTCTTAGGAACAATGAATCTGTCTCAAAGTCATCAAGATTTGAATCGTATGATTCATAAGTTGTTGTTGAGTCGTCAAGATTCCAGTTGATTCCTGCGATTGCTGCAGAAACACTAGTATTAGGTGTAGTTGAAGCTGCTTCAACTTCTAACACGAATGTAAATGTAACTGATTTACCTTCTGCAACTTTGTAGTTACCACTTGATTGTTCATACTTTGATGCAGCTGTGAAGTTTGTACTTGTAGATTCATCAGCGATTGCACTGTATGAGTAATCAACACCACCGACGTAAACATCTTCATCGCCAGCAGTAACTTCAAACTTGATAGTGTAAGTACCAGTGTCTCCTTCTCCAGCTTCGTCAGCTGTGAATGATTCATCTTCGTCTGCTGATACAAATTCAACCATCATACCATCACTTCGTAGTGACAATTCACCACCGTCTGAACCTTCAGTTTCTGTTTGATCATCATCTTCTGAGTCAATGTAGTCAACAGAAACGCCAGTTACCTGGATTCCCATTCCCTCTGCCCAGTTGTCAATGTCATCAGAACCTTCGATTGTTGCGCTAACAACAACAGTGATTTCATCATCTTCTGATACTGTTACGCCGATATCATCAATTGTGACATCTGATGTAGCTGTACCGTCAACTGATTCATCGAAAGATTCACCGTCAACTTCAATAAACAACTCAGAAATAACATCTTCCAAATCTGCAGCGTTTGTTGTTGTTGCTAATGAAACAGTGATTTCGTCGATTTCAACATCGCCGTCTTGAGCTTCGATAGTGAATGTGTATAGAACAACATCCTCTGTCTCGTCTTCATCGTCGACATCTACGTCGTCGTCCTCGTTACCTGCATCATCTTCATCGAATGATATATCGATTGTTGATGCGTCAACTTCACCTAATTCAAATGAAGTTGCTTCATCAATATCTCCTTCGTAAACGTTAATGCCTTCAGCATTTACTGCTCGAAGACCATCGTCATCGATAGAAATATCCCAATCTCCCTGATCTTCATCGTCGATACTGTCTTGTGCTGTTACAGAAACAACAAGTTTTACGTCGTCGCCTTCTGAAACCTTTGTATCAACATCGTCGATGTCGATTGAATAAACGTCATCGTTATCTTCATCCCATGCATCTGAATCAGAAGCATCGATTGTTGCAACTTCATCACCATCGATTGAGATAGAAATTTCTTCTAAAACTTTCCATGGCTTTGTTGTTGAACCTGATGTAGAAGAAGCTACAAGAGTTATTCTCTCAACAAGAAGATCTGAGTCATCAGCTGTAAATTCTACAGCGAAAACTTCTTCTGTTTTGCCTTCTTCAACTGTTTCGTTGTCTGGGTTTCCTCGGACATCGTAATTTTTGAAGTCACCGTCACCACCTGACAAATCATCTGATGATGAATCGCTTGATGGAGCTGATGTGCTTGAGCCTGCAACTTTAGCTCTAGTCATAGGGCCAAAGTAACCTGCTGCTGGAGCGATGCCATTAGCTGCTTGGTATTTACCCAAAGCAACTTGTGTCAAAGTTCCGAAGTAACCTGGAGTTGTGCCAGCTGGCATAACTAGGAAACCTTTTGATACTAGGAAAGCTTGCAATTCAGCAACGTCAGATCCTGAAGCACCAACTGTTAAATCTCTTGTGTAAGCAGCGTCAGCAGCTGGAACAGCAACTATTGCTAGTACTATTACAGCAGCAACTACTGCTAAACCTTTTAATAATTTACTCATATTTTAATTTTTAAGTCTTATGTTAGTTGAGACATTTCGTTATTTTTAATAATTTGAAATGTCTCGGACTTTGTTTTGCTAATAAACGTTTAATAACAATTGTTGATTTGTTAGGCCACCCACCTAACGAGTTACAGTCACAACCGAATTTCTGAAATACCGCGTGGCGGCGCGGGCTATTTTTTAAAGCCAAAATGTTTTTGCGTTTCTGTCGGTTCAGTAAATTAATCGGGATTGTCATCCATACAGAAAAAGAAAGTTTGCATAAACAGTAACCGCATTTTGCAAGAATGCGATCTAAACGAAATATTCATTTGTCAATGATCTTCCGTAAAGAATTACCTCAACTTTCCGGTATAGTTAATTATAAACCCCTGTGAATTACTGTAAATGGCTATACCATGTGGATAACCTTATTACTAGCGGGGTTTGAAGCCTAACATAATTCAGACCTCAAACCCAACTACTAATTTTTAATCGAATATTTACTCCATCGTCGCTCCCCTTCTTTCTTTAATAAGCCATCAGATACCATACCCAACAATTCCCTTTGCAATGTCTTTTCACTGCAACCAGAAACCAAAATAGAAATGTCCTTTATGGTTACTTCTTTTTTGTCTTTTATTACCGCCAATATTTTACTTCTTCTATCAGACAAACCAGCGATAGAATGACTACTGCCTTTATGGTGGTGTCTTTTATCATCCTTGTCCTTTATATCAGTTTTTGATGCAGGATTTTTTTCGCTAATTTGTCCTTTAACTTCTGTCTCAGCAAAGAAGGCTTTATTAAATAAAGGCGACTCTATTGAAGCCTTGTTTGCATCATCCTCTAGTAAATAATTTGCAAGATCAGACAGCTCTTTGTTAACAATCTCATAATTCATATTTGAAATAAAACCTGACTTATAGGCAATGTTAAATAAGGCCTTTATTTGAAAAAGATAACCGTATGCTTCGGACATTACTAATCCGCGGCTAGATAAAGATGCCCTGTTCAAGGACATTATTGAATTTAAGAAGTTAAGTGAATTATCTCGAATTTGCCACTTTAAAGGTTCCTCAACGGACATAAAATTAGTGATCATATATAACGCCGTAGCAATTTTTTCAGACTTATTATATAAATAGCCAAATGAGGTGTCCTTGAAAATAGATAGTTGTTTTAAGCCGTTATTTGTGCCTAAATCAGTTTTGTTGTTTTCGTTCATATTGTCCTTTATTTACTCTCCCCCACTGTCCTATATAAGCTGTCCTTTACAACTTAAAGACATTATTGTCCCATATTATATAAGACAGCCTAAAAGTCAAGTTTATAATAATTACTCTTAATTAGTTCATAAAACCTTTTTGTTCGATCCAGTCCTCTGCATCATTTTCGTCAATTTCCATTTGACCAAAATGAGCCTGCGGAGGATCTCAAAAAA
>CAYOAT010000001.1:70538-199343 GCA_964402215.1 uncultured Candidatus Saccharibacteria bacterium
GAACTTCCTGAAGGTTACCATTATCATGATGATCTCAAAAAATGTTTTGTTTACTAATTAGAATAAATTATTACTAGAAGTGATGTGATATAATTTCCAACAAATGGGACGAAAAAAGAAAAATTATAATTCCAATGAAAAACTTGGATTTTGGGGAGCATTAAAAAAAGAAACGTTTGAGGGCATTAGTGCAATTGTTTTTATACTAATTGCAATATTTTTATTATTATCGCCGATCGGTAAGGGTGGCTTTCTTGGTGAACATATATATAAATGGTTGACCTGGGCTTTTGGTATTGGTTATTACTTGATTCCAATTATTTTAATAATTTTAGGAATTTCTTTTATAAAATCTCTAAGTCACAATTTGGCTTGGCCAAAAATAATAGGCGGAATATTAATGATGACGGCCGGTCTTGGTCTGATAGATTTGATTGTTAGTAAAGGTGGAATTGTCGGCGCCTTCATAAACAAACCATTATTAAATCTGTTTGGAACATGGATGGTTGCGATTGGGCACGTTGCAGTCCTTATAATCGCCACACTAATTATTTTTGATCTATCATTAAAGTTCTCTTTCATTCAAAACTGGTTGGATAAAAAAGATGATGAAGAAGAAAATGAAGATGACGAGGAAGAAACAGAGATTACAAAAAAAGAAGAAGCAAAAATGAAGAAACTTGCCGTTCAGGCAGAAGAAGATAATGAAGAAGTCGAAGAAGAAGTAAAAATTGCGGAAAAAGAAATAAAGAAACCAGAAGATCAATCAAAAAAAGACGGTTTGATTTTCTTTTCACAAAGTTCATCCCACTTTCGAGAATATAACCCTCCTCCCCTATCGCTATTAGATAAAGATTCGGGCAAACCGGACGTTGGTGATATAAAAGCAAACGCCAATATTATAAAAAGAACTTTATCAAATTTCGGAATTCAAGTTGAAATGGATGAAGTTTCAATCGGACCTTCTGTAACGAGATATGCATTAAAACCGGCACAAGGAGTAAAACTTTCTAGAATTGTTGCCTTGCAATATGATCTATCGTTGGCATTGGCGGCAAAATCAATTCGAATTGAAGCGCCGATTCCCGGAAAATCTTTGGTTGGTATTGAAATACCAAATTCCTCAAAAACAACTATTGGATTGGGTTCAATCCTGAAAGATGATGAATTTCAGAAATCCTCAAAACCTTTATTATTCGCTGTTGGACGCGGAGTTACTGGTTTATCACATTTCGTTGATTTGGCTAAAATGCCACACCTTTTGGTTGCGGGCGCCACAGGTTCAGGAAAGTCAGTTACGATTCATGAAATAATTACTTCTCTTCTATATAGAAATTCACCCGAATTAATGAAGTTTATAATGATTGATCCAAAGAGAGTTGAATTAACAATGTATAACAAGATCCCTCACCTCTTAACACCAGTCATTACTGATGCCAAGAAAACAATCATGGCTTTAAAATGGGCGGGAAAAGAAATGTCTAGACGTTATGATACCCTGGAAGCAAGTGGCGTTAGAGATATTTCTTCTTATCATAAAAATATTTTGGAACCAGCTATTAAGAAAGTTGAGAATGACAAAGACGCAGAAATTCCAGAAAAAATGCCATACATTATTATAGTGATCGATGAATTGGCTGATATTATGCAAACATATCCAAGAGAATTGGAATCATGTATCGTTCGATTGGCACAGATGAGTCGAGCCGTCGGTATTCACTTGATAATTTCAACACAACGCCCAAGCGTTAACGTTATTACCGGATTAATCAAAGCAAATATCCCTTCTAGAATTGCTTTGCAAGTCGCATCTCAAATAGATTCAAGAACAATTATTGATATGCCTGGTGCAGAAAAATTACTTGGTGCCGGTGATATGCTATATCTTGGTGGAGATTTGGCAAAACCTATTCGAGTACAATCTCCTTATATTTCTGAAGGTGAAGTTAAAAGTGTTGTTGCTTATTTAGCAAAAAATAATGAATATATTGAAGGAGACACAGAAGAAATAGAACTAGAAAAAATTGAAAATAAAAACGAAATTTTTGATAGTTTGGGTGACGATGAAGAAGACGACGATTTGTACGACGACGCAAAAGCTGTTGTCGTCGCCGCAGGAAAAGCATCTACTTCTTACTTACAAAGAAAACTTGGTGTTGGATATTCAAGAGCTGCAAAAATTATGGACATGTTGGAAAATAGAGGTGTTATTGGACCACAGAATGGTTCAAAACCAAGAGATATAATAGGCGCCGCTGAAGAGGGTTCCGATCAGAATTCCGAAGAATCGGAAGGATAAAATAATAACTGAAAGATTATGGCCAGGAGTAACACCGCATCAATAATAAAAATAATTCTGACCGTAATAGTTGTAATAATTGTCATTGGATACGCAATTTTTAACTCTCGTCTATTTATAAAAGGTCCGCAAATCAATATAGATTCCCCTGTTGATGGCGCGGTTATCATCGATAATCCCCTAATCAAATTGACTGGAAAAGCTCTTAATATTTCACACTTAGAACTTAACGGCAGACAAATTTATACAGAAGAAAATGATTCTTTTTCAGAATCTTTGCTACTCAATTCTGGTTATAATATAATCCAGGTCATTGCGGAGGATAAGTTTGGTAGAAGTGTTAAACAAACCTTACAATTAGTTTACCGCGGTGAAGAAGAAAAAATTATTTACCCCGCTAGTGAAGAATTAGAGTTAATCGAATCGGAGGAAGCCACATCCTCTGATTTAGAAAATATTTAGATTGAATTTATCAACAAATTTTAAGATAGAAATATATGATGAAAAAACATACAAAAAAGGATGACGCTAAAGTTAATAATGAATCATTAGAAGATGCGATTAGCGCGATAAAAACAAAATTTGGTGATGAATCAATTATGATGCTTGGTCAGGCAGCAAGAGTAGATGTTGATGCTATTCCAACAGGATCGCTTGGACTAGATGACGCTCTTGGAATCGGCGGAATCCCACGTGGACGAATTATTGAAATTTTTGGACCAGAATCATCTGGCAAGACTACCCTCGCTCTCCATGTTATTGCGCAAGCTCAAAAGGCTGGTGGCATTTGTGCATTCGTTGATGCTGAACATGCACTTGATCCAGATTATGCAAAGAAAATTGGCGTAAAAACTGATGAATTACTAATTTCACAACCAGACACTGGCGAGCAAGCTTTGGAAATTACTGAATCACTTGTTAGATCCGGCAAAATCAGTGTCATTGTTATCGACTCTGTTGCTGCCCTAACCCCAAAGGACGAGATCGAAGGCGACATGGGTGCATATCACGTTGGTAAACAAGCCAGATTAATGTCACAGGCATTACGAAAACTAGCTGGTGTTTGTTCAAAATCAAAAACTGTCGTTATTTTTATAAACCAAATTAGAATGCAAATAGGCGTAATGTTCGGAAATCCAGAAACTACTCCAGGTGGACGCGCACTAAAATTCTATTCTTCTGTTCGTTTAGATATTAGACGAATTGCCCAGATCAAGAAGGGTGAAGAAATTATGGGTGGACGAATTCGTGTAAAAGTGGTAAAAAACAAAGTTGCAGCCCCATTCAAGATGACGGAGTTTGATTTGATGTATAACGAGGGTATATCACAAGAGGGCGAAATTATTGCTCTTGGTGAAAAATACAACGTTATTTCAAAATCAGGCAATAGTTATGCTTATGGCGAAGAAAAGCTTGGACGTGGATACGATTCCACCCGAACTTTCCTACGAGAAAACCCAAAAGTATTTAACGACATCTTGAAGGATATTAAAATTAAAATGAAAGAAGCAAAATAAAAAAACATGTTAGCCTACAACGAAATCAAAGAAAGAAAATACATTATTTTAGAGGGAGAACCTTACGAAGTTTTAAGCTCGCATGTTTTTCGTAAACAACAAAGAAAACCAGTTAATCAAACAAAATTACGGAATTTAATTACTGGTGGAATGAGAATGGATACATTCCATGTAAACGACTCGGTCGAGGAAGCAGAACTAGAAACAAAAAAAGTAAAGTTTATTTTTAAAAAATTCAATCCTCGCGAAAAAAGAACAGAATTCTGGTTTTCTGATGTAGAAACTCCAAATAGATTTGAAATTACCGAAACATTAATCGGCGATCAACAAAAATATCTAAAAGATGGTTTAGAAATTTCAGCTTTGGTTTTCGAGGAACAAATTATTGGAATTAAATTGCCTGTTAAAATTGAATACAAAGTAATTGAGGCTCCCCCAGCAGTAAAAGGCAATAGCGCAACTGGCGCAAATAAAATGATTGTTTTGGAAACTGGTTTAGCTATCAATGCTCCCCTTTTCGTTAATGCGGGTGACGTTGTTAGAATAAATACTGAGACTGGAGAATACGGAGAAAGGGTTTAGAATTAAATACTTTTTGACAACACAAAACCGCCCCGTTAAGGGCGGTTTTAGTTATTTACTATCTATTGATGTAAGCTAACAGTCCCATAAATCTAGCTCGCTTTACAGCCTCGGCCAGTTTTCTCTGCATTTTTGCAGAAACACCAGAACGTTTACTAGAAATAATTCGACCGTGCGGATTCAAAAATTTTGAGAGCACGTGTGTATCTTTATAATCAATATGTTCAATATTATTCTCTTTAAAAAAACAAGGTTTCATAATGTTAATACAAATTACGGACTAAAATGGAATATCCTCTGGATTGATTTCGTCCTCTGGATATTCAATCTGATTACCATCGTCAGCTGGAGCCGCCTGTACAGGGGCTACCGGTGCTGATTTCGATGTACCGGCCATACTACCAGACTTTAATCCAAATTGCACTCTTTCAGCGACAATTTCGGTTCTGTATTTCTTTTGTCCATCCTGTTCCCAACTACGGGTTTGAATTCTACCTTCAACAAAAACGCTTTGTCCCTTTTTCAAATATTGCGCTGCGGTTTCAGCCTGTCGACCAAAAACAACAACATTATGATAATCAGCAGATTCCTGGCGATTACCATCACGATCCTTGTAAACTCGATTCGTAGCGACACTAAAATTTGTAACTGCAATACCCGAAGGTAATGCCTTTTGTTCTGGATCCCTTACTAGGTTTCCAATAATTATTGCTTTATTTACGTACATGCATCAATCTTTGCAGAAAGAAACAAGATAGTCAATTTAAAAATTTAGATAGAATTTAGAATTATTTAACAAGCTCGTCGATGGCCTCATCAACACCTTTATCAGTATCATCAGAAACTACTTCAGCATCAACGTCGAGGGCAACCTCAGCAACTTCTTCTACAACAGGAACCTCTTCTGCTTCGACTTCTGAACCAGCTTTTTTATTAACTTTTTCTCTTGGAATTTTATTAGTACTATGTTCTGGATCATTAACAGTTTTAACAAGTAAAAATCTTAGGACATTATTGTTAGCCTTTAACTCAGAATCTATAGAAACTACATCTGCTGCTGTTGCGTTAAATGTAATTGAACCAAAGTAAGCTTTATCAAATTTGTAATTATTATCCAAAATCTTTATCGTCATTTGATAAGCAAGATTTATTAATTTTGCCTCTATTTCATTTACTATTTCCGCTCCGTTATCTGTAAGAGTTTTTTTAATTTTTGAAACTTCGTCTACAACTTTATCTGCATTAATTGAAGAAACAATATGAAAACCAACTTCATATAATTTCTTATCGCTTGTTTTATTTTCTTCTGACATGAGTAAGAGATTATCACACGAGACTTAAAATGGCAAATTAAACAGATTTTGGGCGTTTAGAAGGAGCTGTTTGGATAAAACTTCAACTGAAATTCCTTTAATTTCGGCGATTTTCTTTACAACATCAATAACATTTAGTGGCTCATTTCTTTTGCCACGATTTGGTGCAGGAGCAACATACGGGCAGTCGGTTTCAGCGTGAATCTTGTCTATTGGCACAAATTCTACTAATTCTTTGTATTGAGAGGCAAAAGTAATTACTCCAGTAAAAGACATATTAAAGCCAAGCTCTAAAAACTTTTTTGCTTCATCTTTTGTACCAGCAAAAAAATGGATGTTGCCACGCAAAGTATCACCAGCGACTTTCTTATATTCATTTAAAATTCGCAAAACGTCTCCATAAGCATCGCGACAGTGAATCATTAGCGGTTTATCAAATTTTATAGCAAGTTCGATTTGTTTTCTAAAAATTTCTTCTTGCTTTCTCTTCGTTGAATCAATATCACCAGAAACATGGTAGAAATCCAGACCACATTCCCCTATCGCAACGACTTTCTTGTTAGATAAAAGCTCTATATAATTATTTTCATTAAATTCCTCCTTTTCAGCATAAATCGGATGTAAACCAATCGAAGCATACATATTTTCATACTTTTCAACCAATCGCGTTACCTCTATTGAAGTAATATGTCGTGTTCCAACATTAATAATAGAAATACCGTGTTTTTGCGCGCGAGTAACCACTTCATCACGATCAGCAGAAAAATCCGTGAAATTGATGTGTGCGTGTATATCTATGTATTTTTTATCCATGTTATTTTCTTTCGAAAATTGGTTTCACTGGTTTTTTATTATCAGCAATCGCAGTCAAAATTTGTCCTGCAGTTTCAGGTAAAAGTGGTCGAAGCAAAAATGCGACTTCTCGAAGCTTCTTTACTAAATCCTCAATTATTTTTATCGCAGCTTTTCTATCAGTCTTGATTAATTTAAATGGTTCAGTTTCTTGAATAGATTTATCCATTTCACTAATCTTTTTGAAAACATAATCAGTGACTTTCTGTAAATCAAATGATTCAAAAGCTTTTTTATATTCTTTTGGAAATTTAACTTCTTTTAACGAAATTGGTTTTACTAAATTGTCCTCTGCCATTTTCATAATTCGGTTAATCAGATTCCCAAGACCATTTGCGAGATTTGCGTTGTAAGCTTCTTTGAATTTTTCCAATGTGAAATCACTATCTTCAAATGTGCTTAATTCTCTTAACAAGAAATATCTTAGCGCGTCTGTACCGTATTCAGAGACAACTTCCATTGGATCAATAACATTTCCAATGGATTTGGACATTTTTTGACCACCGCTGGTAATAAAGCCGTCAATAATTATTTGGCTTGAAGATGGCAAATTCGCCGCCATTAACATTGCTTGCCAACGCGCCGCTTGGAAATGTAGATTGTCTTTTCCACAATACTGAATAGGCGTTCCTTTTACCCAATATTTTTTAAAGTTTTTACTTTCTGGCCAACCTAATGTTGAAATATAGTTTGCCAAAGCATCAAACCAAACATACATCACATGTTTATCATCACCAGGAACAGCTATTCCCCATGGCATTCTTTCCTTTATTCTTGAAATACTAAAATCCTCTAATCCACCAGACACGAAATTACTTATTTCTTTTAATCTGGAAATCGGAATAACAAAATCGGTCTTCTTTTCATATAAATCCAAAAGTTTTTTAGCAAAAGCGCTGTATTTGAAAAAATAATTTTCTTCTTCTATTTCTACAAGTTTTTTACCCGGATGATTTGGACATTCGCCATTTACCAAATCCTTCTCTGTCATAAACATTTCACAACCAACACAATATAGCCCGCGGTAATTCTTTTTATAAATATAACCGTTCTTGTCGCAAAGCTCCCATAATTTCTGAGCAGAAACAATATGATCTTTATCGGTTGTTCTAATAAATTTATCGTAACTTAGATTAAGTTTTTCTTTCAAAATTTCAAAATCCTTAACTTTTTCATCTAGAAATTGTTGTGGTTCTTTTCCCTCTTCCTTTGCCTTCTGATAAATCTTTAGACCATGCTCATCAGTTCCTGTATTAAAAAAAACATCGTAACCTAAATACCTTTTATATCTTGCCACGGTGTCAGCCCGAACAATTTCCATCGCAAAACCGATATGAGGTTTTGCATTAGAATAAGGTAAAGTAGTCGTTATATAGAAAGGTTTTTTCCACCACATAATCTTTGATTTAAATAATTAAAAAACACTTTTAATTTTATTCTCTTGGTTCAGCAGCTCTCTTTTTTTCAAGATCATTTATATATTCCATAATTCCAGCAGCTACTGGAACAGCTAGAATTATTCCCAAAAATCCGGCAATTTGTGCACCAATGATTATGGCGATAATCGCAATGATTGCAGGAATACCAACGATTTTTTTAACAACAAGGGGGTGAATCAAATGGTTTTCAAATTGTTGAATAATTACATACAAACCTGCCACCATTAATCCCGCCGTAATACCATCCTGGCCAACCGCAAACAAGATCGCTGGGATAGAGGACAAAATAGGACCGAATAGTGGAATAAGCTCGAATACAGCAGCAATTAAAGCCAAAAACAAAGCGTTCTCAATGCCCAAAACACTAAGGCCAAGATATGTTAGAACCCCGATCAAGACGGCGAGCATCAATTGTCCCTGCATCCATAAACCAATTTTTCTTTGTGATCTTTTCCACAAATCAATCGCGTACTTTTCATATTTAACAGGAATAACTATTTTAAGGAAACTAGTGACACCATCTTCTTGTACGGCCAAATAGAATGACATAATCATGATCAACATGAAACTGAGAATACCACCAAACACCGTACTTGCTGTGTTAAAGAAACCAACAGTTGCTCCTGACAAACTGCCGCCAATTTTACTAATCAAAGCGCCTGTCGAATTATTAGTTAAATTATCCAATAGCGTGTTAAGGGCCGTATGATTACCAAAACCTGTAAAGTTTCCAGCGCTAGTTGTCAGAGATTTAATATAGTTTGGCAAACTAATTATAACGTTATTAAAATCTTGGATAAGAGTAGGAACAAAGAAATAAAAGATCGCAGCAAAAATCAAAATTACAAATATATAAATAAACAAAACGGCAATTGGACGTGGAACTCTTTTGCTTACAAACCATTTTGTACCAGGCTCAATAGCTGATGCAATAACAATTGACGCAAGTAAAGCTAAAATTAGATCATTAATAACAAACAAAAGCCAAAAAAACAGAATCACGATAACAAACCTAAACATTGTGGCGGTTGAAATAGTTATATTTGCTGATTGATCATTTTCTTTCATTTAGGAATAATATACAACGTTTAAGGCGTATTATCCAGTAATTTACAAGTTATTTTAGACTTTTAATAAGTTTAAAAAATGATCTGGGTTCTCCTGCGGACCAATAATAGCAAGATTTAGACCGCTATTTTTGATAATATCTTTCATTACTCTCTGAATTTGTGTGGAGGTGACTGACTTAATTTTCTTTGCATATTCATCAGGAGACTGAATCTTTTCATGAAGGACTTCCTGTTCCCCGTAATAGTCTGTCCAATCTTCAGATGTTTCTAAACCGGTCGCCAGATTACCCAAAATAATGTCTTTGGCTTTTACCAATTCTTTTTCAGAAACTTTTTCATCACGAAGTTTTTTAAATTCATCAATTATTACTTTTATTGCTTCCACGGCACGATTATTTGTTGCTCCAATTCTGACTAGAAAATTTCCGTAATCAATTGATGTGTCATTAAATGCATTAACGTAATAACAAATTCCCAATTCGTCACGCATTTTTTTAAATAATCTAGAACTCATTCCGGAACCCAAAATTGTTGTCGCCAGGTCCATTATTGGATTTCTTTTATCATGAAGATTATAGGAACGAAAACTGATTATCATGTGTGTCTGATCAATTTTCTTATTTAAAACCTTTATTTGTGGATTTTTTTGGTCAATAATTGTTTTCTGTTTTTTTACAATCGGCTTTTTCTTTATAGAACCAAATTTCTTTTGAATTTCTTTAATTACACTTTGTTCATTAATTTTACCTGACACAACTACAACAGTTTTCTGAGGAACATAATGTTTATCATGATAGTTAACAAAATCATTTCTTTTAAAGGATTTTATATTTTCTGTTGTTCCACCAATTTTTCGACCAGCAGGCTGATCACCGAAAAGTAATTCCGAATAGACTTCAAAAATCTTTCTCATCGGAATATCTTCATACATATTCATTTCTTCCAAAATTACTCCCCTCTCTGTTTCAATATCTTTTTCAGGAAAAATAGAATTTAAATAAATATCTGAGACAATATCAATTAAATTATTTATTTTTTCGTATCTAGCCTTTGCATAATAACCTGTTCGAACGTCCCCAGTGAAAGCGTTATCTTTCGCTCCTAAAGAAGCTAATTCATAATTGATTTGCTCTCCAGTACGATTTTTTGTCCCCTTGAAACACATATGTTCCAGAAAATGCGATAGACCGTTAATCTTTTTCTCTTCATATTCTGAACCAGCCTCGACAAGAACCATCACCATGGCTGTTTGTGATTCCTTCATTGGAACAGTAATAATTCTTAAACCGTTTGGTAAAATTTTCTTTTTATATTTCATAAGTTAGAAGTTAGTTTAACTTTTTCTTTAAGAAACTCAAAATATCGTCTTGTTTCACTCTTTCCTGTTCACCAGTATCTCGATCACGAATTGTAACCGAATCATCTTTTTCAATCGTATCAAAATCAATTGTTATACAAAATGGAGTACCAATTTCATCTTGTTTTCGATAGCGCTTGCCGATACTACCTGCCTCATCATATATAACTTGCCCACCAATTCCCGCGATGACTGAATTAATTTGTTTTTTAATCATTAAATGAACTTCCTTTGCACGCTCAACTAATTGTGGTTTATTCTTCATCAAAGGAAATACAGCAACAATAACAGGAGCAACTTTTGGTGAAAGTTTTAAATACTCTCTCGCTTCACCACCAAGTTCGTCTTCCTTGTATGCATCGGTCAAAATCGCCAAAATTAATCTGCCAATTCCAACGGATGGTTCAATAACGTGTGGGAGAAATTTTTCTTTTGTTTCTTCATCAAAATATTCAAGAGAAACTTTACTTGCAGCGGCATGTGCCGAAAGATCAAAATTGGTTCTATAAGCCAAGCCGTACAATTCTTTTCTGCCAAAAGGATAATCAAATTCAAAATCGATTGTTCTCTTTGAATAATGAGCACGATCTGCCGGATCAACCTCTAATTTGTGAACTTTTTTCTGATCTAGGCCAAGATCTTTTGTAAATTCGATAACCTGCTCTGTAAAATCATCAAAAATCTTTTCCCAATTATTTGGATTAATAAAATATTCAATTTCCATTTGTTCAAATTCTCTAACACGGAAAAGAAAATCTCTTGGGGCGATTTCATTTCTAAAGGCTTTACCAATTTGTGCAAGACCAAATGGTAATTTTGGGTGAAAAGAATCCAAGACATTTTTAAAATTAACAAACATTCCACCAGCTGTTTCGGGTCGTAAATATGAAATTGCCGCTTCGTCTTCGGTAGCACCGATATGAGTTTGAAGCATCATATTAAATTGTTTTACCTCGCCAAGGGCATTACCGTCTGGGCTTTTCAGTTTTAGTTCCTGAATTTTTGAATTCATATCAGAAAGTTTCATTCCCTTTACCGAAATACCGGCATCTTCTAATAAATGGTCCGCTCGAAATCGTTTTTTTGTTTTTATATCTTCTACCAGTGGATCTGAAAATCCATCGACGTGGCCAGAGGCTTTCCAAACATTTTGATTCATTAAAATAGCGGCATCAACCGGATACATGTCATCGCGGTCTAAAACAAACCTCTTCCACCAAATATTTTCTATATTTTTCTTCAAAACAACACCAAATGGTCCATAATCCCAGGTACCGGCCAAGCCACCGTAAATTTCTGACCCCTGATAAACAAATCCCCTTCTTTTGCAGAGAGAGATTATCTTTTCCATTGTGTTATCTTTTTCTTTCATATTCCACTATTGAACCACATCTCCGTGTTTATCGAAAGCATTTCTACCAACAAGTAATGTATTCGTTACCTCTCCAGGTAATTCAATTTTTGTCTTTGCAAAGGCATCAAAAGAAGAAACGGAAATACTATTAACCAGATCTGGAGTATAACCAATTTGACTTATACTTGGGCGAATTTTTAATTGAAAACTGACTGAACGGCTAGGAGCACTATGGCCAGTTCCGGCACTAATTCTTCCAGGACTCCAAATTATTCTTCGCGAGGTTGAATCGTAGGTAATATCTTCACTTATTGGATAAACATTTCCTGTCCACGTTACATATGTTGGCAGCAGCCCAATTACCTTTGTAGTTTCTACGTCATTTGTACTATTTAAAATTTCCCAAGTTGCCGTGTACAAAGTTTCTTGTTCAACCTTTGGCGGAACAGGTCCGGAATCAATGAAGCTAGCGGTTTTTGTATACTGAGAATTATATGAAGTTTTTGAGTCAAAAACCAAATCAGAAAGTATTTTTATAGTTACAAAATCTCTCTCTTCTATTTTTTCGTCGACTCCCGATTCTGAAGTTCTAAGACCAGTTACAATTGCAGATATTCTAACTTCCGGATTAACTAAACTTTTATTATTTACAGATAAATCATATGTTTCTAACTTATCTGAAATCGGGATACTGCTTCTAGGAGGAACAGAAGATAATTTTTCTAGGGTATTCTTTGTGTATGAAATCAAGTTTGTATATGAATCATAAAATCCACTTGTTACTAAAATCTTACCCTTATCCAAGACTTTCCCTTCTAGATATAGTTTAGCCTCAACATCACGCACGACATTATTAGTATTATTAGAAAACGTTAGGATGTAATTTATTTCATCTCCACTCTCTACGACCGCGATCGGCTCACTTGAACCATTTATAGCCAAATCAAGACCAATAAATGGTTTTTCAAGCAAAACAACGTGTCTGACATTGGTAAGGGTTATGTCAATTTCCTCTTTATTATCAGATTTTGGTGTCCCAGCCGAAAATTTAAAAGCCCTCTCCTCATTATCTTGGGCTTGAAGTTGGCCCGATATTTTTATGTTTTTGACATCGGTCGGATTAAATTCACCAAATTCCCAAACATTATTTCCATAAGTTGGCGCGATATTTGCCTTCTCATATTTGAAACCAAAAGGATATTCAGCGATAACTAGCAAATTATTTATTGGTCTTTCGGAATTTGATTTGATTTCCAAATTAAAATCCATGGTTTGGCCAGAAGAGATTTTATCTAGCGCAGTAACAAGTATCTGTACTGGCGAAACACTAAGTGTGATTGTAAAAGTTTTTGTTTTACTCAACAATACGACTGACCCGGGTGTTCGATACTCGACATTTACATCTACAGATTTTGTCTCTCCATTTTCACCAAAAAAAGCCATATCAAGAGTTTTCTTTATGACAGACCCAGCTGATAGATCACCAATTTCGATGCGACCTCGTCTTAAGTCATTCTTTAAGTCACTAGATTTTGTTCCTTCAGGATATTCAATAGCCAAATTAGTTGACTCCATATTTATTTGACTATTGTTTTGAACAACAACATCTATAGACAACTGATCCCCCCCACCGACAGAAACCGGACCAACTATATCAATATTAATATCGTCGGTTGAAATTATTTGTTCTCCCCCTATAAACATATAAGCTGCAAATCCTAAAGAACCGAGGAAAAATAATATTGCGACAACCAAGACTGTCCAAAATATTCCAGTTTTTTGTTTGTTAATTGGAAAAGATTCAGAAGACGAGTTATCTAGTAAATCCCCATCCTTCCAATCTGGCATTTCTTCATATTTTTTCACATCGAATTCAGAACGTTCATCTGTATCAAAAGACTGATTCTTTGAAAACAATTTATTTTCAAGTTTTTCTATTCGATTGGTTTCTTTTTTATCAAAGTAATTCATTCAAAATAATTATAACACTATTATAAATGACTATCGCGAATTGCCCTATTTATTTCCACAATCATGCCTTTTTGAGAAAAAACAATATTTTGGCTTAACTTTAAAATTAATTCAAAATCTAGCTGATTTTTTAAATAAAATTCTATATCTTTAGTCTGTTTCAAGTATCCTAAATGATACAAAATAGCGGCAGAAAAAATTGCTTCGAAAGATAATATATCATTTTGATTATTAAATTTATCCTGATTTTCTAAAGAAAAATCTAAAAAACGTGCCGTTTCGGTATAGATTACTTCATCCTTTACTTCGCCGGCAATTAGACGATTAATCAAACTAAATACTCTACAAACAGATTCACGAAGATCCTCATTAACCATATCGGTATAAAAGTTTTTTACAAAACCTGCGTTAACCAATCTCCAACCTGTGCGGCCAGAAACTAATGCAACATTGACTAGAGAAAAATCCTGAATAGATTGTCTCATCTTGGACTCCATTTTTCTGGCGCCCTGAGCAGTTGCCCTAATAACTCCGAATTCTTCAGTTAGCAAAATAATACTGCTGTCTGCTTCCCTTGTTTGGAAACTTTTCAAAACAAAAGCTTTTGTTCTGTGAATATGATGCATTAACTAACTTTTTAATTTAATTAATCGAGATTTTAAATGAAAATCCTTCCGTCTCAAGAATGGCCCCATCATTTCTCTCAATGGTTATTTTTGTCGCCCGCACAGATTCCGAAATTTGATTTGAAAATTTATTAATAAATTCAACACCACGTCCGCCAGTTTCAACTGATAAAATAATTTTATCATTTGGAACAAGTTTCTTTTCTTTCCTCAAGCTTTGAATAAATCGAACTAACTCGCGCAGAGTCCCTTCTTGTTTTAATTCCGCATCAATTACAGTATCAAGTTGAACTTTTTGTTCTCCTAATGTTTGGTCGGAAATAATTTCCTTAACATTAACTTCGTCTTTTATAAGTTCAATTAAATCTGCACTGATTTCAGTTGAGGGAATATTTATTTTTAGAGTTCGTAGGGGTTGTCTAACTTTAATTCCAAACTTATCCCGTTCTAGTAAAGAAATACTGACGAGATTTCTAACGTTCGCCATTTCACCTAGAAGTTTTTGATCAACATCTTTTATTTCTGGCCAAGATTCTAAATGAACGCTGCGATTTTGGTCAGTAAAATTTATATTATTTATTCTTTGATAAATCATTTCAGCGGTAAAAGGCATAAATGGAGCCATTATTTTAGCGAATTCGTTCAAAACATAAAATGTCGTCTGAATTGCAAATTCGCGATCTTCGCTATTTTCGTTTTTAAATCGGTCACGTGAACGACGAACATACCAAGTCGATAAATCATCAACAAAATCAAAGAAAGTTCGACACGCAGTATTTAACTCGTAAATTTCCATTGCATCTGTTGTCTCTTTTAGAACTTGATTTAATCTTGCAATAATCCATTTATCAAGAACATTTGACGACTCAGTTTTTGTTACAGGCGCCACGGAATTTTGATCCTTGTACAAATCGTAAAACGCAACAACATTTAACAGCCGTGAAATAATTTTTTTGTAAACTTCATCAACCCCCTTTTCAGAAAAACTAAGTGGTTCGGCCTGAACAATTCCAGAAGATAGCATGTAGTATCGCATTGGATCAGCGCCATATTTGTTGAAAATCAAACTTGGCTCTGGATAATTTTTCAATCTTTTCGACATTTTTTGTCCGTCTTCAGCCAAAACTAATCCATTCACCACAACATTTTTGTATGGGGCTTTTCCAAACAACGCGGTGTTCAAAGCGAGCAGTGTGTAAAACCAACCACGAGTCTGATCAAGTCCTTCTGCAATAAAATCTGCAGGAAATTTTTGACGTGTTTTAAACAATCCTGAAAAACCAACAGCCGGTTCCATTGTTTTTTCAAAAGGATAATGAGGAACAGCAAATGGCATTGATCCAGAATCAAACCAAGTATCAAAAACTTCCGGAATTCTCTTCATTAGCTTTCCGTTTTTAGTAAAAGTAATTTCATCAATATATGGACGATGAAGATCCAAAATATATTCGTCATCGTGAGGAATCGGAGCAAAGTTAAATTCAGTAACACTGCCCGTTGGGACAAGATCAGAAGATTCTTCTTTTATTTTTGCAGCGGCTTTGTTATCAAGACCCTCGTTTAGTGACATTAACATCCATATTGGATATTCATGGCTTACAACAAGGATATTTTTGTCACTATGTTTTTTATTTATCTCATAAATAAAATCACCGATTCTTTTTTTAATATCAGTTAAATTTTCACCGCCTTCAGGTTTTTCATAAAACTTATCTAGAAAACTTTTATAAGTTAGATCATACTCTTCAAAAGCTTTTCCATTCAAAATTCCAGACTGTGTTTCTTTTAATCTATCATCAATAATTAATTTATCAGCCGAAATATTTAATTCCTTCATCAAAATATCAGCAGTCTCACGTGTTCGAATGAGCGGTGAACAATAAACAAAATCAATTTCCTTACCCACAAATTTACTTGCAGCATCTAGAGCTTGTTTTTTTCCTTTTTCGGTTAAGTGAACAGGTTTAGAATTATCAGAATTTAAAAAGCGACCGACATTATGATCTGCCTCACCGTGTCGCATCAAATAAAATGTATTTGAACTTTTTGTTCTATCTTTTATATCTTTGATTGAACCTAAAAATTCTATTTCAGTTGAATCTTCTGATTTCCAAATTGGCATTGGCGTTCCCCAATAACGAGATCTAGAAACTCCCCAATCTTTTACATTTTCTAGCCAATTTCCAAAACGTTTTTCTCCAATATTTTGTGGAACCCAATGAACTTTCTTGTTCAGGGCAACCATTTTTTGATTATAATTTGTAACTTTTATAAACCAAGAAGAAAGTGCAAAATTCAAAAGCGGCGCATCTGTTCTCCAACAATGAGGATACGAGTGCACAATTTTTTCCTTTGCAAAAAGAGTTCCATCAGCCGCTAGCCTTTTAATAACTAAAACGTCAGTTGCAGTTGGGTCTTCTTTGGGCTTTGCCTGTAAACCGGCAAATCCTGTAATTTCTGGCTTTATAGAGCCATCAATATTTACGTGTTGTACAAATGGTAATTTATTTTTTTGACCAAGAACAAGGTCATCTTCACCAAATCCTGGGGCAATGTGTACAATTCCCGTGCCGTCTTCAGTTGTAACGAAACTGCCTGAATATATTTTCCAACCGTTTTCACGATTTAGTAAATCAGTTTTATTTGAATAATAATCAAATAATGGACGATATTTTTTACCAACAAGATCACTTCCATTTATTGTTTCAATCTCTTCAAAACTTTTATCTTTCAAAGTCGATGCCAATCTACTTTTCGCCAAAATCAAAATATCATTTTCAACTTTTACTTTTACATATTCAATATTTTCACCGACTGCCAAGGCAACATTACCGAAAAGCGTCCAAGGTGTGGTCGTCCAAGCTAACAAATAAGTATTTTCCTCTCCTTCCAAAGCAAATTTTACATAAACCGAAATATCGGTGATATCTTTGTAACCGGAATTTACTTCAAAGTTTGAAAGGGGCGTTTCAAGTAGCGGAGAAATCTGCATCACTTTAAAATCTTCATAAACCAAACCTTTTTTCTGTAATTCACTAAAAGCCCACCAAACCGATTCCATAAAATTAGAAGACATGGTGGTGTATTGATTTTCCATGTCAATAAAACGGCCGGTTCTTGGAACAATTTCTTTCCACTCTCTATCATATCGAAACACACTATCCTTTGCGGCTTTACTAAAAGCTTTTATGCCAAAATTCTCGATATCTTTTTTTGTTCGAAGATTATTTTCTTCTTGAACCAATTTTTCAATTGGCAAACCATGACAATCCCATCCCCATCTGCGGTCAACGTGATACCCGCGCATCGTCTCATATCTTGGAATAACATCTTTCATTGTTCCAGCCAAAATATGCCCATAATGAGGAAGTCCTGTGGCAAAAGGAGGGCCGTCGTAAAAAACATAATCACCTTTTGGTGAAGATTTCGCCAAGGTCTTTTCAAAAATTTTATTTTCTTTCCAGAAATTTAAAACCTTCTCTTCTTCTAAAGCAAACGGGCTTTTATTTGTATCGTCATTATTCATAAATTTTTAGTAAATATAAAGATATCTTATCACAAAATCAAGCTTAAAAACGCTTGATTTTGGCTTGAAATAAACTTTTAATAAAATCTACATTCGACTAGGAACCTTTATACCTAACACTTTTAGACCGTTTTGAATAACATGCATTACGGCCTTTGTTATAGCCACCTTATAAGCTTCATTTGGCCCACCATCAAGAATCATATTTTGTGCGTAGAATGAATTAAATTCACTACAAATCTTTGTCAGCAACGTTGTAATGTCTTGTGGTGAAAGTCCGCCTGAATAAGCATTTTTAACTTCCTCTGGAAAACGATAAAGTAATTTTTCAATATTTGTCGTTTGCCAGCCTTCGGGTTCAGTAGTTTCAACAAATTCTATCTCCTTTTCTTTTGCCGAATCAATAATAGATTTTGTTCGAACATATGTGTATTGCAAATATGGGCCAGAGTCCCCTTCAAAAGAAACCGCGGCGTCTTTATCAAAAATAATATCGCGTCCGATTGCTTGTTTTAATATTGAATATTTTAAAGCGCCCACAGAAATAATTGTTTTTACATCTGCAGCATCTTGCTCTCCAAAATTTCTGTCTTTAATTTTTTCTGCGACAGTTTCTTCTATTTCTTGTAGTAAAGAATCACCAGTTATGACATTTCCCTTTCTCGACGACATCTTGCCTTCGGCAAAACGCATCATGCCGTGTGTAATATGCAAAGTTTTTGAGGAAATTTCTGGTCGAAGTTTTTTTAGTGCAGCCAAAATTACTTTGTAATATTCTTTTTGTTCACTGGCCGTAACAATTATTGAAGCATCGAACTTTCCAAATTTTTTCTGCAAAACATCCTCTTTGTAATATGCAAGACCAATATCTTTTGCTTCATAAGCTGGCAAACCAGCAGATGTGATAAAAACTCGCGTGTGCAAACCGTCTTTTTCTCCGTGATAAACAATAGCACCGTCACTTAATTCAAAAACATTAGGAATATTTGTTCTAACAATTTCACTTCCCGACTTTGCCATTTCATGTTCAAAAATTAATTGAGCGAAAGTTGAACCCAATTTTTCGTACATATCATTGAAATGCCACAAACTCCATTCGCGACCTTTGTCGTACAAAGCTTTTATTTCAGGATCATCGTTCTGTTTTTGTTCATCAAAAAGATAATAAACTTTTTTATTTATTTCATTTATTTCTGCTTTAGCAGTTTCGTCTTCCTCATATTTACTTGCACCAAAGGCATAGACTTTTCCCAAATAATCAGTTTTTTCAACAATTGTTGCAGAATCTTTTGGCATTTCGGAAATATTTTGTTTTATTCCCCACAAAGCTTTTGCCACATGCAAACCAACATCACCCTGGTAACAAACGCGAGTTACAGTTGCTCCATTCCACTCCAAAATTCTTGCAATTGATTCGCCGATAGAATTAGACATTAAATGCCCGATATGAAGAGGTTTGAACGGATTTGGATCTGTAAATTCAACAATAATATTTTTTCCGGCCAAATCTTTGTTACGACCATAATGTATTTCGCCATTCAAAACTTGTTGAACTGACTTCTTGAAAAATGATCGACTTAAGAAAAAATTAATAAACCCTGGACCAGCTATTTCGATTTTTTCTATCTCCTCATTTTTTGATTCATTTAATTTTGCCAAAATCTCTTCTGCAATTTGTCGTGGATTGCCCTTATTTTTTTGAGCCAAAATTAGTGCGACGTTTGTAGAATAATCTCCGAACTTCAAATCTGCTGGATGTTCAACGACAAAATCAACTTTTTCAGTTAAAGCTTTTTCAATTAATTGTTTTATCGTATTTTTCATAATTTTATTTTCGTCCTGTTGAACCAAAACACCCTTCACCACGACTTGAATCATTTAATTCAGAAACTTCTTCAAGTTCTGGAATAACTACTGGATATATCACTAATTGTGCTATTTTATCACCTTTTTCAATCTTGTATGACTCGTTACCAAGATTAATTAAATTAACATTGTATTCACCACGATAACCAGGATCGAAAACTCCACCCATCGTATGTAATCCAGCCTTTTTGGGTAAACCACTTTTATCTTTTATGATTGCTGCAAAATTATTATCAAATTCCATTGCAAAACCTACCGGGAAAATCCTTCTTTCCATTGGTTTTAACTCATAATCTTCAAGAGAATATAAATCCATACCAACGTCCCCTGGGTGCGCATATGTTGGTAATTTTGCGTCTTTATTCAACCTCTTGATCTTTATTTTCATACAAACATCATATCAAATATAAAAAATAAAAGCCGAGAGATTTCCCTCGGCCTTTAGTGTAAAAAGAAGACTTATCTGAGGCCCAAAATTCGGACGACCTCTTCGTAAACTTCGTCAGGTGTACGACTGGCATCGATCGTTATGCTCGGGACAAGTTTCATGAACTCACGAAATCCTTCACGGACTCTTTCGTGAAATTCAATCGGCTTTTCGTCGAGATGGTTCAGATCTTGCTTGCCCTCTTTTTTTCTGGCAAGTGCAACTTGTACATCAACATCAAAAAAGATATAAAGATCTGGCTTATAGTCACCAATAATGAAGTTTCTGAAAGTAAAGAAAGTTTCTCTCAGTTCTTCTGCTTCATATCCATAAATCTCGATGGCGAATGTCGCCGAATCAAAACGATCGGTAGCAGCCATTAGTCCAGCATCAACCGCAGGTGCAATTGTTTTCTCAACATGATCACATCTTGTTGCCCAGAACATTGTCGCCAAAGTCTTGGCACTCGCATTTTTTGCATTAGGCCAAGTCAAAATAGCTGGCCGCAGATCCTCAGCATACGGCGAACCGCCGGGCTCTCTAGTTGTGACAATTTTGTCGCCAAACTCTGCTTTTAGTCGCTTTAAAACTGTCGATTTACCAGATCCTTCTGGCCCATCGAATACAAAGAATTTACCTTTTTGTGACATAATTTTCTCCTTGAATTTACTTTCTTCTTTCGACACTCTACCTGTTTCTTAAAATTTTATCAATCTTTTCAGCAATGATTTTGAAATCTTTTTCTTTTTTACCGCGTGTAGTTTCTGCTGCCGAACCAATTCTAATTCCCGACGGATCAAATGGAGAACGTGTATCAAATGGAATTGCATTTTTGTTTACAATAATTCCAGCCTTTTCTAATAAAGATTCAGCCTCTTTTCCGGTTAATCCACCGGCTCCCTTTTCATTTTTCGCACCACCATTCCAAACATCAATTAAAACCAAATGACTGTCTGTTCCGCCTGAAATAATTCTCCAACCAAATTTCTTTAATTCTGTGGCCAATATATTGGCATTTTTTACAACTTGTTTTGCATATTTTTTAAATGTAGGAGAAGCGGCTTCACAAAGCGCTACTGCCACAGCGGCGATTTGGTTATTATGTGGTCCGCCTTGAAGACCCGGAAAAATTGCTTTGTTAATTTTTTTTGGAAATTCTCTTTCATCAATTTTACTAAAAATTAATGCTGATCTTGGTCCACGTAGAGTTTTATGAGTTGTCGTTGTTACAACATCAGCATATTCAAATGGAGATGGATAAACTTTTCCCGCAACAAGCCCTGCGATATGTGACATATCGACCATTAAAATGGCGCCGCATGAATCAGCTACTTCCCTCATCTTTTTCCAATCAATTTTTCTTGGATAAGCGGTATAACCAGAAACAATTAAATTTGGTTTTTCTTTTTGTGCCAACTCTTTTAGTAACTCATAATCTATTGTTTCAGTTTTTTGATCAACGCCATATAGAACTGAATTCCAAAATGTGCCAGTCGCTGAAACTTTTTGCCCATGAGTTAAATGCCCGCCATGGTCTAGTGACATACCCATAATCTTTCCACGTGGTTTTATAAAACCATCAGCGGTTGTGCCACCGATCGGAACAAGAGCAAAGTAAACGGCAAAATTTGCTGGTGATCCAGAAAGAGATTGTACATTCACTGCCCATTTATCTTTACTTAGTCCAAAAAGTTTTAACGCACGAGCCTGACAAACTTCCTCAACAGAATCAATTACAGAATTTCCACCATAATATCTCTTTCGCGGATAACCTTCTGAGTATTTATTGGTTAAAACTGAACCGAGGGCTGACAAAACGTCCTTTGAAACATAATTTTCAGAAGCAATAAGATTTATTACTTTTTTCTGGCGCCGTGTTTCTTCCTTTATTAGATTTTCTATTTTTTTGTCTTTCATTTATATAAAGCTTATCACGAAATAATAATGTTGCTTTTATGGCGATTATTCAATTTTTCATAAATAATAATAACAATCGATATTAATGCCATTCCATAAATAAAATCTTCAATTGGGATACTTATTATATTAATGTTTGTCTTCAAAAAGGTATTGTAAATCACAACTGGTCTTGCTGTAAGATAAAGATTGAATATAAAAGTTAAAATATTTACAACTCCAAATATAAAAATCAAAAAATGTTTTTGTAAAAAAAGTTTTGTTTTTAATATTGAATCGACGACGATTACTAAAAAGAAAACTGATAAAACAACGCCAGAATATATTTTACCGATAAATAATGAGAACGCAGCGCCTACTAAAATAAGTAACAGAAAAAGTGGATTCTTAAAAAATTTTATTTCTTTTATTTCAACAAAAAGTTTTTTATAGTTAACCCACAAAAACAAGCAAGCAAATGGTACCGAAATAAAAAATAAAACTTCCTCTATAGGAATCCTGCCGATCAAAAAACCGCTTATATATTTTTGATTAAAAGACCAAAAATAATTTATTACTAGCTCATCCCAAATTACAAAAAAAATAAAAGCGCAAAGAATTGATAAAAACATTGGTTTTCGATTTAATTCTTTTGCTCTCTCGGGCAGGAACAGTAAGGCCAATATTGGTCCTAAAAAAACTATTATATTAAAAATAAAATATTCTATTTTCATGATTTTCTATTTGTTACATACACCAGCAATTCCACTAATGAATTTTTGATATCTTCCCCTGTCGCCAGATTTTTTATTCTATTATTAGCTTTTTTTATATACTTTTCTTTGATTTTATCAATTTCTGTTTTGACTCCAAACTCTCTAAAAAGAGATCTGATTTTACCCAAATCATCCACACTTAAATTATCTTTTCCAAAAATACTGTCTAGAATTTTCTTTTTTGACTTTGGAATTTTTTTATATAAGAAATATCGAATTAAATTTTTTGTATTTCTACTGATATCAATACCGGCTGTCTTGCCTATCTCTTTTTTTTCTCCAAATATACCAATCTCATCATCAACTATTTGAAAAACAATGCCAATATCCTCACCAATTCTATCAAAGTCTGAGGTTACTTTCGTCGAAGAATCATTAAATAAAGAAGCCATCACCAACGGCATTGAAAATGTGTACCTTGCTGTTTTATATAAATATATTTTTAATATGTTACTTGAATTTGGCTCTATATTTGAAGCACCAAAAAAAACATCATCGATTTGACCTAACCCAGTCTGAGAATAGTCGTTCAATAGTTTTTTAATTATATGTTCTCCATTTTTTAAACCAGAAACAGCAGAGTTAAATAATTGAAAAGCCATAAAAAATGCCATATCACCAACAGAAATGGCTATCGATTTCGCTGTTTGCACTTCATTATCTTTAACGCTTTTTTTAATATCATTAATATACTGTGCGTGAATTGATGGTTTGCCTCGGCGAAAAAGATCGTCGTCCATAATGTCGTCATGTATGAGAAGCGCGGAATGGGCAATTTCCATGGCTACAGCAAAATTAAGTAGTCTATCTTTATCTTGGAATCCGAGTCGCTCGGCTGTATAAACAAAAAGAGTACCCCTGATACTTTTACCCCTAGTTGCAAACTCCCCCAATCTATCTATCGCTTTTCTCTGCGTCTCACCACAATAACTGTACTCATGTTTTTTATGAGAGATAAATTTTTTAATAGCCCGATCAATTTCTTTTTTAATCCTAGAAATTTGTTTTAAATACGACTCATCCATATGATTGTTTGTTTTAGGGAAATTAATATAATTTTAAAAATTGATGGCTTAACTTTTTTTCTAAATATAATTGTCGGGTCCTTATAGATTTCATCTATAATACTTTCATATATATTTGCAACTATTTTAATGGATAGTTTAAGTCGTCTTGGAATATATGATATAGATTCCTTGCTCTCATGTAAAATACTTTTTGATCGATCAAGCTGAAAACGAATGAAAGAAATAAATTCGCTATTCTGATTGTTGGACACCTCTTCTGTAATGATTTTTGGTAAATTAAATTTATCCAATTCATCTATGGGTAGAAAAACTTTGCCGGATGTTTCGTCTTCAGAAATGTCTCGAATAATATTTACAAGTTGCATTGCGTGGCCCATTTTCTTTGCCCCATCAAAAGCATTTTCCGGTAAACACATGACATATGACATAAAAATACCAATAACATCAGCCACGCCATAAACAAATTTACAAAGCTCTTCATATGATTCGTATGACCTTTTGAAAAGGTCAATGTCTTGGGACTTAAAATATTCCATAACAAAAGAATGATCAATTTTTCTTCTATTTATCAGCTCTGCAAATGAATCGATATGTGCAATGCCGGATTGTTGGCCGGACAAACTATTAATTGTGGCATTTTTCAATTTACTAAATGATTCATAATCGGGCGGACTTGAATCAACATAATCATCAGAAATTCTAAGAAATGTATACAAAGAGTAAACATCTTTTCTTATTTTTTTTGGGAAAAACAACGACGAGATGTAGAAGGTTTTGCTTGATTTTTTTATTGAATCTGAATTAGGTTGTATATTTTTTTGAATCATTGTCAAAAATCAGATTAGCAACAATCTGTGCTGAAATCAAAGTAGTAGGCATTCCAACACCAGGGTTTGTATACTGGCCAACGAAATAGAGATTATCAACTTTTTTACTGAAATTTTTTGGTCGAAACATTGCTGTTTGGAAAAGCGTATGTGCGATACCAAATGCCGATCCTTTATAGGCATTGTAATCAGAAATAAAGTCACGATGTGAGTAAACTCTCTTTATTTTAATATGATTTTTTATATCTTCTCCAATAAGATTTTCCAAATGAGAAATAATTTTATTTGTCTCCTCTTCCCGTGTTGAATCGTCATCAATTAATCCTGCCGCAACTGGTACAAGTATCATTACTGTTTCGTGACCTACTGGCGAAACAGAAGGATCGGTCTTTGAAGGAACATGAACATAATATGATGGATTTTCTGGCCACTTTGGATTCTTGTAAACTTTTTCAAAACTTTTTTCCCAAGAATTGTTGAAATATAAATTATGATGTTCAAATTTTTCAAGTTTCTTATCTAAACCAAGATAAATAATAAAACCCGATGGTGATAATACCCTCTTTGACCAAAATGACTCATCGTGAGTCTGCCATTCTTTTTCTAACAACTGAGTTTCTACAAAATGATAATCCGCGTTACACACGATGATATCTGATGAATATTCATCGTTCCCGCAAAAAACAGATTTTGCTTTTCCATTTACTACATTGATTTTTGTTACAGCACAATTTGTTTTTATATTAACACCAAATTCAACACAAATTTTTTCTAGAGCTTTAACAACCTCATGGATTCCGCCCATCGGATAATATATGCCTTGATTAAAATCCGTATGTGAAATTAATTCATAAAAGGCGGGCGTATTATATGGAGAACCCCCAAGAAAAACTGTCGTGAATTCAATTATTTTTTGTAATTCAGGATTTTTGAAATAAAAAGAAACATCTTTATGAAACGATTTAATAAAATCTAATAATGGGAGTTTTAATAAAAATTTAATATTAAATAATGGTTTCAGTCTTTTGTAACTAAAATAAACCATTTTATCCATGGAAAGGTCATAAAGTTTTTTTGCTTTTTTTAAATATTTTTCTAACTTTCCACCGGAACCACTTTCCACTTTTTCAAACTGTTCTTTTATATCTTCGATGTTATTGGTGATTAAATAACTATTTCCGTTATCATAAAAAACTTTGTAGTGAACATCTAACTTCCTCAAATCTAGATAATCTAAAATATTTTTGTCGAGTTTTTTAAAAAGATTTTCAAAAACATCCGGCATCATGTACCACGATGGTCCCATATCAAATATATATCCATCAACAATATATTTTCTCGCCCTACCACCTAACATAATATTTTTCTCTAAAATAGTGACCTTGTTACCGTCCTTGGCCAATAAAGCCGCCGTGGCTAGTCCACCGATCCCCCCGCCCACGATAACTATGTTTTTATTTTTTAATTCCATATATTAATAATACTATCTCTTAAATTCCTTTTCGCTCGTATCCAAAAGATAAACATTTTTTATGTTGGCCCCAATAATTTTGTCCCAGCAGGGTTTACAACACCACCAATGTCCCCACAAATACAAATCGGCGTCGATCGGGTTTTTGCCGTTCTTTATGGCATCTTTTATAGCTCTCTGTTCACTGTGATCAGAATATTTGGCACACCCAGGACAAGCCCAATACTTCGTACCAGTCTTTATTTTAAGGAGACGTCTAATACACCACCCACGCTTGTGCCATTCATTTAAAAGCTTTATATGGCCCAATGGAGCACGGTTAGCGGCCTTACCCAATATCTGCCCGTCTTTTGCTACTACTGAGCCTGTCGGTTGACCAAAATCTGTTGATTCTTTCATGGCGGTTTCCTTGGCCAAAGCCATAAATTTGTCAGTTATTGGGACATAAAAAATTTGACGCCCTTCTGGTAAATACGGGTAATTTGTCATATTCAACATTATATAAGATTTTAAAATTATTTTAATCTTATTTAATTATTTTTAAGTGTTATAATCTTTTTTATATGACAAAATTTGATCAAATTTATCAGAAAATCCTGAAAGACATAATGACGAATGGGATCAAAGAATATTCCGAGAGAACTAAAATGGAATGTTCAGTTTTGCCGGGAATTCATTTCTCGATTGATCCAGAAAAAGATGGCTTCCCCCTACAAACTCTACGAAAAATTCCACTAAAATCTATTATTGCTGAACAAATTTGGTTTTTAAGTGGTGCACGAAAACCAGAAGATTTTTTACGCGATTACACAAAAATTTGGGATGCTTTTACTAACCCTGGAGACGTTGTTACTGTCGCCTATGGATATAGATGGAGAAAACATTTTGGCCGTGACCAAATCGCCGCATTAATAAAATTATTAGAAAAAGAACCTAGTTCAAGACAAGCCGTTGTCGTAACCTGGGATCCAGGACAAGACGGTTTAGGCGCAGCAAAAAAAGCTAACGTCCCCTGTCCTTATACTTTTACTGTAAATATTATTGGTGGAAAATTACATTTACATAATATGGTGAGATCAAATGACATGGTACTTGGATTTCCATTTGATGTTGCAGGATTTTGTTTGCTTCAATATATTTTGGCACAAAAATTAGGAGTGGGTGTTGGAACTTATTCTCACTCGATTTCAAATGCTCATATTTATGAAAATCATTATGCTGGGGCGAAGGAAGTTATAAAAAGAAAACACGATCACGAACCAATAAAATTAGTTCTTCCAAAAAATAGTTTTGCTCGTGCTGAAAAGAAAGATAAAAAACTTCTTGACGAAATTTTTGAAAATCTTAATAAACAATATCATCCTTTAGAAAATATTAGCGGTTTAATAATATCAAAATAAATATGTCAGTCTTAACAAACAAACAAATATTAGAAAGAATCAGAAATGGCGATATTACTTTTAAACCACCTCTTGATGAATTTCAATTGCAAGCTCACGCGGTTGATTTGCGACTTGGTTACACTTTTATGATTCCAAAAAGCTGGCACCTAACCGAAAACGGCCGAGAGTCATTACGAGTTGATCATTTGAATAGTGAGAATGTTTCTAATTTATATGATGTTGTAGAGCTTGAAAAAGGCCAATATTTTGAGCTTTTACCAGAAGAGCACGTTCTAGCTGCAACTTTTGAATCAATCAAATGGCCAGATGATTTGATGTCTGTTTTGTATCCTAAATCTTCAACAAATCGTCGAGGTCTTTCCGTTGATTTAACTGGAATTGTTGATGCGGGATATGAAGGACAATTAATTATCCCAATCAGAAACAATACAAGTGCTCATTCAATCAGACTTTATCCTGGAGAAAGATTTTGCCAAATCACTTTTCATGAATTATGTGAACCAGCTAGAAAACCAAAAGGAACATATCACCAAAAAGATGTTGTCGAGGGTTTTATCTTAAATAAGAAATACAAAGATTACGATATGATCAAAAAAGGTCAGATCTTGGAGATGAAAGAAAAATACAAAATCGATTTAGATAAGGAAAAAAATGGAAACAAAAAACAATCCAAAAATTAGTTTGATTGTTGCGATAGCAAAAGGTTCTCGAACCATTGGAAAAGAAGGCGGTGGAATTCCTTGGCATATCAGTGAGGATTTTAAATATTTTAAAAATATTACGACTGGTCATCCGATGATTATGGGTCGAGTTACTTGGGAATTATTTGGCGGTAAGCCACTTCCCAACCGAACCTCTATTGTCGTGACAAATAATCCTAATTACAAAGTTCCGGATGGACACTTTGTATGCGGATCAATCGAAGCGGCAATCGAAAAAGCCCGTGAACTTGATTCAAATGAAATTTTTGTAATCGGCGGAGCAAGTATTTACGAGGCGGCAATGAAATACGCTAACAGAATTTATGTGACGATCGTTGATGTAGATATTGATGGTCCCGCAAAATTCCCCGATTATGTTGCTGCCGGTTTTGCAAAAATAGTTTCCAGTCGAGATTCCAGTGAAGGAGATTATAGATATACCTTTCAAGTTGTTGAAAAAAACTAAAGCAACCAAAAAACCATAATATTTTTTGAGTTCCTCCGCAGGGTAAATCCCGAGGACTAGAACGAACAAAAGTATTATGGTTTTTTAATTATTTATTTAACTTCTACACCCATTGAGCGGCAACTTCCCTCTATAGTTCTAGCCGCGGCTTCAACAGAACTAACATTCAAATCAGCCATTTTCTTTTTTGCAATTTCAAGAATTTGAGCTTTTGTAATTGTGCCTGCTTTTGTAGTTTTATTAGCACCGGAACCTTTATCTTTTCCAATAGCTTTTAAAATAAGAGCTGCTGCTGGTGCAGTTTTGTATTCCAATTTAAAACTTCGATCTTCAAAAACAGTAATAATTGTTGGAACAACTTCACCCATTCTGTCTTTGGTTTCAGTGTTGAATTTGTTAATAAATTCACCAATGTTAATACCTGCCTGACCCAAGGTTGGACCTAAAGGTGGAGCTGGTTTTGCTTGACCGCCGATTGCTTGAACTTTTATAACTTTTTGTATTTTCTTAGCCATAATTTGTGTTTCGTGATATTAGCTTAAATTTTCTTAACTTGCAAGAAATCAAGTTCAACAGGAGTTTCTCGACCAAACATCGAAACGTTTACCTTGATTTTTCCTCGAGATTCATCAATTTCTTCAACTCGACCTTCTAATTCCTTGAATGGGCCATCAACAATCATCACAACGTCACCAGCAATCAAATCAATTTTATGTTTTGCTGTATCAGTTTTCATTCTACCGAACAAATCATCAACTTCTTTTTTTGATAATGGAACTGGAAATACTCCTGATCCAACGAAACCAGTAACACGTGGCGTGTTTCGTACGACATACCAAGAGTCGTCGGTCACAATCATGTCGACCAAAACGTACCCAGGATAAATCTTTTCATCAACTTCTACTCTTTTGTTTCCTTTTATTTTAATTTTCTTTTCTGTTGGAACAAGAACATTAAAAATTTTCTCTTCCATAGCAAGAGATTCAATTCTTTGTGCCAAGTTTTTTGCTACAGCATTTTCGTATCCAGCATATGTGTGGATCGCATACCAATTTCGTTCTCGTGTTGGTTGTTGTTTTGACATGTTTTTATTTTACGAAGAAATTTTTGATAATATCCACGAAAATAAAATCGAAAAATCCAAGATATAGAGATACAGCAAAAGAAATTATTACAACAAGCAATGTATAAACCATTGTTTGTTTTTTTGATGGCCAGCTAACGTGTTTTAATTCACCTGTTGTGTCTTTGAAGAAATTTATTAATCCCATAATTTTGTTTGGTTATTTAAAAAAGCCCTTTCGGGGCTATGTGAATAGCGTACCACCAAGGGCTTTTTTAGTCAAATTAAGGAGATTCTAATTATTTTATTTCGTAACCAATGTAAATTGTGTATGTCACAACTTGTTCACCCGATGGAACATCTGGTGTTACAGAAGATTCGGCAGACATCATCATTCCTTTTCCATAAGCATTACCCATACCATCGTCATACATTGGGTAATATCCTTGATCTTCACTGAAACTAATAATTTTACCAAGTTTTATATCAAGACTTTTTGCTAATTCCTCAGCTTTTGCTTTAGCATTTTCGATTGCCTTCATTTTAGCTTCTTCCTTAAGTGAATCAGGATCGTCAGTTGTAAAATTTAAACCACCAACATTTGAAATACTAATTGCACCTATTCCAGATAACAATTCACCAGCTTTTGATGTATCTCTAATTTTAACAGTAACTGTCTGGCTGATTTCATATCCAATAATTTCCTGATGACCTTGTGGGCAATATCCGTTTTTACAAGAGTCCTGAATCCATTGAGTTTTTGGATAAACGCTGTATCCAGCAGTTTTTAAATCTTTTTCTTCTACACCGTTATCCTTCAAATATTTCAAAGCCTTATTAATTTTTTCTGATGCCATTGTCTGAGCTGACTTAACGTCTTCAGATGTTTCAGTCACAGTAAAATCAAATGTAGCAATATTTGGTATAACAGTTACCTCTCCTTTTCCTGTTACAGAAATACTGTTCATGTAAATATCGTTACCGGCAGCATTAATTGATATAACAACTAAATATACTGATAACAATACGGCCACAACCATAATCGCAGATGCTATCGCGCCTAGCGCAAACTGCCAATTTTCAAATATTTTTTTATAATTCATACTATTAAATTAACTAGTAATAATGTCTGATTATACATCCCCCTAACTTTTTTGCATCTATATATTTTTACAAGAATCAAAGAGATTTTTGAACAAGCAAGCAACTGTCATGGGTCCAATTCCGCCGGGCACTGGCGTAATTGCCGCAGCATTTAATCCGGACGTTTTTATGTCCCCAACCAATTTGCCGTTTTTATTATGTGAAATTCCCACACCTATAATAATTTGCTTTGAACTAAAAAGATTACTATTTAGAAACTCCGGTTTCCCTACTGCAGATACAACTATATCAGCACTAGCAATAACTTTTTTAATATTTTTAGTTTTGCTGTGACAAATAGTTACTGTCGAGTCGTTATTTAAAAATTGAATTGCTGTCGGGCGCCCAACAAGATTAGAACGACCTAATATAACAACATTTTTGCCAGCAATTTTTATTTTGTAATAATCTAACAATTCAAAAATACCGCGAGTGGTGGCCGGAACGATACCTCCCTCTTCATTTCTCAACAACTTTGTAATGTTTGCGCTTGTTAAACCATCAACATCCTTGGCCGGGTCAATTGCATCAATTATTTCATTTTTATTATATTTTTGAGGAATCGGTAACTGTACAATAATACCCTGAACACTTTTATCAGAATTTATTTTTTTAATTTCTTCAATAATTTTTTTCTGCGAAATCTTTTCGTTAAATTTTATGACTGATGCTTTTGCACCAACGGCTTCTGCAAATTTAATTTTTTGAGAAATATAAATATTTGAAACACTATCGTTTCCAATTTGAACAATTACAATGCTTGGCGTAACCTTTAAATTCCTTGCCAAACGAAAAAGTTTGGATTTTATTTTCTCATTTATTATTTTGCCACTAAGAATTTTCATTTGCTTTTGTAAACAACAGATTAGCTTAGAATGAATAATTAGGCAAAGTTAGTAAATAGTATAGAGAACTACAACCAGCATTAATCCGAGAACGAAATAATCAATTAATTTCTTAACTTTTTCATATTCAACAATCGCCGTATCAAGTTCGGTTTTTATTTTGTCGCTATTTTCTGCGGCCCCGTCGACATCTCGCGTTTTAACGATTTTTCGCTCGGTTTTCATTTGTTAAATTATAACAAATTATTTTGCCAAAAGTTCATCAATCAATGTAATCCAATTTGCTTCTGGTTGTGCTCCGCTAACAACAGTTCTTGAACCATCAGGTCCAATTACAATTGAAAATGGTGTACCAATTCTGCCGGCATTTACATCTAGGGCTTCCTGGTAATTCTTTATTAGTGTAGCTACCTGTCTTTCTTCAGAAATACATTCATTAAAGTCATCAACATCTAATCCTATTGATTCAGCGATTATAGGTAATTGAACCAAATCAAATCTATCATTTGAAGGAGTTGTGGAATAAATTTCATTCAAATATTCCCAGAATTTCTCATTTCCACCTAGTTCCCCTGCGCATTCAGCTGCGTGTGATTCCAAAGCTGCTTTTGCATGCAAAGTTGGTAGTGGTAATGCTCTGTAAACCCAAGCTATTTTATCACCATATTTAGCAGAAACATTTTTTAATGTTTTATGTAGAACGGCGCAGAAAGGACATTCTGGATCTGAATATTCAATAATAACGACTTTGGCATTCAAATTACCAACTATGTGATCTGCGGCTTCAGGTGCTCTAGCTTTTGATATATCTTCTACTTCCACGGCGGTAGTTAAATTATCAAGTTGTGAATTTACACTGTTCATAAACTTTGAGTAAGTAATCTGTGGATCCACTTTTTGACTAGGTGAATTTGTAAAAATTATAGCTGCTGCGATTATGGCGCCAGCAATAACAATTGAAACAGCCATCCAAATATTCTCTTTTTTATTTTCCTCTGACATACTTTTAAATTAAATTAATAATTACTAAACCCAAGTGAATATAATAGTACTATAAATTTATTATTGGGGCGACTATCGGGAATCGAACCCGAATTGAGAGTTCCACAAACTCTTGTGTTAACCGTTACACCATAGCCGCCATAAACTCTAATTATACATTATTTGTAACTTGGGGATTCCTCTTTTATACCAGACAAATGGTTAGAAAGTCTAGCTAAAGCATAAAGTAAACTTGATAAACGATTTAAATAAATCAAGGTATTTTTACTGATTTCAACTTTTTTTTCATCAAAAACTGCCACCACTCGCCTTTCTGCTCGCCTGGCAATAGTTCTAGCAAAATCAAACAAACTTGATAACTCGGTTCCACCCGAAACAAAGAAAGATTTTATTGGTGGTAATTGTTTTTCAATTTCATTAACTATTTTTTCAATTTGTAATATTTTTTCTTCGACAATTTCTTTTTTGGCTCCTGCAACTTCGGCCTGGATAATAAATAAATTTTGTTGAATATCCGAAACAATATCAAAAAATGACTCGCCAGTTATTACTTCTAGATTTTGTTTTTTTGATGCAAGTTTTATAAAACCTAAATAGGAATTTATTTCATCAAGAGACCCAAGCGCCTCAGCAATTGTAGAACTCTTTGAAAATTTTTGGTCACAGCCAAAACAAGAGGTTGTTCCGTCGTCGCCTTTTTTTGTAAACAAAGGTGTCATAATTTTTAATTATACTACATTAAAAAAAAACAAATCAAACTTAGAATAAATTAAATAACTTAGCCATAAAAACTACATACAACAGTATGTATAACGCTCCCTCTTGTATATGAATTCTGCGTGAAATTCCTGAAATTACAAATAGCAATGTTGTAATAATCATTACCGGTAAACCTAATAATAAAGTCTTTTCATCAAGTATTAATGTACTAAGTAGGCCCGGAATTCCCACAACAACAAGTACGTTAAAAATGTTTGATCCAAAAATGTTTCCAATCGATAATTCTGATTTGTGTGCCAAAGCGGCCTTAACTGAAACCACAAGTTCAGGCAAGGAAGTTCCAATTGCAACTGCTGTAATCGCAATAATTCCTGGTGCGATTTTTAATAGTTCTGATAATTTTATAACCGCAACTATTAAATATTGTGAACCAATAATTAAACCAGCAAAACCCAGAAACAATAATACGAAATCTCTTAACGATAATTTTGGTCTTTCGGATTTTAATTTTTCAATTTCATGTGGTTCATCGGCGTCGCTTGGTTTATAAATTAAAGAAAAACCAAGATAAACAATAAAGGTAATTAATAAGAATATTGATTCATATAATGACACCGATCCATCCATCGCGACAATCAAAAATATTGAAGTAGTTATAGCCAGTGTTGGTAGTTCAAGATCAATTAATTCTTTTTTTACAACAAGTCTACGAGCAACAATTGCTGAAAGACCGATAATTACCAAAATATTAAAAATATTAGAGCCGATAACGTTCGCAGCGACGATTTCAGGCGCATCATGTAAAACCGCAGTAATTGATGAAATTAATTCTGGTAGTGAAGTTCCAAAACCGATTATTGTTACACCTATAATGAACGGTGATAAACCAACTGCCAGCCCAATTCTTTCAGCACTTTCCAAAACCCAATCAGCACCTTTTACCAAAGCGAATAATGAAATAACAAATATAAAGATCCAAAAAAATATCATGTGTTTTTTAATTTTAGCATTGAAACTATGTAGCGCAAAATTGCAAATCTAATAAATGTCAGGCAAAATGGATAACATAATGCCCAGGTGGTGGAATTGGTATACACGTACGCTTGAGGTGCGTATGCCGCAAGGCTTGGAGGTTCAAGTCCTCTCTTGGGCACAAAATATTAAAAACTGTGAAACAAAAAACCGGCTAGTTGCCGGTTTTTTTATTTCTTTTCTTCTGCAACAACTTCTGGCTTTGATTCTTCTTTAGATTCTTCTTTGACTTCGACTGGAGCTTTTTCCTCGGTAGTGATGTCAATCATCATCATCTTCATCCTCTTACTCATCTGCTTAATTGCTTGTCTGCGAATATTATAAAGTTTACTTCGACGAGTTTTTGATCTTTTAACAATTTCAATTTTATCAATCATTGGAGAATATAATGGAAAGATTTTTTCAGTTCCGTATCCATCTGTTGTTCTGCGAACAGTAAAAGTTGCTCCGGCTTCTGTTCCGTGTTTTCGAGCTAAAACCAAACCTTCAAATTGTTGAACTCTGGTTTTGCCTTTTTCTTCAACTTTTTGATAAACACGAACAGTATCACCTGTTTGTAGGTCTAAGTTTTTTCTTGAATCTGTGTTTACTTGCGAGAATTGCATAGTGGTCAACAATTTAGCATATGCCGATTATTTAATCAAGGAAATTGCTGTCTTAAAGTCGTCAGGATAAGGAGCCTCAAAAGTTATAATTTCGCCGGATAAACTAGTAAAACTTAAACTTTTTGCATGCAAAGCCGTTCGTTGAAAGCCCAAGAGAGACTCTCGATCTGGAGCATAAATTTCATCGCAGACAATAGGGTGATAAATGTGTTTTAAATGAACTCTGATTTGATGAGTTCTGCCGGTCTTTGGCGAGGCCTCGATATAAGTTACATTCTTGTCCATCGATCTTTTTAAAACTTTTATTTCTGTAATTGCTTCACGCATCTCTCCTCTTGCCCGTAATCCAGCCAGCCACTGACGAAAATTCTTTTTACTTCGACCAATTGGTTCATTAATTAAAACAGAATCTTCTTTTATATTTCCATAAACAAACGCTTCGTATTTTTTTTGAATTTTTCTATCTTGAAATTGTTTTTTTAAATCTTCAAAAGATTTTTGATTTCTTGCCACAACAATTACACCAGAAGTATCGCGATCAAGTCGATGAACAATTCCCGGTCTGGCGATTTTTGTTTCTTCTCCAGTTTTTTCATTTTTTATAACAAGTGGTTCACCAACATCTTTTGTTTCTGGAAACTTTTCTAAAATTAAATCACACAATGTTAGTTCATCTGTTCTACCATCTGAATGAACAATTAAACCAGCTGGTTTATTAATAACCAAAAAATCTTTATCTTCTTTGAGAATTTCTAATATCAATTTGTGGGCGTTAAGGGACTTGAACCCCTGACCTACCCGGTGTAAACGGGTTGCTCTAGCCAACTGAGCTAAACGCCCAACGTGGGACAGGTTGAGAATATCAAAAAAAACTTATTGTGGCTAGCTTTAATTGTCCTCTCGGCAGGAATCGAACCTACATCAATGCCTTAGAAGAGCACTGCTCTATCCATTGAGCTACGAGAGGAATTACTAAAAAATAACAATGAAATGGCAATCGGTCAATATTATTCGGCGATCAATCGATCAAAATTATTTTTTCTGACTTCAAAATCATTCACAAGCTTATCAACTTTTTCCACATTAACTGTTGTTGTATTTATGTCAGATTCAACAACATCCTTGCGGATTTTAGTTGTTATATTTTGATAAATAAATAAACCAAAAATAATTGTCAAAATTAAAATTATAATCGCACCTTTCCAGAGAATGTGCCAATCAGAAACCTGATTCTTTCCAAAAACAGATAAAGTATTTTTATTATTTTGCAATTTTATAAATTTCATATGGCTTTTATAGAAACATCAATTGAAATATTCGCGCTCCATAAAATTTTATTATCAACATTGGAACTACTCAATTTTACAGAAGCAATTTCAGAGTAATACGATAAATTTTCTACGAGTTTAATGAATTTATAAACCTTATCCCACTCACCTGTTGCGATTAGGATAATATTTAAATTTCCATATGGATTATTTTTATTTGTTTCTTCGTCTACGAGGCCAGAAACATCAACAGTTTGAGTTTTAATTACAACACTGCTTTTTTCTCCAAGATCTTCAACTTGTCCAATAAATTCAACAATTTTGTCTTTTGATAAAAATAATCGATTGATCGATTCCTCTTTTGACACAACCTCAGACAAATTTCTTTCTAAATTAGAAACTCTATAATTTTGTGAATACTCTTCAAAGAAAGTCTTATGCAAATCATAGATTTTTGAAGCATCTTCATTAATAAATTTAAAATATAAAACATCAAATATTAAAACAACGACCAAAACAATAATGGTACAAATCAATATTGTTTTTGTTTTGTTGAAATTATTCATTGTTTGTTTTTTTTACACCGCGCGCCGGGATCAAACTAGCTGTGAACTGAATGTTGGTTATTTTTGCAAAATTTGAATACGGGATGTCAACAACACTAAACAAACTAGTTTTGTTTAGATTTTCCTGAAAAGCCAATAGATCTGCGCGTTTATCTGCCATACCTCGCACATCTATTTTAATGAATTTTCTTCCGCTTTTATCTGCCGGGTCAATATACCCCATATCAACAACTATTCCGCTCAATATTATCCCAACATTTTTGCTTGATGTAAGTGCATCAATAAAAATGGAAGGGTTAACAATTTCTTTATTTAAAAACGCGATCTGTTCGTTAAGCAACCTTGATTTTTCGACTAATTCTTTCCTTTGTTTTGAAATTTCATCAGCCCGAACATTTGAAACTTGATTTTCGGCAATATTTTTTGCAATTGAAACCTGAATATGTGTCGCCGCCAAAATTGCACCAAAAATAACTGCAGCCGTTATTATAAATATACTTGCCACAATCAAAAATCTAGAAAGATATTCTTTTCTTAGTATTTCAATATTTTCTTTTAATAAAAGTTTAATCATTTTTTTTTAAGGAAAGAGCAAGTCCAATCGCCACTGCATAATTTAATGAATCATTCTTGTTTATTTTTGGAACAAACTCATTTATATCAAAACAGTTTGACCAAACATTTCCGGTTTCAACATTAATTTTTAAATGTCTTTCAAGAAATTCATCAATCTCTTGAGAACTACTATTCTCTCCAATAATATACGCTGTTTTTATTTTTTTGTGTTCCTCACCAAAATTACGATTTGTAAACCAAAAGACTAATAGTTTATTTAGAGCATTTTTCAATTCAGTGGCCTTATCACCATTTTGATTAGAAATAATTTCATTCATACCGACTGAAACAGATGAAGAATACTGAACGGTATTTCTTTCAACTATTGCGACATTTGTTCTATCGTCAAGTAAACGAATTAATAAATATGGATCCTTATCACCAGACTTGATTACCGCAGCAGCAGACGCGATAGATTCGGATTGAAAACAAACCGGAAACAAACCTGCCTGATTCAATATCGTAGTGTAAACAGAAATAACATTTTTTGGAAAAACCATGACAACTATATCTATCTTCCCTTTCTTTAATAGTTCTTCATCATCAAGAATTGAATAATCAAAGACGGCGTCTACCATTGATAATGGAACATTCTCCTCAATTGAAAATTGAACTGCTGAATAAATATTTTTCAAAGCCTCTTTTGGTAATTGAATTTTATAAATATAAGTTTCAATTTCTGGCAAAGCAACGGCGACAAATTTTAATTTTAATTCTTTTTTTAACTTAGAAAGCGTTTCAACGAGGATTTTTGCTTCTTCAGAATTAATATCTTTCGTTTTAGAAATATTAATAATGTCACATTTTTTATCAATTTCGATTTCTTTATATATTTCTGGCAAAGAATTGCCGTGACTATTCTTTAACTTCATTACCCGAATTTTTTTAGAAGAGATATCAATTGAAACAGGATCAAAACTTAAATAGTTTGGTATTGGGAAACCATCATCAATATTTAAAGATAAACGAACGGACTGAAACATAAAGAAATTATACTACATTTATAATTTCTTTATAAGATTTTTGTAAACTAAGAGATTTTTGTGCCTGCGGGGATAAAATCTTCGACGATCAATAATGACAATTTATTATTTTCTCTATCCGCTGCCGCCATAATCATGCCGTTGCTTTCAAGACCTTTAATTACCCTTGGTAGAAGATTCGTAATAAATGGACACTTTTTACCAATTAAATCAGATGGATTTTGATAATACTCCGCAATTCCAGAAATAATTTGTCGTGTATGATCACCAAAATCAACTTCAAGACGCAATAATTTATCAGCATCAGCTACTTTTTCTGCTGATTTGATTTGCCCAATTTTAATTTCGACTTTTTTAAATTCATCAATTGAAATTTTTTGTTCTTCCATATGTTTATAATTATTAACGGTTTTGTTTGTCTAAATAATCCTGCAAAATAATCGCTGCGGCAGAAGCATCAATTTTTTCTGTCTTTCCGCTAACATTTCTGGCTTCCATACTAGTAAGATATTCGGGATTTAAATATACATCGATTTCCAGTTCTGTTTCTAAAACTTTTTTTAAATCAATTATTTCTGTCATTATTTCATTGTCCTCCATCTTGTAATTTTTTGACTCTCCGATAATGATTTTATTTATCGAGTTTTCGACGATAATCTTTTTTAGATTTTCCAGCATTTTATGATCGTTTTCTAAAATACTTTTTGGAAAAGCAATTTTTCCATTATCATCAGATATTGCGATACCAATTCTTTTTGTCCCGTAATCTATACCAATATATTTCATAGAATGTATCATTGCAAAACAAACGTTTTTTGGCTAGTATTCATTGTTATTGGAGAGATGGCAGAGTGGTTGAATGCACCGGTCTTGAAAACCGGAATACTCGAAAGGGTATCGTGAGTTCGAATCTCACTCTCTCCGCCAAGTCGTGACGGGTTATTTCTGCACGAGACACGTCGATACTGTTTATACACAGTGGTTGAAATTTTTATCAAAAGCCTATTCAAAAATTAGTATCACTGAATTTATTTTATTTTGTTTTTTATACCCCCCCGTCATCATAATTTTATTTCTTATCCTCTAGGTATGATTCCATCATAAATCTTATTGTATTATTTATTTTTCCTACGATTTTTACTATATCATTTAAATAGTTTTCAGATTTTATTTTCAATAATTTATCGGTGTAGGAACTAACTGCACCATCGCAATAATAAAATCTTGTTGTAGAAACATTATCACCTAAGGAATAGTAGGCTTTTTGGTTGTAATTGTTCTTAGGCGAATCAAAAAAAGTATTTATAAAACCAGATCTTATTTCCTTTAGAGATTGATCGTAGTGGAAGGTCACATTACTTCTAATCCTTGATATATGAGACAAAAAATCATTTTTATTTTCATCATACAAAACATCTAAAACATCATGCCAATCATTTCTTATATCTGATGGTAATTTTTTTTCAAAAAGAATAAACGATATTGAGCTAGTAACCTTTTTATTCTTTTCAAGAAAAATAAATAATTCACTAGTCAAACTGATAATTAATCTATTTAAATGATTATTAAGACCGGCCCAAGAGCCAAGATGGTCATTTGGTGGTTCACTATTATCAGAATTCGGTTTTCTATATTCCTTTACTATATATTCAACAAAAAACAACAAATCTTTCAAATCATTAAAAATCAAACCCAATACCAAAAAGAAATTATCAAAATCACTATCCTTATCCTTCTGTATAATTTTAGATGGATTGATACTTTTTAAATTTCCCTCAAATTCTTTCATTATTTTTCATTAATATTTTATTAACACATTTTGAATTTGCTCCTCAAGATTTTTTTGCATGACGATGAAACTAATTTTGGTCAACCTGTTTTATCGGAATTTTGGAATCTCTAAGAAATCTGGTCAATGTTCTTTTTTCTGTTCCACTATTACTTCCCGAATGTCTTTGTTGTCCAATTCGTTTATTGCAATAGCTGATAAACAATTTATGTCTTGCTCTTGTCATGGAAACATACAACAACCGTCTTTCATCGCCCTCTTTATCTCCAGTATTTCGTCCTGGAATATACTCATCTTCTGCACCAACTATGAAGCACACATCAAAAGACAAACCTTTTGCTTGGTGCATAGTGAGTATATTAACAGCATTTTCTTTTGTTTCTTGTTCGATATATTCTGACGAAGTGCTTACTATTTTAATTAAACCTTCGAGATCAGCTTTTTCTTGACTCTCCAAAATGCCAACAAAATATTTTTTTACTTGTTCCCTGATCTCTCCTTCACTCATAAATTTATCGACTGTCGCAGTTATCGCTTCAATAGGATTTTGGATTGCTTTGAGTTCCACTATTGCCACATTTATTTCGGAAACAAATTTTGCTATTTTTTGTCCAAACTTTTGTAATTCATTCGGAGATTCAACTATTTTTTGTAGAGCCACGCTAAATCTTATTCCCCTGCTTTGAGCGTAATTCCATATATTTTTTATAGACTCATCACCCAAGCCGTTTGTTTTATCGACTTGTAATAATGTTCGCCAAGCTAAACAATCGTTTTGATCAACTAGCAAACGAATAATTGATAAAACAATTCTATACTCATTATTGCTTTCTAGCTCGGAATCAGTCGTCAAAGACACATCAACGCTTTGCTTTTTCAGGGCTTCAATAATTGGCTTAGACAATGAGCCATTACGGTCGCTTCTTAATAAAATTGTGATTTGATCTGGCTTAATATCTTTGGCAATCAAGCTTTTTATTTTTTTAGCTATGATTTCAGCTTCATGGTTTTGATCTTTAAATCCAATTATCAAAACCTCACCGTCTTCCGATTGGTCTTTCGGGCGTGTTGGCTTCGGTAATCGTTTAGGATCGAGACTGGCAACAAATTCAGCTGAATGTAAAATGTTTTTATCACAACGAAAACATATTTCTAACGCCAATTTTTTGGAATCTTGATATATCTGTTCAAAATTTCTTATACCTTCGGGGGTTGCGAAACGGAAGCCGTAGATACTTTGGTCATCATCTCCCGCAACAAATAATTCCGCACCTCGTTTTGCTAACTCGTTGACTATCGCAAGGTCGCAAGCGTTTAGGTCTTGATATTCATCAATCAAGATATGCTTATATTCTTTGTCCAATTGGAAATCTCTGCTTTGGTTTAACTGCTTTTTCAGTTGATAAACAAGTTCTGCTCTCAATGTTTCGCCATATTGATCTTTGTGGCTTCGCCACGCACCAAGAAAGGAGGGGTTTGGAAATTGTTGCTCCCAGCCAATTTCATCAATTCTCAAAGTTTCCCAGTCAGTTGAAAGCTGGTTGATCAAGTTTTGGACATCGCCAATTTCTTTGAGGCTTAGAACTTTTTTTAAATCCTCTTGGATAATATATCTTTCTTCCCAGTCATCGGCTATTCTGATTGGTCTTGGCAATGTATCAATTCTGCTTGAATTATGAAGAATTTGTCTCAACGCAAAGGAGTGAAGCGTTGATACTTGAGGAATTGTTTTTCCTAAAGGTTCTAAAACTTTCTTGATTTCATCTTTCAGTTGAGCGGCGGCTAAACGGGTAAATGTAAGCAAAAGAATTGATTCTGGGTCAACATTATGTTGGAGAATTAAAGAAAGTACACGCCGAGTAAGCGTTTTTGTTTTACCCGTTCCTGGTCCAGCAAGTAATCTTGCATGACTGCCAATGTGGTCAATCGCTTCGATTTGATCGCTTGTAGCGTCGCCGTGAATTGTTGTTTTTATATCGTCCATATATTTATATTATACCATATTTAAGCACAAAAAGCCATAAGCAATGAGCTAAAATGTGCTTATTATTAGCCACGTAATTGGCTTTATTTGTTATACTTGACAAAAGTTGTTTTTATTTAAGATTTCAACGAAATCTTCTTATCACTCAACATAATCTCACTCTTAAAACACCCTAGTAATTCCCTCTTTTCCAAGGCGGAGCCGTCTCTCAAAATGTATTTAGCATAATTTCTGATATCGATATCGCTAACAATAATTTTTTCTTTCGTTCCTAAAATTATCTGTTGAAACTTTTTAAATTTCTCAACGTCAGTTTTGATTTTTTCTTTGATCTTAATTTCACTAATATCAATTTGATCTAGTAATTCTTCAAATTGAACAATTAGATCTTTTTCTTCAATATAGCCACACGGACAGTTTTTATCTTTATTCTTGGTACATCCATAATAAACGTAGCGATGAACATTTCCATTTTTCTGTCTTTTAAATTTTTCATCTGCTGATATACCAGATCCACACAATCCGCAATACATTAGTTTAGTGAAAGCGAATTCTTTATTTTCAATTCTTATAAAACTACTCTTGATCTGACTCTGTACCAAATCAAATAATTCTTTAGTGATAATTGGTTCGTGTTTTCCTTTGTACCAGTTTCCGCTTTTCTTTGGATATTCAAATTCACCATAATAAAAATGGTTGTTGAGGATTGTAAAAATATTACCGAGACTAATATGTTTCTTGCCACAAACGGTTCTAAAGTTTAATTCAAATTTCAACCAGTTGTATATTTTCTTTCCGCTCCAATGTTCGTGTGCAACTTTCTCAAACATTTTTTTAATAGTTGGTGCTCTTTCTGAATCAATATAACACTGACATTTTCTATCTGTCCTTTTTTCTTTCAAATAACCAGTCGGTGCAGGACCTGGCCACAAACCCATCTCAACTCTGGTGCGAAGTCCCCTTTTAACGTTGATACTTTTGTTGTCATTTTCTAATTTAGCTTGGGAACACAAAATCATTAATAGAAATTTTTCATTCGGTGAATTCTTAAAAGTCTGACCATAAGTTCTGATCTCTTGAAGCTTTGACTCATCCATCAAATCAACTAGCGACCCCAAGTCTCCTGCATTTCTAGATAATCTATCTGGTGCCCAGGTTAATATGCCATTAAAACGTCCAGAATCGATATCAGACAGTATTTCCTTGAAGACTGGTCTCTGACCGGAATCTTTAGCTGAATGTGCCTCACGTCTTATTTCAACGATTTCCAGACTCTCTCTTTCAGCTATTTGCAACATCTCTTTAACTTGTGAATCAATTGATAATATTTGCCGTTCTTCAGCTTCAGTTGATTTACGAGCGTATAGAACATACTTAACTGGAACAGCTTGAACGACCTTCATATCACCAATTAATCCAACATTTGTCTTTGTCTCCATACAACCATTAATGACAGAACCGTTGGTTTTGCTAAGCGAAGTTGTCGACAACGTGTTGGCAAGAATTCTTAGCGAAACAATAAAATCGCGATATTATACTAAACACATGGAAATATTAATTTTTGGCGGAATAGCTGTCTTTATGATAATAGGATTTATCTCTTGGATAATGGAGATAAATGAAAATTCAAAAAAATATTTGGATTTAAAACCAAAACTAGATTCTCTAGAAAAAGATCGCCAAGATCATCTAACGAAAGTTAAAAAATTAGAGGAAACAACTGAAATAGTTAAAAGAGATTTACATAAAATTGCTGAACAAAAATCAATGGGTTTTCCTTGGTTGGCAGAAGCTTACGCAGAATATTTTTCTTTACGTGATTTAATGGTAGAAAAATATTTGGAAAACAAAAGACATCCGGCATATACAGCCGCAGAAGCAGTAAGAGAAATTAAAAAAGAGAAAAAGAAACTCCTAAAAGAAAATAAAATTATTTCTTATAAGATAAATTATTTTGAGAAGTTATTCCCATGGCTGAGTGAACTTATAGCGGAAAATGAGCAGGAAGATATACCAGTAATGATAGACGACGATCAAATCGAAGATAATGATGACAGAGTTAAAAATTATTTAACACAAGATGAATATAGAAAGTTGCCATCAGTAGAAAGAAATCAAAAAGCGCTGGACAGATATTTACAAAATAGAAATAAATCCAAATGGGCTATTGGTAGAGATTATGAAATGTACGTGGGACATCTTTATGCACAGGATGGTTACATTATTGAATATAAAGGAATAATTGATGGTTTTGATGATTTGGGCAGGGATATAATTGCAAAGAAAAATGGTGAGATCTGCATAATTCAATGTAAATATTGGGCGCAATATAAAGATATTCATGAAAAACACGTATTTCAATTATTCGGAACCACAATGGAATATTGGCTGAAAAATTTTGTTAGTAAGGGCACTAAAAATAATTTTTCTGAGTTTTCAAGATTTTTGGATGAAGAAAAAATTAGACCAATATTTTTTACTTCCACAACATTATCAGAAAGAGCTAAGGAAATGGCGAAAGCCTTAAGCGTTGAGGTTATCGAAAGTAAACCAATTTCTGATTTTCCAAGAATTAAGTGTAATATCAATGTCGATGAATTTGGAAAAGAAACAAAAATTTATCACCTACCGATGGATCAACAATATGACCGTACAATTATAGGAAATAAAAAGGGTGAATTCTATGCTTATACAGTTAAAGAAGCTGAGGGCGCTGGATTTAGAAGGGCTTTTAAACACAAGTTTAGTAAATAATTTAGTAATATTCCGTCGACGAAATTTCGACAGTTTCGTTTAATAAAAATTATTCCAAATATAACGATCTCTTGAGACAAGTTAAAGATTTACTATCAGAAAAAGGAATCAAAGATATTAGTCTACTAGACGTTCACTCCTTCGTCTGGATGATCTATAATTTTAGGTAATTAACGGTTGTCTGATTCAGAAGGTTTTTCTTCAACCCATCCCTCAAGGGAATTGCCACCATTTTTTTCAATCTCTTCATCTCTCTCAACATCCTCTTTTCGGCTGTATATTTTAACTTCTATAGCATCAATTTTTTCCTTCCCCATATCTTCCCAGAAATTCTTTGGTCTCGGTCTCATATATTCTTTTTTATGATTATCAAGCCAATATCTATATGCTCTGGGTTTTCCGATTTTTATATCCGTGATTAACTTACTTTCTGCCAGATCATTTATGGATTCCACTCCGAGTTTTTTGGCCTCATCTACATTTTTAGAAAATCTTTTCTCATTTTCCATCCATCTATAAACAGTCTGTCTTGATAAACCAACACGTTCACAGGCCACAGAAATGTTCGCTGTTTTTGCCAATTCTTCTATGAATGTTTTTTCTAATGACTTCTTCTTCATATACTTTCAACCTTGGCTTTCTGACCCGTTAATTTTTCATATCTTGCAATAATGAGATCACAATATATTGGTTCTAGCTCGACCAAATAAGCTTTTCTTTTTAGTTTTTCACAAGCAATCAATAGACTTCCAGATCCACCAAAAGAATCTAGAATAATATCACCAGGTTTAGTACATCGCCTTATCGCTTTTTCGTATAGATCAACAGGTTTCTGGGTGGCATGTTCCATTTCCTTTCCAGAAACTCTTTTCGAAGTCCAAATATTTATATCATCGATAGCTTTGTTTCCACTTCCAACATTTACATTCATGATTTCATTCTGGCCAAATTCTTTTTTCGATAAATAAGGCTTTCCGAGAGTTCCATAAATACATGGTTCATAACATTTTGAGAAAGCCACTTGAGGTGTTTCATTTTGTGCGTTTTTTATCCATAAACAGACTCGGCGATTTGTAATACCAAGTTCTCGGTAAAGAGACTGTATGATCCAAATCTGTTGTTCTGTATTCCAATAAAATATATGGCTATCTGGCTTAGTGAACAATAGAGCAGTTGAGATATTTTTTCTCAAAAATTCTATGTATTCTTTTTCGGTTCTATCGTCATTAACATTTCCTCCGTAATCTTTCTTCCCGCCGACTCCTTTATTGTATTTAATCTTTAAATTGTAGATTGGGTCAGAAAATATAGTATCCGCTTTTTCATAACCAAATAATCTACTCAGTGTTTTTTCTTCATTTGAGCTTCCACAGATCAGGCGGTGGTCACCCAAAGTTACCAGATCTCCAATTTTAGTTTTAGGAACTTTGATTTTAGCTAATTCTTTTTTCTCGTCCCAATCATCCGTTGAGACACTAATGTCGCCATCCCAGATATTAGCAATATCGTCGAAACTAAAGCCTGAGTCAGTTAACAAACCAATCTCGAAGTCTTTCAAGGATTCATAATTCCAATCTCCAGTGACAGCATTTGATGTTAGAAGATATCTCTCATATTCTTCTTTAGTTAGTCTTCGGTTTGGTATTCTGACATCTATCTCTTCATCACCACGACCAAGAATTTGCATCACTTTTAATCTTTGGTGGCCAGCAATTATTTTATTGTCAGTATCTATTGCAGGGATTTCAACTAAATTAAATCTTTCTAAACTTTTCTTTAAATTTGATTCCTGGTCTGCAGACATCACCCGAGGGTTTTTATTGTATGGGACCAAATCATTTACTTTGCGCCTGGTCGTGCGCCACATGAGAGGTTCGTTATTGTTTATCATAATTATTAAATCCTTTTTATTTCAGTGGATTTGATAATTATGATAACTTTTCGGTTGATTCTATGTAACCGATTTTTGACCCCTTTTAAGCGTCCCACACTTATCTGGCCCGTCTCTTGTTTCTATATATAGTTTTTGATATTTTTCTTGGTGTATAGATATCTGTATCATGTGCATCATTTAGTTTTTTAGAAATTTCAGACGGGCGATAGGTCTTACTTAAATGATAAATTTGTTTATTTAAATTACTTTGCTCTCTCAATCTAACCTGTTGTAAGTGTGGCGATATCTTTTTATATCTATTTTGAATTATCTTAATCTTACTAAAATTTTTACCAACATATTCTTCTATATCTCTCCTTGATGCATCTACGCTAACTAATATCGCCACAGGAAAACCAAAATTCTCAACAAAATCATTATTTTTGATTTTCTTTTTCGCCTGAACCATGTCGATAGAAATAACAGTGTTGATATCGCTTGTAATTATGTATGTGTTGTAAAACAAAATCCAATTAAAAACATTTGGATATGTATTCAAAAGACTAATATTATATTTATCTAATAACTCGGAGATTTGATTTTGTAAATCAATTAAATACTTTTGTCTAATACCTTTTAACCACACCTTCGGATATTTAAATGAGTTATAACCCAACGTCTCATATCCCATTGGTTTATCGGCAAAACCATTTAGCGGAATTTTAAATTTGCTTCTAAGTAGTCCTAGATCTTTTTGAAAACCCGATCTTTTTCTTAACCGCTCTAACACTTCAAACAAATGATCTTGCGATTTTGTAAAAATAGAGTGAAATTTCTTGGGCATATTAGAGTAATTATTATACTTTTTCGGATATAATCAAATAAGAATAAATAGACAGAATGCTAATAGTTAAATTTGACAATAAAATTATTTCATAGTCTAAAACGGTCATTTAATCAGCGCTTACATTTACGGGTCTATAATAAACATAGTGTGTAGCAGGGATAGTCGACCCATTAAAAGACTACACATTCAATAGATAATAATGAGTAAATTTATTTCCAGAGTAGAGCTAAATAATGCTACTTTAAATGAGTTTTCTTTGTTTCATGATACGATGTCTGATCTTGGTTTTTCACAAGAACTTCCAATTGAAAATGGCGATATATACAGATTACCTAGGGCAACCTATCGTATTGTGAAAGATGTTGTTATACGAGATATTTTAAATCTTATTAAACAAGCATTGAAAACAATTAATAAAACCGCCGAAATCTTTGTTGTAAAGTACACGGATTCAGATTGGGACGGGCTAGATTTAAAGGAATAGGTTAAATTGAGCAAAAACGGACTAATATAACGCGCTAGATTGGTGGAGAAATTCAGTATACTGTCAAAAATCAGAGTTGTAACCTATGACCAGCGGTAGAACGGCCGTACCTAGCTTATAAAAACCAGATTCAATTCGAATCTGGTTTTTAATTACTTTTTTGCAATAGAAAAAGTGACAAAAGTGTCACTTTTGTCACTTTTTGCCCTGCTCGAGACTCGTCGATTTGGTATACTTAAAAAATCTTAAATAAGCATTACGGGGCTTAACCGATAAAAGTTCTAACACGAGACGGCCCGCCAAGTCGAGCTAGCACGAGGAACGTTAAGTATTTAAAATTTTACAATTAAAAGATAAATTAAAACATCAACCATCCTGGCTTAAAGATGATTAAAATTCCAATTATTAACATAATTAATCCACCAATTAATCTTGAGGCACGAGCATATTTTGTTGTAATCCCTGTCATTTCCAACGTGACCATCGCCACAAAAAAGATAAACAAGTCATCGAGCATAAAAATTAAAATATAAAGTGAGATATACAAATAATATTGCCAAGTTGGTATCTGATTTAGGGCGAGTAGTTGAGTATAGACTGCGGGTAAACCGGCGGAACAAAGGATTTCAACTAAATTGACTGCTGCCGCTAATAAAATAATTCCACCTAAAGCTAGCCACAAACTATTTTGATCAACAACAAGTCTCATCTTCTCAAAAACCTTTTTTCTTTTCTCGTCACCCGCTACTTTACATCCGCCATCTCTATTAAAAATAAATTCTTTGAGACTATAGCCACCGCCCAAAATCGCGATAATACCTATTAACATTCTAACCCAAATGACAAATCCTAAAAATAAAATTAGATTCAACCACGCAGACATAAACAAAAAATAAACTAGGGCTGATGACACAATAAAAACAGAACCCAATAACCACATCCTTTTTCTGTTTTTAATCCCAAGCAATAAACTAATAAGGAACAAGAGGGTCCACATTGCACACGGATTAAAGCCGTCCAAGGCCCCCATAATTATGGTCACCAAAGGTAGCGAAAAATCCGCCAAACTGATTTCTCCTAATAATGGAATATTGATTTTATTGTCTTGATTCGTTTTTGATTCTGGAACAGAATTATCAACAACATTATTTTCTTCATGCTCAATGACAGAAGTGGCGGTTTCTAAATTTTCAATAGAAGTATCTAAATCTGGATCAGAATTCGGCATCACTACATCATCAGAGATTACCAAATTAACAAGGCTGGGTTTCAAACCAACAATATTCGCAACTTGATCTGTACATTTACCCTTCAGACATTCTTCAAGTTTTTCTTCTATCTCCAAAGAAGTGATTCCACCGGCATAACCAACAAAAGCACTATCACCGATAACCAAAAACGGCACGCCACTAATATCAATATTTAATGTGCTGGCAACTTCCTTTAAAAGAGATAAATTGTTGTAATTATAATAAATTTCATATTCATAAATATTTAGATTTGGATATTTTTTATTTAAGGACTCATAAATATATTGCCTTTCTTGCGCACAATGAGGACACCCATCGCCATAAAAAAAATAAAGGTTTATAAAATTTTGAGATTGTGCATAAACATTTGATAAAAGGAAAAAAAATAAAATCACCGAGAAAACAATGCCAAGAACAAATTTTTTATAAAGAGTCAACATAATTATCTATCAAAATTTTTATGAATTATTTCAATTAATTTTGTTTTATCAATTTCACCATTTAGTCGTAGAAATTCTACACCTTGTTTGTCTAAAAAAACAAAAGTCGGCAGGATGTTTGTAATATTATATTTTTCTACCATCTCTTTATCCTGATCAAAATCATAATATTCCGTTATTAATGCAGAATTCTCTGCCTCAATTTCTTTCCACCTTGGTTTCATCACGAGACATCCTGGACACCAAACTGCACCAAATTTTAGCACTTTCATATATTAAATATTTTAATTTTTAACTATTTTTATCGCCTTCCCATTAATCAATGAATCGGCAATCTTTTTATATGCTGAATTAATAATTCTCTGATAGGTGCTTGCCGAGGTCTTCATCTCCTGTGCTGCTGATTCTTGATCTAGATCACTGACATATCTCAATCGATATGCCTCAAGTTCTTCATGGGTAAGTTCAATAACAGCAAGGTTTCTCATTGGAATACCCTGTGGTTTAAAATATGTAACGTCAGGTCTAAATTGAATTTTTCGACACAATCTTGGTCTTGGCATAACTAAATTATTATAGCAAATAATTAAAATCGCCCCATTTTATAGTAAAGCGATTTCAATTATAATTTACGAGACTTTGTTTTGCGGAGAAGTTTGTCTTATTCCGTTTCCTCTCCTAATTCCACGTCCTCTTCCACCACCTCTTCCTGGTCCACCTACAGAAACTTGTCTATTAGCTACATTTCCCTGTGGTGATTCATCTCCACATGATCCCATTCCACGACCAGTTTTTGGACCTTTTCCATTTGGGCCAGTCCTATCAAAATTTGGCATATATATTTATATTATTGCTGTTAATAGATAGTTTATTCACTATCTATTATGAGTATATACCCATAACTATCTTGTGTCAAACATCTTTTGCCACTTTTTGCCATGCTCGAGACTCGTCGATTTTGAAAACCAAAATATGCTAAAATAACATTACAGGACCTGGCCGAGAAAGGTTCTAACTCGAGGCTCTCCGCCAAGAAACATATTTCTAAAATCGAGACTGGAAAAGTCGGGGCGAGGCGCTATAATTTATAATTATGATTAAAACTATATTAATTATTTTCTTAATTTTTATCTCTGCTGTAATAATTTATTTCATCCTTGGAAACCTTGGTATTGTGCCATTAAGACACTGTGATAGTGCTATGGGCCCATCAGGACAGATATATTTTTGTGAATGGTATAGCGGACCACCAAGTATATATTGACTTTACTTTGCCAAACTCAACATAAATTCTTCTAAATCAGTTAATCTTTCAAGAGAAATATCAGTTGTTTTTTTAAGAAGTTTAATCCCCTGTCTAATTTCCTCCTTATCAATTCCAGCCTGGGATCCAGACTCGTACAGATGCCCCTCAAAAACCATTTTGGCTTTTTCACGATCATTATTACTCCAGTCATGTGAAGACAAAAAAACCAAAACTCTTTCTTTAAATTCCGTTTCAGATACTATTGGTTTTGAACTACTCCAAAATAATCCCATGTTAGTTACAATTATTTGTTAATGAAGATATTATACCGGAAAGAACGACTATATAACAACAGCCTAAACCCCGTTTCAAACAAAACCTTGATAATTTCGCTTCTCCTATTTGATAAAGATGCTAAAATTAGGACAAATGATATTTTTTATACTTAATTCAATATTGGCGCTTGTTGGAGTTTATATTTCGCGAATGATTTTTCTAAAGAAAAAATCATCTGAAAGTGTAGTTTGCTATATCGGCGGCAGCTGTGATGATGTCTTATCAAGTAAATTTTCAAAATTCTTTGGTGTTGGAATTGATATTTTTGGGATAATTTATTACTCCGTTTTATTTTTAGGATATCTTTATCTATCTATATTTAAACCTATGCCTGAAATTATCTTTGGTTTGTTTGTTATGGCCTTTATTGGTTTCTCTTTCTCTCTTTACTTGGTTTTTGTCCAAGCTTTGTATTTGAAAAAATGGTGTCTCAATTGTTTTTCTTCAGCCATAAATTCAGTAATAATTTTTATTCTCGCATCAATTTCTTTTTCTGATTATTTTGGTGTCGTGGGAGTTTATCTTGCAGAAATGGTTAATACACTAAGCCTTGTTCATTTAATTGGAGTGGCAATAGGTGTCAGTGCTGCAACAATCGGTGGGTTTATGATTATTAATTTTTTGAAAGATTTTAAAATTGACAGTCATGAAGATAGAAAATTAACAATTTTAGATCAAATCGTTTGGTTGGCGGTGGCTACCCTTCTCGTAGTTAATTTATGCTATTACATAATAGATCCTGAACTTTATTTTGGTTCATCACAATTTCTGTCGCAATTAGTCATTTTCATTGTTTTAATTATTAACAATGCTTTTCTAAGTCTCTATATTAATCCAAAACTTATTGGTATTAGAATTGATATGAAATCAATTAATGTCTTTAGAACATTTTGGCTTCGCCAGTGCGCACTAGCGATGGGTGTAATTTCTATTATTTCTTGGTATACAATCCTTTTTGTTTCCTTCTTTGCAAAAATAACCGACGACAGTATCATAAATGTCATCAGTTATTATGTTGCCATTACAATAATGGCAGTAATTGTAAGTCAGCTAGCTATCCTTCTTGTTGATAAAATAAAAATTACAAGCGATAATACATATAAGTTTAAATAACATGCCACAAAAAAGTATATCTTGGAGAGCATACGATCACATTAAAGAAAAAAAATCAGAGGACTGGTTCTGGATTGTTGGGATTGTTGCAATTGCCATCGCCATACTTGCAATTTTCTTTAATAATATTTTATTTGCACTTTTAATTGTATTGGCAGCTTTTTCTTCTTTTCTATTAGCACATAGCGCCCCAAGAGTAATTGATTATGAAATCAGCCGAAAAGGAATCCGTTCCGGTGACGTAATTTATCCTTTTTCAAGTGTTGAATCTTTTTGGACAGTTGATGAAGATGGCTACGAAAGAGACAGAATACTGGTTAAATCAAAAAAATTCTTTATGCCGATGATCACAATTCCTGTTGGAGATGGCGCAAATCTAGAGGAAGTTCGTGAATGTTTACTACAGTATTTAAAAGAAGAAGAACTGCACGAACCATTTTATGAATATTTAATGCACATTTTGGGTTTCTAATTTTTTATTTTCGCTTGATTTATATTGAAAAAGAAAATAGTATTCAATTTGCGATGTTTTTTTCGTAAATATCGTCCCCGTAGTTCAATGGATAGAATGCAAGATTGCGGATCTTGCGACCCAGGTTCGACTCCTGGCGGGGGCACAAAAAATATTTAAACAAGCTATAATATTTGCATGACAATTATATTTATAATAATTTTTCTTGTTTCTTGTCTGCTCTTGATGTTTGCTGGCGATTGGTTGATCAGGGCCCTTTCTAATGTTTCCGAATTTCTGGGCTGGAAAGAATTTACTGTGGCCTTTATTGTTATGTCCATTGCAACGGCTTCTCCTGAATTGTTTATTGGTATAGGATCGGCATTTCGTGGTATTCCAGAACTCTCACTTGGAAATATCATCGGCCAAAACATTATCCATTTTACTGTAGCTATTTTTATTTTAGTTTTAATTCGTGGAAGTTTCTCGGTAAGATCACCAGCCACAAAAACAGCAGCCTTTTTTTCTGCTTTTATGGCCGTATTCCCTCTTGTTTTAGTTCTTGATGGATCATTATCCAGAATTGATGGGTTGATTTTAATTCTTTTGTTTATCGGCTACACATTTCGTTTAATAAGAAATTCTAAAAGACGTGTAATTATTTTCGACGAGCCAGACAATGCAATTTCCGAATCAAAATCTTTACTAAAAAACTTTGGTTTATTTATGAAAAATATTTGGTTTCTACTAATCGGTATTTTTATTTTGCTAGTAGCTTCGCAAGGAATTATCAGTGCATCAACATATTTTGTTGGTTTTTTTAATATTCCATTTGTCGTTATGGGTGCAGTTATTGTAGGACTTGGAACGTCTTTACCTGAACTTTATTTTTCTGCATTATCAGCAAGAAAAGGTGAAACGGAATTAATGGCTGGAAATTTACTTGGTTCAACAGTTGTTTCTACAAGTCTTGTGCTTGGAATCGTTTCGTTAATATCACCAATTACAAATATCACCTGGCATTCATATGCTGCGAGTAGAATATTTTTATTTATTTCTGTTTGTCTGTTTATCGCCTTTCTCTTATCTGATAAAAAGGTCAATAAAAAAGAAGCGGCGATATTACTTTCAGTTTATTTATTATTTATTATTTCTGAAACTCTTTTTTAGACCGAGCGACAATTATTGACAAAGCCAGAATATTTTGCATAATGTTCCATGAATACGTTCCAGTTCATTGATTCGAATTTGATTTAAAAAAACAAAAAACGCTGAGAAATTAGCAAGAAAAGGAGCATCAGAATGGATATTTCGAAATTGGCACAACGAGTGTTTATGGTCCTCGGAATCATTGGGGCGATTGCCATGATTGGGGTGACCGTTTCAAACGCCAATAAAGAAAAAAAACAGCCGCCTACGCAGACCAAATCAGCCGACGAAGAACCGATGGGCTTTATCGCTGATCTGGGCTGGTATCCGATTGTTGGTACTGTCCTTACAGAAACCAACAGTGGTTTGAACTTTATTGTGGTGTCCTTTAATGGAAATCTCGACGACGAGAAATCATACAGAAGGGCCTACATTTCAAAGGAAAATGTCGATGCCGATAACTGGGCTAAATCAAACCCAGAAACCGGACGCTATGAGGCCCACATTTACTATGAAGTTTTGCCCGGCAAAACAACCGGCGCCTTCATGGTCGAGTGGCCGAAATAGAACAAGATAAATCCACTCAATACCACAACTTCGGTTGTGGTTTTTTAATTTCATATTAATACAAACAAAAAACCGGCATTTGGCCGGCTTTTTATTATTTCTTATCTGCGAATTTTACCTTTTTAATCTTTGCAACCAATCTCGATTTAGTTCTAGCCGCAGCATTTTTGTGAATAGTGTGCATTTTTGCAGCCTTATCAATTGCTGCATATGCTTCCCCAACCTTTTTCTCTGCTTCAGCAACTTTTTTCTCGCTTAATAATTTTTCAATATCTTTTATGACAGCTTTATAAGCTCTTTTTCGGCGTAAGTTAAAAATCGCCTTTTTTTCTCCGGCGCGAATTGCTTTTTTTGCTGAACTTGTTATAGCCATAGTGACAAAGACTTTACCAGACCTTTACATAAAAAGCAAATGATATTTTTGTAAGCCACGTGATATTATATACATATGATTGCTTATCTTTCAGGTAAAATTATTGATTCAAATTTGGATTCAATTATCTTGGATGTTTCATCTGTTGGTTATCAAATTTTCGTTCTTGGAAAATTTATTCAAGAAATTAAAGCCAAAAAAGACATTTCACTTTGGATTCATCACGCAGTCCGCGAAGATTCCGAGAAATTATACGGTTTTAAAGATAAATCTGAACTTCTCATGTTTGAAATGCTCATGACGATTTCTGGTATTGGACCAAAATCAGCACTTTCTATATTAAATACCGCGTCACTTGAAACTTTAACCGAAGGAATTCATTCTGGTGATGCCGCATATCTGTCAAAAATTTCAGGAATAAGCCGAAAAAATTCAGAAAAAATTATAATAAACCTAAAAGATAAAATTGGTGTTGATTTATCTGGAAATGAAGGAGTTCAAAATCAAAATACAGTAGCAATTGACGCGCTTGTCTCTCTTGGATATTCTGAACGTGAATCCAGAGAAGTTGTTAGAAAAATTGGTAAAGCAGAGAATCCTGAGGAAATTATAAAGAAAGCTTTAAAGAAATTGAGTAATTAAAAGAATAAAATGGAAAAGTTATTACGCACAGTAGAAAAATTTATACCAAAAAAACTTTTTAGAGCTGCTCAGCCTATTTATCATTATTTTTTGGCAATAGTTGGTGCCATAATTTATGGCTTCCCTGCTAGAAAACTTTTCGTCATTGGAATTACTGGTACAAAAGGTAAATCGACAACTGCCGAAGTAATTAATGCGATTTTAGAAGAAGCTGGATACAAAACCGCTCTTTGCAATACAATCCGCCATAAAATAGATAAAGAATCTGTCTCAAACAGATTTAATATGTCGATGCCAGGAAGATTTTTTATTCAGAATTTTTTACATCGCGCGGTAAAAGCCGGATGTACACATGCGGTTGTTGAAATTACTTCTGAAGGATCAAAACAGTTCAGACATAAATTTGTTTGGCTTGATGTTTTTGTTTTTACTAACATCGTTCCTGAACACATAGAATCTCATGGTTCATATAAAAAATACAAGGAAGCAAAATTGAGAATTGCCGATTTGGTTAAAAAGAAAAATGGAATAATTGTGGCAAATTCAGATAATGACGAGGCTGAAGATTTTCTAAAGAAAGCTAATATTGAAAAACAAATAAAATATTCACTTTCCGATGCAAAACCAATTGTTTATGGCCATGAAACTGAAATGCGATTCAAGAGAAATATTTTATACACAAAACTTCCTGGAGAATTTAACGTTTACAATATTTTGGCCGCTGTCACAGTTGCCGACGCGATGGGAATTGATATTGAAATAATAAAACGTGCTGTAGAAAATCTGGTAGAAATTCCGGGGCGTGTACAAAAAATAAAACTTGGACAAAATTTTGATTTAATTGTTGATTATGCTCACACAGCCGCTTCCCTCGAAGAACTTTACAAAGCTTTTCCTGGGAAAAACAAAATCTGTGTCCTCGGAAGTTCTGGTGGTGGACGAGATAGATGGAAGAGGCCGATCATGGGCAAAACTGCAGAAAATTATTGTTCAGAAATAATACTAACAAACGAAGATCCATATGATGAGGATCCAGAACAAATTGTTAATGAAATAAAAAATGGTCTAACTGAAAAAACAGCGAAAGTAATCATGGATCGCCGTGAAGCTATAAAAACGGCTATAAAACACGCTAAAAATGGCGATGTCATACTTATAACTGGAAAAGGCACAGAACCATATCTTATGGAAGCAAACAACGTAAAAACCCCTTGGTCTGATTATAAAGTCGCTAAAGAAGAATTAGAAAAGATTCTCAATAAATAATTAGTTGTAATAGTTTTTGTTTTCACTTTTGCAGATTTATTTAAATCTGATAAACAATTGATATGCCCGAACTACCAGAAGTCACAACAACGGCGCGAATACTTAACCAACTTATTGTCGGTCAGAAGATTTTATCTGTTTGGACAAATTACGGTAGTTCGTATTTTAATGGAAAAAATAATATAAAAGATAAAAAATATTTTGAATTTTTTAAAAAAGAAGTAATTGGAAGAAAAATCACCAATGTTTCAAGAATCGGTAAAAACGTTTTAATAAATATAGAAGGTCCAAAGACTATTTTGGTTCACATGAAAATGACCGGTCATTTACTGTATGGAAATTATGAAAAAAGAAAAAACGAATGGGTCGCAATGACACCAGGTCCCCTTCAGGACAAGTTCAATGCCTATATCAGACTAATATTTGAACTTTCTAATGGAAAATGTTTGGCACTTTCGGATGTTCGACGTTTTGCCAAAGTAACTTTGATTGAAGATGGCGATGCAGAAAATTTTTCTGACACAAAGGATCTGGGTCCTGATCCAACTCACAAAAGTTTTGTGCTAAAAGAATTTAAGAAAGCACTTTCGAAAAAACCAAACGGTCCAGTCAAAACTGTTCTCTTGGATCAAAATATTATTGCGGGTATTGGAAATATATATTCTGATGAAGCTTTGTGGTTATCAGGAATTCATCCTGAAACAAAAGTAAAAAAAATAAATGATACTGACCTAAAGAATCTTTTAAAAAATATAAAGAAAGTATTAAAACTCGGACTAAATATGGGGGGCGATTCAACATCGGACTACAGACGACCTGACGGAAGCCCTGGGAAATTCCAACACACTCATAATGTTTATCAGAGAAAAGGTGAAAATTGTCGTAGAAAGGGCTGCTCCGGAACAATCATCAGAAAAGTCATCGGCGGCCGAGGCACCCATTTTTGTGATACACACCAAAAGCTAAAATAAGCTTGTTTCAGACCGTACACTTGGTTTATGGATAAGTATATATAGAAATGCTTGACAAAATTTACCTATATGCTATAGTATATTGGTAAATGTTCTTTCGGTACAACCGAAAACTAAGCGCCAAAAAGGAGTTTGCCAAATGAGGTGAGCGTCGAAAACGGGTTAGGCCTTATCACTTGAAGCCTAATTGCGTTGGTTACGCACAATGAGTGTTAATCCCCCGAGCGAAAGCAAGGGGGATTCATATTTTTACTTATCAAATAATCTAAATAATAAAACGGCTGTAGCTACCGAAACATTTAAAGATTCTTTTTTACCAAGCATTGGAATTTCAGCCACAATATCACTTTGCGCCAAAATTTCTTCTGAAACACCCTCCACTTCATTACCAACGACAATCGCGACCTTTTCTGGAACCTCTATAGTTTTATAATCAATAGACTTCTCTGATTGTTCAAGAGAAATTATTTTGAAACCATCTTTTTTTAATTTTTCAATTAATTTTAGTGAATCGCCGGCGGCTTCCCATTCAATATTTTTTTCTGCTCCCAAAGCAGATTTCTTCATATCATTCCTTTCTCTACCAAAACGATCAAGGGGGGTTGGAGTATACCCGACGAGAAATATTTTCGAAACGCCAATAGCGTCGGACGTTCTGAAAATAGAACCAACGTTTAAAACACTTCGAACGTTATCTATCATTAGAACTATTTGTTTAGTCTTATTCATCTTTGATATACTACAACCATGTTTAGCTTTTTTCCAAGTCTTTTAACATATAGTCTTTTATCAACAACAATTATTAGAGTAGTGATTGGTTTGGTTTTAGTCGCATTTGGAATCATGGCTTTATCCAATAAAAGAAACCTTATCAGACAAAAATTGATAACTCGTGGTTACCCTTTCCCTAGCTTTGTTCCAATTATTTTAGGCACATTGTCAGTCATTTGCGGCGGATTATTAACTGTCGGATTTTTAACTCAAATAATAGCAATTGTTGCGTCATATACATTTCTAAATTTGTGGGTCATAGACAAGGGTGAAATAAAAATATTTGGTCAGTCGTGGTTGTTTTATGTAGCAATGATGATCTTTTCACTGGCTCTTGTTTTATCTGGCGCAGGGTTATTCGCTTTTGATTTACCACTTTAATTAGACTTTTTATATTTTTTTGGTATAGTTTTTCTTACCATTTGTTTTTTCCGCTCATAGCTCAGTTGGTAGAGCACCTGCCTTTTAAGCAGAGGGTCGTAGGTTCGATTCCTACTGAGCGGACATTAAGAAAAATTCAGCGCGTTTGCGCTGTTTTTTTATAAATATTTTTACAAATTATTTTAGAAATAAAAAAACTACAAGCCTGATTGCTTGTAGTTAATCCGACGATTCTCCATTTCTGGAAAGGTAGTCGGCTTACCTTGTTGGAACCTTTACCAGGTTCCGCGAGTGTCATCAGTCACCGCGGCGGGCGGGAACTGCTCTTCACTCTTGCGTAGACTTGAAGACAAGTGCTGCACGAACCATGTAACGAAGCGGCACGCAATCATGTACCCAACAACCAGAGCAAGGAGAGATCTCCACGTCCAATCGTTGAAACCCCAGCCGATGACCCATGTTGTCACCATATAACCAAAGATCAGCTTGGGAAAAGTCTGATACAGATTGGCCCACGCCGGAGACTGAACCTTGATTTCAGGGATCATTTCGACGCCCAACTTCATGAGCATCGCAGCCATGCTAACACCGAAGAACGTAGGGACAATTCCCCACACACCTACTGTGCCAAACACAACTATCGGCGCACTCCAGATAACAAATGCCATGATTTTAATGACCAGGCATATATCTCGAATCTCATTTTTCTTCATGATTTCTCCTTATCCTTTTTAGGGGATTGTTTTTTAAATCGTTTTTAATGATCAAATATACTAATATTATAGCATGGATTATACCATATTGTCAAGAATAACGTTTTGTATTAAAAAACGGGCACCTTTCTTAGTGTCCGTTTGCCAGTTCAAACTGGTTCTTTACTTTTTACTCCACCTTTTAACATGAATATCAGCCAATTTGTAGAGTTCCTGTTTCTTGAACTCCATGCCGAATTTACCTGCCCTTGTAAGGGCCTCCTGAAGACTTTGTCGAGTATCAATAATCCAATTTATACGGCGCTTCAACTCATCCAGATCAATATTAGAATTTGATGCATTATTTTTGAGTTCCGTGAACCCTTCTTCTGCTTGCAAAACAAATGCTGCCAATATTGACAACCGATATCGTGTTGAATCGTAATCAAAGGCGTGACCGATATCAAGGCCCTTCATCGATTCAAACAAGTCATCAAATATTCCATCAATTTGCGATGTGCGGATATTCCAAGATATATATATCCGTCTTGGAAAGACATACACGCACGTTATGACAATCCCGACAATTATCCACAGCGCCGTTATGGTCTGCGTCGTTGCATGCAACACTGCCATGATTATTTGAATGGCAACAGAAGAAAGGATGATCGTCAAAAATAAATACAACATCAATCTGATGTTAAATTCAATCCTGCGATATTCATCAATTAACCCATTGATTGTCTCCCCTGATTTAAGATTAATTTTTTCGTAACCGTTGATCAGGGCCGAATTAGTAATTCGGATGAAACTATTCACCGCCGATATAGACGTTTTCATTTTCAATGACCTACTGTCTTTCAATGCCTATTTTTTGAACCATAGTCTTTCTGACATTTATACTGACTTTCGATCAAAATAAATACGATTTCTCGTTATGCAATTCGAAATAGTTAGGCAACTATTCTTTGTAGGAGAATACAATAAAAAGACAATCTGTCAATGTTTAAAGAAAAACTACAAGCCAAGGATTAATTTTTCTAATCTCGTTTCTAAATCTGGCCCACTCCTTCTCGATTCATGATAAACCTCGATCATTTTGTTAGACAAATTTTCTAATTCATCTTTTGAAAAATTCCCTGAATATTTCTTTGCTTTTGAATAGACAAACGGTTTAAGTCCGGCCTCTTCAGCAAAATCAGTTTGGCTAGCCATCAACATTGTCTTAACTTGCCACCACAAAACTCCATGTATTTCCTCAACAGGAATTCCTTCTTTTACCGCTGATAAATACAGAATCCATAATTTTTTTGAATCTCTTTCACCAAGAGCATCAGTCAAAGAAAAAATATTAAAAGAATCATTTTTATTTTTCGCCGCGGCGTTTGAAAATTCTTGAACCTTTTCTGCAAATTTTTCTACTTTTTTTAAAATCTCTTTTGATACATCAGGATCTACCCAAACAAAAACATTATCTGATTTTTTAACTTCCTCTAATTTATCGACGAGGCATTCAATTCCCTCTTTTGATTCTGAAATACGAGACATTTGCACAATATATTTTTTTGAAAAGAGAGATTGACTTCCGACAAGCTCATCCAATTTTGATTCGCTGAAATTTTCTGCACTGATTTTAAATACTTCAGATTCTGGTCGCTTCAAAAGCATTGAATCAACTAATTTCGCGGATTTTTCAAAACATTTATTTGGTTCGCCGTAAATAAAATAAAGCATAATTATATTCTTTTCATTTCACCCCAATTTTTACCAACAGAACATTCAGAAATTATCGGGACCCCGCCGACTTCTTCTCTTGTAACAACAGATTCCATAATTTTTTTAATCTTATCTGCATATTTTGAAACCATTTCTTCTTTCATTTCATAAATCACTTCATCGTGAATTTGTAAGATTATTTTAACTTGATCTAGAACTTTTTCTTTCTCTAAAAATTCATTAATTGCGGTCATAGAAAGTTTAATAAGATCCGCCTGAGTACCTTGAATTGGGGCATTTATGGCCATTCTTTCGGCTTGTGCGCGTATATATGGCAAAGGCGACTTGAACCCATCAAAATAGCGTCTACGACCAAATAATGTCGTTGTATAGCCGTTCTTCTGTGCATCTTTCTTTGTCTTATCCAAATACTCGCCAAGACCCGTGTAAATAGCAAAATATTGATTATAAAATTCCTGAGCCTCTTCACGAGTTGATCCAAGACCTTCTTTCAAGGCATTAACTCCCATTCCATACAAAATTCCAAAATTAATAATTTTGGCTCGGCGTCGCATTTCTTTTGTAACCTTGCCATTCGGAACATTAAAAATTCTTGAAGCCACATTCGTATGAATATCTTCACCATTTTTGAAAACCTCAATTAATTTTTGATCACCAGACAAAAACGCTGCAATTCGTAATTCAATTTGTGAATAATCGAAAGCCACCAAAACATTTCCTTTTTCAGCAACAAAAGCTTCACGAATCTTTCGTCCACGATCTGTTCCGGTTGGAATATTTTGCAAATTCGGATTATTCGAGGACATTCTGCCTGTTGTCGTCCCAGTTTGAAGGAAGCTGGCGTGAAGTCGACCATCAGTTGCGACAAGAGCAGGAATATTATCAATATAAGTAGAAAGAAGTTTCTGAAATTCGCGATATTCCAAAATTTTATCAATAATTTTGTGCTCCCCTTTTAATTTTTGCAGAACATCTTCGCGTGTCGATAATTTTCCAGTTGAAGTTTTTCTCATTCCTTTATATTTCAACTGCATTTTTTCGAATAAAACTTGTGACAATTGTTGTGAAGAATTTATATTAAATTCTATTCCGGACATTTCCCAAATTTCTTTTTCAAATCTTGATAATTCAATATGATATTCAGTTGAAAGATTTTTCAAAAAATCTTTATCAATCTTTACGCCGTTTTTCTCCATTTGATCAATAATTGGAATAAGGGGTTTTTCAATATCATTAAAAACTTTTTCTAATTTATTTTTCTCAATTTCTTTTAAAAGTTTTTCGTGCGCCTTTTCAATATTATTCTCTCCAGTGTAATTCAAAATATCTTCAATTTGTGGATTGTTTATAGAAGAATTTATGAGCCACAAGGCAATTTTTGCTTCTGACAAAAGCCGTTTAGAGCTTTCCGAATTATTATTTTTGATGACACCTTTTTCTGGTGTATTTTCGTCAGCAAAAAGTCCTTCCATAGTAGTCTGACCAGAAACTGGCTTTGGCAAAATTTCCTTAACTCTAATAGCCAAAGTCCTGAAATTTAGCTCTCTAAATAGGTTTTGAACCGATTCTGCAGAAACTGTTTCGCTCCAGGTTTTTTCCGGAATTTTGAATTCAATCGGAACGTCACGGCGGATTGTGGCAAGCATTTTACTGAATTCAGCTTCCTCTTGATTATCTTCCAGGAGTTTTATAATTCTGTCAGTAATTCCAATTTCTTTAAATTTTTCTTTTGATTTTTTAAGATTCTTATATAAATTTTCAATCGAACCAAACTCTGTAATTAATGTTGTCGCGGTTTTTTCACCGATTCCACTAATTCCAATGATATTATCTGATGGATCGCCGCGAAGACCCTTGTAATCCGGCAAAGATTCAGGACCAAATCCAAATCTTTCACGAACAGCATCTTCATTATAAATAATCGTATCTTTTATTCCTTTTTTCAGAGTGTAAACGCGTACCTTATCAGCATCCACTAATTGCAAAGTATCCATATCGCCAGATGCAACAATTACATCAGCACTTTTCTTTAATTGATCCGCCAATGTTCCTAAAACATCATCGGCTTCATAACCTTCCTTTTCATAAATTGGAATATTAAACGCTCGAAAAAAATCATAGGCCCGTTTTATTTGAGAAATTAATTCTTTGTCAGTTTCTTTTCTGCCTGCTTTATAGTCAGTGTAGGCTTCGTGACGATAAGTCGGTTTTGGTAAATCAAAAGCTGCAATAATATGATCTGGCTTTAATTCTTTAACAATAGAAATTAACATTGAGGCCAAACCATAAAGTGCACCCGTCGGTTCGCCATTGCTTGAAGCAAAATCTGGTAAAGCGTGATATGCGCGGTGTAAAATTGCGTGAGAATCCAGTAGAACTATTTTTTTCTTATTTTTTGAAGCCATTTGCAATTCGCTTTAATAGCGCCATCATACCACCTAATTTATTTGGGGCGACGATTTCAATTTCCCTGGTATTTTCATCAATAAAAGTGAAATTAATTCTAATCATATTTATCGGTAAGGCGTCTTCAATCTTTTCTGGCCACTCAACAAAAATCAGGTTAGTTTTATTTGAAATTGTCTCCTCCCAATCCAATGGCCCAAGCTCTTCGATCAATTCAATTCGGTACATATCAAAATGATATAAATTTTTGAAATTAATCGTGTCAGCCGATTGCGGTATTTCATATCTTCTCTGCACAACAAAAGTCGGACTAGTAATTTCATTAACAATTCCGATCTTTTTTGCAAAGTTTTTTGTAAAAGTTGTTTTGCCGGATCCCAGATCCCCGTGCAGACCAACAACGACTGCCTCATTTTGTCTTTTATCTTTAATAATATTCAAAACGTAATCCGACACGGTAGATATTTCGTTTTCATTTTTACACAAGAATTTCATGGTTGTATTTTAGCATTTTAAAAGAAAAATTCTGTACATGAACTTTTATTCAAAAACTGGTAGAATAATATACAAATGGTCATCCACTTTGACGAACAAAAACAAAACGATCGTATTTCGGATCTTAGAAAGAAAGAAAGCGAAGATCTTGCTCAATATTTATCTGCAACATATGGAATACCATATGTTAATTTAAAAGAAACAATAATAGATACAAATGCCCTTCGTTTAATTAGAGAAGATGACGCAAGAAAAGCAAAAGTCGTGGCATATGAACTCTTTAATAAAGATATAAACCTTGCGGTTTTATCTCCAAATTCAGAGTTTATTCCAACAATTATTAACGACTTAGCGGAACAAGGATATACAGTAAAAATGAACTTGGCTTCAGAAGGTGGTATCGAATATGCCTGGAATAGATATAAAGATGTTTCTTTTGCAACAGAAAGTAATGCCGGAACACTTGATATCGCAAACGATTTTGTCGAAGACTTTGTTAGTAAAGTAAAATCTATTGAAGGAGCAAAAAAACTTATTGAAGACGTTATGCAAATGAAAAGAGGTTTCCGCGTTTCGAGAATTGTGGAGATTCTTGTTGCCGCTGGTGTTGCATCAAAAGCTTCCGATATTCACGTCGAACCAGAAGTTGATTATATTACTGTTCGTTTCAGAATTGACGGTGTTCTTGCTCATGTCACACAACTAGATTTTGAAACATATAATTTGTTGTTGTCGAGAATTAAACTTTTGTCGGGTTTGAAATTAAACATAAAAACTCAAGCACAAAATGGTCGATTCAGTGTAAAAATTGGACAAGTAGAATTTGAAATAAGAACCTCAACACTTCCTGGAAATAATGGTGAGTCTATTGTCATGAGAATACTCGATCCAAGTTCATTGACCGTTCCACTTACAGAGCTTGGTTTACCACAAAAACTACTGACTCGATTTCTTCATGAAATAGAACGTCCAAACGGAATGATCTTAAACACTGGTCCTACGGGTTCTGGTAAAACAACAACTCTTTATTCTTTCCTTAGCAGAATAAAATCTCCTGGTATAAAAATAATCACAATCGAAGACCCTATTGAATACCATTTGACCGGTGTTGTTCAAACACAAGTCGATCCACACAAAAATTATGACTTTGCCTCGGGATTAAAAAATTCTTTGAGACAGGATCCGGACGTAATAATGATCGGAGAAATTCGCGATAATGATACTGCTGAAACTGCTGTTCAAGCCGCATTAACTGGCCACTTGGTTTTGTCTACACTTCACACCAACAGCGCGTCAGGCGCCTTCCCCAGAATGACAGATCTTGGTGTAGATCCAAAGATAATGACTTCAGCTATCAATGTTGTGATTGCACAAAGACTTGTGCGTGTACTTTGTAAAAGTTGTGCTCAAAAAATAAAAATTCCCAACGACAAGAAAGATGTTCTTAAAAAATTATATGATGGAATTGTTGATAGAGAAATTCCTGCTTGGTCAGAAGACATCTTCTCTGCAAAAGGTTGCGAAAAATGTAACCACACTGGTTATTCCGGTCGCCTAGGAATATTTGAGGCAATATTTATGGATAAAAATGTGGAAAATGCGGTTCAATCAATCGCAAGTGAAGATGAAATAGCAGAAATTGCTAGATCACAAGGAATCATGAATATGCAGGAAGATGGTCTTGTAAAAATACTAAATGGTATTACAACAATTGAAGAGGTTGAAAGAGTAGTGGGTTTTTTCAATCAAGAATAAAAATAAAATCCTTCTAAAATAAATAGAAAACAAAAAAAGTATTTTGGCTAGTTGAATTTAAAACAGATATAACTAATATAGTTTATAGAACACAAGACTTCGGAAAGTTCCAAGGCATAAACCTCTAAGCAAAACCTTTAAATACTGAGACCTAAAGGCAGGTGGTTATCTAAGGATAGTATCAGTTAAGCAACGTAAGTTGCCACCAATAACGTCCTCGACTAAACACCAATAGGATCGCCCCCTTTGCTTAGAGATTTATGTCTTTGACCCGAGAGGTCTAGACCTTGTGTAAAAAAACTTTATACATGGTATGATAACACATACAAATATTATGTCAAGTACCACCCAAAAACAAATCGACACGGCAAGTAATAATAAAGTGGATAGCTTTTTAGATCAAGAGCTTCGACCAAAGACCTGGGATGAGTATATCGGGCAGGAAAACATCAAAAATAACCTAAATATTCTCCTAAAAGCCGCAAAACAAAGATCACACCCGCCTGAGCATTTATTGTTCTATGGGCCGCCCGGACTAGGTAAAACAACGCTCGCACACCTTATTGCCCATCACACGAACTCTCAAATCAAGATAACTTCTGGACCATCAATAGAAAAAGTCGGCGACATTGCCTCCATTTTAACCAACCTTAACCCTGGGGATATCCTGTTTATAGACGAGGTTCACAGACTCAATAAATCGATTGAAGAGGTGCTTTACCCTGCCATGGAGTCAGGTAGCCTAGATATTATTATTGGAAAAGGGCCGTCGGCAAGAACTCTCCAACTTGAACTGCCACCATTTACCTTAATCGCGGCAACTACACGTGTTTCCCTACTGTCTTCCCCACTAAGATCACGTTTTTCTGGCGGAATTTATCGATTAGAGTTTTATTCAGAGCCAGAAATCGAAAAAATATTAGAACGTTCAGCTAAAATTCTTGGAATCAAAATGGATAAGGATGCGGGAAGAGAAATATCAAAGAGAAGTCGCCAAACTCCACGAACAGCAAATTATTTATTAAAAAGATGTCGTGACTATGCTCAAGTTAATAATTTAGATTTAAATAAAGACGTCGTTGCAAAAACTTTGGATATGTTACAAATTGACGAGGTCGGTTTGACTCGTGCTGATCAAACAATTCTCGAAACTATTATAAATAAATTTGGTGGTGGACCCGTTGGATTAAATACTATCGCAATGGCACTATCAGAAGAACCAGGAACTATTGAAGAATTTAACGAGCCATATTTAATACAGCTTGGTTTTATAGAAAGAACCCAAAGAGGTCGTGTTGTTACTAAGCTTGGTTACAAACATATTGGTACTGAACCCCCGCCAGACTTGCAGAAAAAACTTATTTAGATAAATATATTAAAAATTAAATTAAATCAGTAATAATATGTCAGGACACAATAAATGGTCACAAATTAAAAACAAGAAGGGCGCAGAAGACGCAAAGAAAAGTAAAATATTTTCAAGATATTCAAAATTAATAACTTCTGAGTCAAAGAAAGCAAACGGTAATCTGTCTTCCCCTTCTCTTGCTGCTGTTATAGAACTTGCCAAGAGAGAAAATATGCCAAAAGATACTATTGAAAGGGCTGTAAAAAAAGGAACAGAGTCAGGAACTGCAAATATGGAGGCAATAACCTATGAAACCTATGGACCTGGTGGAGTTGCAATAATAATTGAAACTTTGACTGACAATAAAAATCGAACGGCACCAGAAATAAGACATCTATTAACGAAAAATGGTTTTGAACTAGCCCAACCCGGAGCTGCTTCATGGGCATTCAAAAAAGAAGGCGGTAAATTAGTCGCCCAAACCACTGTCGATTTATCAGATGCGGATCTAGAATTGCTTACAAAATTAGTTGATGATTTGGAAGCGTTTGAAGATGTCCAAGAAGTTTTCACTAACGCTGAATAACTTAAATTACTAAATGAAAATTATTTCTATTGACCCCGGTTACGAAAGACTTGGGATTGCAATATTAGATAAGGACAAGAAAGAAAAAGAATCTTTAATATTTTCGGAATGTTTTAAAACTTCAGCAAAAGAAGAACACCCAGAACGCTTGGCAAAAATTCAAAATAGAATTATTGAAATAATCAATCAATTTAGTCCCGAAGAGATGGCTATAGAAAGTTTATTTTTTAATACAAACCAAAAAACTGCTCTTTTGGTGGCAGAAACTCGCGGAACAATAATTTCTACAGCAAAAAACGCTGGGTTGAAAATTTTTGAATATTCACCACAACAAATTAAGATGGCCGTAACAGGTATGGGTAATAGCGATAAAAATTCTGTAATTAAAATGTTGACACTGATTATAAAGATTAATAAGGAAATAAAGTACGACGATGAATTTGATGCTATTGCCTGCGGAATAACACATATCTCGGTAACCAGAAAGAGTCTTTAGTCAGTCGTTATTCACAGATTGTCTTTTTTAAGAAGAATTTTCCACAGTTTTAATATTTTGACTATTGGCGTTTCAAAAAATATTTGTTACAAGTATATCTAATTAGTTTTTAATTATAAAAATATGGATGATATTGATGAGAGCAATGATTTAAAAGATGGCGGTGAAATAAATTCACTGTTAGATATTGATTCAGATGAAGAAGTTGCCGCAGAAGAGGTTGAGGTTGACGATCCAGTTATAATTGATCCTTTGCTGACAAAAGTTTCTGATACAGATGACGACAACGACCCAATGGATGATGACGGCGACGAAGAAGAGGACGATGACGATATTTATACAGAAAGTTTTGAAGACGTAGATAACTTTTAACAAAACAACCCCGGGTCAAGCGCCCGGGGTTGTTTTTAATTATTTCTTTATACTTATCTTCACAAATCTCCTTTTACCAATTCGATAAGTGGTTGATTCAATTATTTTATAACCAAAATCCGAAACCTTTTGCTTACTTTCAACAATATTTACTGCCCCTTGTTCAACCAAACGACGCCATTCACTTTTTGATGAAACTATTTTATTATCTATCATAACGTCAGCAAGAATACTGTCGGCATCAACTGAAATTTCTAGTATATCTTCTGGTATCTCACCCTTTGAAAATGTATTATCAAACTTTTCTGCAGCCAGTGCAGATTGTTTTTCTCCGTAGTAAATTGTAACTATATCTTTTGCTAGCTGTTTCTTTGCTTCCATTGGATTCAGAGAACCATCTTCTAATTTCTTTTTTATTTCATCAATTTCAGATACAGATCTAAATGTTGTATCAGTAAACATTGGAATAATAACGTAGTCCGATAAGGCCATAACTTTGCCGAACATATCTTCTGGGCTGTCTTGCAATGAAACATAATTTCCCTCACTCTTGCTCATCAATTTTTTACCAGTCTTTGGATTTTCAAGGAGAGTCGTGCTTATAACAAATTTTTCTTTTTGATTGATTTTTCTCTGCAAAATTCGTCCAGTCAACATATTGAATGTTTGATCGCTTCCGCCGATTTCAATATCTATATCCATTTCAACGCTATCATAACCCTGCATCAGTGGGTACAAAAATTCATGCAAATATATTGGTCGAGCCTCTTTCAATCGCTTTTGAAACATATCTCGCTCAATCATTTGTTGAACAGTAAAGTTCGCAGATAATTCAATAATTTCTTCAAAATTTAATTTTGACAACCATCGACTATTTCTTTTTATTTTTACAGGATTTAATCCTTTTGCAGAAACAATTTTTGAAATTTGTTTTTTCCAAGTTTTCAAATTTTCTTTTACTTCTTTTTCTGTTAGACGAACTCTCGCGGCACTTTTATCAGAAGGGTCCCCTATTCGCGCGGTGAAATCACCGAACAAAACAATCACTTCATGACCAAGTTTTCGTAATTTTTCTAGTAAAATAAAGTTTGTTGCATGTCCAAGATGCAAATCTTTACCAGTAGCATCCGCTCCAATATATATTCGCAGTCTTTTACCACTCATCAACTCTTTTTTGAGAGCTTCTTTAGAGGGAAAAACCTGACTTACACTCCTTGATAATATCTCATCAATCTTTTTTTCGTCTGTATCTATTTTGTTAATAATTTTAAACATTACGTAGATTTTAGCATTTAAAATCGACCAAAACAAAGCAAACTTTGACCAATGGGATATCTTCTAATATTCTTTATGAATTAAGGCTATAATAGTGTAAATGTTAAAAATAAGAAAAATGTTTGGCGGAGGAAGGTTCAAAAATATCGCAAAAATAGCGCTTGTCTGTTTTTTGATACTTTCTGGTTTATTATTAATTTGGCTTGCGACTCTTGATTTACCAAATCTCAACAATTTTGAAGCAAGAAAAGTTGCACAATCAACAAAGATCCTTGATAGAACCGGCGAAATTGTTTTATACGATATCCACGGCGAAATAAAGAGAACAATTGTTCCCTTAAATGAAATTTCTGATTATTTGAAAAAAGCAACAATTGCAATTGAGGACCGAAATTTTTACGAACACAATGGAATACAAATATCAGCAATCATCAGAGCTATAAAAAATAATTTATTTCAGGGCGACCTATTAAGCGGCCAAGGTGGTTCCACAATCACACAACAGGTAATTAAAAATGCTTTGTTGACTTCAGATAAAAAAGTTTCGAGAAAAATAAAGGAGTGGGTTTTAGCGCCAAGACTTGAAAAAATACTGACAAAAGATCAGATCCTTGAAATATATTTAAATGAAATACCATATGGCGGAAATGTTTATGGCGCCGAGGAAGCCTCTCTTAGATTTTTTGGTAAACAAGCTAAAGACCTTACTTTAGTTGAAGCGGTTCATTTGGCTGCCCTTCCACAGGCCCCAACATATTTTTCTCCTTATGGAACACATACAGATAAACTTGAAATAAGAAAAAATTACATTTTAGATCAAATGTTAAATCTTGGATTTATCACAAAAACAGAACTTGATACTGCAAAATCAGTAAAAATTGAATTTGAAAAACAAGAAGAGTTCGGCATCAAAGCGCCGCATTTTGTAATGTATGTTAGAGAGTTACTTGAAGAACAATATGGAAAAGATGTCATCGAACAAGAAGGATTAAGAATAACTACATCTCTTGACTGGGATTTACAAAAAAAGGCCGAGGAAATAGTTAAAAAATACGCCTTAGAAAATGATGAAAAGTTTATGGCTGAAAATGGTGCGCTGGTCGCAACTGATCCAAACACTGGAGAAATACTTGTAATGGTAGGATCGAGAGACTATTTTGACAAAGAAATTGATGGAAATTTCAATATTGCCACTGCTGAAAGACAACCGGGCTCAGCATTTAAACCAATAGTGTACGCAGAAGCGTTCACAAAGGGATACAGACCTGAAACAATTGTGTTTGATGTTTCAACAGAATTTTCAACTGCCTGTAAAAATGGTGGTGATTGTTACCGCCCAGTTAATTACGACGGAAAAAATCGCGGCCCAATTTCTCTTAGAAATGCTTTAGCACAATCATTAAACATACCTGCAGTCCAAGTTTTATATCTTGCTGGACTTAGAGATTCATTGAACTTAGCAAAGAAAATGGGAATACAAACGCTTACAAATGTTGATCAATATGGACTTACTCTTGTTTTGGGTGGTGGTGAAGTTAGACTACTTGATATGGTTAGCGCTTACGGAATATTTGCCGCAGAGGGAAAAAAATACCAACAAAAAGCTGTACTAAAAATAGAAGACAAAAACGGAAACATTTTATTTGAAGAGAAAAATTCAGAACCAGAAAGAATTTTATCGGAGGATGTATCGAGAACGGTCAGTGATATTTTATCCGACAACGCTGCAAGAGCACCAATCTTTGGATCAAACTCTTCATTAAATATTCCTGGTGTTGCCGTTAAAACAGGTACTACAAATGATTATAGAGATGCTTGGATAATTGGTTACACTCCAAATATTTCCGTAGGTGCATGGGTTGGAAATAATGATAATTCCCCTATTGATAAAAAGGTCGCTGGTTATGTTGTCGGACCGATGTGGAATGAATATATGCAGTTTGTTTTGAAAGAAATAAATAACGCCAGCTTTAATAAACCAGAAAAACAATCTTTGAATGTAAAACCAATTATCAATGGATTTTGGAAAGGTGAAAAAATAAAAGTGGTTAATGAAGGTGAAGATAATGAGCAAGTTGTTGTTGTGGGAAAAGAGGGCGGTATCCATACTATTTTGTATTGGGTAAACAAAGATGATCCACTTGGACCAGTTCCAGAAAATCCAAATAATGACCCTCAATACGAGGAGTGGGAGAAAGCTGTTAGGGCATGGGTAAGAGATAATAATATTAGTGACAACGTAACAACAACTGACCCAGATCGAATAAGACCTGCAAAATTAGAAATAACTAACCTATCTAATAACGCCACATATCTAAAAGACTCTCCCCTAGTAGTGATTATAAAAATGTCTGATGACAGAAAATTAACAAGTGGAGAAATCACATTAAATGATCAGAAGATTGGAGATATGAATGTCGACACAATGTCGTTTATGTTTGTACCAGAAGAAAATCCTTTTATCCAAGAAAAAAATAAAATAAAAATAACGGTTCGAGACGAAGTTGGAAATTCTTTCAAAGTAGAGTCAAACTTTAATATTAATTAACCCTCCGATTAATTTGCAATCTTTCCTTTATCAAAGATTCTATTTTTGATTTATTTATAAAAATTTCTGCTTTTTCGATTCCAACTCGTTTGATTTTTATTTGATTATCGTTTACTTCGATATCATCAACTAATAAATCAATTCCGGAAGCATCTTTTACACACTCAACAACAACTTTTTTTATATTACTCTCTTTTAACCCTAGGTTTTCGAATTTCTTTAAATAAAAAGATATTTGCTCCATGAGAATATATTTATTACCTATTCATTGGCATAACGAGGTACAAGAAACTTCTGTCTGTTGTTCCTTGGATAACCATTGGTTTTTCTGAACCACAAAATCTAAGTACAATCCCGTCCGACTTTATAGAGGCAAAACAATCATTTATATATTTACTATTAAAACTTAATTTTAGACTGTCCCCTGTAATTCTAGACTTGATATTATTTTTTGTTTCACCAATTTCGCTTGAATTCGATTCTATTTGGAAAATTTCGTCCTTTGGTGAGATTATAAAAGTCACCTGATTAAATTTGTCGGTGAAGACATTTGAGACACGGAGACTTTGCTGAAGATCATCTTTTAGAACGCTAATTTCAGTTTTAACTTCTTTTGGAATTATTTGTCGGTAGTCAGGAAAAACACCGTCTATAACGCGTGAAACGATAGTAATTTCGCTTGATTCAATGATCACGCGGTCCTGTTCAAAACAAATTTCTATTTCTTCATCAACGTCCTCCAGAGTCCTAATAATTTCAATAACGTTTTTGTATGGAATAAGTATATTTTCAAATAAATCAACGTTTTTTACTGAGATTCGACTTTCTGCCAATCGGAATGAGTCTGTGCCGACAAAGACCAAATCTCCATCGTCAGAAAATATATAAACACTTGATAACTCTGGTTTGATGCTAGATGTCGCAGTGCTGTACCACACAGAATTTAAACCTTTTATAAAGTCAGAAGAGCTTAATTTAAACTTTTTACCTGACTTTTCATCAGAAATCACAGGAAAATCATCAATAGGTTGGATATTTATGATTGTGTCGGTTGATTCGCTAGTTAAATGTATTTTTGTTCCATCTGTTTCAATCCTAATATTTGAATCGTGCTTTGGTAGATTAGAAAGAAACGAGTTAAGAATTGTTGCAGGCACTAAAACTTTACCAATGTCACTCCCTTTTGCCCTAACAATAATTTTAAGACTAATATCAAGATTGGTTGAATTGATTACCAGGTCATTTCCATCAAAATCAAACATAAGACACGCTAAAGCAGGTAAAGTAGAATTCTTTGTTGATATCTTTTCTGCCTTGCTAATTGCTTTCACCAATCTTTCTTTATTAATCTCTAATTTCATTTTATATAAAAGTTATTTATTATTATTAGTCCTGTGGATTTGTTGATAACTTCAATTTCTCTATACCCTACTTCATTAAATTGATATTTTTTTTTATGTAAACTGTGGAAAAAAGTTTATAAATATTTTTTTATGTTGATAACTTTTTTTAAAGTTATTTTTTATCCACAATTTTACAAACTTCTTCACAAACAAATCCGACTTTACCCACAGCTTTTCCAGAACATTACAGCATCGACCGGATTTGGGTTAGCTGTTGGGAAAGAGAGTTATCTGTTTTTAGATCATTTTTTATTTTTTCACAAGAATGAATAACAGTTGTGTGATCACGTCCTCCTAATTTATCGCCAATTGTTGGATAAGAAATACTAAAGTCTTCTCTGAGGATGTACATAACAATTTGGCGAGGACGAACGACTTCTTTTCGGCGGGTTTTATCACAGACACTGTGTTCTTCTATATTAAAGAAGTTGGCAACGATTTTTATAAGTTCATTAACTGAAATCATTTTTTTTGGTTTTGCACTATTCTTAATCAAATCCTTGATTTCATTGAATGATAGAGCCTTACCTTTTAATTGGGTTTGGCAGATAATCGAATTTACAGCGCCCTCAAGCTCTCTAATGTTTCCCTCTACAGCCTTGGCTATGTAATCAAAGGTTTCCTTGTCCAAACGGATGTTATTTTTCTCTGCCTTAGAGCGTAAAATTGCGATACGTGACTCGTGATCAGGTGCAGTGATATCAACCATCATCCCTTGATTAAAACGAGATTTTAATCGGTCTTCTAACCCCGGAATGAAGTTTGGGTGTTTATCTGATGAAAAGATAATTTGTTTGTTGTTATCGTATAAAGTGTTAAACAAATGGAATAATTCTTCTTGGGTTTTTTCTTTACCAGAAAGAAATTGAATATCGTCCATAATTAAAACATCATATTTTCTATATTTATCTTTGAATAGGCTGACTTTGTTTGTTTGAACGGCATTAATATATTCAACAGTAAATTTTTCTGAAGTTAAATAAAAAACTCTTTTGTCAGGATTTTGAGTTTTTATTGTGTTACCAACCGCTTGGACCAAGTGAGTTTTTCCGTTTCCTGTGTTTCCATAAATGAACAGTGGATTGTAAACAATTCCTGGTTGTTTAATCACGGCTTGTGAAGCAGCGTGAGCAAGTTCATTGAACGGACCAATAATAAAATTATCAAAAGTGTATCGTGGATTTAAATTATCTTCTTTATTTATATAAAAATCTGCTAGAGGAAGTTCGTTTGATTGAGTTTTTGGCTTTATAACGACTACTTTCTTTGATTTATCATTTTTACAAACAGTGAATTCCAAGGATCTGATCTCATTGGAAATATCACGAAGGGTTTTTAGGATGTCTTTATGAAATTTACTGTTTAGCCAGTCTTTTACGAAGCTGTTGGGTACGCCGACATGCACTACCCCGTCATCTATTTTTGTTATAAAAGTGTCCTTGAACCAAGTATTGAAATTCGCTTTGGAAATTTGGTTTTCTAGGATGTTTAGTGCATCCTCCCAGATATTTTTTTGTTCAAATATTCCAGACATTTATTGTGTTTTAACGCTGACTCATTATATACCCGAATGTAAATTAAAGAACTTGCTTAAAATTTTTAATTATGTTAAAAACATGTTGATAAGGTGTTAATAATTTTTTATGTCAATTACATATCAACCAAAAAAAAGAAAGCGATCAAAAACACACGGATTTTTAGTTCGAAGTCGAAGCCCTGGAGGTAAAAAGGTGTTAAAAAGCCGAAGACAGAAGGGACGAAAGCGAATTTCAGTCTAATGTTTGCTAAAAAAAATAGAATATCTGCACTAGAAGTTCAAAAAATGTTCAGCAGTGACGTTAAAACGGCTCACTCTGAATTTTTTTTATTAAAGAAGAGATCAAATGATCTAGGATTATCAAGATTTGCGGTTTTAATACCAAAAAAAGTCTCCAAAACGGCAGTTCAAAGACACTTTGATAAAAGAATGGTTGTGTCGGCGATTCAAAAGGTTAATTATCCCGTTAGTTATGATTATGTTTTAACTTTAAAGAAAAGTATAAAAGAATCATCACTGGATGCAATAACCGCTGATTTGGTCAGAATTCTAATATAGGGTATGATTTTATATATATGAAGGAAATATTCATCAACGTAGTCGTTCAGCCTTTTTACAATGCCTTAATTTTATTAACTAATTTTGTTACAAGCGATTTGGGTATTGCTCTTATTATCTTAACTATAATTTTTCGTTTAGTTCTCTTCCCTCTTTACAAGAGTCAAATTAGAACGCAAATAAAAATGAATCAAATTCAGGAGCCTTTGAAAAAGATTCAAGAAAAATATAAAAATGACCGCGAGGCGTTGGGCAGAGAGATGTTGAAACTTTATAAACAAAATAAAGTAAATCCGTTTTCTGGAATTCTTATTTTAATTATTCAGTTACCACTTCTACTTGGTTTTTATTATGTTTTTTCTAGAGCCGGATTACCAAACATTAACGAAAATCTTCTTTATTCATTTGTTCACTGGCCAGATAATTTGAGTACCGTTTTTCTTGGAATTATCGACATGACTGGAAAAAGTTTACCTCTTGCAATAGCCGCTGCGGTCGCACAATTCTTTCAGATGCAGTTAATGCTTCCAAAAAAGAAAGCTGTTGATGAAACAAAGAAAACCAACAATGTTTCGCCAGAGAATGTTATGAAAAGTATGCAAACACAAATGGCGTATGTCATGCCAGCAATGATGGGAATGTTTGCCTACACACTTGGTGCGATGCTGGGTCTATATTTTCTAGTCGGAAGTTTAATTTCTATTGGTCAAGAATTTTATATAAGAAAAAGTATAAAGGGTCCAGAAGAAGAACGCCTAAAGAAGGAAAAAGAATTGTCAGAGAAAATTATTTAGTTATATCTAAACTCCACAAAGATAGGTCTTTTTTGTTTTGAAATAGTATATATTCTTCCTGTTCTGAAAGCTGGATGCCGTCAATATCAAATGCATATTTTGAAATAGATTCAAATTTTGATGTTGTGTTTAGGTCGAGATCAATTTTATATAGTTCATCTGTAAATGAAACTGTTCCCTGGTACCACATGTCTGGGTATGGGCCAGCAGGCATCTTTCTTGGAACTGCACAATAAACCAGGTTTGTATTTTTTTTGCTCCAAACACATTTTTCGGCAAAAGTTCTTAACCCAAAACCTTTTGTTTCGTTTGTTTTTAAATCAACAATACTTGTTGTAATAGAATCATTTTTATATTCAGAAACCAACATTTTTGTTTGGTTTGAATTCTGATTTACAAGAAGTCCCAATCTGTCGTCTTGGATAATATTTAGCGAACCACTAACCGGGTCAAGAGAAAATGCAAATCCTTCTGAGAAGTATGATGGTTTTGTTGTTAATATTATTTGTTTATTGACCCAATTTGCTAGCCATTCTGTGATCGCATAATCCATTATTAGTGTTTGATTTTGTGGTGATGAACCATTGAATGTATATCCTTTGCCGTCCTTCGTATAAAAGAATTTATCTTCGGTTGGTGACTTTGTAATTGCCACTACATTTTTCGGTAAGAAGCTACCCTGTAGTAGTGAAAATGGGCTCTCGTTTTCTTCAGCAGTTGTAGTTGATGTTTTTGACAAAATTTTGGCGACAAATGTTTCTATGTTTTCGTTTGCATCAAGATATCTTAAAACAACTCCGTCCCCAGCGGTAAAAAATGATGCCTCATATACTTTAGGGACAGTCGTATTTGTAATTCTGTCGATCTTCAAACTATTTTCCGTTGTTTCAAAAACATTACCAGTTGCGCGGTCCACATATCTATAAATAGTCTCTGTTTGGTTTCGTTTAGACTCCGGAATATTTTCTTGGGATTGAGCAACTAATCTTTCAAAGGTTGTAAAACCCGAAATTGGAGAAGCGACGATTTGGCGAAGTGTCGGAATACTTTTTATTTCTTCCAAGCTAGTTGGAACACTTCCATCAGCAGTGTTTGTTGATGAACCTGTGTTATTTGACACTGGCAAAGTATATCCGTTATTTGTTGTGTCAATTTTTCCGTCAGAGTCGTTATCTACTGTTTTGTAGGATGAAATAATTAAATATCCAATAAATATTAATGCCAAAATTGTTACTGCTGCTAATATTTTTATTGCGGTTTTTCTTGTCATGTTATTTTTTACTAATCGGCCTCATTTGCAGAACCACCACCCGGCGGAGTAGGCGAAACATTCCCCCCTATTGGGCCTGCTGATGGAATGAATAGGCGCATTGAAGTAATTGAACTGTTAATTTGGTTCAAAATTAACCAGGATATTAGAGCAAGGATAAGACCAGCAATGGCTGATTGAATTTTAGTTAGACCTTCCTTTTTTTCGAAAACCGCGTCCGTTGTCATATATTGTATAGAACCTAGAACAATATATAGAATAGCAAGTACTAGTGCTATAACAATCATCCACTTGAATACCTTTGCCAGAATTCCACCAGTTGAGTCGAAATCAGATTCAACAAAAAGACCATTGCCACTACCGGTATCAGTTAGTGGCACATAACTATCAAGAGCTTGTGCGGCTTGCTCATTCTGTGTCAAATTTTTAGTATCAGTATTCCCAAAATTAATAGTTATTAAAACCGAGATTAATATAACTAAAAAAGTTAGTGTGGCCGACACAAGCATTATTTTTTTATTAAGAATATTTATCATAATTAAAATCGTGAATCATTATTTTTATAATATTGTACCTCCGTTATTTTCGTAGCCTTTATAAATGGGTTTGCAAGGTTATTAATGGTAACAGAAAAATATGCTGAACCGTTTGTATTTTCTTCGTTTGCAAAAACTATATAGTTTGCCGTATCTGATATATTTAATTTTGTGATTCCTCTATACCACTCGTATCTCAAGTCCTTTAAAGCATTTTTATCAAAAAAGAACGGTGAGATATAAATTTTTATCTCGTCACTATTCAACATAATTTTATCACTTAAATCTTTATTTGAAAAAATTCCAAGAGAAGGGCTATTCTCATAGAAAATAGGTAATGGTTTTATAAACCTAAAACTCTCGATTGTTTTATTGGTTATGCTCTCATTTACTACTTTAATTGAGACGGTAATCATTACTTCCGTGGTGTAATTTTCTGGTTTAAAATAGAGAATATTTTTTCCTGCTCCTGATGCCTGAATATTTGTTTCGCCGTTAATTCTCCATGTGAAAACTATATTATCGTCGTCAATTCTTTTTCTGTCATACCCGAGTAGGTTTGTGACGGCAACAAATTCGATCTGTGACCCTTTTGATGGGAGACGCTTGCCTTTATAAAATGGGAAAGTTGTTGTCTGTGCCTCGTAAAATATTGATAATTCTGATGCCGATACAGTCTCAGTTGCAGTGTATTCCAAACCACGACTTTTTACCACAACTTTTACTTTTGTGTCCCCTCCGATATCACCTACTTTTGTATTAATTTCTTTTAAGCCAAGTCCACTTGTAATCAATTTGTCATTAACATACCAAAATATTGTTGATTCATTAAGTGATAGAGATTGACTCTCAACAATAACTGTCACTGGACTGTTAGGCGTAGGGTTTGATGGACTAAATAATAAATTAACAGATGGTTTTCTCATTTCAAGTGAAGAGGGTATCGAATCCCCGGAGTTTTCAACCGAGCTTGTATCAATATCAGTCCAAGTTGTTTGCGCCGACAGATTGAATATTGGTAAAAAACAAAAAATCAGTGAACTAAATAGTAATGTTAATATAAAACGTTTCATTAGTATAATTGTAACAAATCACCTACCTTTGTGAAATAGCTTATTAGTGTAATGGCAAATTATACTTTCTTTGTGATAACCGCCTTCCCTATTTTTGCGACATCAGCCAAGTCGCCACTTGTGTCACCACTGTCTTCTTTCCATGTCTGTCTGATTGTCAGAATTACGCCAATAGTAGTTAGACAGAAATCAATGACAGGTATAGGTAGCAGTTCGCCAATACTACTAACCCAAAACTTTCCACCAGATTTTGGACTACTTAGTTTTATATTTGAAGCCATGAACCAAATAGAAAAACTGATAAGCGCAAAAATATCAGGAATATATGCTAATACAACTCCGACAAACGGTAATAAATCAAACAAAAACTCCATTAGATCAAAGAAAATGGCCAACATCACCATGCTCGCGGCCGACATTTTCGAAATTCTTCTATATTTATCATTTTCTTGCGCCATCTTTTTTATTTAAACCCCTCCAAATCTTTTTGAATTTTTCTGACATTCGATTCTTGAGTAGAAACGTTTTGTGCAGAGTCGTGTAACATTTGTTTGTTTTTTCTAATATCCAAAACTTGCGCAGGGTTTGAAGTAATTAGTTGGTCTTCGGCATATGAACCAATAACTTTGATGGCTACGTGTTTTAACCCAGCAAAGAATATTCCCTCCCCGACATCTGATTCCAAGAGTAAATATTTTTCCTCGTCAGTTAAGTTGAAGGTTTTTTGGACAATATCAATTGATGATACAGATTGTTTCATCAACATTTGCATAGACGAGTTGCTGATAATTGGAATTCCATACGGAGAATTCAAAAAGTCTTCAACGTCCTGGGTGATAGTTGAAAGACCTAGATAATATTTTCTTCCTCTTTTTGCCAAACTAAACAAAAATGATGCAGTGTCTTCTGATTTCATCATCCACCAAGCCTCGTCGATAACAAGTAATCTTTTTCTGAGATCCTTTCTAATCGCGGTCCAAATATGGTGTGTGACCAAATACATCGCAATAGGTTTTAGCTCGTCCTCCATGTCTCGTAGAGAGAAAACAATAAAGTTTTTATTTATATCGACATTTGTTGGTTTGTTGATGAAACCTGACCAAGTTCCCTTTGTATATTTTGTCAGTTTTTGCGCTAAATTTTCCGCACCTTCCATACCACCCAGAACCAATTCAAAGTCAGTCATCATTGGGGGTTCGATTTGTGAAAAATCAGATTCAGGCGTGATATCCTTTAAAGCATAAGTTTCTGAAATTGCACGGTCTATTATTGCATCTTCCTCTGGAGTCAAACCTCCGAACATTAATCTAAATAAACCAACAAGGTTTACAATGTTTGAACGTAAAACATCAGATGGTTGTTCATCTGGTCGTGGAGCCGGAATATCAAACGGATTAATGTGGTGATTTGAAGTTAAAGAAATATTAAAGAATCTACCGCCCGTTGCTTCGGCCATATATTCATATTCCCTTTCTGGGTCGATAACAATAACTTCTACGCCAAACATTAGGGATCTTAGTATTTCAAGTTTTGTTGTATAAGATTTTCCTGCACCGGCCTTTGCAAATGTTACCGAATTATAATTTTCAAGTGAAAATCTGTCGAACAAAACGAGACCAGAATTGTGTCTGTTAATTCCATATAAAATACCCTTATCGGCGGTTAATTCGAATGAAATGAATGGAAAAATACTAGACAATGGCTCAGAATTTAATTTTGTATGTATACCAAGTAAATCTGTGGCAATTGGAATAATGCTCTTGAAACCCTCTTCCTGTTGAAAAACGGCCGGTTTTACATAAACTAATTTCGCTTCAAGAATTGATTTTATTTCAGATTCAACTTTATCAAGTTCGTCATCAGAACTACCATATATAGATAGATATAAACCAACGTCAAAAATCTTTTCTTGGGCTTGTTGTAGGTTGTCGCGCAATGTTTCAAGATCTCTAAATGCCGTGTCCAATTGTGGATCACGAACCAAGCCTTTCTCCATTCGCATATTAATTTGGCTTTCGACTTCCGCAACTTTTTTCTGGAACTGGCGCAAAATGACTGTGGTATCGATTGGGTGAACGAAAATTGAAATATCAAAAACCTTGTCTAGGTTTATTATTGGAGAGAACCAATTGTCAGATAAAAATCTTGGATAAGAAATAACAAAAAAACTTCTAACAATTCTGTCACCAAGGCTTAATTCACGAGGGGAAACTTTTAAAGCGGGAGGAGCAATAATATCCTTTAATTCCAAAACACCTGCCTCATAAATTTGCTGTGGTAAAAATGAAGTAATTTTTGGTGCTTCTGTTTTAGAACTTTTTCCTTTTATAAAATCTAATATTCCCATGATAATTATTGTTTAGTTGGTGAATTAACTTCGCTTGGATTGAATATTTTGTAATAAATTTCGATTATTTCTTCCGTTCCAAGGCGGGCGACGCGCACACCGCACCTACTAATTCCCTGTTTAACCACAGAAACTCTTTGCTCCAGCTGACTTCGACTTTCTTCAAAATCGTCAGCAACCTGTTGAACCTTTGTTTTTTTATTTCCGCCAAACATTTTGCTGCCTTTTGATAAGTTAAGTCCTGGCGGAGTATAAGGAATGACAATAAAAAAGTTTTTTGTCATTATATTTACACTTTCGGTAAAAGTTTTAATAAAGTTTATGTATTCTTTTGATTGAATTCGAAGCAAATCATTTGTCTGCGATTTGGTTTTATCTTCCAACATCGCCAGATAGGGTCTAATATCAAGCTTTCTTGATTGTATAAAAATTTGAATTGTAAAATCTAATGAGTTAAGAAAATTTTGAAATTGAAAAATTATCGCTTCCTGTTCGTCCTGGGATTTTAAAGCAAAGTTAAGAGACGAGGTCATCATAATTGCGCGCATCGATCCATCTTTCAATATAGCAACGCCATCCCTGACCTCTTTTATTGGAACAAAATCTTGTGATGTTTTTGGTACCATTTGAAATTATTATACACTATATTATCTACACCCCTAAACTTGCTATTCGATTTTCTCTTTAATGTCCAAACTCCAAGATAAGTCTTTCAATTTGCTGTCAGAGAGCTTGGGCAAAAACATTCCTGGATCAATAGCGGCTTCTGCGTTACCTTTTGCTTCTATTTTCTTTGGTATTTTTTTCCAAATATAAATTTTACTGCCTGTAAAATATTTTACAGAATTCTCAAATGTTTGGACAAAAGGTTGCCATCCATCAAATTTAAAAAAAGCAAACATAAGGAAAAGAGCAACAACAGGAATGCCTAGAATAATAGCAATTATTTTTGGAAAGATGCTCCAAATAATAAACCCTATTCCAGCAGCACCACCGACGTACAAAAATTGTTTTGCCGTTAATGGGCCGAATATTTTGTCTTCAACCCCGATAAATTGTGGAACTTGATATTTCATTTATAACTTATTCTAACACTTCCCTGTAAGGGTCGATAACTTTTGGTTTTACAACATAATTTTCCGTCTTTGATTCGACAACAGAAGTCAGTTTTTGTTCAGCGATTTTATTTTCTATGCTGGTTACTTCTGTTTTGGCTGGCGCTGTTTCAATATTTTTAACTAGTGTTGTCGTTGGTTCATCAGATAGTATTTCCAAATGGTCAGACATTTCTGCTGCAATGGATTCCTTTGTAGGTGTGGAGGTTTTTATGTTGTCTTCTGGCAAGATAGAAACAGATTGCTTCTTCTCTTGTAGCTCTACAAGTTTTTGCTTTATGTCTCTAAAAACTTCATCTTCTACTGAATTAATTATGCTGTTTAATTTTTCATCCTCAAGTTTAATTTCTTGTTTAAGGACATCGGCATATTTTATTGGACTAATAATGCCAAGCATTACAAGAAAAGTATTTTTTTCAAGAGTATTAGCATCTCCTATTACAAGATTATTTTTTTTAGATATCGCGCGTATTTTTTGTTCCCAATGAGAATTAACAATCGCTTCTTTTATTACTTGTGGTAGCGAATTAAATATTTCTACTATTGGATCGTTTTCAGTGCTTTGTTGGTTGTTTGGTTCTTGCATAATAATTTGCTTATGATTTTGGAGTAGCTGGAGGAGTTGGACCGGCACCCTTGCTCATTTCGGCTGTCAGGGTTTTTATCAATTGCGCCATAGCTTTTTCATCATTGCTCTTGTACATACTCTTTACTCGATCTTCAATTGCTTTATTTTGTCCCTGCGTTAGTGGAATTATTTCATTAGCAAATTTTCTAATACCCAGATTTGGATCGCTACCCAATATTTTTTTGGCTTCCCTTTTCTCAATTGAATTCTTTAGAGATTCCAAACTTGCGGAAGTTGCGGTAAGCTCAGACTCATCTTCATTATTGTTTTCAATTTGTGCCGTAATTGCTTCGACGTCTCTCAAGGCTAAGTCGGCTTGATTTCTATAGTTGTTTGCTCCAATTATGTCACCAGCAGCTTCAAGTTTTACAGCCTCGGCAGAGAAATTCTTTGCCTCATCCTTAACTACGTTAAGCTGGGTTTGTAAATCTTTTTGTCTTTGTCTAATACCCTCAAGTTGTGTCTTGGTTCGTGCAAGTTCACTTTCGGCTTCCTTATATTCATTATCATCTCTAGCACTTGCAAGTGCGCGTCTCTGAATATCTGCATCTTGACCTCTTCCCGTCAAACCAAGTCTTTCATTTCTGTCAGCGATTTCTTTTGCAGCATCCTTAGTTTCCTTTTCAAATGTTGAACTCGAACCTTTGCCGGCATCAAGACCTGAAAGTTTTAATAATTCAGCAGCACCCCTAGTGTTTCTGATATCAAAAGTACTTTTTGCAGCTTTATTTCCAACATCGGATATACCTCGGCCAACAAAGTTCGCAGCAAAATTATTTCCGACACGACGTTTGAATCTCGCCCCAAAACTATCGCCCTCTGCAGTTTTCCAATTTTGTAGAGTTGAGCTTGTTTTAGCTAATCTGTTTCCAACTCCACCAATAAGTTTTCTACCAGCAAATGCGCCCATACCCATTGCCATTCCCATACCTGCTTCTGCACCATGTGCACCTGATTGCTTTCCAACTATAACTGCTCCTATTAAAAATGAAGTAACAATTATAAAGTTCAAGATTATACTAAAGGCACCACCATTACCCCCATGTTCGTTAGCTTCAGCAATGTTCCCCCACGCCGATACTCCGTTTGCGACATTTGTTGCTGAATCAATAAAACCTGGACCCGCAAGCTGATATGAAATATATAAAAAGAGAAACATGGCTGGAAGTGAAATTAAATGGCTTAATAGGCTTGTTGACCATTTTTCAGTGTACTTACTTAATACGGGCAATATCCACCCACCGAACATTATAGGTGAAGCAATTAATAGAAAAATTAAACTTATAAATCTCGTAAATACAACTATTGCAACTGCAAAAAAAACAATTGCAGCTATTACCAAAAATATAGCGACGAGGATATAAATACCAGCCTTTTTATAGTTGTCGGTTTCTCTTGCTAGGGCTGGATCACTATCCATATCATAGAACAGTGTAAAACCAAGTCTTTGCATAAAACAATTTGATAAACCACCGTCAGTAAAATAACGCTCATCTTGAGGTGTTAGGGCTTCAGGATTATCACCGACAGTGACTGTTGGTGCGTTGCAGCCATTCATATTGTCATAGAAACTAAGCGCTAGGACATTTGAAACGTCGATAGCCACCGATGTAAAAAAGAAGCTAAAATTGATTAGTAGGGCACTCATTATAATTTGGCCCAATCTTTTTTTGCTATTCTCTGACCAACCACCAATTATAGTCGTAATTGATAGGTACAAAAGGCCGAAAATAAAGAATAAATTTAATACATCACGGAAAATACTCCAAGCATTTGCAATGGCGTTGGTATCTTTAATAATTCTGGCCATTTGTGTTACTCCAATATAAATAACAAAGTTTAGAAAAGTTCCTGAAAGCCATATGATCCATGCACATAGTCTAAAAAATAGTTTAGCAATCCCTAATATCAAATATCCAAATGCAGTTCTGAGTGCCTCGCCAATGCCCAAAATGGAGCTATCCTCGGTTTCTGCTGCTTTGTTTTCTGCCGGCGCGGCTTGCGCAATATGAGTTGAAATTATAAAAATAAACGCAATGGCAATTATCAACAAAATAAAAGCCAGTAACGTATTTTTTTTATATGAATTTAATTTCAATTTAAACATGTTTATATCGCTATGTCACCCAGACCCGCGGCACCGAAAGATTCTTTAACAACCTCATCTATAATGGCAAATATTAATTCATTAAACTCGTCTGCAAGCGCCAGTCTGTCATAAGGAATTCCTGTAATATTTGATATCTTTTGTTGAATCATTTGGCCCGGGGTTATTACATTTCCGTCTTTGTCTCTTATGTTCATAAAACCACTACCCCAGGTTAAATTCATCGCCCAGGTGTTTTTTTCGGCCTCAATACGGGCTTGAGCTCTCTGAGACAATTTATCAGCGTCGTCATAAGGGTCATTTGCCTGTGTTAATGTAAACCAACTACGCCATCCACCTTTAGCAAAATCGCCACTGGTAAATTGTTGTACTACACCTCCGCCAACAGCACCATCTTCACCCAAAATCGTTGATAGTCTGCAGTCTTTTGGTTTCTCCTTTGATTGCCAATTAATTAGTAGTGAAGCAGTTATTCTAATTTTAAAATTTGAACACAAATCAACATCATCGATTAATTCATCCAGTGCTGTTCCAAAGTCCCTATCAGAGATATTTCTGAAAAATGCCCCAGGATTTTCCAAAAACATTGGCTTACCATTTGCCCCGTTTTTTACCCATTGGGTCATGCTTACTAGTATGTCTCTTAACATGGATTCAACCAGACATGTTGCGATAGAATCCCACGGAGGTAGGCTGGTTAATCCATTGCCAGTTTCCTTTGCTCGAATCGATGCATCCTTTACTGGAACTTCAAGAGAAAGAATCCCGCCTGTAAATGATGAAATCCATTCACTTAGCTTGTCACTAAGCCATCTCATTGCTTCCATCAAAAAAAGGTCAGCGTATGCCTTTACAATACATTTAGCAACTGTCGCCCCTATTGCCAATCCTGCATCGAGTAGAAGATTATCATTTCTATTATCATTACGGTCTGTCGCATAGTAATCGCGCACATCAGAGGTCGAGTCTAAAGCATGTGCCAAATGAGGGTTGTATAAAAAAAAGTTGCCAAATATTAACAAAAAAAATTATTAAAAAATAAATTGATTTAAATATTTTTTTGCACAGTATTTCGTACATGTAATTAGTATCCATCTGACATAATAAATGTTTCTCCATTAAATATTATACCATTGTTTTTTAGGTATTGGAGAATATTGGACCAGTCATCCTGTATAATTTCAGCACTTTTGTAGTACAAAGATAAACCAAGAAGTTGTAAAAGAGGATCGCTTTCAGCATCTAACCATATAAGTGATATCGCAGTATTATAATAATTGTTAGCTAACCGAGTTTGTATTTCGGCCATTTTGGCTGGAGTTTTCGTTTCGATGAGGGCTATAGATATTTTTTCAATAGCCTCAAACTGTGCGTTTATGTCGCTAACACCAGACTGTTCGTAAGACGATCTTGCATCACTTTCTATTTTGATTATTCTATTTGCATATTGAAGTATGCCGTTTCTATCAAGCAAATCATCAAAAGTAAACAATGTTGATTGTTCGTAACGATTTTTTATTTTTTTGCTGTTTATGGCCTCAGATGAAACTTTTAATATAAAATCTTTTTTTTGCTGCACAGATAAATCAGAGCCGGTTTCATTTTTTAAAGAAAAATACTCTTGCATAAAAGCATCAGAAAATTCTTTTGTCAGTCCTGTTGATTGAAGCGGACTATTTTCGATTTTATTAAGTATTCTTTGTTCTATACTAATATTTTCATCGTCTGGTCCGGCCTTGGCTGGGTTTCGATTTAATTTTACTTCCTCCCCATCATTTGTTTTATCGCCATCAGTATCGGCAAGGTTGGGGTCGCTTCCCCATAATGATTCTTCCCAATCTAATAAACCATCAGCATCAGTGTCTTCTTGTAATTTTGTGTCTAAATCAATCGAAAGAGAAGTAACGGGTTTGGCGCCAGTTTTTTCAGAAAAACCAGACTCCATGTTTCTTGATATTAAAACAATCAACACAACAATTATGGTTGTAACCAGAAACACAACCGAGATTTTTTTACTTGGTATCCTCATTTATAAATTATTATATCAGATTAAAATTCAATAAAAACATTACAATTAATTATACTGTGCAAAACCCCGCATTGAGGGAATAAGTATTAAATTATTTTAAATATAAAACGCTTTCATTATTCATTTTTTTTGATTATAATGCAGAATAAGATGTTTTTATCTGTTAGACAAAATAAATTTTGGTTTTTTTCTTTAAGATCTATTTTTACCACCATAATTTTTGTTTTAATTTTTTCTAATGTTGATATCAAGTTTGCAAACGCTGTTGGTTGGGTTGGTATACCATCGGATTTTTATTCAGCAGGTGCGGTAATGCCTTACGGAGGACAAAGTATTTTAGGCATGTTTTGCCCATGCTCTAAGGGAAACATTTTTCTTATGCACGATTACAGAACAAGGATGATGTTTCCTGTTTTCCAGGATTTTGCTGAAACAATTTACCATACTAAGCAAAATCTCCCTGCACTACTTTCACCTGGAAATTACCAGTTAGGAAATTTGGAAGGAGAAACTGAATGTATCGTCGGTGTACCGCCATATTGTCTTGATTTTCTATCAATACCAGCATTTAAAATAAAAAACTTTGGTAATGGTGGAATTGTGGCTGCTGGAGGCAATCCAATAAACCCACTAGCCTGGGTTGCACTTGGAACAGCCGCGGCGATATATGGTTGGTCACTTATTTATGCTGATGGAGATGATGGAACAGCTGAAGGTAGCCCCGGCTGTAATGCCAAATTAACCAAAGTTTGGTTCTGTGGTAAAGAGCATGGACCAATGGTGGCACATTTTGAAACGCCAGGAAGAACATCTTGGCCACAGAAACAAGATGGAGGTGGTCCAATTGAATATTTATATACATGGAGCGGAGCGATTTCTGGTGAAGGGCAGACGCGAACCGTAAATTTCCCGACTCAGGGTTTGAAAAATGTTAAAGTAAAAGTTAAAGATTCATCAAAGGCCGAACTTTCTAGAGATTGTCCACCAGTTATTGTGGCAAAGCAATCGCCAACAGTTAATCCAAGCTCAAGTGATTTAAATGTTTCATGTACAGTAAGTAAAACCGTTGTAAATACCGGCGATCGGGTCACCTTTTCTCTAGAAGTCTTTGGTGGCAGCGGGGGCTCTGAATATAGATGGTATGGCGACGTTACGAGCGCGACAACAACCTACGCAACTTCCTCGTCCTCTTGGTACAATGAAAATTATATAGATAAATCATTTACGTCAGCAGGAACAAAAATTGTCAGTGTTATGGTCTCTGATAGTAACGGTAATACCGCACTTAGATATTGCGCGCCAGTTGTAGTGAAAAACGAGGCAGAAACTTTGATGTGCGGTAGAAACTATTTAAATTTAACTTGTACAGTTGATAAAAGATCTGTTAATCCGGGAGAGACAATTACCTACTCTGCCAATGGGGCTGGAGGAACGCCGGAACCGGCAATTATGCTTAACGGCTTAATATATTTAAATGGAAAAAAAGTTGACTGGTTAAAAGTCTGCCAGAACAGCAAAAATTTAGTTAATATGTTTACGTATTACGGAGATTGGAATAGTTCGAACCTTCCTCATGCCGGAGATATGGTAGAAGTGTCAATTCGATCAATTGATGGTCGTTATGAATTAAAGGGTGAAGCCGAGTGGCCAGAGAGCGGCTGCGGACCAGAGGGCGGTCAAACATATGATTCATGTGCTGGTTCAGGAGCACCGACAGACGGAGGTTTATCCTGTCCTGGAGCAACACCAACAATACCACCAGTAAATCCTGTTGAGTGTCCAGATTACTCTGGATCAGCTCCTGCTACTGCCGGATTGGAACCAATTACTTCTTCAACCAATTTAGTTTCATTTGCTGAAAAAAATGGAGTTGTGTCAATGGAAGCCGAACACTACAAATCACAGACCGGGTACTCTCTTTACAGTAATTCTGAAGCATCGGGTGGAAAAATTATGCAGGTTGGCGCCGGTGGAAGTCTAAATTTTGAATTCAATATAACAAACCCAGGAACTTGGTATCTATGGATCAGAACCCATGTTACAGATTCGAATAACAACGGCATGTATATTAAATTAAATGGTTCCGATCTACGTCATTCAAGCGGAATAAATGATATATATTTAAGCAAAAATGGTTGGTCTTGGATGCCAGAGTGGTTATTTGGTGAATCAGATCACAATGGTCCTATTAGTTTTAGATTAAACTCTGGTAAAAATACTATCTCTATTACAAAGAGAAAAATTGAACAACCAATAATAGATAAAATTGTTTTAACCAGAACAAATAATCCACCAACTGGTTTTGGACCTGCCGAAACAACTGCGTCGTCAGCGGGGACAACTCCAATAACCGATCCAATTTCTAATCCTGGCGCAACAGATTTTGCTGCAGTCACGGGACACAGAGCTAGTTTCTTGTTTGATGATGCGGATACACGTGTCATGAACATTTTGTCGCCAAGGTTATCTAATTCAAGATTTGAACAAATTTTGTCGAGGACGAAAGGAAATGGTGATAATGCAATTTATTTGTTCTTAATCAATCAGGGAGACGGACCTTATACGCCACACACATTTTATAAAGATGACCGAATTGGTGGTCAAATTGATAGTGCCAAACTCTCAATATATAAGCAGAGATTAGATGCAATCAAGTCTTTGGGTTATAAAGTAATATTTTGGATACGCGCTGATGATTCTAGAACAATGATGCAAGAATCAATACAAAATTATAAAAAATACCATCAAGATATTGTTGATAATTTTAGTTCATATGCCGACGGATATGTAATTGGTTTAGAGTCAAACGAATATATGGATGCCTCGACCGAAAAAACACTGATCGCTGATATGAAATCGAGAACAAATAAGACGGTTGGTGTACATTATGGGTCAAGCGATAGTTATAATTCTAGGGCGAAAAATAGTGGAGCTGATATATACTATAGGCAATACGGGTGGGTATCTTGTAGCAAAGTTGTATCGGTAACAGCTACTACAATTTCGGCAGTTTCTCCAATGAAAGTTGTGGCTGCTGAGTATGATAAAGATTCTGATAGTGGTTGTGGAGCAGGTGCCCTTCAAGCAGGAGCAATCGGTTACGGAAATGGATAGAAAATTATTTAAAATTAGTATTTTAAAACCGGCAGAAGCCGGTTTTTTACTTTGTACAATATGGTTTATTTTTAATTGATATTCTTTACCAATTCTCGCCAGTCAACAAGCGATAACTCCTCTGCCCTAACGTTTATATTAAAATTATTGTTTGAAATTATATTTTTCTCATCAAAATTAAATTTTTCTTTCAGATTTGAGAAAAGTTTTTTTCTTTTATGTGCGAAACCGGTTTTTAAGATTTTAAAAAATATATCCTCGTCCACATTATTTTCTACAAAGAATTTTTTTGAAATAGAATCGAACAAAACAATTGCTGAATCCACGCTTGGTGCCGGAACAAATGACCCCGCTTTAACAGTTTCAATAAATTTCGGATTACAATAAACTTTTGTGGCAATTGATAAAATACTTTCCTTTCCATCACGAGCAATTATTCTATCTGATACCTCTTTCTGAATTAATAAAACCATTTTTTCTGGTTGATTATTCCCTGTCAAAAATTTTCTAATAATTTCTCCAGTAATATAGTAAGGAATATTTGCAATTAATTTATATTTATTTTCTTTTAGACTCTCTATTGAACTCGGATCAAATTTCAGAATGTTGTCTTTTATTAAAATCATTTTTTTTGATTTTATTTCGCTGGCAAATTTGTCCTCAAGAAATTTAATCATTTCTGTGTCGGTTTCTACGGCAATAACCATTGCGCCGGCTGCCAACAAATATTCGGTCAAAGCACCTTTTCCAGGCCCAATTTCAAGTATAAAATCATTACTAGAAACATTGCCCGCATCAACTATTTTTTGCAGTGCCGATTTTGATTGTAAGAAATGCTGCCCAAGTGATTTTTTCGCGTACATTTTGTTCATTTGATTGTTTTAGAAATCTATCAAGTATTCGATTTTTCCACCAGTTTTGTAATCTTCTCCACCATCAAAGTTTTCTATTTCAATTATCTCTTCGCTTATATCATCCAAAAATTCAGAAGATAAATTTACTTGTTTTGAACCAAAGATTGTTCGAAAACTTGTCCAAGTTAAAAATAATTTCTTTTTTGCACGTGTGATTGCGACATAAAATAGACGGCGCTCTTCTTCGGAATCCTCGACTTTGTCATTTTCACGCTCCATCGGGAATAGTCCATTTTCAAGACCTGTTACAAATACATAATCGAACTCCAGACCTTTTGCCGCGTGGACTGTCATTAATTTCACGCCGTTTTTATTTCTTTCTAGGTCGTCTTGATCACTGGTTAGTGAAATATCATCCAAGAAATTTTCCATCGCTTCTTTTGGTTCAAAATCTTCGTATTTTTTTGCAAGTGAAGCCAACTCTTTTATGTTTTGAATTCTTTCAAGCCCTTCGTCCCCTTCTTCTTTTAATGCTTCCTCAAGACCAGATTCCTTTAAAATTAGTGCCACAATTTCTGCCGGTTTTTTTGTTACTGATTCATCTCTAATTTTTTGCAAGAAATTTCTAAAATTCTTTATTTTTTCTTTAACTGCTGGTGTTAAAGTATCTTCTTCGTGAGCGTGAATTTTCAAAACAGTTGTTTTACCAAGTCCTCGTGGCGGCGTATTTATTATTCTGTTTAGGCTTGTAAAATCTTGTTCATTCAATGCGGCTTTTATATATGAAATTACATCCTTGACCTCTTTTCGGTCAAAGAATTTTGTTCCGACCACTTGGTGTGGCAAATTGTGGCGCAAACAGATTTCTTCCAAAACTCGTGACTGGAAATTTGCGCGGTAAAGAAAAACAATTTCATTTGGCGATGTCCCTTTTGCTATTAATTCCTTAGCTTTCAGAATAGAAAAAGTTGCCTCATCATATTCATCAATGGCTCTATAAACCTGTATTTTTTCTCCAGCCGCGTTGTTTGTGAACAGATTCTTCTTTCTGCGAATTGAATTTTTGGAAATAATTTCATTTGCCGCCCTTAGAATATTTTTTGTTGAACGATAATTTTCTTCGAGAACTATTTCTTTCGCCTCTGGATAATCGTGTTCAAAACTCATAATATTTTTAATTGTGGCACCTCTCCACGTATAAATATTTTGATCGACGTCACCGACAACACAAATGTTTTTGTGTTCCTCCGCTAACAATTTTGTCATTTGATATTGAACTTCATTTGTATCTTGATATTCATCAACATGAATATATTTCCAACGGTTCTGATATTTTTTTCTAATCTCTAGGTCTTTTTCAAGTAACCACACTGTTCGCACCAACAGATCATCAAAATCAAGTGCCCCACCCTTGTGAAGTTGTTCGTCATATCTTTTCCAAACGGTCGCAACAATACCCTTTATGTAGTCATTATAATGAATTGTATCTTCATATTCCTCGGGCGTAATCATATCTCCCTTTTGTCTGGAAATAATCGCAAGGATTTTTGCTGGGTCATATTGCTTTATGTCGTAACCCTCGTCTTTCAAAATATCTCTAATTATTTTTTTGGAGTCAGATCTATCTAGAATTGAAAACCTTTTGGGCAATTTCAGTTTTTCAAAATTTTCTCTAAGAATTAGTACTCCCAATGAATGAAATGTTTTTATAGTGGGTCGTTCTTCAAACTCGGTAGGTCGTTTTAGGGTGTCTTCTTCTCTAAGTAGCCGATCAACACGTTCGCGCATTTCCGTTGCGGCTTTGTTTGTAAAAGTTACAGCCAGAATATTTTTTGGATCGACACCGTTTGCAATTAAATTGGCAATTCTGTACGTAATTGTTTTTGTTTTACCTGCACCGGCCCCCGCCATGATCAGTAGCGGCCCATCGATGTGCATCGCCGCTTCTTTTTGTTGTGGATTTAGGTTATTTAGGTAGGACATCCTGACTATCTTATCATTAGATAAGTCAAGATGCCCCTGTTGATAGCTGTTTGACAATCATTGTCACAAAACTATAATGAAATTTACCACAGAAAAGGTTGACCGAGGGCGATCCGTAGATCACAGACAGAAAAATTGAAAATACCGCTTAAAATAAGGCTTATTAAACGAAAATCACATACAAGAGACCAGCTCCCTGAGGACAGTAGTAATGGGTGCGGCCCGGTAAATAAAGACGAAATAGGAATCTCAAAAAGATTTTCTTTGCGTTTATTGGCCAGATTTATTTCGGCATCACTATTTTTACCTTATTTTTCTTTTGCGGCATCATTTCCAATTGTTTCCTTACCAGCGATTATCGGCCAGAATACGGTCAAAGAAAACTTTGATGTTATTACTGAGCCGTCCTTTAACTCACAAAACGCTGAAATTCTTGCCCCGCAAGTCAATAATAACCAGATAGAGGGAGCAATTGGCGGCGGACGACTATTAGTTATTGATGACACCGCCCTTGCACCGGAAATTGGTTCGGCCGGAACAACTCTTGATGTGAATTTAACTCAAAATAATGGAAAGATTTCTATTTATGAGGTTCGTGATGGCGATACTCTGTCGCAAATAGCAGAAATGTTTGGAGTTTCGGCCAATACGATCAGATGGGCTAACGATATAAGCGGAGCAATTCAACCAGGACAGATTCTAGTCATTTTGCCGGTAACGGGTATCACTCATAAAGTTAAAAGCGGTGGAACAATTGCTGACATTGCCAAAATTTACAAAGCTGACGTGAAAGAAATAGCATTATTCAACGGAATTGGAATTGATACTCAATTAAAACCGGGAGACGAAATTATCGTTCCAAATGTTGACCCCGTTGTTAAAAGTAGCGGAAAGAAAACTTCATCATTGGCTTCTACTTACTCAAGTCCAGCTGCAGCAGCGGGCTATTACATGAACCCTCTTCCTGGAGAAATTCTCACTCAAAATCTTCATGGATATAATTCTGTTGATATCGGGGCGCCAAATGGCACACCAATTTATGCTGCGGCGGACGGAAAAGTTATTGATAGTAGATACGGCGGTTGGAATGGAGGATATGCGGTGATGATAATTATTTCACACGATAATGGTACGCAGACATTGTATGCACATCTAAGTGATAACCTGACAAAAATTGGTCAAAAAGTTGATAAGGGTGATGTGATTGGGTACGTTGGATCAACAGGTAACTCGACAGGACCACACTTACATTTTGAAGTGCGTGGTGCCAAAAATCCTCTGTCAGTTTGCCGCGTAGGTTCACCTTGTAACATATAGTTTAATTGTATAAATCCTTTGGTCGATATTGCAAAGCCTCTAAAATATGGGGCTGTTTTATTTTTTCAGATAATTCGATGTCCGCAATTGTTCTGGCAAGTTTCAATATATTGTAGTAACTTCGCACAGATAAACTAAGTTTTTCGGCGGAATTGTCTAAAATATTTTGCGTTGTTTCATCAAGGGAACAATATTTTTTGATTTCATTTAAAGATAAATTGTGGTTTAATTTTCCAATTCTGTTAATTTGAAGCTTTCTTGTATCGGAAACTATTTTTTTCGCTTCTGACGACTTTAATCCACTATTTTGATAAACATTTTTTGGGTTCAGTTTTTTGTAATCAATTGTGGCAACTTCAATCCAAATATCTATTCTGTCTATAATTGGGCCAGAAATTTTTCTTTTATAATTTTGTATTGAATTTTGTGTACACAAACACTGTTTAATATTAGTTTTAAAGTATCCACAAGGACAAGGATTCATTGATACAACAAGAGTAAAGTTTGCAGGAAATTTTGTGGCGCCTGAAGCTCTGGATATAGTGATACTGTGTTCTTCTAATGGTTGACGAAGAGAATCAATAACTCGACGATCAAATTCTGGAAATTCGTCCAAAAATAAAACACCGTTGTGGGCTAATGTAATTTCACCGGATTTCAGATTATTTCCTCCCCCGATTATCGACACATATGAAGATGTGTGATGACGAGCACGAAATGGAGGAATTATAATCAAATCACGTAGCTGTTCGTTTATTGAATATATAGATGAACATTCGATTATTTTTTGTGTATCAAGTGGGGGCAGAATTTCCTTTAGGGATTTTGCTAGCATGGTTTTTCCAGTTCCCGGCGGTCCAAATAATGAAATGTTGTGACCACCACTGGCCGCGATAATCAACCCCCTCTTTGCGTTCTCTGCGCCGATTATTTGGTCAAACAAATTTTCATCTTTTTGAGCAGAAATCATTTTCACATCATTACAAGCGTTGTTTATTATTTTTTCTTTGCCAGAAATATGATTAATAATTTCATTTAAATTTTTTGCGCCAAAAACTTTTATATTATCTATAATTTTGGTTTCCGAAATATTTTGATAAGGAACAAAGATTTCTTTGAAGCCATGTTGTTTTGCAAAAGATACGATTGGCAAAACTCCGCAAACAGGGCGTAATTTGCCATCAAGTGATAATTCACCGACAAATAATCTGTCTTGAGTTTCTGCTTTTATTTCTCTTGCAGCAATTAAATATGCTATTGCGACTGGAACATCAAAACAGTTGCCAGATTTTTTTAAATCTGCTGGCGCAAGAGAGATAACCATTTTTTGATTTTTCTGTTTTGGAGCTGTAAAACCAGAATTTTTTATTGCAGCTGAAACACGGTCTTTTGCCTCTTCAACTGCTTTGTCAGGTAAACCAACAATTACAATAGAAAAAAGACCACGAGAAATATCGATTTCAATATCTACAAGGTCCGCACCAAGTAATTTCGCTTGTGCGCTATGAACTTTTGAAAAATACACACCCCGTATTTTGGGGTGTGTATCTAAAATCAATCTAAATTCTTAATAAATTAATTACAAGTTCTAGCGGCTGGATATGCCTCTAATCTATTTAACGGAATTTGTTTACCTGTAGCTTCACAGATACCAAAAGTACCTTTTTCTATTCTCTCAAGTGCTGCTTTTACTTCAACCAGTTCTGTTTCAAGCTCTTTTAAAATAGCTGTATTTTGTTCAAATTGCTCGATTTCGTCTGCAAAGTCATTTGGATCCGCAGTAGCCTCTGCTACCTCCCCAGGGGTCGGTTCCCAATCGTTAGGGTTGTCTGGGTTTACTCTACCAACAGACTTTAACTCAACTATTAAACGCTCTTCTTCTTTTAAAAGTTTTTCCTTAAAATAATTAAGATCGATTTTTTCTGTTTCCATATTTTTATATTAACATTTTAACTTTAACTGACAAACATTTACCTAACAATATTTTGAAGATTCAATTTTGTAGCGATTTCTTGAACAACTGCAGGCTTTGAGGTAATTAATAAGTGATCATTGTTTACAAAAGTATAAAAGAAAAGAATTTGATTTTGACTATTAATTATCGCCCTTACGTCTTTGTTATAGATAACGATATCTGTAAATTTATTTGGATCAAAATAAGCTACGCCAGTGTTGTTTGGTGTAAGAGTCAGAAAGTCATTTGTTCCAAGTGTTTTAAAGAAGATATCATTGATTTCCCTGTATAATTTTATTTCCCAATTCAACATTCCAGAAAAGACCCTCTCGTATTCTAGCGTTTTTATCAAAATAAAAGGAACTGTGTCCCCTTCAGTCTTGATTAGACCAAGTAAATAGTTTTCACCGAGCGATCGCATCATCGTGTCGTCAGGATAAAATTCTAGATATTTGAATAATTCTTGGATATTAATTTTTTCTTTGACCTCAATAGTTTTATCGCCTTTTGTAATAGGGACAGTTTTGTTTATCACAATTTCGGCAATTTCACTGTTGTTTAAATCAGTTGGTGGATTTTCAATATTTCCAACAATTTCTTTTTTTACTTCCGATCCCAATTTGTAGTCGGCGACAATCTCTATTTCTTGTTTTTTATCAATCAAGACATCCCGAAAGTTTTTTGGAATATTTGAAGTAAAATCTCCATCGTTTTTTAGCAGATAAAACGCGCCCCATAATATTAATCCAGCCAAGATAAAAAGACATAAACTAACAATAATTATTAATGAAATTTTCTTCTTTGTTTCATCGGCACCTCTAATTTGTTCTGTTTCGTATTGTCTTTTTTGTTCAGCTGCAATAATTTTGGAAGTAGAAATCTGCCCTCTTTTTACAAAGTTTGCAACGTCCTCCTCATAAGTACGTAAAGGGCGAGTAACAAATTTTTCTTTTGCCACTGGGGCAGTTGAATTTGTTTGTATTTCTCCGTTATTAGAATTATTAGGTTCTTCTACCATGGGTACATTTTATCTACTCTTTTTATTTTCGCCAATTTTTTGACTGACCAATTAGGAATCTTCCTGGTTCCCTATCGATATCGATAAAGTCATCGGCAGCTTCTATTAATTTACTTGATGAAGATCTTCCAAATGATATTACTTCAACTTGGCAACCACCACTGGTTTTTAAATATTCAACTAATGGGACAAAATCCCCGTCACCAGATGCAATCACGATCGAGTCCACCTTATTCATTGCTTTAATTGTGTCGACAGCCAAGCCGATATCCCAATCACCTTTTTTAGCTCCTCCAGAAAAAACCTGTAGGTCCTTGGTTTTTGTTTCTATACCAAGTTTACTAAGTGCATCAAAAAAGCCCTGCTCTTCACCACTTTCTGAAGTGATGACATAAGCAATCGCTCTGGCCAATTTTCTTCCTGCAACGGCCTCTTTCAAAACTGTTCCAAAATTAACTTTCTTCTTATATAAATTCTTTGCGCTGTGATACAAATTTTGTGTATCTATAAAAACAGCAACGCGCTGTTCTTTGTGTTTAATTACTGACATATAAAAATAAAAATGAAATATTAAAAATATTAAAAATCACGCTTCTCGCTAAATTATATCAAAAAATAGAGATATCTGCTTGGAAAATTATAGACCAACTTTTTTTGCCAAAGCCTTGTGTCTTCTTGGACTCTTTTTTATCAAATACTTTAATAGTGTTTGTCTATTCGCAACCATTCCCAATAAACCACGTCTTGAATGATTATCTTTTGGGTGTTTTTTTAAGTGTTTTGTTAATTCTTCTATACCTTTAGTTAATATGGAGATTTGAACCTCGGCAGAACCTGTGTCCTTGGCGTGGGTCTGAACTTCCTTTATTGCCTTTGTTTTCTTTGATTTTGTAAGCATGATAAAAAAGATGGTAACACAAATTAACTAGTATTGCAAGCCGTTATATTGGCGAGCCACACTTGGCCGTGATGAGCAGACCCCACACATAATATTGTGCGACATTAAATGATATAATGAAATTATGTCGAATAAGTCTGAAATTGATACTTTGCGTCAAGAATTTCTCGAATATATAGAAATTGAGAGAGGACGAAGCGTTAAAACCGTTGAAAATTACGATCATTATTTAAGCCGTTTTTTTGCTGAACAAGGTATTAAAGAAGTTAAAGATATTACTGAGCGGGCAGTTCGTGAATTTCGTCTTTGGTTGAATCGTCAAAATACAACGAAAAATATCGGTGGAAGGCTAACCTCCGGTACAATGAAGAAAAGAACTCAAAATTACTATTTAATCGCCCTTAGATCTTTTCTTAAATTTCTTTTAAAGAGAAATTATAAAGTAATCGCTCCAGATCAAATTGAATTAGCAAAAATTCCAGAGCGTTCTATCGATTTAATTACAAATGACGAATTAAGGAGGATTATGGAGGGACCGAAAGGTCAAGACATAAAAGATTTGCGTGACAAAGCGATTTTAGAATTATTTTTTTCGACAGGACTCCGTGTTTCTGAATTATGTTCATTGAATCGTGAAGTTGATTTGAGTCGAGGAGAATTTGCGATACGAGGAAAAGGAGACAAAATTCGTGTTGTTTTTATTTCTGATTCAGCAAAAAAATCATTGGATAAATATTTAGATAAAAGAGATGATATGGACGAGGCAATGTTTGTTCAGCTTGCAGGGAAAGGCGGAAATGATTTATTAAAAAAGAAAGAATCAATAAGACTTACTCCGCGATCAATTGAAAGGATAGTCAGATTTTATGCTGTTAAAGCTGGTATTTCAAAGAAAGTTACGCCTCACATTATTCGCCACTCATTTGCCACTGATTTACTGTCTAATGGAGCTGATTTGCGTTCTGTTCAGGCGTTACTTGGTCACGCAAATATCACTACAACCCAGGTTTATACTCACGTTACAGATAGACATTTAAAAGAAATTCACAATAAATTTCATAATAAAGGATTGTAAAATTTAATTAAGAAAATGAAAAAGGCGCTTGATGTATCAACATACTGTCAGGCGCCTTGTGAAATTAATGCTGGTTAATTTCGTTTGCTTCTACTGCTTGTTACGGCAGTTCTTTTTTTGCTTCTGCCAGTGCCGTCTCGCAGCCGATATGGTTTTTCCCGATCACCAAGAGGTCTTTGCCGTGATTTACAAACACGACGCAAACTTCGTAATGATATTCCACGCCTGCTCGAGCCAGCGAATCTTGCATGAAAAGTTTCAGCTGCTGTTCCGCCGCGTCCTTTCCAACGAGCCAGCAAGCCACGGTGTGTTCACCGCCACCTGCTTTGATTTTTTTCACGAGTTTCTCGAGCAATTCTTTGCCTTCAGGCAAGGATTCGCTCTTTATGGCGAAACAATTCAGTGCCGCACGCTTCTTTGCGGCAATGATTTGCGTCGACCTCGTCGTGAAAACGTACTTTCCAACTCCAATTCCTCTGCTATCTTGCATACAATCACCATTCTCCTTATTCTGCTTGTTTGTAACGAACTAACCAGCAAGGCAAAAATTATACACAACTTTTATGAGTATTGTCAAATTTTAAAAAGTCGGATGTGTACAACTTAATATGCTAATATTTATTTAATATTATATGAAAATAATTTCTTGGAATGTAAACGGTATTCGTGCGTGGCACAAAAAAGGTTGTCTAGAATGTTTACTTGAAACTAATCCGGACATAATCTGTTTTCAAGAAACAAAAGCTGAGAAAGAACAATTACCACCAGAGCTAGTAAATATTCCAGGATATTTTTCTTATTTTAATTCTTCTGCTGAAAGAAAAGGTCACTCGGGTACAGCAGTTTTTACTAAGGCAAAACCAGACAATGTAACTTATGGCCTTGGTGTTAATGGTTTAGACGAGCAGGGCCGCCAAATCAACTTGTTTTATAAAGATTTTGTTCTAATTAATTGTTACTTCCCTAACGGTGGCGGGCCAAAAGAGAGATTAGAGAAAAAACTTCGTTACTATAATGAATTTCTAAAATTTTTAAATAAGATAAGAAAAAGTGGTAAAAAAATAATTTTTTGTGGTGATGTAAATGTTGCACATAATGAAATAGATTTAGCACGACCAGAAAGTAATAAAGAAAATGTTGGTTTCTTGCCTGTTGAAAGAAAATGGGTTGATGAGTTAATTGAAAATAACTATGTTGACACATTCAGAAATCTGTATCCGAAAAAAGTTGTATATTCGTGGTGGGATATGAAAACAAGAGCGCGTGATAGAAATGTTGGTTGGCGCCTAGACTACTTTTTCGTTGATAATACCCTCACAAATAAAGTCAAAGATTCACTAATTCATTTTAATGTTATTGGATCTGACCACGCGCCGATTGAACTACAAATTGATTTGAAATTATAAAGGACACTTATCCACATTAATGTCCTTTACAAATGTCCTTTAAGAAATACAATATATTCAGGATTGTTCATTTCAGTTCTTTCCACAATTAAATATATAATTTCGTTCTGCTCTCGCGCGCATGTAACCCTCTTAGGGAAAATTAAAAGGCGGTGCAATGAGCTAAAAACGGAAGACCATCGTAAGCTTCAAAACAATATAATAATAGTCCTCAACACTCCTATTATTCAAAAATAAAGTTCCCCACTTTATCCCAATTTCACTGAAGTCTACGGTGGTTTTTTATTTGTCTAAAATAAAAGGCCAAGACGTTATAAATCTTGGCACAATTATTCAAAAATGTTTCTATTTCACGTGTCTTTTTTGTCTAATTTTTGTAATTTCAGCAGTTTCGGCTTCGTTTTTTACTTCTTTGGCCTTTAGGGCAATGTTTCTCAAGTCTTTTTCTGACAGATCTAACAGTTTTTCAATTTGTTTCACAAGAAACGCCTCTGTATTTTTTGTTGGATCTTCAATTACCTCTTCTAATAGAGCGTTTAATATATAACCAATTCGTGGTCCCGGTTCCATGTGAAACCTTTTCATTATTTCGTTACCATCAATTTTTAGCATTGATACTGAAATAGGGTCTCTTATTACCTCTTCAATCATTGATTGATATTTGCGCAGCCTGTAAGGCTCTTCCTTTGGTCTTCCTGTGCCTATTCTGTCGCAGATGCGTAGATTCATCAATTCCCAGATATTATCCTTGGAAACCTTGCTTATAAGCCTCCTGACGGCAGATGGTGTGATTTGTTCTGTGTCCGAGAAGAACATGTGGTATCTAACTAGTTTTTCAACCTTATCAATAACCTCTTTTGGAAAAGCTAGTTTTTTTAATGTTTCGCGCGCTATTTTTGCGCCGCCTACTTCGTGGTTATAAAAAGTAGTTTTATTTTTTTCCTCACGTTTTGTTTCGGGTTTTGCCGAATCGTGGAATAGTGCTGCCAATCTAACCTCAAGTGAAAAGTTTTTATCTGCAGCATGCTGAACTGCACGTAATGAATGTTCCCAGACGTCATATAAATGAGCTTCTTTATTTTGCTCAACACCAACCATTTCTTCAAGTATTGGTAAAATATGGCTTAAAATATTAAGTCTTTGGGCAAGACCTAAACCCATGCTTGGGTTTCTTGATAAAATTATTTTCTTGAACTCCTCCCCTATTCTTTCATTCGAAATATGTTTAATCAGAACAGAATTTTTTAAAATCGATTCTGCAGTTTCTTTTTCAATTACAAAATCAAGTTCCGACGCAAATCTGATTGTTCGCAACATACGAAGTGCGTCTTCGCTAAAACGTTTATCGGGATCACCCACTGCCCTAACTAATTTTGCCTTCAAATCCTCCTGTCCTTTATAGTTATCTACAATCTGTCCTTTATTAAGATCCACAGCCATTGCGTTAATTGTAAAGTCCCTTCTCCCTAGGTCATCTTCGATTTTATGGCTAAAGACAACGCTATTTGGATGTCTTTTATCTGAATACTCAGATTCAAGTCTGTATGGAGTTACTTCAATTACCTTTAGTGTCGGATCTTCTGACTCAGTTTTTACACCTACAGTGCCAAAGGTATTCTCATAAAATGAATCTGGAAAGATTTTTTGAATTTCTTCCGGGACAGCGTTTGTTGCAAAATCCCAGTCTTTTGGTTTATTACCCAAAATAATATCGCGGACACTACCACCGACGATGTATGCTTCAAAACCCGCCTCCTTTATTTTTTTTGAGACGTCAATAACTTCATTTGGAATGAGATCGATGTTTATTTTCACTAAGTTATTCTAGCCTAATTTTGATTTTTGGCCAATTTATCGTATGATTTCATTACTGCGCCCGTGGTGAAATGGATATCACAACGGTCTTCGGAACCGTCGTTGTGGGTTCGAATCCTGCCGGGCGCACAAGAAGATGATGTTTTCCGAAAATTATTATTAATAATAAAAACAAATGCTTGAAAAATTTAGGAGTTTAGTTAGAAAAAATAAGAATTTAAACCTTATTTTAAGCGGTATTTCGTTGGTTTATATTTGGAGAGGAGTTTGGAGTTTAACTGATATGTTCACATACGGTGAATATTCAAGTCCAGAATTTTGGTCATATTTAATTCCAATGATTATTTCTTTCGCTTATATTTATTTTAATGATTATAAGTTTGATGAGTTGGTTCATAAGGATTAATTTAAAAAGGATCTATTGAATTTTCTTTAAAAAAGATTATACTTTAGATCTTCTGCGAGTATGGTTTAGTGGTAGAATGCGTCCTTGCCAAGGACGAGACGGGAGTTCGATTCTCCCTACTCGCACAAAATATTTTCAATATCAGATAAGGACAAGTTGTTTTTGTAAATAATTGTCTGTTAAAAAACGCTCAAAATCTGGGTTATTTGGTGTTATGTGGATAACTATGGGGATATGTGTATAAAAGACATGTCTTTTTGACTTATATAGTATTGACAACGGCTCTAAATATGATTATTTTATGTATGTTTCACGTAAAACGTTTCACGTGAAACACTATTTATCTATTCTTCGGACTGATTTTATTTTCTTGTGTTAACATACCAAGATACCAAGTAAAATAAGGATAAAAGGGGATTTTGGCGAGCAAATTGCCTGTATGTTTCTCGTGAAACATGGTTTTTGTGTTAAGAAAAGAAATTATTTAAGAAGGGTTGGAGAAATAGATGTAATTGCGCAAAAAAATGAAAAGCTATACTTTATTGAGGTAAAAACGTTTTTTATTGAATCGGTTTCATGTGAAACGTTTCGCGTGAAACAAAATATATATTTACCAGAAGAAAATGTTTGTGAAAGTAAGATTAGAAAAATGATTGTAACTGCAGAATTGTTTTTGTTGGAAAATAATTTAAAGGACAGGGAAGTAGAGTTTGGCGTAATTTCAGTTGTTATTGGTAAAAGTAAAAAAATATTGAGAATTAGATATATTGGAAATGTAAACATTAATTAATTTAATTAAAAAACACCACGTACTTTTACGTGGTGTCGGAATCTGCGGCTCTAGATAAGAGTCATTCCGAAAAACTTGTGAAAACCAAGAATTGTGCTGTCACAACCTTTTAGAATTTTCTCCTCCCCAGAGAAAAGAAGAAAGTTGTTACATGCGGGATTGTTGGTGTTTAAATACACAAGACTGACACCGTCAATGTCTCCCGCATAGACAATTGGTCCGCGACCGCAATTAAAGTTTTCATCTTTATATGCTTCAGCCAATGCTTTTTTCAAAAATGGGATTACGGCTTCTGGATAACATCCGCCGTAACTCATTCCCCATACGGCATTGCCCTTGAAAAAAATGGTTGTGTTACCCATACTCCAGTCAGAATTTGGGAAAACCCGCCATTCATCGACCACTTTAAAGAAACCCTCTTCCCATGTGTGGATGCGCCTGCCGTCAGGAAATTTCTCTTTTTTGACACCGCTGCCATCGCCTGCATAGCCCGCAAGAAGTGCCTTAAAAAAGACTTTGAGAGCCTCAGCTAGAATCATCGACCTCGACCATGAATCCATAATTTTCCTTGGTTTGTTTTGTTTTCTATATCAAAAATCGCTCTGCCGGAACATTACAATTAAAAAAAATCAATGTCAATTTTTACCTAAACAATTTTTGTCGGAGCGCAGGGATTCGAACCCTGAGTCATCTGCTCCCAAAGCAGACATGTTAGCCGTTACACCACGCTCCGTTTATGCTTCAAAATAGTACACGAAAAATGGAGATATATCAAATATAATGATAAATTATTATTATGTTTGGAAAATTATTTCAAAAGAAAAAAGAAGATTTCATTTGTGAAAAATGTGGTTTTGTTAATGTTGGGGATGGATATACTAATCATTGCCAAAAATGTCTTTGGTCAAAACATGTTGATATTAATCCAGGTGATCGTGCAGAAAAGTGTCAGGGGCTAATGGAACCAATTAATCTGGTAAATAATAGCGATGTTTTTTTTATCACGCATAAATGTACGAAATGTTCTAAGGAAAAAAGAAACAAAGCTCAGAAAGGAGACGACTTCAACCAATTAGTAAAAATTAGTTGTAAAGGAAAATAATTTTAAATTTCCTTTAATAGTAATTTGGCGAGTCGTTCGATATATTCGTTTTTAAATTCTACAACTCTTGATGCTATATCTCCTTTGATAAAATAATTTAAACTTTTTCCAGTTTCTTTTTCTATATCTCTACTTATATATGAAGTAGTGATCCCATTAATTTTTGCTTTTCCGTTTGATCCATCAGTTGTCGCAATTATTCCAACAAGGTCAAGAGAATTTTCGCTTTCACCATAAAATATTCCACCACCAGAAGCGCCTTGCGCACCAACATTTGATTTTGAAGTTGTAATAACATCAGTTTTGTTTCCGCCGAATGTGAATATTTCTAGTACTGAAACTGCCGCAGCTTGTAATTTTCCTGCGTGACTAATGTCCAAGAGACTCGCAGGTCCACCTGGGAAGCCCGAAACAACCACGCTGTCGTTGATTTTGATTTCTTTATCGTATATGCCCGCACTTGGAAATATTTGCGGAATACCTAGGGCCGGGTTCGTATTTTTAGTTATCAATATAAGAGCATAATCGTCTTCTCCAGTACCACGAGCACCTTCCGCCCCAATTGACTTGTAATTATTTTGAATCCATTCCGGAGACGAATAAACCATCTCACCTTTATATCCATAAGTTGAAATATTTTCTTTATAAATTGAACAGTTAATTAAATCTGGATCGTAACTTTCTAAAATAAAAAATTGTGCAACATGCGAATTTGTTAGCACAACTCCCCGTGGAGAAATAATGACACCACTACCAGTCGAAACATTTATGTAATTTCCGTTTGTGTATGTACAAATTATATTTACAACAACATCGCGAATAGAGGCTGAAGCTGTGTTTTCTGTGGGTATAATCTCAGCAGTTGGAGGAGTTGGTTTAACAATTGGTGGAATCTGAATTGGAGTTTCTGTCGCTGGAGCAATTGTTGGTGCCGGCGTGACAACTGGCTCAGTGACTTCTTGTGGTTTTGAAATTACCGGATCTGGAATAACTCTTTCAATATTATCTGTTGGCTTGTCAGAAGTGTTTTGAATGTTTCGAAGATTTTGTCTTTCAATAATTTCGGCAACAGCTTCTTTTCGGGCCTGCTGAATTTGAATTGATTGCTGAGTAGGAATATTTATTTCTGGTGAGATTCCTAAAAATGTTAAAATAGAATAACTAAACAAAAGAGTTCTTTGAAGGATTATTCTAAGTAAAAAAGGCATAGGGGAATTATATCTGAAAAACAAAATTCTTTCATTGATGTTTGGTCGTTTGTTTGGTATATTTTTATAACCTGCGGGTGTGGTTTAGTGGTAGAATGTCTGCCTTCCAAGCAGAAGACGGGAGTTCGATTCTCCCCACCCGCACATAAATAATTTACCAACAGAAAATCTGTTGGTTTTTTAATGTTTATTAAAGGATATTTGCAAAAGAAAACACCGCGTAAAGCTTACGCGGTGTGTTTGGCAGAAAGGCTGGGGAGCTATTTCTCCAATATGAGCAGGGGCCGGTATCCCACCAAAGAGTTTGTCCCAATTGTTTGGACGATCTCTTGGAGGTATTTGGGGCCGTTTTCGTCGTTGTACATGGCGATGATCATGGCCCCCGGCTGGATCAGGCGGATGTTTCCGCCGTCTTTGACCAGGAGTTCGGTAGGTTCATATCCACCGAGCTCGGCGCCTGGGACCGAAGGGTAGACCTTCTCGATAACTTCGAGCACGGTTTCGGTTTTTGTGAGGTCGGCCAGTGTCGGTTGGACATTGCGGTGGCCTAAACTAAAAGTGCCGATCGCTATTCCGAAGAATATAACCGCAATTGCCAATGCCGCACGAATTGAATTCTTCATCAACTTCTCCTTGGTTTATTTTTTCTAAATCGTTTGAAAGATCACCTTTACACTAAGTATTATAGCATAGATTATATACACTTGTCAAGTATCATGTTTTTTATATTTATCAAAACAAAAAACCGCCCATGGCGGTATTTTTGCATAGAAGCTTCTATAAAATAGATTATCTAACTAAATCCTTTAAAGCCTTTGCCGCTCTGAATTTTGGAACGCGCATTGCTGGAACAGTGATCGATTCACCAGTTCGAGGATTTCTTGCTGTACGAGCAGCTCTTTCTTTGGCGCTGAAGATACCGAATCCTGCGACTGATACTTCTTCACCTTTCTTTAGAGAACCAGAAATTGAATCAAAAATTGAATCAACAACTTGTTCTGCTTGTACCTTGGTACCACCTAGTACCTCATGAACCTTTTCTACAAGATTTGCTTTATTCATATGAATTTTAAATCTGTTTTACCAATAAATTGTGCTTTTATTGGTTTATTAATTTATAACAGCACGTGCTTTAACTGTTCATTAGCACGTGGATATTATATAAAACCTTATTTTAAGCCGCAACTAGGAGATACTTTATAATAAGTTTGACTATCTAGCAAAATCTATGACTCTGTTTTCTCGGATTACGGTTATTTTTATTTCACCTGGATATCTAATAGCCCCCTCTATCTTTTCAGCTATATTTCTAGCCATTATTTTAGCTTCAGCATCGGAAACTCTTTCTGGTTTGACGAATACTCTGATCTCTCTACCAGCCTGTAGGGCATAAGATTTTTCAACACCATCAAATGAATCAGCAATTATTTCAAGTTCCTCAAGACGTTTTAAGTAATTTTCAGCATTATCCTTTCTTGCCCCAGGTCTACCGCCCGAAATTGAGTCGGCGACATAAACAATTACCGCCTCTGGAGTTTCAAATGGATATTCTTCGTGATGTGACTGCATCGCCTTAATGATTTTTTCGTCAGCACCAAATTTTTGCAGAATTCTGCGACCAATTTCAACGTGCGTACCGGCCACTTCATGATCAAGAGCTTTTCCAATGTCGTGTAGAAGGGCGCCGGCCTTGGCAACTTTAACATCGACGCCAACTTCCTCGGCGATCATGCCAGCAATATGGGCCATTTCAATAGAATGTTGTAAAACATTTTGTCCGTAACTTGTTCTGAAATGTAAACGACCAAGGATTAACAAAATTCTCTGATCCAGACCAATAACTCCACATTCGAATGCCGCCTTTTCGCCACGCTCTTTTATTATTTTATTTATGTTCTTCTTTGCTTTCTCGATTTCTTCTTCAATTTTTGCGGGCTGAATTCTGCCATCTTCTATCAAACTCTCCAGTGCAATTTTTGCAGTTTCACGTCTGATTGGATCAAAAGTTGAAATTACGATAACACCAGGAGTATCATCAATAATTAATTCAACGCCAGTTTTTCTTTCAAAAGTTTTGATATTTCTTCCGTCTTTACCAATAATTTTTCCTTTAACTTCGTCATTTGGTAATGTGACAGTTGTTGTAAAAACATCACTTGAAACAGAAGTTCCAAGTCTTTCGATCGCCGAGATTAAAATATTTTGAACACGATGATCGTAAATTTCTTTATCAGCGAGTTCAATTTTTTGAATTCTGTTTTGTAAATCCTGATCTTGACGAGCCTCAATATTTTTTAATAGTTCAACTTTTGCTTCTTCCAATGAAAGATTGGAAATATTTTGTAATTCAGAAATTTTATCGTCAATAATTTTCTGTAATTTTTCTTTTAAAGTTTCAGATTCTTCAATTTTACTTTTTAGTTCATCTGATTCCGTTTCAAGTCCAACTTGTCTTTCATCAAGAAATGACTCTTTTGCAATTAAACGATCTTCTGTTTTTTGAATTCTTTCCTCCTCTTTTTTTATTTCTTCCTTCGCTTCTTTAATTATTTCTTCAGCTTTAACACCGGCCTCACTCGTAATTTTTTCGGCCTCTTCGCGAGCCTCAAGCAGCTTTTCTTTTATTTCAAGCTCCATTGAACCCTTTTTTCCAAGGGCCACAATAAAGCGCAAAAACCAACCAAGAGCAATACCGATAAGGCCTGCTGCCGTTGCGATCAACAACACAATTAACAACTCCATGAATTTTTATTCGCTTCTTATATCCCTAAATATTTTACTATTTTGTTTCATGCTTCGCGGACATTTTAATCGATTCTGGCGGGCGGGATTTTGAAGCGTTTTAATTTAATTACTAATAAATTCATACTATATTGTTGTTTAAGTAAAGTCAAAAAGTGTGAAAAAGAAAATACCTAAACATCTTTTATTTGATCTCGCCCTCGAATAATTTTCGTCAATTTACATTTGATCAAAATAAATCTGCGAAGGATCTCAAAAAGAGTTTAGGTATTTTCGTTATCAGTTATTATGAAATTACTTTATCAATAATTCCGTATTTTTTTGCTTCTTCAGCATTCATAAAATAATCTCGATCAACATCATGCTCAACTTGTTCAATTGGTTTGCCAGTATTTTTTGCCATCATTGCAACCAAAGTTTTTTTCATTTCTAAAATTCTTTTTGCAGAAATTTCGATATCAGAAGCTTGACCCTGTGCACCACCAAGAGGTTGGTGAATCATTACTTCGGCATTTGGTAATGCAAATCTCTTTCCCTTTTCTCCGGCGGATAAAATCCATGCAGCTGCACTTGCCGCCATACCAACACAAACAGTAGAGACATTATTTTTTATATGATGCATCGTGTCCATGATTGCCATTGCATCTGTCACTGAACCACCAGGAGAATTTATATACAACTGTACATCTTTCTTTGGATCTTCAGATTGTAAAAATAATAGTTGGGCGATAACAATGTTTGCAGCATCATCGTCAATTGGGCCGCACAGAAAAACAATTCCTTCTTTTAATAACCTTGAGTAAATATCAAAGGCTCTTTCACCAAACTGACTCTTCTCTATTACTGTTGGAATAAGCATATTTTTAATGATTATATTAATGATAAAACGATACAAAAAATGGGGGAGGAAAGCAAATTCGAGTCAGGGATACTCCCCTCATAATCCACTGATTGTGCACAGTTTGTGCAGTTTTTCAGGTAATTTAGAATTTCTTTAGAAAAACTTTAACTATAGGTTTTCCAAAAACTCAAAAACCTTTTCATTAGTCAAAACATGGCTTAAATAAACACGAGCAACGTTTTCATCAACATCTTTGTGATGTTCCACAATATGTTTCATTTCATGTTCCAAACGATCTTTATCGGCTACGATCTTCTCTTCATGAGCAATTTTAGGCAAAATTAAATTCATTTTTGCACGTTTCACGGCATCTGTGTGCCATTCTTTTTTAAGATCATCTTCCGTCTTTTTAATTTCCTTTATATAGTCATCAAATTTAATTCCGATTCGTTCAATATCGGATTTATACTGATTTATCATTCTTTGCTTTTCCTCATCAATCAAAACCTCCGGTAAATCAACTTTTGATTCATCAATTATTTTTTCAATTATTTCCGTTCGGCGTTTATTTTTTTCTTGAACCTCTTTTTCAGTTTTCATATTTTCAGAAAGTTGTTTTTTGAAATCATCAACGTTATTAAATTTTCCTAAAGTTTTTACGAACTCGTCATTAAGTTCTGGTAATTTTTCTTTATCGGCTTCTTCAACTTTTTCACCGGAAGTTTTTTTCTTCATGAATTCTGCTTCAGCGCGATTTTTTCTAATGTAGTCGATATAATCATTAATTTCTTTTTCTGTAATTTCAACTTTTGAAATTGATTTTATTCCTTTTGCAATTTTTTTATAATCTGCAAGTTCAACTGTCGGCATCAATGTAAATGTTGCTTTGAATTCAAAATCATCACTTGGAGAAATTTTTGTGATTGAAATTTTTGGACTGGTTAATGCATCAATTTTTTCTTCAAGCATTATCACTGGCAGAACTTCATGTAGGGCAGTATAAGCTTGTTCCTCAAAAATCTTTAAATCACCGACACTTTCTACAATCATTTTTTCAGGTGCCATGCCTTTTCTGAATCCTTTCAGTTCAATATCTTTACCAATTTTTTTAATTGTTTTTTCTCTAAAACTTTTTACAAAATTATTCTCTACAATTACATCTATTGTTAATTCTCGTCCGTCCTCTTTTTTATCTTTTATTTTGTAATTTTTATTATTTGTCATTTTATAATTAATTAACTCTTATATAGTAAAGTCGAGTCTAACTTATATTTTGATTTTTGAAAAGAATGTGGAACGAAATAAAAACTCCCCAAACAGGGAAGTTTTCTGGCGGCTAAATTGGAGATATTATATTTCCTTTAATGCGGCGTCTATTTCTGATTCTATATCAATTAGTTCTTTGTCTAAATTATCTACATCTGTGCCGTCTAGATCATTTTGGATGTCAGAAATTTCTGTTGATGTGCCAAGAGTGGTCGTTGAATTATCAATTGGTTTGTTTTCTGTAATTTTATCTTTTGTGTTTTTTAAATAATAAATTCCGCCTATTGCAATGACAAGAATTATTATTATCGAGCCTATAATAGGACCAACCCCTTTTTTGTTATTTTCTTGTGGTTCCATGTTTATATTATTTCAGATTATTAATCATTAGACAAAGTTGATTCGATCGAGGCCTTAAAACTGCTTAGTGCATCAACCAAAGATTCTTTTGCAGATTTAATCACATTTTTTGCTTCTACAAACAATGAATGAATTTCTTCTTTACTACTTTCCCCAATTTCAGAATCGAGTAAAGCTGATATTTCACCTTGTAGTGTTTCTATATTAACTTTTGCTTCATCAATCTTTTCTATCGCTGCATCAAGTTTACTTTGGGCTTCACTTACATCAGCCCCACGTTCGGTGGCGTTATCAATTCTTGTTTGAAATCTTTCAGCCACATTTGACAGTCTTTCAACAGCACCATTTAATCTATTTTTGATCACTTCAGTAAGGCGTTCAATTTTTTGTTGTCTTATTTGAGACATTTTTGCCTTTCGTTCGGCAACTTTTTCTTCTCGCTGTTCTTTTTTGGCTTCAAATTCAGTTCTTCTGTTTTCTATTCTCTCTTGGATATTTTGTTGCCTATCCTCCACTTTTTCTTGTCTTTCTCTTATGCGGTTCTCACGATTTGTTATTGCGCTCTCCGAGTCTTCTGCCACATCTTCTTCGGCCCAAGCTTTTTCTGCTATAACAAAAGAAAAAACAGTTAGTAAAATAATTGTAAACCCAATAATTTTTTTCATAGTACTAATTTATATTAGTTAATAACTGTAATGTATTATACCAAATACAAAAAACACCGCTTTTGCGGTGTTTTTCAAATAAATTGTATTATGACTCTTTTGGAGTACCAAATTTATCATCGTATAATTTCATTCCTTTCTTTACGGCCTCATATGCATCTTCTTTGCCTTTTACTCCATTAATTTCGACTTTCACTTCCTCACCATCTTTCTTTAATTGTTTGTATGTCTTAAAGAAATGTATGATTTCTTTGATTTTATGGCCATTTATATCTGCCAGGTCCTGTGTGTCATCCCAACGTCTATCTTTTTCCGGAACACCGATAACCTTGTAGTCTGATTCGCCGTCATCAATCATTTCAATGACCGCAATTGGTCTAACTTTAACCAAAATTCCAGGATGTAATGGAAAAGTTGCTAGAACAACGACATCTAAAGGATCATTATCATCCCACAATGTTTGTGGAACAAATCCGTAATCAAATGGATATGCTGCTGAAGAATAATTTGCTCGGTCAAGAGAAATTAGACCAGTTTTTTTGTTGATCTCATATTTATTATTTGATCCACAAGGAATTTCAATAATAACGTTTATTAATTTAGGAACATCTTCTCCTCTTGATATTTCGTGCCAAAGGTTCATGTTTTTATTTTAAATTAAACTTTAATAATTAATTATTCTGATTTTTCAGCTTCGGAAACTTGTTCTGTTATTACTGCTTCTACCTTTTTTTCATCTTCAACAACAGCTTCAACGGGTTTTGCATCAGATACAACATCAATTTTCCATCCTGTTAATTTTGCAGCCAGTCTGACATTTTGACCACCCTTACCGATTGCTAACGATTGTTGATCAGGACTAACTTTCACTCTTGCAATTCTAGTTTCAAGATTGGCATCAATTTCAATAATTTTTGCTGGAGAGAGGGCCTCGGCGATAAATTCACTAGGAGTTTCTGACCACTCAATAATATCAATTTTTTCTCCACCAAGCTCTGACATTATTGTGCTAACTCGAACACCTCGTTGACCTACTAATGCGCCGACAGGATCAACATGGTCGTCTGTTGAATGAGCGGCAATTTTTGATCTTGAACCAGCTTCTCTGGCAATTGCTTTGATCTGAACAGTTCCGGCATCAATTTCTGGAACTTCTGCTCTAAATAGTTCTTCCAAAAATTTTGGATGAGATCTAGAAAGTTTTAAAAATACACCATGATTTGTTTCATCAACTCTAAATAGATAAGCGCGGACACGCTCGCCTTGTTTAAATCTTTCACCTGGAATTTGCTCTTCATAATTAAGCATACCGACAGCTCTACCCATATCTAGGTAAATAGTTCCTCTCTCAATTCTTTCAACTGTTCCGGAAATTATTTCTCCTTCACGTTCACCAAATTCTGAAACAACAGAAGTTTTTTCAGCCTCGCGAATTTTTTGGGTTATAACTTGTTTTGCAGTTTGCGCAGCAATTCGTCCAAAGTCGCTTTTCTTTTCAAGTGGGAAAGTCAATTCATCTCCAATTTGGGCGCCTTTTTTGATTAGGCGAGCTTCCTCAACGAAAATATGGTGTTCAGGATTGTATCTTGGTTTTGGTTCTTCACCTTCCTTTAATTCGGTTGGTTTATATTCTACGTCGTCCATAATAACGCCGTCTTTGTCCACAACGATTTTTGATTGCCAAAATTCAACATCACCGCTGTCGATGCTAAATTTTGCCTTTATAATCTGGCCTTTTTTGCCGTATTCTTTCTTGTATGCAGTACCAAGAGCCATTTCTATTGCTTCTAGAATTTTGGCTTTTGGTATTCCACGTTCTTCCTCCATCTGCGATAAAACCGCATTTATTACTTTTAAATCGAACATATTCAGTTTTGTTATTTTTAGTGAAACTTTTGGCTCCACCGCTTTTAAAAAAATTAGTCCGCGGTTAAGCGAACTGTCCTTGATAGATAAGTAGATATTATCACATTCAATATTGTGTGGCAATTTTGTTATCTTATCTATTTTATTTTGATATAATTACAGCAAATGTTCATCGATGAAAATAAACTTAAAGAATTCATAATTGATTCGGGTATAGTGACTCGAGATATTATTGATCGTGCGGTAGAAAATGTTGGAAAAGATGATAAGAAGAGCATTGGTGATTATCTTGTTAGCGAGGGAATAATTTCAGAAGATGAACTTAAGAGGGTGCAGGCTTATATTCTTGGAATTCCTTTTATTGATGTTGGTTCACAGAAAATTTCTATTGAAGTGTTAAGTTTAATTCCAGAACCAATTGCCAGAAAAAATAATATTGTTGCCTTTAATAAAGATGCAACAAGTTTGGAAGTCGCAATGTTGGATACTGATAATCTCGGTGCGATTGATTTTATAAAGAAAAAAACTGGTCTAAAGATTCTACCAAGACTAACTTCGACAGAAGGCTTGAAAAAAGCACTTGTTCAATATCAAAAAAGTTTGAAAGATGATTTCGGGGATTTGATCAAGCAAGAGATGGTAAATTTGGGGCAAGCAAGTTCTGATGATCCAGAAAGTCTAAAAAAAGTAGCTGGTGGTTTACCTGTTGTGAGAATTGTTGATACATTGTTGAAACACGCATTACTTCAGGGTGCTTCTGATATTCATATCGAGCCAGCCGAGGATAATGTCATTGTTAGATATCGGGTGGATGGACTTTTGCATGATGCGATGACTTTGCCAAAAAATAGCAGTTCGGCGATTGTGGCAAGAATAAAGGTTTTGGCTAGTTTAAAACTTGATGAAAAACGTTTACCGCAAGACGGCCGTTTCAGAATGGATTTGGACGGCGAAAAAGTTTCTTTCCGTGTCTCAATTTTGCCAATTTCATTTGGAGAAAAAATTGTTTTGAGAATTTTAAGAGAAGGTGCGGGTGGTTTCACACTTGAATCACTTGGTTTTCACGGCGATGGATTAGAAAAACTTCATCATGCGTTGAAACAAACAACAGGAATGGTTTTGACTACTGGTCCGACAGGTTCTGGTAAAACAACAACTTTGTATACATTGATTGATTTGTTGAACAGTCCAGATGTAAATATTTCTACTATCGAGGATCCAATCGAATATCAAATGGCCAGAGTTAATCAGACTCAGGTTAAACCAGATATTGGTTTTACTTTTGCTAATGGATTACGTTCATTAGTTAGACAGGATCCAGACATTATTATGGTTGGTGAAATTAGAGATGGTGAAACGGCCGGGTTAGCGATTAACGCTGCTCTGACTGGACATTTGGTTTTATCAACGCTGCACACAAATAGCGCCGCTGGTGCGATTCCAAGACTTATTGATATGGGTGCGCAAAGTTTTCTATTAGTTTCAACAATAAAAGTTATTATTGCTCAAAGATTAGTTAGAAAACTTTCGGCAAGTAAAGAAAGGTATTTCTTGAAGAAAGCTGGTGTTGATCAACTGGCAAAGATAGCAAATCTTGATCGTCTACATAAAGTTTTGGTAGATGAAAAGATTATTTCAGAAAACACCAATTGGATGCAAATTCCATTTTATCGACCAATTATATCCGAGAACGAGGATGGATTTTTCGGCCGAATTGGAATTCATGAAATATTGAACGTTTCAGAAAATATCCGTGATTTAATTATTAAAAACGCAACTTCAGAAAAAATTGAAGAACAGGCCAAAATAGAGGGAATGTTAACAATGATTGAAGACGGTATATACAAGGCGATTCTTGGACAAACAACAATAGAAGAAGTCTTGAGAGTTGTTTCCGAATAATCTTATGGAAATTGAATACGAATACAAAGCAATAGATGCAAACGGTAATTTGGTTACTGGTTTTAAAATTGCAGCAGATGAAATTTCTCTTGGAAAGGATTTGTTGCAAGATAAATTAAAACTAATTTCAGCCGATCAGGCGTCAAAATTTAGTAGCCGTTTAATTATGAATAAATTAAACGCACTTGGTCGAATTTCTGAACACGAAAAAATTGTTATGTATAGAAATCTAAGTTCGATGCTCGAGGCCGGGTTGCCTTTGACAAGAGCGCTGTCTGTAATGTATCGACAAACTAAAAGTAATATTTTCAGAAAAATTCTTGGCGAAATTACTGAAAATGTTAAGAAAGGTTTAAGCTTGTCAGATTCTCTTGGAAAATTTCCAAAGATTTTTAATACTTTAATGACTTCCATGGTTAAATCTGGGGAGGAGTCCGGAAATATGGTGCAATCTTTGCGAGTGACGGCTGACCAAATGGAAAAAACTTATTTGTTAAAGAAAAAGGTTAAGGGCGCTATGGTTTATCCTTGTTTCATTATTTTTGCCATTACCGTAATTGGTTTTTTAATGATGATTTATGTGGTTCCTGTTTTAACTAGCACTTTCACAGAATTAAGCATCGATCTGCCAGCAACAACACAATTTATTATTAATGTAAGTACTTTTTTGCAGAATAATTCTGTTGTCACTCTGCTATCTATATTATTAGTGATTACACTTATGACTTGGTTTTTTAAAACAAAGACTGGCAGGATAATGCTGGATTGGGTGGTAATAAGAACTCCTGGTATTTCACCAATTGCAAAAGAAATAAACTCTGCCAGAGCGACAAGAACTTTGGCGTCACTGCTTTCTTCCGGTGTTCCATTTATGAGAGCATTAGAAATTTCGCGGGACGTTATTCAAAATTCTTATTACAAAGAAGTCCTTGAAAAAGCCATGAAAAATATAGAAGATGGTCTGCCGATTTCAAAGGTTTTTGCAGAAAATCAAGATTTATTTCCAACTTTCGTTTCTGAAATGATGGCTGTCGGTGAAGAAACAGGTGAACTTGATTCAATGTTGCTGCAGGTCGCTAATTTTTATGAAGAAGAGGTGGACCAAAAAATGAAAAGTATTTCTACAATTGTGGAACCAGTTTTAATGATAGTTGTTGGAGCCGCAGTTGGATTTTTTGCCCTTTCAATGATCAGTCCGATATATTCTTTGACTGAAAGTATCTAATTTTTATTCTTTTTCTATACAATATGGGCGTGTGGTTTTATGTTAATATATTTATCAATGGCTACTAAAAAAGCATCAAAACTTAATCAGATGAAAAAAGTTCGTGATGAGATTTTTAATTTAGTCGAGTCTCCTTTATATGCAGAGCGCGTAGCAAATGGAGTTTTTCCAGTTATCGGCGACGGAAATCATGATGCAAAAATTATTTTTGTTGGTGAGGCCCCAGGAAGGAATGAAGCGAAAACCGGCCGGCCATTTTGTGGTGTTTCCGGAAAAGTTTTGGATGAGTTATTGAAACATGTAGGAATTAATCGCGATGATATATACATAACTAATATTGTAAAAGACCGCCCAACAAATAATAGAGATCCGAAACCAGAGGAAATTGAAATTTACGCGCCATTTCTTGATCGACAAATAGATATTATAAAACCAAAAGCAATCGTCACACTTGGGCGCTTTTCGATGGACTATATAATGAGAAAAATGGGTCTGGAGGCAGAATTACAGACGATTAGTACATTGCATGGAAAGAAATTTTATTCAAAAGAGAGAAAATTATTTGTTGTACCGTTGTACCACCCAGCAGTTGCTGTTTATAATCGGAACATGTTACCGTCCCTAAAAAAGGATTTTGAAGTTTTAAAAGAAATTTTGAAGTGATCTAATAATTTGGAATCATTATCAAAAATGGTTACAATTAGCTGATATGGACAAAAAAAATCTCTTAAAAAATAGAAAACTTGTTGTTGCAAATTGGAAAATGAATCCTAATAACCTTGCTGATGCCAGAAAAATTTTTTCTGACCTAAAGAAAAAAAATCTTAAAACACCAAAGACAATAAACGTAATTTGCCCCCCAAGTATTTTTCTTGGTGATTTGGCCAGCGATTATACCGGAACAAAGTATGTTTTTGGCGCCCAGGACGTTTCATATAAAAAAGAGTCAGAATCAACAGGGGAAATTGGAACAGAAATTTTGAAATCAATCGGAGCAAGCTTTGTTATAGTCGGACATTCTGAAAGAAGAGCTATCGGTGAAACGAATGAAATAGTGGCAATGAAAATGAAAGTGGTTGTCGATAGCGGATTAATACCAATTTTGTGTGTGGGCGAGAGTGAAAGAGATTTTTCTGGACAATATTTACGATTGATAGAAGAACAAATTCATGTTTCACTTTCCAAACTTTCAAAAAACGATATTAAAAAAATAATTATCGCTTATGAACCTGTTTGGTCTATCGGTGCTGGACACAAAGCAATGATTTCTAATGAAGTTCATCAGATGAGTTTATTTATTAAAAAAATATTAACTCGAATTTACAATAGAAAGGACGCCATGAATATGCCGATTTTGTATGGCGGTTCTGTTGATGTTACTAATTGCAAGGAAATCGTTGAATCTGGGGAAGTCGATGGTTTACTGATTGGACGAGCGAGTCTAAATCAATTTGTTTTTCTAGATATTCTAAAGGAATTAAATAAATAGAAAACCACTATTAATTTATTTTTTTGTTACGGCCGCGCGTCTCAAATAAATTAATAGTGGTTATGATAATTAGTTTTTGGAAATTTTATATTTTTTGATAATAAAGTTTATTGGACCTTTTGATAAATCTGCAATTACCGTACAAAAGAACCAAATACAATAAATTACCCATAGATAAAATATAGAACCCCAAACAAATTTCATAATTATATTTTGCATTTTTCTCCTTTTATAAAAAACAATCTGTCGCGATTATGACAATTTGGAATAATATTTTAATAAATTTACTTTAAAGATTTGTAAAAATTCTCTGATTTTAATTTACTCAATTGCTACAATAATTTTCTTTGCTATTTCTGCCATCTCACCGTTTTTATAAGAAATATGATTATGTAGACCAGCATCGCCGTCTTTTCTTGGAATAATATGAATATGTGCATGAAAAACGATTTGCCCCGCTGATTTTTCATTGTTCATAATAATATTTATGCCATCACAATTTGTCGCTTTTTTTATTGCCGGTGCGATTTTCTTTACTGTTTTAATCAAACTTTCTGCCGCGTTGTCAGTTAAATCAAAGATATTTCTGTAAGGATGTTTTGTGATTACAAGGGTATGGCCAACGGAATTAGGGTTTATATCAAGAAAAGCAAAAGTTTCGGAATCCTCGTATATCTTTGTACAAGGAATTCCTCCTGCCACGATTTTTTCAAAAATTGTTTTTTCTGTTGTCATTATTTTATTTATACTACCACCTTATTTTAACAGAAATTTAACTAAACATTCTACTATTAGACTTGTGCTAGAATACGAAAACCATGGAACATGAAATTTCTCCACAAATTGCAGCAGAAGACAGAAAAAAACTCAATAAATATTCTGATGTCGTGGCTCAGTTGCTATATAATCGTGGATTTTTTACAAACGAAGCTGCCGAGGCATTTATTTCTGTTGATTACGATAAGGGAATTAATGATCCTTTTGAATTAAAGGATATAAATATTGCGATTGAAAGAATTTTACGAGCGATTACAGAAAAAGAAAAAATTTGTATTTATAGCGATTATGACGCCGACGGGATTCCTGGTGCGGTTATTTTATCGGATTTTTTCAGAAAAATTAAATTTGAAAATTTCTTTGTTTACATTCCGCACAGAAATAAGGAAGGTTTTGGTTTGAATAAAAACGCTATTGAAAAGATTGCCGGTCAGGATGCTAAATTGATTATTACGATTGATTGCGGGATTAGCGATGTTTTACCAATTGCTTTTGCTGTTGAAAAAAATATCGATGTGATTATTACTGATCATCATGATCCAAATAATCATGAATCAAAAGCTCTTGCCGTCATAAATCCAAAACAAAAAGATTGTAATTACAAAGACAAAAATCTTTGCGGCGCCGGTGTAATTTTTAAAGTTGTTGAGGCTCTCATCAAAAAAAATAATTTTAATATTAATGGAGTAGTAATTAGTGCTGGCTGGGAAAAATGGTTATTGGATATGGTTGGGATTGCAACCTTATCTGACATGGTTCCTCTTGTCGGTGAAAATAGAATTTTTGCAAAATACGGCCTGATGGTTATGAGGAAAAGTCCAAGAAAAGGTTTTGTTCGTTTATTAAAAGAATGCAAACTCGACCAAGAAAAAATAGTTGAAGATGATGTTGGTTTTTCAATCGCGCCAAGAATTAATGCCGCTTCTAGAATGGATGAGCCAGAAACCGCTTATCGAATGTTATTTACTGATTCTGATGTTGAAGCTGATGAAACCGTAAAACATTTACATAAAATTAATGCAGAAAGAAAAAGCGTCGTAGCTGTAATGGTAAAAGAAATTAAAAAGGATCTCGGTAAAAAACACGATAAATCTATTGTGGTGAAAGGAAGTCCTGATTGGTCACCATCCCTTTTGGGTTTGGCTGCAAGCAGTATTGTCGAAGCCTACAAAATGCCGGTGTTTTTGTGGGGCCGTGGATGTGGTGAAAATTTAAAAGGTTCTTGTCGTTCTGATGGCTCTGTTGATTTGGTAAAAATGATGAATGAAGTTGGGTCAGGAATAATCGACCAGTTTGGTGGTCACAAAATGGCAGGAGGTTTTATTGTTACTGATAACGGAGTTTTTACTTTATCCGATGAATTAGAAAAAGCTTATGAAAAAGCCAAAAATGATTTTGAAAAACAAAAAATAAAAGTTGATGCGGAACTTAACATTAACGATTTAACGTGGAACTTATTTAACGATATTCAAAAACTTGCACCATTTGGAGTTCAAAATGAAAAACCCATATTTCTATTTAAAGATTTAACCATTGAAAAAATTGATAATTTTGGAAAAGATAAAAACCATCTAAAAATTTCATTCAAAAAAAACGATGGTCGATTAATTACTGCAATAAAGTTTTTTGCTGAAGATCACGAACATTTATCCAAAATAGTTCCAGGCCAAAAAATTAATTTGATAGCCAATCTAGAAAAATCCGATTTTGGACGATATCCTGAATTAAGATTGCGAATAGTAAATATTCAATAAACAAGCCCTTTTTGTCGAATAGATTTGAAATGCTATAATAAATATATATTTAAGCTACTTTAAGTTATTTTATTAATTAAAAACAAACAATGAAAACATACGAAATAAAAAAATTTGATATTCCTGAATTAAAAGGTATTTCCTTAAAAAATATTGAAGAGCATTTAAAACTTTATGAAGGTTACGTAAAAAATACTAATTATATTCTTGGTCAAATAGATAAAATTTCTAATTCAGAAAATTTGGGTGATCAAGTTTATTCAATTACTGAATTACATAGACGATTTTCGTTTGAATTTGATGGAATGAGAAATCATGAATATTATTTTTCAGGTTTTGTTGGTGGGCCAAAAAATATCTCGGATGGCGCACTAAAATCAGAAATTGCATTGGAGTGGGGAAGTTTTGAGCGATGGTTAAATTTATTTAAAATTTTAGCAAAGACCAAGGGTCCAGGTTGGGCGATTTTATATAAAGATCCCGCAACAAACAAATTAACTCATGGGTGGGTTGACGAACAACATCTGGGTCATTTGACTGGCCTTTTACCTATATTATGTTTAGATATGTGGGAGCACTCTTATATCGCAGACTATTTGCCGAGTGGAAAAATTCAGTATATTGAAGATTTTTTTGCTAACTTGAATTGGTCAGTGATAGAGAAAAATTTTAAAGAATAAAAATGGAGGGAATAAAATATAAAAAAATAGAAGATTCAGGATCCGGACCCGAAGAAATAAAAACTTTATTTCGTGGTGTCTGGGCTGATGAATTATATAGTGGCCAAGAATTGCCAGTTGGTGGTTCTATTTTTTCTGAAGAATTAACATCGAAATTAAAACTTGATTTTGATAATTTTGAAGACGACCTCGGCGGCTATACAGAAGAAAATATGATTGATGTTTTTAAAACTGGTGAAAATCAAAAACAGTATGAAGAATATTTAAACGTATACGAATCTGATGTTGATTCATATTTACATTTTATTTGTTTTCAAATTCAAAATAAAGTAGCGCGTCTATTGGAAATTGATCCGGTCAAGAGAATAAATGCAATGCAAAGAAATCAAATGTTTAGTGACGGGATACCTAATTTGTCGGATTTAAAAGGAAAATCAATGTGTGCAGAAAGAGCCGCACTCGCTCAATTTTTATTACAAAGAATTGGAATTGAATCAGCTTATGTCAGCGGGGTTTCTTCGTCTGTTGAATCTGGTGACGATATGGAGGACCATAGCTTTGTTGTTTTGAAAAATCGTGATGGTCAAACTCTGATTTTCGATGTAGCCCGTCCAAATGATTTGGATAATATGCCGGCAGTTTACAAAACCGGTGAAACTTTTGATTATGAATTATTGGCTGGTAAAGAACATTTACTTGTCGAGGCGGAAGAAGTTTTACATGGAAATAAAGTCTATTTTGGTGTTGGCGACGCAAATGCGGCTAGATGATTTTGCCAAATCTATATTGAAATTGTTGCAAATTTTAATTGTGCAAATAAGTTCACAATAAACAATATATATTTTAGAAATAAATATGGCAGGAATCCGACAAAAATTCCAACATTTTGATTAATAAAAGCAGTTATTCCGGCGATAAATCCAAGTAACATTGTTATAGGTATAAATTGGAGAGTTACAATATTTACAATTGGTGCGACAATCGACAGCTGACCAGTCATTTTCATTAGAAGCGGTAAAACAGTAATTTGTGTAGAAAACGTTGCAGTAATAATTTCCCGTAAATTGAATTTTTCAGTTACAAATGGAAAAAATTTCTTAACAAAACCACTTAAGTTAATTAATCCTAAGGTAGCCAAAAAAGATAATTGAAAGGAAGGATCATAAAACAAAATCATCGGATTTATGATAATCATTATTGCTCCTGCAAAAAATAATGCTCTATTTACAGAGTAAGTTCGACCTGAAACTCTGGCAATAATAGCGAGTAATGTCATTACTGTTGATCTAACGACAGTTGCGCCTGAACCAACCATCACGCTAAAAATAATTATTGAAATAATGCCAAATGTGACAGAAAATATTTTTGGTAGAAAACCAAAAAACTTAAAAATTGCCTCAGCGATTATTGTCACGTTGTATCCCGAAAGAACAATGATGTGAACAAGTCCAACCTTTCTAAAATTATTTTCCAAATCAGGACCTAGTGATCTTTTTGAACCTAGTAATATTCCACCGAGGAGTTCTGCCTCGGGTGAGGGGATAACTTTTTGAATATTTTCTAAAAAACTTTGTTTGATTTTAAAGATTGATCTAAGAAAATGAAAATTTGTGGCCAAGTCGATAATTTCAATTTTTGGATAATACATCAAAGAATAAATTTTGTCCTTTTCTAAAAATTTTATGTAATTAAATTCAATTCCGCTGTCATTAGAAAAGTTTTCGGGTAATAAAACTTTTCCTGTTATTTTTAATTTTTGTCCAACCAGAAATTCTGGGTAGGTTGGTATAGTTACGACCATCTTTTCATTCAAAAATATTTTCTGATCATTTATTTCAAGAGAATATAGTTCGACGATTAATCTAGTGTTACTTTCTCTAATATCTGGCTCATTAACAATTTCTCCGCTAACAGAGATTTCTTTATCGTTATATTCCAAAATTTTTGATTTAGTAAAAGTCACTGCACCCCGCCAAATTGTTAAAGTAGAAAACAACGTGACAATAGTGAGGATCACAAAAATTTTCTTTTTTGTGATTGTTAGAAAAAAAATACAAACAAAAAATACAATAAACAATTCACCATAATAGTTTCCAAAGAAATTGAATATAATCGAACCAACCATTGTTCCTCCCACGGCACCGTAAATAAATAGGTTTATCACTAACTAATTGTGTGATATCAAAACGTATTTTAAAACAAAAAAATTTATTAAAAATTTAACTTTACCTCACGCCCCAACTTTTCATTATTTCAAGCTCATCTTCGGCAGAAATAGTTTTTCTAAACTTTGCACCCTCTTTTCCTTTTACACGCGTTTCACATTCTGACCACGTTGAATGTTTGATCAGTTTTCCATCCACAAGACTAATGTATGAATATGCTCGAGTATTCCTTCTTTCACGATCTGAAGTTTCTGACATCTCTTCTTTTGAAGGTTCTGAAATATTTATATTATAATTTCGAATATCGCCATTAAATAAAATAACTCTATCGCCGTCGCCAAAACCCGTAGCAATCTCATCGGCACGATTATTTCCAGCGATTCCGGCATGACCTTTAACCTGAAACCATTCAATTTCTCTATCTTCTACGACTTCATACAAACTCTGCCAAAGATCTTTATTAAGCACATCTTTTTTGTCAGAAGTTTTCCAATTGTTACGCAGCCAGCCATGAATCCATTTTGTAATTCCATTTATCAAATATCCTGAGTCTGTAAAAATTCTAATTTTACTTCCTACAGGTGTTTTTTTAAGTGCGTATAATGCAGCCGAAATTTCCATTCTATTATTTGTCGTTTTTGTTTCGCCGTCGCCAATTTCTAAAACATTTTTTCCTTCAACAATAATGGCGCCATATCCACCAGGTCCAGGATTTCCGCGCGAAGCCCCATCTGTATAAATTAAAATTTTATCGCTCATATTATTGCTGAATAGTATAACAAATAATTTTTTTATAGATATTTTATACAAATTTTATTGTGAGTCGTTTAAATTCACATGTGGAACTTTTAAAAAAGATTCAAAAACGAGCAGTATATGTGTTTTTAGGAGTATTTTTCGTTATCGCAATTTTTATTTACTCAGTATATTTTCAAGAATCTTCTAGGAAATATTTAACCGTTGCATTTCTAGATGTGGGGCAAGGGGATTCTATTTTTATAGAAGCCCCGAACGGGAATCAAATTTTAATAGATGGTGGGCCGACAGCTTCTGTAGTTAGGCAACTCTCGAAATATATTCCATTTTATGATCGCTCTATTAATATGATTATTTCAACACACTCTGATCTGGATCATATTGGTGGTTTTCCAGAAATTTTCAAACGCTACAAAATTGGTAAATACATTACTTCAGACAAAAAAGACTCGGCCGATTTGTATCTTGAACTTGAAAAACTAAACGAAACAGAAAAAGCTGATAGAATTTTTTTGCAATCAGGCGATCGAATCATTTTGGACGAAAAAAGAAATATTTATTTAGAGGCGCTGTGGCCTAAGGATTCAAATTCCGCAAATGATAATAACGATACATCAGTTGTAGTTAAATTAATCTACGGTAAAAAATCATTTTTGTTGACCGGTGATGCTTCAACATTAGTAGAGAGCGAAATAATTTCATATTTAGGTGATGATTTGTCAAAATCTATACTGAATAGTGATATTTTAAAAATTGGCCACCACGGTTCAAAAACTTCATCTAGTGATCAATTTGTTAGGTATGTTTCTCCTGAATATTCGATTATTTCCGTTGGTAAAGATAATAAATTTGGACATCCCGATAAAGAAGTAATTGATTTCTTGGATCAAGAAAAAATAAAAATACTCGAAACGAGTATTTTTGGGTCAATTGTTTTTGAAACAGACGGGGAGAGTGTCTGGCGGAAAACTAATTAAATAAGACCAGCTTTTTTAAGAGTAATATAAGCTCCTCTTTTTGTAATAGTTTTTAAACCTTTTGCAGAAACATTTACGCTGACGCTTTTTCCAAGTTCAGGTACGAAAATTTTCTTTCTTTGGATATTCGCATAACGGCGAGTATTGCCTCCTGGGTTATATTTTGTAGCACGAGTTCTGTTTGAATATCGTCCGCTAACCTGTGATGATTTTTTTGTTATTGCGCAAGTTTTTGCCATGGTTTTATGTTTGTGCGTGTCATGCTATCATGTTTATACATTTTTGCAATATATGGATATACAAACAATTTTTAGTATCGCAATTCTAATAATGTCAGTAATGATTCACGAAGTTTCGCATGGATATGCCGCACTTTATCTTGGCGATGTAACAGCAAAGTACGCTGGAAGACTTACTTTAAATCCGATAAAGCATATTGATCCTGTTGGTTCGATTTTGCTCCCTTTCATTTTTGCTATCATGGGTTCCGGTTTAATTTTGGGTTGGGCAAAACCGGTTCCTTATAATCCATATAATTTGCGCAATCAAAGATGGGGAGAATTAATTGTTGCGATTGCTGGCCCAGCTTCAAACTTTATAATTGCCATTGTTTTTGGTTTATTGATTAGATTTTCAGATATTTTCGGACTTCCAAGCACTTTTGTAGAATTATCTGCGTCAGTTGTATTAATAAACCTTGTATTGGCTGTTTTTAATCTTATTCCAATTCCACCACTTGATGGATCGAAAATTCTTTTTGCACTTATTCCCACAGAGAGCGCCCTAAAAATTCGCGCTACCTTTGAAAGATACGGTCTTTTCTTAATATTATTTATTGCTTTTTTTGTGTGGCAAATGATTTTACCAATAGTTTTTTACTTGGCTCGACTAATTACTGGTCTAAATTAATATCGAAACAGTCAGGTAGAGTCTTGCATTTTAAATATCTATATAGTAAAGTACCTTCCACTTATGCCAACAATTAATCAATTGGTAAAAAGAAACCGCAGCAAAGTCGCCAGAAAATCAAAGGCGATTGTTTTGACTCGTGGTTTCAATACCCAAAAGAACAAACCAACTTTTTATATGTCTCCATTTAAAAGAGGTGTTTGTACAAAAGTTACAACAAAAACTCCAAGAAAGCCGAACTCAGCTATTCGTAAAATTGCTCGTGTCAGATTAACTAACGGTGCTGAAATCACTGCTTATATTCCTGGTATTGGTCACAATTTACAAGAGCACTCTGTTGTTTTAGTTCGTGGAGGTCGAGTAAAAGACGTTAACTTGAAATACACAATTGTACGAGGTGTTCTAGACTCCGAAGGTGTACAAACTCGTCGAAAAGGTCGCAGTCAATATGGTATGAAGAAACCAAAAGCAAGTTAATTTTAAATAATCATGCGAAAGCCAGTAAAAAATAGAAATATTGTAAAACCAGATCTTAAATTTAAATCAACAAAAGTTGCGAAATTTATTAATCATTTAATGCACGATGGAAAGAAGAGCGTTGCCCAAACTGTTTTTTACGATGCAATGGAAATTGTAAAAGAAAAAATGAAAGTTGAGGATCCAATGGAAACTTTTGAATTAGCAATAAAAAACGTTGCTCCAGTCATGGAAGTTCGCTCACGACGTGTCGGTGGTGCAAACTACCAAGTTCCAGTAGAAGTTAGAATGGACCGACGTCTATATTTGGCTATTAGTTGGATATTAGAAGCTGCTCGTTCAAAGAAAGGTCAACCAATGAGAATAAAATTGGCTGAAGAAATCATCTTGGCTAGTAAAAATGAGGGTGAAGCTTTCAAAAAGCGTGAAAACGTTCACAAAATGGCCGAGGCGAACAAAGCTTTTGCTCATTTTGCTTGGTAATCATACTATTTTTTCGAAAAGCGAAGCGGGGCAATTGCCCCGTTTTTGTTATGTAGACTTTTTTCAGCTTCTCCTGTATTATGCCTATTACAAATTTGGTGGGGCCAAATTTTTTTATTAACTTTATT
>CAYOAT010000002.1:0-28305 GCA_964402215.1 uncultured Candidatus Saccharibacteria bacterium
AACTCTCTTGATCAAATTCCTTGATCAGATGGCAAAGATATTCGCGATTTGTTGCATCTGGCAGTACCTTGCACCGTTGTATTTTTCGAGTGCAATGCGATACTTTTCCGCGAGTTCCGGTGGCATTTTTGCATGACCCAAAGTTTTTTCGACAGCGGGGGTCAAGATAAGATCCTTAATTGCGCTGAGGAACTCCACCCAGAAAACTTGTTCTTCTTCTGGCATTGCCGCCAGTACCTCGTCTGTTATGGGAACACCTAATTGTATCTTCATGTTATTCCTTCCGTGTTTGTTGATTCAAATGTTCAATTTCTTACTTGTATTACATAATAAATAAGATTTTGTCAATTAAAAAACCACCATATACTTTCATACTTGGTGGTAGAATTTATCGTGGAATCAACAGGTGAACGTTTCGCCCTCGATTGAAAACGTGTGGGCAGTGGCTTGGTAATTTAACATTCGATTATCACCGATTTTAGATACACCAACATTAATACGAAACTTTCGAATCGTGCCGTTATGGGTGATCAAAACACCGCTGACCTTGGCGCCGTCATATATATGCAATGTTGGAATTCCGAGTGGCATAAACTTGATGGTCCTATATTTAAAGGCGACTCCACCGCCGAAGTGTATGTCCATGATCGTTTGAACAAACAGCAGGACACACTCGATTCTTTCGGAAATGATTCTCTTCTTCACTTCTTTCTCCTTGTTAAGGTTCTTTCTTTGTTACGGACAATATCATAAATATGTGAAATGTCAAATAATAAAAAAGCCCACATAAATATTTGTGGGCCCGAGTTACACTGATTAATATAGACAGTTATGCCGTCGGAGTTGGACTCGTAACAATTGCTTCCTTGAATGGAAGGGCGACGAGCTTTTCCAGATTATCAAGCGAGATTTTGACAGCAATTGACATATCTCGTTTGTTACGACTTTGAATTGAAATATTATTTTCCAAACAAAATCGTATGATGTCGTCAAAATCGTAATCGTTGCACACTTCGATGTACAACATCTGCAACGCATTTTTTGATAACGCCTCTTTTTCTACCAATTGTTTTTGTTCCAGCAAATTTGCAGGAACACCCAAATCATTGGTTTGGCAGCACATGAGTTTTGTCGCGAACTGCCATGCTTTTAATATCTCGTCGTGATTTTTGGGAATTTTCGTGGACTTGATGAGTCTTGCGAGACAAGTCATCTCTTCACTTGAAATTGCCAAATATATCGCGTCCACAATAGTTTCATGGAAAGGTTTCAATTCTAGGGACATTTGTAGCTCCTTGTGTTTTCTTTTTTTAAATTGTTTAGATCAACCTGTTTGCACATTACAATAAGAAATATAGAAGTCAAATAAAGAAACACCTTGTCGAAACAAGGTGTTATTGCCCACATCGATTGATTACCCTTTATCTACAAATGTGGTAACCGTGTTGGCTGCGGACTCAAAGGAAATTCCAGCCTTTTCCAGTTCGTCACTCAAATCATCAAGGAATCCGTCGGCAATGAGCTGAGCGAATTTCATCAATTCGGTATTTGATTTCATGCCCACCCGATCTAGAATCAGAATGGCGTTAGCAACTTTTCCAGGTCTTGGTTCTTGCCATTGCCAGAATTCTCCGGGTTTTGGAATACCGCAATTCCTTGGCAGTTTGAAATCACTTGGAATATTTTTTGTAATCCAATCAATCAACTGCTCTGCGGCTTGCCGTAGTTTTATAGAGCTCTGTGAATACTGTGAGCCAGTACGATACAGACGCGCGACACTTTCGGTTAGACTACCACTCATGATTTATCTTCTCCTGTGCTTAATGTCCACTTGACCTGAATTGCTCAATAGGTGCACACACACCGCTTAAACAATCCTCTAGAAGGGATATTAATCCAAGAAAAATATAAAGCAAATTTATCTACAGAAATTCTTTGAATAGTTATCGTAAAAAAGAGAATCGACCCATCCGAAGTATTAATATTACATCTTGCTATTTTTGCAATTTAAAAACCCACCAAACTCTTGGTGGGAAATTGGCCGTTTGTTACAGCCATCTATGTTTTGACATAGGATCCTTCGCTGGCGGAGGAATAGGGAAACCAGTTTCGATCCTGAATACGAGCATCGGTTCGCGGAGATCACTCCGAACACCAATGATAGCTTTTTCTTTGGCAGATGGCTTGTGAGAGACAATCTCTTTCCATTTGCGTTTAGCAATCTTCATTGCCGATTTCTCGTCTTTTGCGCCGGGTCCCAATTTCACCAATTCCTTTTCGGGTCGAGGCCCCAAATCATGAGGATCTGATGAAAACTTTTCCGGCGGATCATACGTATACTCAAGGAACCATTTACCTTTACTCATTATTTTTTCTCCTTATGAGTTTATTACTAAATTGACATTACAATAAGAAATATAGAAGTCAAACAAAAAGAAAACCCACCGATGTAGGTTTTCTGTGGGTAGATTTAATGTTTGCGCCCACATTTTGCCAAGATTCCCTCAATAATTTCTGTTCTATTGTCACAGAATTTTTCGACAATCTCGTTGGCTTCGATGAGGTCCGTGGCATTAATCATCTCAATTAGTGCCTTGGCTTCGGCCTCATCAATGTTCAGACCGATTAAAACTTTTACCAATTCGCGTGCCTGTCTTTTTGTAGCACATTCTTTTGATTTTGTACCGTCAGGATAGACAATATGACCATGTGTACCGCACACATCGCAAATTTTGAAAAGCGCGATTTTCAGTGTAAAAGCCATGTGGCTCCCTTCTTGTTTTGTTTATTAAATGTACGACTAAAGTTCAGAAAATATCATATCAGAAATGTATGATATGTCAATAAATATTTTTTACGATTTAATCAAATAAAATACAATAAAAATGTGTCGCTTTCTATTAGTACTAAAGCCTCATCTGTATGATAAATAATAATAAATGTTAAAATATCTTTATTAAATTAAAAATTATGAAACATTTCTTTATTATTATTCTCAAATCATTATCTGCATTGGCTGTTGTTTATACTTTATTTATTATATTTGTCAGACCTTCTAACGATAGAAATTGGTCAAAAGATATGAAAGAACTTTCGCACGGGTCAATTGATAACGATATCGTGACGCTCGATAATGTTCGTAATAATGTTTATAGAGGTACAAGTGATTTTGATGTTGAATATTATCAGGGAAAATATGACATTAAAAAACTTAAAAAAGTATATTTACTAACTGATCCTTTCAGTAAATTGGCCGCTCACACAATGCTAAGTTTTGAATTTTCTGATAATCAAAGAGTGGTTCTTTCTGTGGAAATTAGAAGAGAAGTGGGGGAGACATTTGGAAATTTGAAAGGATTATTTAGAGGCTTTGAACTTTATTTTGTTTGGGCTGACGAAAAAGATGTAATTAAACTTCGTACAAATTACAGAATGGATAATGTTTATATGTATGAACTGGATATGTCTGAGGCAAATGTTCAAAAATTATTTATAGAAGCAATTAAACAAACAAATCAATTAAAAGACAAACCAGAATTTTATAATTTGATTGTAAATAATTGCACAACAAAAATTGCACAGATGTTGCAAACTGTTTATAACAGGCCGATCGTTGTTGATTGGAGATATTTGGCACCAGCATATACAGAAGGTTTGTACATGAAATATGGATTTATAAAAGGTCAGAGTATTGAAGAAGTTAGAAAAGAACATAATATTTCTTCTCTTGCTAGAGAATGTGATAATTGTGCGGGATATTCAGAATTTATTAGGAAATAAAAATAGGCCTAAAATTTGTTTCAATAATTGAAAATAAAAAAAGAAAACTCACCGGTGTGAGTTTTCGGTGAGTTGAATTATACGGGCTGTTTTTCGTTGTCCAATCTGATTGCTTCAGCCAAAATCAGCAACGCATTTCTAGTTCTTTGGCTCATTCCGCCGCCAAATACCGGCATACGAAACCTTAATGATCCGTGTGGATTTCGACTATCAATTGAAACCCAGGCATCTCCATCAGGTGAAAAAGTTACGCGAATTTTTCCGTCATGAGTTCCATCATGGTCATCGTGTAACCGTGCGTAGGAAGCTTCCGTCTGTATGCTAGGTAACCAAAAGCACGATTCAAGCAAAGCGTTAACGATTTCAGGTATTCTGTCCTCATCAAGCTTTATTGGTTTTTTGCCCATTATCTTATTCCTTTCCAATTAATCGCGCGTTATTTTGGCCAGATTTTGCATTTCTTGATCGCCATTTTAACTTCATTAACAGTCACGTGAATAAAGAATTTGGTATGACAATGTGGACAAGATACGACAACGCATCCAATTACTTGTCTGTCACCCCTGTGAGTTCCAGAGCGTATTGAACCGCCCGGTATCTCTTTGGAGAAACCAATTATGCAGGAATACCATCCAGATGGATTTTTTAAATAATCTTCTGGATTTGATAATCCCTCCATGCATTCAGGACATAACCATCCAACATGTGGTGGAATGCCAACATGAAAACTTTGACCCCAGGCATCCGGAGTCGTAAATACATCGTTCATTTTACTTTCTCCGTTTTAAATTGTTTAGGATCTTTCTGCTCGAACATTACAATATGAATTGTATTAGTCAAATAAAATGATAGACATTTTTATATAATGTATTAACATGAACGCATGTCAGTAAATGTATTAATAATTACAAATACACATCTTTGCCTCTTGTAGAGGCGGCGCTTTTGATTTCATTTATTTTTTAAATTATCAAACCCCCTCTGCAAGGGGCTTTTTTTATTGAAATATTTACTAAATTAAAAATCTAATAAACAAAATTAAAAAATGAAATCAAACAAGTTAAAAATAGCACTACCCGCGGGTAGTCTAAAAGAATCAACCTTAGAATTATTGCGAAAGGCAGGTTATAAAATTAGTGTCCAGGATCGATCATATTTTCCTGTTATTGATGACGAAGAAATTGAATGTATGCTCATTCGAGCGCAGGAAATTCCTCGTTATGTTGAGCAGGGTAAATTTGATATTGGAATCACTGGTAAGGATTGGGTAGAAGAAAGTGGAAAGAAAATTATGGAAATTACAGAGTTAAAATATTCTAAGAAAAGTTTAAATCCGATGAAGCTTGTCTTGGCTGTACCCGAATCATCAAATATTAAAACTATTAAAGATTTAGAAGGAAAAACTATTGCGACTGAGTTAGTCAATTTAACTAGCCGGTTTCTTAAAGAAAATAATGTAAAAGCAGCAGTGGAATATTCTTGGGGTGCGACCGAATCGAAAGCCCCGTATTTGGTCGATGCTATTGCAGAACTTTCTGAAAGTGGAATATCGCTTAAATCAAATAATTTGCGAATTATTGCAACTATTATGGAATCGACAACTCGCATTATTGCTAACATTTCAAGTTACAAGAATATATGGAAACGCGAAAAGATTGAGCTCTTTGCTCTATTATTAAAAAGTGCACTAGATGTTCAAGGAATAGTTGGACTAAAAATGAATGTTCCAAAGAAAAAAATACCAGAAATAATAAAGTGTTTACCTGCTCTCCGAAAGCCCACAATAGCCGCGCTTACAGACGATAATTGGTGTTCTGTTGAATCTGTTTTGCCGGAAACTCAGTTTAAGAGCGTAATTTCTAAATTGAAAAAATTTGGGGCAGAGGGTATTGTGGAATATCCAATCAGCAAAATAATATACTAGGGATTAATATTAATTATGAAAAAATCAAACTTTAATATAGTATTTAATGTATGTCAGTAAAAATTACATATTTTGTTCATGGAACAACAACAGATAACGAGAAACATCTTTCTTCTGGTTGGAAGAATGTCGAACTTTCAGAATTAGGAAAAAAACAATCAGTGGCGCTAACAGAATTAACAAAAGATTTGAATTTTGATGTTATTTTTACTTCGGATTTAAAGAGAGCAATTGATTCAGCTGAAATCGCATGGGGAGATAGGGGTGTCGCAATTTTACACGATGAAAGATTACGAGAGTGTAATTATGGTGATTACGATGGGAAACCATCGGCCGATGTAGAACCACTACAAGAAAAATCTATAGTTATTCCAATGCCAAATGGAGAAAGTTATGAAGATGTCAAAAAGAGAATCGCAAGTTTCCTCGATGATTTAAAAGCGAAATATGATGGTAAAACAGTTGCTATTGTTGCTCACAAGGCACCACAACTTGCCTTAGATGTTTTGTTAAAAGGAATGACTTGGGAAGAAGCTTTTGCAAAAGATTGGCGAAAAACAAAATCCTGGAAACCCGGATGGGAATATACATTGGAGTAAGTTTTTTGTGATCTAAAACAATTATGAACTATAATCTTGATTTAAACGATCGACCGTTCAGGGCCATAAAAGCTGGAACAAAGAAAATTGAGACGCGTGTTCCAACAAGTTACGACAAAACACCTTATTCCGATTTGAAACCTGGTGATACTTTTACTTTCACAAACAATGAAACACACGAAATAATGAAAGTTGAAATTTTGGGTGTAAGACATTATGCAGATGTCAGATCTTTGCTTGAATCAGAAGGGACAAGAAATACTTTGTCATCCGGACTAGATATTAATGGTGCGAGCGAACGATACAATACTGTGTTTGAAGAATATAAAGAAAATATTCCAAAATATGGTATTTATGGTATAGAGGTTAAATTAATTTAATGGATAAGTCTCAACTAAAAAAGAAAGCCTTAGTTTCTTTGCAAAAAGCAAAGGAATTAATTTTGCAAACTATTCCAAATGAAGAAGTTACTTCGATTTATGTTAAAGGAAGTTATGTTCAAGATGAAATGACTCCAGATAGTGATGTTGATCTGGTTGTTGTTCTCAAAACTGAAAAATATTTACCAGCAATATACGAACTTACAGAAAAATTTGGAAACACAACCACCCCACCTTTTCAGGTTGTTGCTTATACATTGAACGAATTGCAAACGGGCGAGAGTGCTAAAAATAGAACAAAAAAAGTTACGCCTGTAAGTTCCTTTGTTAAACATATCGACATGTTACCACTAATTTATGGTTCAAAACCTGATGGGAAATTATTTACACGAACTGATGCAAAAGATTTATCAGCGCATGTTTCTGCTTTCAAAAATTCATTTTTACCAGAATATTTTTCTGATAAATTTAAATTTAATGAATTAGTAAAACAAGTATTTTGGCTTGTTGAAAGGGAACAAAGAACTCTTGGGCATAAACCTGAATATTCATGGCAGAAATTAGATGATTCTGTTAAAGATGAGAATCATATTATTCATAATGCTCTTAAACTTAGACGACAGACAAATATTATACAAGAAGAAAAAGATTCGTTTGTTGAAAAGTTGAATGAATACATTAACGCTCTTGAAGCTTGATTGATTAGATAAAAAAAGCACTGATTATATAATCAGTGCTCGCATAAACGCGTTCTTGTGTTTTATTTCTTCTTCAGTTCAGCTGCTGGCGGATAATACAGCTTGCAGCCAGGACAGTGTCGCCATTTGCCGCGAGTACTGATTGCACCATGCTCAATCAGTGTCATCACCGCGGGAACATGTGTGCACTTTCGCGCGCGGGATTTTCTTGCTTTTTTTGCAAGTCTCGTGCGCTTCGCCACTTCCTTTTTCGTCATTGCTCGTGCCATTTTTGGCTCCTTCCGTTTTGCTTTATTTATTATTATCCGGTTGCCACACGATTTCGGTAACTCCGATTTCATGTGGCTTGATCAAATCAATTTTTTGATCAAGATTAAAATGTTTCAATCTCACGGGTTTGCGAGAAATTTTGCCATCTACCATGACTTGATAAAAAGTCCATTTTTCTTTGTCTTTATAATAAACAAGACCTTTCTTGCTTCCGTTTTGACGAAAAAAACTGTTTGGCGGAATGGAACAAAACCATGTTGGTATGCGTCTTATCCGCAAGTTCGGCTTTGCCATTTGATTCATAACAAAGAGCTCCTTTCTTTTATTAAATTACTCTAATTTTATTAAAAGGCAAATAAAATAGATAATTTGTTATAGTATTAATATTATGCAAAAACCGTTAACCGCCGAGTACGTTGGTGTCTCTGGAGTAAAATATATTTTTGAATTTTTTGAATCTGATACTTTTGAACATTTGCCGAGAGAACAAATAAAGCAATGTTATGCGGCGGCTTTTCATGGCGATAAATTTTTGGTTGTAAATAACACAGCAAAACCCGGCGAATATACTTTGATTGGCGGCAGCGTTGAACCCGGTGAAAATCCAAACGATACTTTGATCAGAGAAATAAAAGAAGAATCAAACATGAAAGTTTTGAACTACAAATTAATTGGTTATCAAAAAGTTATTGATACTCGTGGAATACAAGAGCCCTGTTATCAATTACGATATTTTGCTGTTGTTGAACCGTACGGACCATTTATTTCTGATCCAGCAGGAAAAGTTACAGAAATAATTGAATGTGATCAAAGTGATTATAAAAAATATTTTGATTGGGGCGAGATAGGGGATTTGATTATTAGAAGAGCTTATGAAATGTTGAAATTACAATAATATGAAAACTTTTACTGTCGAATTAGCAAAGAAAATAGCAGAAGATTTTTTCAAAAAACATCCAGAAAAAATTGAAGAAGATTTTGCGCGAACTCACACGCAGGCCGTTGCTCAAATTGCTGTAATTTTGGCCAAAAAACTTAATCTTAATGTCGAAACTGTTGAAATGTCGGCATGGGTTCATGATATCGGATACATTGTTGAGAAGAAAAATCATGCGCTACACAGTGTTGAATTATTGGAGAAAGAAGGCTTTGAAATTGCTCCAATTGTGCGTGACTGCATTCTTAATCACGGAACAGACGGTAAGCCAGAATCTAAAGAAGCAAAAGTTTTACAGATGGCTGACAAATTAAGTATATTAAGTATTCCAGTTTTAGAACTTCTGTTAAGGCAAGAAAAAATAACTACTGATGATGTAGCTTTTGTTGAAAAAATGACAAACGGGGCCGTCTCTTATTTAAAAAAGTTATCTGAATAAATTTTGAATTAAATGTTTGACTCTTTTTTAGAATCTGGCAATGTAATAAATGTCGTTCTTTAAATAGACTTTAAAAAACAGAAACCACGAAAGAGGATCAAAATGTTTTCATTTTTCTTGAAGCTTGGTGTGTCTATGTTTTTTGCTGGATTTTTCTTGTCTTTGTATTTCAATTTCCAGAACAAGAGAGCCAACAACTTTTTCAAGATGTATGGCAATGATTGCTATGGCGCTAACCACACCCTTTACAACATTATTCACAGCACTGATCGCTGGCACAAACGCTGGAACTTTGTCAGTTGGATCGGAGCGGCCATCTTTGTCCTATCTGCCATTGGTCAGTTCTATTCATAGCTGATTTCCATTTTCCGCCACTCGTTTATTTCAACATTCGGGTGGTTTTTATTTTGCTATACTTATTATTGTGATATTAAAAGGTTTCTCAGAAAAAAAAGACGGCAATATGAAAGTCTCCAGTGAATCGGGCGGCAAATTTCGGGCTGAATATTTTAGTCGAATTGGTCTTTTGCCAATTAACGTAGTAATGGCCGGCTTGTCTGATGGAAATAAAGTAGCAGTGGTTACGGAAGATAATCGGGGCCAAATTCTCCAGGGCTACGATGGATTAGTTACTAATGAACCAGAAATTATTCTTGGTGTTACAGCGGCTGATTGTTTGCCAATTTATTTTTGGAATAAACAAAACACTGTGATTGGAATTGCACATGCAGGTTGGCGTGGGGTAAAGGCAGAAATTGTAAAAGAAGTTATTAAAATTTTTACAGAAAAATATTCTTGTAACCCGTCTGATATTTTCGCCGAAGTTGGCCCGCATATCAAAGATTGTCATTTTGAAATTCAAGATGACTTGGTAGAAACTTTTTCTGCTGATAATGATTGTTTAAGGAATGAAAATGGTCATAAGTATCTGGATTTAAGTAAAATAATTGAAAAACAATTAATATCGGTCGGCCTAAATCAAAATAACATTAATCGAAAATCAGAATGTACATTTTGTTCAGAAAAATATTTTTCTTATCGTCGTGATAAACCAAATGAAGTTGAAGCAATGGTGGCACATGTAACAATAAAAAAATAATTATGAATTATTTGTATCACATGGTTCCAAAAAATATGAAAAGAGATATTTTGTATCCTTTAAATATTTTAAAGAAAAAATATCCAGACATTTATGATGAACAGTCCAGCAAATATCTTGGAAGGGAAAACGTTATGAAACAAGTTATTCCAACTTTGAATTGTCTCTGGAATGACGCACTTCATTTTTCGGCAGTTCCACCAAAAGATGTCAAAGACGCCATAATTGAAGCCGGAGGAGACAAAAATTTTAAAATGATTTGTTATCAAATTGACCCTAATTTACTTGAACCAGAAAAAACTACAGTTTTTCTTAATTCAGAACCAGTGTCAGGTGGAATGCATGAAAAGTTTTTTTTACCATACAAGCCAGATGAGATAGGAAAGTATTCTATTTTACCGCAGGAAACCAAAGATTATTACAAGAGATCATACGACAAAGACGAAAAACCACTTAGATTTCATAAGGTAATTCACATTTTGTATAAAGGGTCTTTAAATATAAAAAATTGTCCGATAATTGAAGTATAATTTAAACATTATTATGAACACAAAAGCTCTAGAAAAAATATTAAAAGTTTCAGAAGAATTTTTTGGGACACAAACCGATCCTGATCAGATAGTAATTTCCACAGAATCCGCAAATAAATTATTTTCTATTCATCCAGATACAATTCTGTATAAATTTAATGGCGAAGATCCGATTGCATGGTCAACAATTGTACCGACCAGTGTGGATACAATGAATAAATTTGTAAGCAAAGAAATTTCCGAAAGGGAATTACTCGAAATTGCTGTAAAAGAAAAAAAGTTCGAAGCTTTATATTTATGTGGAATTTTTGTTTTACCAGAATTTCGCGGAAAGGGTTTCGGAAAGGAATTATCACTAAAAGGAATTTCAATTTTGTCATTCGGCAAAAAAGTTCCACTCTATGCTTGGACATTATCAAATGAAGGTGAAGATTTAATAAAGTTGGTTTCAAAGGAACTTGATACGGAAATAATTAATCGTGTATGAAAAAAGAAAAAGTCATCTTTCATATGGATGGAGATGCTTTTTTTGTCGGCTGTGAAATTTCCAAGAATCCAAAATTAAAGGGTTTACCAGTTGTTACTGGAGAAGAGAGGGGAATTGTTTCTGCACTTTCATATGAAGCAAAAGCCCTTGGCGTTGTCCGTGGAATGCCAATATTTAGGCTTAAGAAAGATTTTCCAAAGGTAATTGTTCTTCCTGGTGATTACGCCTGTTATGCCAAACTTTCTGGAATGATGTTTGATATTGTTCGCCGTTATGCTGATGATGTTGAGGAATACAGTATTGATGAATGTTTTGCCGATCTTACTGGCCTTGATAAGCCGTTAAAGATGTCATACAAGCAAATCGCTGAGAGAATAAAAAAAGAAATTAATGAAGAATTACATTTATCAATTTCAATTGGAATTGCACCAACAAAAGTTTTGGCCAAAGTTGCTTCAAAATGGGTAAAGCCAAACGGTTTAACAATTATTGACAAATCAAAAATAAAAGATTTTCTAGATAAAACACCAATAGAAAAAATTTGGGGAATTGGTCCACGTACTGCAATTCAATTAAAAAGAAAAGGAATAGTTACGGCCAAAGATTTTGCTGATAAAGATGTTAGATGGGTAAAAGAAAATTTTTCAAAACCGTACGAGGCAATTTGGCAAGAACTAAATGGGACAATGGTTATGGAACTTGATCCAAAGCCGAAAACTATTTATTCGTCTATACAGAAAACACGGTCATTTCATCCAGCGACAAATGATAAAGTTTTTCTCTTTTCTCAAATTTCAAAAAATATTGAAGACGCTTGTACCAAGGCGCGTCATTACAAATTATTTCCACAAAAACTTTTTATTTTTCTTAAATCTAAAGATTTTAAATATTCAAATTCACTTGTGAAATTATCGGCACCAACAAATGCACCAGAAACTTTGATTACACTTGCCGAAGCAGAATTTAAAAAAATTCACAAAAAAAATGTTTTATATAGAACAACTGGTGTTGGATTACAAGATTTAACTTCCTCAAAAATGGTGCAGTCTGATTTATTTAATAATAGAGAAAAAGCTGACAAATTTGAAATAATTCACAAACAAATTGATTCACTCGAAGATAAATTTGGCAGAAGAGTTGTTTATTTGGCCTCGACTCATAATGCGTTGAAAAGAAAAAAGAAGGGAACTGATTCTGATGATTTGGATCGCGATTTATTGTTTTTGTGAGAATTAAATTTTAAATAAAAAGACCCATACTTCCTTTCGGTTGTATGGGCCATGTAATTCATTCCAGAGAAGAAACTAGGCTTTTGCGGCCCGACTCTTCCTAAGAAACTCTGCCAAACCGCGAATGCAGGCGTGAGAGGCTTGCATTCCACGAACAGTTTTCTGAAAAACACGTTTCCAATCGTCAGTGTTTTTGCACAGACTCATTGCTTTGTTAAGGGCTATTGAGTCAGAATCCCAATTCGCATCTTTGATCATCATACAATCATCGATTGAATTGGCCACCGACACAGCTTTGTTGAGTATCAGGTTTTTCAGTTCCTTTGAGAGATATTGATCAGTCTCTCGTAAAAACGCCAAACATTCGTTTGTGTTTGTGAACGAGTCAATTTTTGCCTTGGCGATGGAATCCGCCTTTGCTTGAGTTTGTTCGCGAATTCTTCCGCGAGCATGGTTTAGAATTTTGCGGCATTCTTCAACCGTTTTAGCTCTGCGCAATATTGGCCGAAGAATTTCAGCAATCTTTCTTTCGACCATTGGAATCAATTCAATGATGCCATCAACGGTACTGATTAATCTCTCATAATCACTAAGTGGCAAATCGCTTTTCAAAATAACCGAGATAAGCTTCTTCATCTCCAAACGAATCTCTCTTTTTAAAGATTCGAATTTGGTTTCACCAAGAAGTTTTCGGCACTCCATCAGTGTTTTTGCCGTACGGAGTTTTTTGCGAATCAAATCGGCTGCTTTTTTATTAGCTTTCGCCGTATTTTTTGCCGACATTGATTGTTCGGCTAGGCAGTAGCATGTTGTCGGAGTTTTGGCTTTTGCCAATTCACGGAGAATAAAGTCCTCGTGTTTTTGACTTGCCATCTTCCTCAGTCTTGGCGATTTTGCCGATGTAAAAAACCATTTCATTTGGTCCAAAGTTGTGGTTTTCTTGAGTTGATTCTCAAGAAGTTCATCATACTTTGCATCGTACAGAGATTTCAAATCTTTTTCTGAAGCAGGAAAAATATTCCCGATAAGCTCCAGTTGACCAATTGATTTGGCTTTTTTGATTTCCGCAGCCCAATCCGACTTTGTTTTGGGCGGTTTTATTTTTGGCGGCTCGTTTGCTGCTAGGGCGTACAGAATTTCTTGTGAATTTCTGAGGCCAAGTATCCTTGCTAATTCCATTGCGATATTAATCTCATTCATCTTCTGCTCCTTGTCGATTTCTCGACGGGTTTGTTTTTTTAAATTGTTTAGGATCTTCCTGCGAAAAACATTATAACTAAAATAGTGATTTGTCAATTAATATAATTCCGACCATTAAATTTGACTATTTCTTCAAAATGAATAGTCTTTCATCAGAGGTTGCACATTGAAATGGAACAGTTATAGCAATGACAATTGGTACGCCAGTCTTTGCCTGTATTCGTGATGTGCTTATCCTGCCTGGAGGTAGAGTTATGGGTACGCCCAAAAATAGTTGGAATAATAGTCTGAAAGCGCCGAGCCTGAGTGAAAAGAGATTAGCTCTTAATCTTTTTCACCAAGTTAAGATGTCGTTCAAGCTTAATGATGTGGCCCTGGTTTTTGTAGCCGTGACTTCGATGCTTTTACCACTTGTCGAATGGTTGGACAAAACACTTCGAAATTGCCTCGATGGTGAAATTGAATTTGACGGTATGGAAAACCATCGGGTTATGCTCTTGTTCAATGGCTATGGTATGGGTTTCCAAGATATCATGCTTAATCGTATTGGTTATTGGATGGTTAGAGATGATAAGGAAATCCTGACATTGAATCCGGCCGAATTTGCTCAATTCATTCTTGAAAAGTCCGATAAACTTTTGGAAATAGTGATTCGCGATGATGAAATGAGAAAGTTTATCAACGACAATGACTTTTTGAAGGAAATAGCGCAAAGATATTCATTAGTCTGGTTTTTGTCGAGAATTTTTGAGAATATTGACAAACAAATTACGGAAAGGGAGGAGCGGATTAAAATCATGAGAAAACGATTGTCTGTTTTTCATGATTTATCAGAATCTCTTGATCCAATTGCCAGAAAAAAAGATCCAATGTATTTGCCCAATCACACCATTTTTGATGGTGGACATTTGGCTGCTGGCAGTTACCTTAGTCCGTCGGCTTTGGATGGATTCTGGAAAATTGCCAAAGAGCGGACGGGCGGCGGGTACAGTGCCCGTGACGTTGTCGTCGAGATCAATTCATTGGATGATCTCCTTAGCCGAGTTGGCTATATGGTCAGAGAGATTGAAGAAGCAAAACGCAACGGTCATACCGATGCACGATCTCTTTGGGGTTATAGTTCCGGTAGACTTCCATTTTTGGAAGAAGAACTGATTGTTCTGAAAGAAATTGTTGCTCAGATTAAAGGCTAAAATGGGCAGCTCTTAGTTTTATGGGCTCTGTAGAAATACAGAGCCTTTTTAATTCACAATTATATTTTTTTGGTATACACTCTATACATAAAATTTATGTCATTAGAAAATAAACCAAAAATTGGCTTAGCTCTTGGATCGGGAGGGTTACGGGGCCTTGCTCATATTGGAATTATTAAAGTTTTGCTAAAGAATAATATTCAAATTGATTATATTTCTGGTTCTTCTGTTGGTTCACTTGTCGGAGCATATTTCGCTGCATATGGAGAAATTGAGTCATTTGAAGAAATTTTATTTAAAAACAGTAAAGAATTGTTGCCATTATTTTTTGATTTTGGTCTACAGGGCGGAATTGTTAATGGAAGTAAAATAAATCTTTTTCTTGAGAAAATTTTAAAAGATAAAGATTTTTCTGAAACAAAAATTCCTTTTTATATTGTGGCGACTGATTTATCAAATGGACAACCAGTTTTCTTTTCTTCAGGGAAATTAGTTCCTGCTGTCAGAGCCAGCATTTCTATTCCAATATTTTTCAAACCACAGAGTTATCAGGACAAGTTTCTGGCCGACGGCGGTTTATGTGATCCAGTTCCAGTTGAAATTTTAAAACAAAACGGTGCAAATAAAGTTTTAGCGGTTAATCTTTACCACCCAAATGAATTTGCTGGCAACAAATTTACTTTTACGGATATTGCATTGCGCAGTACTAGAATCGCTCTGCATAATCTATCAAAAGTTGCAGTTAAAAATGCTGATCTGGTTTTGAATCCAGATACTTCAAAATATCTAGATGAAATAAAGGTTAAAGATTATTTTAAAGTTGAAAATATCAAAAAAATGATAAAAGTTGGTGAAGATGAGGCTTTAAAATATTTATCGGAAATAAAAAAACTTGTTTAGGTAATTTTGCTATAATTTATATATGAATGAACAAATAGATACAAAGGAAGAGTTTTCAATTATGAAAAGAGGCAGAAGTTTCGTACATGCCGGAAGGGGATTGATTTTGTTTATAAGAACCACACACAACGCCTGGATTCATATTACAATCGCGATTCTTGCAATAATTTTAGGTTTATATTTAAAAATTTCGACAACAGATTGGATTTTTGTAATTTTTGCTATCGGTTTTGTTTTAGTTGCCGAAGCATTTAATACTGCAATTGAAATTGATATTAATTTAACTTCTCCTGATTATCATCCATACGCACGTGATACAAAAGATGTTGCTGCTGCAGCAGTTTTACTGGCCTCAATAACGGCCGCAATTATTGGGTTGTTTATTTTTATTCCTTATTTTATATAAGAACATAGTTGTTAATGTTTTTTGGGAGTGTCAATGATATAATATTCATATTATGGATATTAATATATTAAAAAAGAAACCACATTTGGTTTTTGGTTCATTATTCGCTGTTTTTTGTTTATCACTTTTTGTGTACATTAGTAATTTTAGTAATTTAGATTTTTATAATTCAAGTTCTAATGTAATTAGCAGTGCGCCGTTTGTTGTCGGTGATCTAACTTATACAAAACGCTCTGTTTGTGGTGGTAAAAAATATGATCCACAAACTCATCAATGCTGTACAAACTGTTCTAATTTTGCAGCCGTTGATACCTTTACTAGAGATTTAACTGTTGGATCATCTGGACCTGACGTTGCAGAATTGCAGACATTTCTAGTATCAAAAGGTTTTCTAATTATGCCAATTGGCGTTGCTCCAGGAATCTTTGGTAAGGTGACAGGATCTGCAGTAGCTGAATACCAAATCGCCAATAAAATTATTGAACTAAAAGGTCGGGGGTATTTTGGTCCTGAAACTAGAAAGTTTGTGAATCATATTTTAAATAATAACAGATGTAGAGCAACCTCCTATAAAATTTCAGTATTAGGGAAATGCCCAATCATTGTTGGTTCAAATATATTAGACCTTTCATTTAATTCTGGTGACGATGGTAATTATGATGAGATACTTCCAATTCAAGCTGATGAATATAGCACAGACGAGATTTTTCTATATTCATTTACTGCTAACGCAACAACCAAAAAAGTTTTTATAGAGGGTGTTTATCTTGATCTTGTAACATTACCAAACACAAACGTTTCTTTACTAGATTTATTTAAGTCCGATAAATTTGTTCTTCATTACAGTATATTGGGACCAGATAATGATACAAACCAAGGTCCAGACTGGGTAAAAAATTATGAATTTGAGGGAGGTATATCGCCCGGAACTTCAACAGCTAAAATTTATTTTGATGAAGGAATTACGGAACTTAATGTTGGTGAGACATTCAAAGCTATTGTAAGTACAACACTTAATCCTGCAAATGAGATACCAGATTTTGACTATGACGGAGGAATAAATGTTACAGGTATTAATGTTCAATATGATGATTCTGAAAAATCAGGAAAAATTGCAAATGAACTTTCTTCTACGGCCGGTGGTAAATTGTTTTTCCCACCATTGCCAGAGTCAGCCTCTGTATTGCCTGAATTAACTTCTACTTCGGCAAAAGAAATATCAGCCGATGAAGTCGGGGAAGGTGATACTGGTATTTTTACAATTAAATTTAAAGTAACTGCTCCGTACAAGGACATTTATATTGGAGTTCCAGAATCAGTTCATGAAAAAATTGATGCAACAGATAGTATAAGTTTTGTCGGTCGTTCGGCTATCTATCAGTCGTCCGGTAATTACAAGGTGGCTCAGGGAACAACAGAAAGCTTTACTTTTACACAAATTGTAAATGTTAATTCAAGAATTCCTGCAGTTGGTGCAACGCTAGTTAAGGTTCAATTAACATCTCTACAATGGAATGAAGATAATTCTCCTACACGATATAACGCATATTCTCAATTAAAGGAATATGAAACAGATACTCTGTTTCTTCGTGGTTTGTAATAAAAAAACCACACAAATTTGTGTGGCATAAAAGTTTTATAATGGTTGGACCGAGCTCGTGATATTCCCGAGACTCTTGGGTCAAGATGGCCATTCGCATCGTGCGGGACCTGCAAGAGTATAAATGTTGGTCGGGTGGTATTACATTGATGGCTCCACGATAACTAGCATCGTCGTTTTGTTATGCTTCACAGCCTCCCACCTATACTATACTCGCAACACTCCTCCAGCGAGATAAAAGAGCTTCGACCTCGCTAACAACCCAAATTGTTGGATTGGAATAAGAATCAGTCATGAACGCCAACGCCTTAAATCCCATCCGTTAGAAGACAGAAAATCGGCAACGATTCAAACTGTTATCAATCGAGCTCGGTCCATAAATGATATTACATTTAAAAATTGTAATGTCAAAAATATTTTAATGCATTTGACAAAACATATAAAAAATGTATAATATTATCCGATAAGTTAGTACATTAAACAATTTAGAAAGCCGAAACCCGGCAAAGGAGTGAATATGAAAAAGATTCTTGTGGTGTTGGTATTGTGCTTCCTGGTTGTGGCTATTTCTGCCTCGGCTGGAACCGATGCCACGAACGTCACTTTTGTGGCACTGTATCCGTCGGTTTACACCAACGGATCGGTGACGACCAAAACCATCGCGGTGGAATTTGAATTTCCATCGGCACCTGGGACAAACCCGCGGCTGCAATGTTCGCCTGATCCATATGGTGAACATTGGCGGAACTTTGTTCCTGGTGAGGTCATGAATACAAGGTTCATCCTTACCAACTTGCCATATCGGGTGATTTGGCAGGTAAATCCTGATGTAATCTGGACAAGCCAACGGTACTTTAGGGTTCTGTACACGGAATCTGAACAATAAAGTCCAGCGTTAATCCCATTGTTTGCGAAAGCGGCAATGGGATTTTCTATTTTTAAAATACCTTTATTAATATTGACAAATCATTAAAATAATGTATAATACTCCTATAAAATAAATATATGAAAAATTACAAAATATTATTAATTGCAGCGTTTTTTATTAGCATTTCAATTCCAATTTCAACCTGGGCCGCAGATCCTGTGAGTGTTTCTTGTTCTCCGAATATTTCCGCAATTCAAAGTGGTGATTCTGTAACTTGGTCAGCAGAAGTATCTGGTGGTGATGAATCATATACATATGATTGGTCAGACGAAGATGGAAATTCAGGTTCCGATGAAACTTTTGATGCAACATATTCAACAGCATCAGATAATATAACTATTTCAAAAATTGCCGAATTAACTGTTACAGACGGTTTGGGTGAATCAGCTACTGCTGAATGTGAAGTGACTATAATTGGTGAATTAACTTTTTCAAGTTGTAGCGCCAACGAAGTTTCTGGAGAAACAGGTGTACCAATAGATTGGAGTGCCAATGTTGTTGGTGGTTTGGAACCATATACTTTTGCTTGGACTGGTAGCGATGGTTTATCTGGTGACTCTGATTTAGTTTCAAAAAATTATACATCTCCTGGTACAAAAACAGCTTCAATAACTGCCATTTCTTCTGATGATGGACAAACAATCGTTGGCCCATTTGACTGTGGATCAGTTGAAATATATTCAACACCAACAGTTTTAACGGCTACATGTTCTGCTGCTTCAAGTAAAGTTAAACAAAATGCTTTAGCAACTTGGGATGCAACAATTTCTGGTGGTTCAGCCCCTTATTCTATTACCTGGACTGGTAGCGATGGTTTATCTGGTGAAAGTGAAACAATTACAAAAACATATACAACTGTTGGAATTAAAACAGCCACAATATTTGTTTCATCAAATGATGGTCAAATGGTTACCGGTGTCAGTTGTGATCTTGAAGTAGAAAAAAGATCAGGCGGCGGTGGCAGTAATGATAATGATGATGACAATGACACATCAACATCCACAACAACAGATAATACAGCATCAACAACAGATGAATTAGTTGACGAAGATGTTACACCAAATCCTAATCCAATATTTGTGATTAATAATACAAATAATAATGGTTTAGTATTAGGAACAACTACAGAAGCAATTGCCACAACAACAGGAACATCAACTCCTGAAATCGACGAATCAAATGATTCGGGTCTTGAAGATGACAATACTTCAGACAGATTCCAAGCAGCCGCATTCATGGCTTTTGTTGGAGATAATTCAATCTGGTTTGGAACTGGAGCATTAATATTCCTAATATTGATACTAATTGGTATATATTTAAAACGTAAAAATAATCAAAATCAATAATAAATAATTATTTACTTATTTCTACTAAATACACGTCGTCATTAATTTTGACGGCGTTATTTAGTTTTACGGCAATTTTTTCTCCTTTACCGGCAATTGTAATTTGTTTATGATCCTTTTCAATAGAATTAATTCTTTCTTGATAACTGCCAGTTTTTGGACCCTGAAAAATTAATGTATCACCAGTTTTAATTTTATAATTTCCTTGAATTATCATTTCCGCAACTCCAATTCTCTTATAATAAGTTGTGACTTTACCAACAAAACATTTTTTTTGTTTGGCTTTACTGCCATCAGCATCTGACCATTCGTTTAAAGGTTTTCCAAGAAAGAAACCACTGCTTTTGCCACGAGAAAATACTGTATCAAGTTCTTCTGATAATTTAACTTTTAAATCCGCAAGTTCTTTTTTAAACTTTGCGTCACGTTTTTTTGCAGAGCAAATAAAATCAATAATTGTTCTATATGCTTTTGTTACCGTTGCAACATACTCTGGACTGCGGTTTCGTCCTTCAATCTTTAGACAATCAACATTTAAATCAATAATTTTTTCAATGAAATCCATTGTGCACAGATCTTTTGGACTCAAAACATAATTTTCTCCAAGTTCCAGTTCATTGTCGCCATCAACTTGTTTAATTAAATATTTTTTTCTGCAAGGTTGACTGCATTCGCCTCGATTAGCAGATTTTCCACATAAATATTGAGACATAAAACATCTGCCTGATATGGAAACACACATGGCGCCGTGAATAAAAACTTCAATTTCAATATTGGTGTTTTTCTTTATTTTTCTAATTTGTTCAAGAGAACATTCACGAGCTAAAACAATTCTTTTTATTCCAAGTTTTTTATAAAATTGTGCTGCATTTGAATTTGCCACGCTAGCCTGTGTACTGAGGTGGGTTTCAATTTTTAGTTTTCTGGCAATTTCAACTATCGCTAAATCCCAACAAATAATTGCATCAATTTTAGCAGCTTTAACTTTTTTCAAAATTTCCTCAATTTTCTTTATTTCTTCTTCGTAAATTATTGTATTTATAGCCAAATAGGTTTTTACTTTATTTTTATGAGCTATTTTTGCAATTTTGTGTAAATCATTAACAGTAAAGTTTTTTGCGCCAGCTCGCATATTAAAACCCTTGATACCAAAAAATACTGCGTCTGCTCCGCTATGTATTGCAGCGCTAAGAGAAGTGTAGTCTTGAACAGGTGCTAGTAATTCTGGTTTTTTGATTTTTTTCATTGGTATATTTTTAACATTATATTTAAATAATTAAAAGAAATTAAAAAACCTCACCTGTATGACCGGCGAGGTTGAATTTCTATCTATCATTGACTTCAAGTTGAGTAAACCAACTTTGGATAGAATAATCGTTAATGGGGGATTTGTAGACAGTGACATCTTTCTTGTTTCTCTTGCGTCCCCATTTCTTTATCGAAACAATAAAGTGAACAGGATGTCTGGTTCTCGTTATGGCAGATAAAATTGTTTCATGGGCATGGTGTCGCTCGATTTGCCTGAATGTCTTTTTCCACCAAAGACAATTCCACCAGCGTCTTTCCATCGGAACCGAAACAATTTCCAAACCAACTTTTCCAAAGCATTCGCCTTTCGGTCCAACGAGAAAGATTTCTTGTGATCTTCCTCCACCAAAGTCAGGATAACATTCGGAGTTTTTCCATAACAGTTTCTTGTCGACTCTTTTAACAAAGATCATTTTGACTGTGCTTTCATGCACAAATCTTTTCAGCCACGGAAAATCTTTAAAAACCCATTCAATTTTCGTTCTAGCCATTCCTTCAATCCACTCATGCATTTGTATCTCCTTGTAGCATCACGCTACTTTATATTTATACATCACGTATAAGTATTTTTTATTGATATCATTCAAAATTACTTTTGTCAAATTAGTAAACCGCCAACGTTGGTTGGCGGCGGGGTTTTGGTTCTAGTGAAGAAGGCTTTCGCGGACTTTTTGTCCAAAAAATCCGTGCTTTTCGTTTTCAATATCGTACTCAATGGTATCGCCCGGGTTCAGGTGCTTTGCCTGAGCGTGAGTTGCGACGATGCGAAAGTCAGGTTTGTGTGTCAGAAAGACTGTAACTCGTTTTTTTTCGATCAGCATTAACTTGACCACGCCTCTTCTTTTTTTACCCATAGTTGCTCCTTTGGTTTCTTGTATCGAACGGTTCTGACTGATATATAAACATTTTATATTAGTTTTGTCAAAACAACTGTCCCGCCGGTTGTTTGCTCATGATATTTCTTATATGATTTATAATAATCTCAATGAAACTTTCGAAAACTAATTTTATAATTTATGAAGATTGCCAGAAAAATGCATGGTTGAAAATTCATAAACCCGATGTTTATTACAAATATGAGCTATCGTCTTTTGAAAAAAATATTATTGAAACAGGTAATCAAATTGACGAATTAGCCAGACAATTGTTTGTTGGCGGCACTTTGGTAGAAAATCGCGAAGATGTTGATTTAACAAAAAAATTAATTTCCGAAAAGGCGCCTACAATTTATCAGCCAGTTTTTATTTCTGAAAAATATACAGTTGCTTCTGATATTATCGTTTGGGACTCCGAAACTGAAAAATATGATTTATATGAAGTAAAATCTTCAACTGTTTCTGACGAAGAGGGCGGACGAAAAACAAAAGATTATTTGATTGATATTGCTTTTCAAAAAAATGTAATCAAAGATCTTGGAATTAATCTTGGAAAAACTTTTCTTGTTCGTTTAAATAAAAATTATGTTCGAAGTGGTGAGATAAATGTTTTTGGCTTGTTCATGATAGAGGACTTAACAAAAGAAGTTGATGAAATATTGGAAGAAACAAAAATGCGGATGGAAACGGCTTATGATGTTTTATCAAGTGACAGAGAGCCCCCAGGGAATTGTGATTGTATTTTGAAGGGTCGTGGTTCACATTGCACAACTGCTGGATATTCGAATCCTGATATTCCTGAATATTCAGTTCACGATATTGCAAGAATTGGTAACAGCAAAAAGAAATTAAAAGAACTAATAGATAGCAAGATTTTGGACATTAATGATGTTCCGCAGGATTTTGAGCTTTCTGATTTACAACGTCGCCAAGTTGATACGGCTCAATCAAATCGTACTTATATTGACCAGGAAGGAGTAGAAGAGTTTTTAAAAACCATTAAATATCCAATCGCTTTTTTGGATTATGAAACTTACCCATCTGCTTTGCCGCGATTTGATAATTTTAGGCCTTACCAACAAATTCCATTTCAGTTTTCGTTACATGTAATTGAAAAACCTGGTGGTGAATTATTACATTACGAATTTATTCATACGGAAAAAACTTGTCCTGATGAATTTTTTGCAGCCGCACTTAAAAAATGTTTACCAACTTCTGGCAGCGTGATTGTTTGGAATATGAAGTTTGAAAAGGGAATTAATATGCAAATCGCTGAACGTTTGCCAGCCGTTCACGACTTTATGAAAAGCGTTAACGAAAGAGTCGTTGACCTGATGGTTCCATTTTCTGGAAAAACTCTTGTGTATGATCATCCAAAATTTTATGGTAGCGCTTCTATTAAATATGTTTTACCGGCTCTTGTTCCAAATTTATCTTATAAAAAAATGCATATTCAAGAGGGTGGGGCGGCATCGGACACTTGGAATAGAATTGTTAGTGATAAATATTCTGACGAAGAAAAAAACATGAAAATTCAGGCGCTAAAAGATTATTGTCATCTGGATACTTTGGCGATGGTAGAGGTTTGGAAAGTTTTGAAGAGCTAATTTTTAATATCATCAAACATTGACACCCTCACATTTCTAAGGTAAATTTTTGACCTAGTTCTTTGATATTTACGAATTTGTTGTAATGGCACGCTCGTGTGGGCAATAGCTGTTGCGACATTAACAAACAACAAATAAGCACGCTCATTAATTTGAGCAAGCTAAAAAAGAGAAAGATGATACGGTCATGACTATGAGAAGTAGGTTTATTCTTGGTGTCGCACCAGCTACGAAACTTCAAACGGCATTTTGTCGCACCGGCTGCGGAATGGAAACGATTGAGTGGCTTTCGACGAGGGCAAATCTGCTTTTGGTGGAAAGTCTACGAATCGGCGCATCCAAATTGGTTCCAGTTGACGACGTGATCGACTTTTCTGGACCGGAAATGCGAGCTATTCCAGATTGGAAATTAGCACTAGACGATGAACAAGTTTCCAATCGTGTCCGTGAAAAAGTTAAATTTGATCAATCCAAGTTCGGGTTGGTATGTCCTAATTTTATGGATGCGATTCCTCCGGGTTCAAAGGTTGCAATGATAAGTCCACTTTTTTGGTTTGATACATCCACCTATCGTGGCAAATGTTCTGCCAAAGTGGTCGGCACCCAGCTGTTGCGTTTCTATCTGGAACATCAGTACCTTGTTCCAGATAATTGGAAACCCTTCACGGTGGTTTTTCTGGGGACGCTCTATGAGCATCTTTCGGATAAATATCTATGCTGCCTTTATTTCAATGGCAACATCTGGGATTGGGCTCCGGTTCACATGGATGATCTTGTGACTGAGAAAACTCGGTTTGTAGTTTACGAATAGTAGTCGGGGCATGCACCGATTTTATTAAACCGTAGTTCAAGTTATAGTTGTTTGCATCCCCCGGTTTGTGAAAGCTTGCCGGGGGATTTTTTATTGTCTAATTTTGTGTCTATGATAATGTTCAAACAGGTACTAAGCACAATTTAAAAAAGAGAGGAAAAGAAGAATGAAAAGACTGATTGAAGATGTGGAAGTTTGGTTACTGCAAAGCGGCCAAATGTTTATTGATTTTGAACATGTTTTTCACCCGAATATATATGTTCACATCGATTCGCATATATGCTTCAAGAAAGATGGTAAATGCAAAACGGAGGTGACAATTTTTCAGCGCTTTCGTAAGACGAAAAAACATCCTAAAGGTCAAATAATCAAAATTCGTTCCGTAACGGATGTTTTACGTGCCAGAATTATTGCAAAGCTTGAGACCGATTCTTATAAAATGGGACGAATAAAATCACGGCAATTGGCACCGTTCAAAGGGGCATAGCCCAACTTTTACAAATACTTTCACTGTGGGCCCAATTAGTTGGGTCCACTTTTTAATTGACGCCTATCTATTTCTAGAGTAATTTATAAATGTATAGTTCTTTCACACAAGAACAAACTAATTCGTAATTTTTGATTTGTTAGTAAACGAAAGGAAGGTATATGGTAGATATCGTTCAGGCCGCGGAAACAGATTCGAAACCCGAAGTATCCGAAACACAGGAAGGCACCAAAGTAGCACCGCAAACTTTTACCGGTATTGATATCGTTCAAAAAGGATTGCCCGACGTCGATATCGATATTACAACTGATGCGGACGATGTTTTAATTCAGATCGATATTACTGATCCAACAACACGGCTAGTTGTTCCAAAAGTCTATTCTAAAAAAACAAGATATTTGGAATTGATTGATCCAGTAATTAAAATTCCAACACTGAAGGGAGTATTTAAAACCAGGGATCACTTTAAGGTAAACACGAGAAAAAAAGCCGAAGTACCAATTTCGTGTATTTGGAAAGAATTCGCTGAAGAGTTTTTGGATCAAGATTTTGAACCGCGCCCAGGTTATATGATCTCGGCAAGCAGAATCGTTAACACACCAAATTATCCAGAAATTATCGATGGTATTGGTCCGGATTATGAAATCGATCTGGTTGGTTTGTATCAGTTAATGCACCGTCATGCGAGAAGGGGTGACGTTCCATTTTCTGGTATTAGTCAACCAAATGTTTTCTTTATGAAGAATCGTTTTGGTAAATCAAGATCAGTTCGAATTGCCTGGTTAAATGATGGCTGGATTATCAGCTCAGCAGTCATAAGTCCAGGGTGGCATTATTCGTTTGGAAATGTGTTTCATTTTAATCCATTGTTTCGTCGCCATTAATTGTTAAGAGGGTTGTCATAATTGACAAACTACTCCATCCCGACTTGTTTCTACAGGTCGGGTTTTTTTATTAAGCTTTATTTAAAGCCGTATTTTGATAATTTACATGTAACTACTATTGACTTTAAGATTATTATATGCTATCATATTATCTGAATTTGGTCATTGATTTAGGATTTAAAAAGAAATAAAACCAACAAACAAGGAGTTCAGATCATGAAAAAGTTGAATGCGTTTTTGGGAATCAGTTTGGTCCTCGCTGCTCTCGGATTCTTCTTCTATGAAGGAGCCGAGGTCGTCACTGGCCAGCATTCCATCGCTTCGGCTGTTGCCGGTGTGTCGATCGGCCTTGTGGTCGTGGCCACCAACTTTTCGCGTCGGAAGGTCTTGGGTTCGCCCGCGCGTTCACGGCAGTTGTCGGCGCCGATTCATGAGCCGAAACCTCAGCCGACTCAGGTCAAGACCGTCATCGCCGCAGCGTCTTTGCAAGAAGTCGTTGTGGTGAAGCCGGTTGAGGACACAAACAGCGCGCTTGGGCGAACTGCCGAAGTGCCTGTCGTTCAGAAGAAGACCCAGGCCGTGGCCATTCAATCCAACCGCAAGGTTGTGTTGTGGCCCTCCCGTCGCAAGGGCACGTGCCGTGTGAAGGGTTTCCTGGCGAAGTGCCGTTTCGGTCATCTCGTCAAGGAAGATCGTTCGGGTCGCATCCACGTCGAACTCCTGGACCGTGCGGGCAATCCGTTCACGGTTCGGCGTTCGAAGGAGCGTGTCAGGATCGTGCCGAAACCCGGTGCGTTCTCAGTGGCAGCCTAGAGACTAGGCTGGCCATACACCACCCGCAAGCATTTGCTTCCGGGTGGTTTTCATTTGTCTTTAAATGATAATCCTGTATCATATACCCATAGCAGTTTATTAAGTAAGTAATTTTAAATACATGCCAAAATCAAATTCTGCATTTATGAAGCCTATGAATATTAGCCCTGAATTAGCAGCTGTTGTTGGAAAAGGTCCAATGCCACGTTCAGAGGTTGTTAAAGCTTTGTGGGTTTACATAAAAGGGAAAGATCTTCAAGATCCAAAGAACAAAAGAAACATTGTTGCTGATGCAAATCTAAAAGCAGTATTCGGCGGGAAGGAAGTTGTTTCAATGTTTGAGATGACAAAACTAGTTTCAAAACACCTTTCATAATCGTAGAACATTATTTATTCAAAAACCCCTCTGTGAGGGGTTTTTGTTTTGTCTTGATCATAATTATTTTACATATATGATTGATGTAAATGATTATTATTACAAAGAAAGTTGGAGAAACACCGCTTGAATTATTAAATCGTTTACGAGCAGAAAAACCAGAATTTAAAAACGAAAAACTTTCTTATGCTGGGCGACTTGATCCAATGGCAGAAGGCGAGATGTTAATTATTGTTGGTGACGAAAATAAAAATAGAGAAAAATATCTAGGTTTTGATAAAGAATATTTGGCAACTTTTTTAATAGGTGTTAAAACCGATGCCGGTGATATTCTTGGAATTATTGAAAATCCTAGTTCAATAAATATTGATCAAATCGATAATAATCAAATAATTTTTGCGGTGGATAAGCTAAAGGAAATTAAAACACAGAAATATCCATGGTTTTCTGGAAGAACGGTAAATGGAATAAAACTTTTTGATTATTTTAAAAGCGGAAGTATAGATATTGAACGGCCATCAAGAAATGTTGAGATTAAAAAATCTGAATTTATTAGATCAGAAATAGTATCGGCAGAAATGGTAAGAGAATATATTGTTTCCTCGGTAAATAAAGTCAAAGGTGATTTTCGTCAGAAACAAATTCTTGAATCTTGGCAGGAATTTTTTAAAACCATGCCACAGCAAATGATGATTTTTGAAGTTTCTTTTGTTGTTTCAACTGGGACATTTATTCGTGATCTTACAAATAATTTTCCGTTTTCAAATGCACTTTTGAAGTTAAAAAGAACCAAAATCCTACACAGTTGACAAAAATAGATTTTTTTATTATACTTTTTCGGTAACTAGAATCTCATTAGTTTTCTTTTCTCTGATTTAGGTTGAGAATTGCAAGTCCAAATATTGGCTTTATATAAAACTCTCGAGACAATTATTCAATCGAATTTAGTCGATTAGTTTAAAGAGTTATATAAAGTTATCTTTATTAAAATTTAAATAATATATGTATCAAAAAGGAAACAATTTTTCGCGTGCAAAATCTAATTCTAGACCAAGAACATCAGCATCGTCACGCAGTCATTCAGGTGGTCATTCAAATAGTCGTTCAGCCGGTCACTCAACTGGTTCATTTAATAGTTCAAGAACAGGTTATTCTTCGCCATCACGCTCATTTAGCGCTCCAAAAACTCATACCAGTAC
>CAYOAT010000002.1:28315-31029 GCA_964402215.1 uncultured Candidatus Saccharibacteria bacterium
AGCGATGGTTTTCATCGTTCAGCTCCAAAAACAGGGCAAATTTCTTCATATAGTGGCAGTGAAATAGCTGGGGGATCATCTTCTGGTAGAAGCAATTATGGTAATAGAAGTTCATATGGGGGTTCAAGTCATGGATCAAGTCGCCCAGGTTTTGGTGGAGGTCACAGTTCCGGCGGACGAAGATTTGGTGGTGGAGGAGGTCGAAGTGGCGGAGGCCGAGGAGGTAGTAGAGGCGGCGGTCGAGGTGGACGAAAATCTGAGCGCATCGATGTTTCTCGATTTATCTGTAAAGCAGTTGAAGAAGCAAATCCAGAAATTTTTGTCCCGGAATATAAATTTAGTGATTTTCTAATTCACGACAAAATAAAAAATACAATAAAAGTAAAAGGTTTTGAAACTCCAACGCCGATTCAAGACAAAGCCATTCCAGAAGTTTTAAAAGGTTCTGATGTTGTTGGTATTGCAAATACAGGAACGGGGAAAACAGCAGCCTTCTTAATTCCTTTGTTAAACAAAGTTATTCACAATAATCGAGAAAAAATTCTAATTATTGTTCCTACAAGAGAATTGGCTATTCAAATTGACGATGATTTAAAAACTCTTTCAAGGGGACTAAATATTTTTGGTGTTGTTTGTGTTGGTGGAATGAATATCGGTCCGCAAATGGCGAAACTTAAATATGGCTACAATTTTGTTATCGGTACACCTGGCAGATTAAAAGATCTAATCACTCGAAAAAGAATTAATCTAGCAGAATTTAACAGTGTCGTTTTGGATGAAGCCGACAGAATGCTTGATATGGGATTTATTGGAGATATGAGATATGTTATGGCTCTAATGCCAAAAAATAGACAGACTTTATTTTTCTCTGCAACAATGTCTCCCGAAATTCAGAAATTAATTGGTGAATTTTTGAATAATCCAATTCTAATTTCAGTTAAGAAACGTGATACAGCAAAGAACGTTGACCAAGATGTCGTCCGTGTGACAAGAGATCAAAATAAAATTGATGTTTTACATGAATTATTAAATCAAAATGACTTTTGCAAAGTTCTAATTTTCGGTAGGACAAAAAGAGGTGTTGAAAAATTATCTAGAGATCTTATTCGAAAAGGATTTAAAGTTGATTCGATTCATGGTGATAAAAATCACAGTAAACGCCAAAGAGCTTTAAACGATTTCAAAAAAGATCAAATTGCAATTCTAGTAGCAACTGATGTCGCAGCCAGAGGTTTAGATATCCCAGATGTAAGCCACGTTATTAATTATGACATTCCGGAAACACATGATGATTATGTTCATAGAATTGGTCGAACTGGTCGTGGCAACAAAAAAGGTAAAGCTTTAACTTTTGTTGAACACAAAAATTTGTCGAATGACAAATAAATTGTTACATTTATAAACCGAAACAATAAATTATGGAAATACGAAATATCGCAATAATCGCCCATGTTGACCACGGAAAAACTGCTTTGACGGATTCAATTTTGCGTCAAACAGGAATGGTTGGAGAAGGCGTTTCAATGGATTCAAATGATCTTGAAAGAGAGCGTGGTATTACAATCTATTCAAAAAATACTTCTGCCTTTTATAAAGGTACAAAAATTAATATTTTGGATACTCCAGGTCACGCTGATTTCGGTTCAGAGGTTGAGCGAGTATTACGAAGTGTCGACTATGTTTTGTTAGTTGTTGATGCCGCTGAAGGCCCAATGCCACAAACTAAATTCGTTCTAAAGAAATCTTTGGAACTAGGGTTAAAACCGATTCTAATCTTAAATAAAATTGATAAGCCTGCGGCTAATGTTAAGACAGCTCATGATCAGGTCTACGAATTATTTTTTGACTTGGGAGCGACAGATGAACAATTAGATTTTCAAACTCTTTATGCTGTTGGACGAGAAGGTATTGCAAAAAACAAAATGGAAGACGAGGCCGTTGATTTGACTCCAATTTTGGATATGGTTTTAAAAACTGTTCCACCAGCATCTAATCCTGAAAAAACCGCAAAGGGATTACAAGCTCAGGTTTTCAATTTGGCTTATGACAATTTTTTGGGAAGAATGGGTATTTGCCGTATTTATTCTGGAAAAATTCGTTCAGGTCAGCAAGTTACCGCAAAAGATAATGACGGTAAAGTTTTTACTGGAAAAATTACAAAGCTATTTACTTTTGAAGGAATGAATAAAAAAGAGGAGGAAGAAGCAACAACTGGCGACATTGTTATGATTGCTGGAATTCCTGATATTTATATTGGTCAAACTTTGGTAGATGCAGATGATACTGAAATTTTGCCCGCAATCATCGTCGATGAACCAACACTATCTTTTTACATGTTTATTAACGACTCTCCATTCGCTGGAAAAGTTGGAAGATTTTTAACTTCTCGTCAGATTCGTGAAAGACTTGAAAAAGAATTAGAAGTAAACGTAGGTTTGCGAGTTAATTTTGATGAAGGAGCAAGATTTAAAGTTTATGGACGCGGTGAACTTCATTTAGCTATTTTAATCGAGAATATGCGCCGAGAAGGTTTTGAATTAGCAGTTTCTCAACCTGAAGTAATTATCAAAAATATCAATGGCGAAAAACACGAGCCATTTGAAGAAGTTTCTATCTTGGTTCCCGAAGAATTTACTGGTGCAATTATTGAAAAATTAGGAAATAGAAGAGGCGTTATGACTCATATGGAAACAAAGCATAACCAAGCAAAAATG
>CAYOAT010000002.1:31039-45758 GCA_964402215.1 uncultured Candidatus Saccharibacteria bacterium
GGGATATAGAAATGAATTTATTGTTGACACAAAAGGTGAAGGAATTATGACCAGTATGTTTAATGCTTTTAAGCCAATGGCTGGTGAAGTTAAAAAAACTGAGTATGGTTCAATGGTTTCAATGGCGACAGGAAAAGCTTTGGCTTTTTCTTTGGAAAACCTACAAGAACGTGGAGTTTTATATATTGAACCTGGATCTGAAATTTATGAAGGAATGGTTGTCGGTTATACCGTAAAGGGTGAAGATATGTTTGTAAATCCAGTGAAAGGTAAAGCTTTGAATAACATTCGAACTCACCGTTCAGATGGTATTGTTTTACTTGCTCCACCTTTTGATTTGTCTCTTGAACGAGCAATGGGCATGATGCGAGAAGATGAATATTTGGAAGTTACTCCAAAAAATATTCGTTTACGAAAGAAATTCTTAACTGACAACGAGAGAAAGCGCGCCGAAAAAGCCGAAAAACAAGAAATAAAATAATCTCTTATTTAATTAATTGAAGCGAGTGAAATTTGTATCCACGACCGGGAATGTTCCTAATTAGACTTTTATTTTTGTCCTTTAATTTTGCTCGTAAATTTCTAATATGGGTTTCTATTGTATTTGAAAATGGATCAGCATTAATATCCCAAACACTTTCCATTATTGTTGATCTGGTGACAATTTTTCCTGCATTCTTCATTAATAATTCAAGCAATGAAAATTCTTTTCTCGTTAAATACAGTTTTTTGTTTTGATGAATTACATCGTGTGTGTTTGTGTTCAAGGAAACTGTACCTTCTTTTAAAACAATATCTTGAATTTTATGTGGTCGTCTAAGTAATGTTTTTATTCGCGCCTGTAGTTCAGCAAAAGAAAATGGCTTGGTCATATAATCATCGGCGCCACTATTTAATAAATCAATTTTTGTATTTACTTCATTTCTGCAAGACAATGACAAAATTGGAGAGGTAACACCGGCTTGTCTGATTTCCTCGCAAACCATTTTTCCGGATTTTTTTGGTAAAACATTGTCGAGAATAATTAAATCGTATTTATTTATTCTTGCTAAATATGAACCAGCTTCTCCGTCGCCAGCTTCATCTACAGCATACGAGAGCTCCTCAAAACCCATGCGCAATACATTTCTAGTAGAAATATCATCCTCAACTATTAACATTTTCATTAAAATATTTTTAACAATTTTGAAACACAAGTCAAATATATAATGTTTAAAAACAGTTAAAAGTACTTTATACTTATTTTAACTTCTCTGAATCTGTGGCCAACTATTTGGTATCCTTCAATGTCAAACTAAAACGAATTCCGTAGAGAACAATTACGCCGAGAACGATAAACATGTACTTTATATCAATAACATATTTTAATAGAATTGATGCAATAACTGGTGCGATCACATATGCTGATTCGCTGACAGTTCTGTACAAACTTAATATATCAACATCTTTATCTGTTATTTTCTTGAATAAATAAGTTTCATTCATTATTTCGATCATACTGGCCCCAATTCTAGTTACAAACATTATTCCTGCCCAGAACCAAAATGAAGTTGAAGAAATAAATGACATTGAAATCGTTGCGAATCCTGCAATCAAAAATCCAACAGTCATAATTTCTTTTTCACCTAGCCATTTGTCAGCAATTTTTCCAACTGGTAGTTGAAAAATTATAAAAGCAATCAGAGCAAAGCCGATAATTCTTACGACACTAGTTAGTTCAAAACCAATTGAAAGTAAAAACCTTGGTGTGTATATAATCATCCATGAGTAGAAAAAATTCAAAAGAAAACTTGTACTGCAAATTTTTACTAAATCAAAATTATAAGAAATTCTACTTAAAATATTCGTAACTCTCTCTTTCTTGTAATTGTTATCAGTGAAAGTTTTTAAATACTTTTTGGCAATAAAAAACACAGGAAATAGTAGTAGAACCGCAAAAATGTAAACAGGAGCAATGTCTGCTGCATTTACATTTGCGATATCGCTTGAATTAATAATAAGAAAACTTGCGAGTAATGGACCAACGACATATGCAAAATTTAATGATGTTAGATAGATTCCACGAATATTTCCAGTCTCTTTATCTGACGATTGATTCTCAAGAAATATATCCAGACAAAGAAGCATTATGACTCGACTAACGTGTCCAATAATATATGCGCCAATGAAAATTTCAGCAAATTTTGTTTCATTTACAAAAAAACTTGATGACATGACAGCAAGAGATAAAATATCAATCCAAATAGTCGCTATAAAAACCCTATAATTACCAAAACGTTTCAATATGTTTTTTATAAAGGCATAAAAGATTAGAACCAGTATTGAACTAATTGTAAAAATTAATCCAACATTTTCATTACTAAGAAATTGTCCGAGAAAAGTTGAATTAACATAAGTAGCTGGCGTAATATGAAAAGCCGCTAAAAATGCTAGCAAATATATAATTTTTCTATTAATTTTTGGTTTTAGAATACCCGAACCGATATCCAGACTTTGGCTGTACATTGGTCAAATTATATCAAAAAATAGATTTATACGCCTATAAGGACTGGGATAACTAAAGGTTGTTTAGCTGTTTCCTGGAAAAGGAATTTTGATAATTCATCAGAAAGAATTTTCTTTAGTCTATCAAAATCAACCGGACCTTTGTTACGAGCCAAATGATTTTCAACTGTTTTTTGGGTAATAAATCGCGCTTTTCTTAATAATTCTTGGGATTCACGCAAATATACGAATCCTCTTGAAATAATATCAGGGGATTTTTTTAGTTTTCCAGTTCTAACATTAATACTTGCAACTACGACGAAAATTCCAGCTTCAGCCAATAATTGTCGATCTTCTAATACAACGTCTTGGATAGTTCCAATCGCCAAACCATCAACAGTTACAGGATCATGCGGTGCTCGCATAGGAAGTTTGACCATTTTTTGTCCACCATCCTGAATATCAATAATTGAACCATTGTCTGGAACAATAATATTTTCTTCTTTAATACCAAGCGACTCTACCATTTCAGCGTGCTGTCGTAACATGTAGTGATGTCCGTGTAATGGAATAAAATATTTGTAGCGAATTTGTTGGTGAATCCATTTTAATTCGTCTCTGTTTCCGTGACCCGAAGCGTGAACATCAGAATCTAAATATGTGATAACTTTTGCTTCTGAACGATACAAACTGTCTTTTAATTTAACAACAGCAGAATGATTCGTAGGGATAATAGATGAAGAAAGCAAAATTGTGTCAGATTTTCTGAGTGTAATATATTTGTGAGATTTATTTGCCATTCTCATCAAAGCCGCAAATTCTTCACCCTGAGATCCAGTAACCAGCATGACAATTTTATCTGGCGGATACTGTTCCATATCAGTAACTGGAATAATGTTGTTTGTTTTAATCAATCCCAAAAACTTTACGATATCAAGGTTAGATTTCATTGAGCGACCCTCTACAACAACTTTCTTTCCATATTTTTCAGCCGCTTCAATGATGGCTAAAATTCTTTCTACCTGTGAGGCAAAGGTTCCGATAATTAAACGACTAGAAGCGTTCTTGATAATCGCTTCAATATTTTTAACAACAACGTTTTCTGAGATTGAGAATCCTGGCTTTTCAATTGATGTTGAATCCAGGGTTAAAAGTAAAACATTTCTATTTTTAAATCTCTTGTAATGTTCAACTTCTTCTTCAGTAGGAATACCATCGATATTATCTACACGAACGTCTTCAATAACTACTATATCTCCGTGTGGAGTATCAATAATTAAACCCATTGCATCAGGAATAGTGTGTGAAATCAGGAAAGTTTCCAATTTAATTGAACCAGCTCGAATAATTTCATCTCCATCAATAATTCGAATGTCCGCTTTTGCAAGATGAGGAAAATCTTCCATCTTTTTCTGAATCATAATTGCTCCGAATTTTCTAGAATAAATTGGAGGATTACCAAGTTTTTCTAAAACGTAGGGAATAGCACCGATGTGATCCAAGTGGCCGTGAGTAATAAATAAACCTCGAATTTTATCTTTTCTTTCTTCTAAATAAGTTGTGTTTGGCAAAATATAATCAATACCAGGAGTTGTCGCATCTTTGAATTGAAAACCTGCGTCAACGATAATAATATCGTTTCCTATTTCAATAGCGAGCATGTTTTTACCAACTTCTTCAACACCACTCAAGGTAATTATTCTAATGTTTTCTCCAACAGGAGGAACTGGAATTTGTGGTTTTTGTCTCTCAAGATTTTTATTGCTTCTTTGTTGTCGCAATGTTGTTCGTAGAGATGGAGCAAATCTAGATAGTTTTCCACTACCGCTTCGTCCGCGCGAATTACTTCTTGGACCCGTGTGTGCGGGACCACGTGGAGCACTGTGCGGTGTACTATGTGGGGCACTATGTGTATTGGTTCGAACTGGATCGTGTGAAATAATACCTGAAGATGGGCTATGTGAAATAACAGTTGAGCTGTGGCGAATACTACTACCAGCAGTAGTTCTATTAAATACAGGTTTTCTAGTTGCACTATTTGGCCCAGGATTATATCTTGGTCTACTTTGTAAAGGTCTATTTTGTTGTCTATTGTTTTCTATCATAAATTATTAATTAATTAAAAATTCTCCAAACTTTATCTGTCTCAGTGAACCATTCGTAAATGTTCATAAAACGATCTTCGCCACTGGTAATATTATTAAACTTCACACCACCGATATTTTTTGGAAGTATATAAATGAATTGTGGGGTATATAAAAAGATTGCAGGTTTATCCTCTGTGATATTTTGGTTAAATTCAGCAATAGATGATTCGATTTTTTCTTTATCTGTTAATGTTCTCAAATCATCAAGTAGTTTATCAACTGAAATATTTGCGTAACTAGTAATGTTTAATCCTGGATCTATTCTTTGTGAAGAATGCCAAAATGCATACAAATCAGGATATCTATGAATGATCATTCCAAATAATAAAACTTCAAAATTTCGTGGACGAATAATTGTTTGACTTAGATCTCCTGGTTCGAAAACTTTAACTGACGCATCAATTCCAACTTTTTTCCATGAGTCTGCTACTAAATTAGCTACTTGAACTAATTCCGGAACGTTACTGGTAGAAATACTCAGAGAGAAAATTGATTTTTGTTTATCTTTTTCTTTTTCGTAAATTCCATCTTCATTTTTTTTCCAGCCGTTTGCCTCAAGAATACTTTGCGCTCTGGCGATAGAATCATCCGTAGGTATTGTGCTTGTAGAAATTTCTATCGATGGGTTTGATAATGATTTTTCCAAATCTAATGCTGGTGGAATGGAATTGTTTGCTGTTTTAGCAAAACCAAATAAAATATTATTAATTATTTCATCTTTTGGAGTTGTGATTTCAAGTGCTTTTCTAACAGAACTATCTGCCAATATGCGTGACTCATTTTGATTAAAGAAAAGACCAAAAATTCTTGGTAATGGGGAAGTTAATAAATTTGCACCTTCATCTTTTAATTTTTGAGCAGTTTCTGCCTTTAATCCGCCAAGAGAATCAATTTTTCCTGACTCAAATAAGCCGACTAAATCTGCTTCATTTTTAACAAATTGTAAAACAATTTTATTTATAAATGCTTTACCCAAGGTGTAATTTTTAAAAGCCGATAAAGTATAAGATTCTGGTATATCGGTGTTGTCTTTTTTTATACCATCCAATTTATATGGTCCCGATCCAATTGGTTCCGTGTTATAGATACTTAAACCGAAACCACCAGTTGGAATGTTTTCCCAAAGGTGCTTTGGCAGAATACCAAGCGTTGTATTTTCAATAAAAGGTTTATAAGGTTGCTTTAATTTAAAAATAATTTCAGTATCACTAACCCTGTCAAATGAAACGCCAATCCATTCTGATCGTTTGGTGCTTTCAATTTCTGGATCTTGAGCTTTTATGACCGTAAAGGCAATGTCTTCGGTTGTTAATTTTGTTCCGTCGTGAAATCTTAAATTGTCTTTTAAAATGAATTTATACTCAAGACCGTCGTCAGATATTTCATAACGTTCCGCAAGATCTGGAATAAAATTTTCGTTTATATCTTTTCTAGTTAAACCAGAATAAATTAGTGATGTGACATCTTTGTCAGCTGTTGAAACAGCAAGTAGGGGATTTATAAAACGAGGAGTTCCAATAATTCCCTCGCGTAAAATACCACCGTTTTCAGGAATATTAACTAAAAAGTGATTATTTATTTTAATCAAAATGGAAATACTTGATACAAGTAAAGCAAAAGAAAAAACACCAAAAATTATTTTTTCAGTAAATGAAAATGACTTGATAACTTGAGTAACATTTTTGATGAAACCAAATCGAGTCTTTGTATTAATTAATGTAGAGTTTGTATCAATGTTCACAAAAAAGCTATATCTAATACTTTCTATATTTAGGCTACAACGAAGGAAATGAAAGAAACTATAACGAATAGTATAGCAAGAATTATTGTTCCATTAAAGAACCATTTCTCTGCACCTCGTCGTGTATGATAACCCGCGTCAACATTGTCAGAACCGCCACCAATAGCTCCACCCATTCCGGCAGAATTTACTTGTAGCAAGATTCCGGCGATTAACAGCACCGAAAGTATTATTTGAATTATAGGCAAGATAGTCGCCATAATGTAGCGAAATAAATACTAGCAGAATATAAAAGAAAAGCAACTACTTGTTGATATGTGTAAAATTGTTTGTGATAGAATGAGAATCTGTAATATATGTCTCATATTGATATAAAAGATAAAAAAGAAACTAATATGGGTTTAATCGTTGATATGTTAAAAGCTAATGTTTTCGTTATAAAACATGTTTGGCATAATCAACGCAGAGGAATGTATTGGACGGTTGGTTTGTCTGTTTTAATTGCCGTTACTCCATATTTTCGAAGAGGTTCTGAGGCTTTACTTATAAACTATTTAACTCAAAATTTCGGTAGTAATTTATTTACTGCGGAACTACTTTTCTTTGTTCTGTTGATCCCGGCAATTTTATTGTTTAGCGGTTTTATTTCTTCTTTGTCTGATTTCTGGGATATGAATACCTGGCGAGATATGAGAACAAGATTTGAAATTATATTTTCTACTAAATTAGCTTCGCTGGATGTCGCAACACATGAAGATCCCAAATTTAAGGATAAAATTCAATTATTAAATGAAACAGGTCAGTCCTGGGTTATTGCTAACTTTTATAGCAAACTGATGGCTAATATTACTAATGTCGTTGGTTTTTTTACGGCCGCTTTTATTATGTTTCAGGCCGATTGGAGAATATTATTTATTGTATTTGTTGCAACGGTTCCAAGATTTATTGTTGAGTTGAAATATGGTCGTGATATTTGGTCAATTTATCAAACTAATTCTCAGGACAAACGTCATTTGGGTAACGCCCAAGCACAAATGGATAATGTCGACGGTGTTACCGAACTGCATACGTATCAGACCACAAATTTCTTTGTAGACAGAATTAAAAGAATTTTGGAAAGCTTTTATCTTGAACAAAAAAATAAAGATAAAAGAGCTTTGTTGTGGAAAATTTTATCACAAGCCGTTGTCTCAGTATCTTTTATTTTTATTTTGTGGATTCTTGTGAGCCCCGTCATGGCTGGTGCAATGCAGATTGGTACTTTTGTTTTTGTTCTTGCGGCCGCAATTGGTCTGCAGGAATCAGTCATTAGTTATTTCATGATGCTTTCAAGACAATATCAAGATACAAAAGCTGTAAATACTTTTATTGAAATAATGAATGAGAAAAAGAAAGTAGTTTGTGATCCAAACAGTTTTAAATTATCTTTATTCAAAGCACCAGAAATTATTTTTGAAAATGTCTCGTTTGCGTATCCTTCAAAACCAGATTCTTTTGTTCTAAAAGATTTAAATTTGAAAATTGAATCTGGCGAAAAACTGGCAATTGTTGGTCTTAATGGTGCGGGCAAATCTACTTTTATAAAATTACTATGTCGATTTTATGACCCTGTCGAAGGGCGAATTTTAATAGATGGCGTGGATTTAAAGGAACTTGATTTAAATTCTTGGTACAAATATATGGCACTGCTCGCGCAGGACTACAGTACATATAAATTATTGGTAAAAGAATTAATTCATTTAGGAAAAATAGAAGCTTCAATGGAGCAGGGTAAAATTTGTAATGCAGCAGTTCAATCTAATGCAGACGAGTTTATTCAAAAATGGGAAAAGACTTATGACCAACAAATCGGTGTGGAATTCGATGGCGGAGTAAATCCTTCAAGAGGTCAAAAACAAAAACTAGCTTTAGCTCGTGCTTTGTTTAGAAACGCGCTTGTAACTATTTTGGATGAACCAACAGCCAGTGTTGATTCAACAGCAGAGAAACAAATTTTTGAACAATTAGAAAAAACTATGGGTGGAGATAAAACTTTGATTTTGATTTCTCATAGATTTGCGACAGTTAGAAATGCTGACAAGATCGCTGTCATTGATGGTTTAAATATAAAAGAATACGGAACACATCAGCAATTAATAAGAAAAAATGGTATTTACAAGAAAATGTATTCTGCTCAAGCTGCTGCCTATAAAAATTAATTTTCGATAAAAACGTTTTTCTCGCTTGCAATCTGGTAAAAAATGTTGATAATGCCACTTATATGCAAGGAATTAAACAAAAAATCGTTCAAAATAAGGTCGCATTGAGTGTTGTGGCCGGAACAGTCGTATTAGTAATAATTTTAGGTGTATTTTTGGGTAAAGGTGGATTAAAAGATATGGGCAATCAGTTTGCGGGTATTGCCGGTGGTTTACCAGAAGATGAAAATAAATCTGAAACATCAGTAATTTCAAATGTAAATGTTGTTGTTTCACCAAAAGTAAAATATCCAGTTTTTGCTAATCCAGATATGTTTGACTATTCTGGCAAAGTAAATTCTTGTAATGATGAAATTGTTTGGATTACAACAAACATTCCTCAGCCACAATTTGTTTGGAAAGCAACTTTGGATGAAATGTTAACTTCAAAATTAAATTTAGGTTACGCGCCAGGAAACTTTTTAGCTAATCAGAAAAATATCCAGTTAGAAAAAGCGGTCATTGAAAATGGTGTAGCAAAAGCATATTTAACTGGATCATTTGAATTTAACAAAAAAGATAAATGTGATTCTGTCAGACCAGTTTCTCAGATTGTTGAAGCTGGAATGCAATTCGGAAACGTCAAATCTGTTCAAGTTTTCTTGAATGGTCAATTGTTCAACAAATAGTCTTCTCATAAGCAAAGTGGGGAATTTGGTGTATAATATTCTTCATTAAAAGATAATTAATTATTATGACGACGATATATATAATTTTGGCTGTTTTAGTGGTGATTGTATTTTGGGCTGTAGCAATTTATAACAGATTTATAAGTCTAAGAACTAGAACTGATGAAGCTTGGTCAGACATCGATGTTCAAATGAAAAGGAGATACGATTTGATTCCAAACTTGATTAATACTGTTTCTGGTTACGCAGCACACGAAAAAGATACTTTGCAAAAAGTTACGGCTGCTAGAGTTTCAGCAATGGGCGCACAATCAATGGCGGATCACGCAAAAGCAGAAAATGCTCTTTCTGAAACATTAAAATCATTGTTTGCAGTTGCCGAGGCTTATCCAGATTTGAAAGCAAATCAGAATTTCTTGGAACTACAAAGAGAATTGTCAGATACTGAAAATAAAATTCAGGCTTCACGAAGATTTTATAACTCAAATGTACGTGATTTGAATATTGGTATTGATACTTTCCCAAAAAATATTATTGCTAATATGTTTAAATTCGCAAAAAGAGAATTCTTTGAATTAGCAAACGAAGCAGCGAAAGAACCAGTACAAGTAAAGTTCTAATCAAGTTCTAAACGCGCTTATGGCGGCAAATCTATACACAGAGCAGGAGAAAAATGTTAGCAAAACTTGGTTTTTGATGATTTCATTCTTTGTTTTGATAATGTTTATTGGTTGGAGTTTTAGTTACATTTATAATGATGTAAGTATTCTTTACTTTGCTGTGATTTTCAGCTTGGTTATGAATTTCATCAGTTATTTTAAATCTGACAAGATTGCACTGTCTATAAGTAAAGCTAAACCGGCGGATGAAATTGTTCACAAAGAGTTATATCGTCTTTTGGAAAATTTATGTATCACTGCCGGATTAAAGAAACCACGTCTTTATATTATCGAAGACGATTCTCCAAATGCGTTTGCAACCGGTCGTAATCAAGACAACGCGGCAATTGCCGTCACAACGGGATTGCTAAAAATGCTCGATCGCTCGGAATTAGAAGGAGTTTTGGCTCATGAATTGGCCCATATTGGTAACAGAGATATTTTGCTACAAACGATCGTCGTCGTTCTTGTAGGAATTGTGACTTTGTTATCAGACTTTTTCCTCCGCTCAAGGTTTAGAAATAGCAGTGATCGGGATAACGGGCAGCTTGGTGTAATTTTGTTTATCGTTGGAATTATTATGTCTATTTTGTCTCCATTTGTGGCAACAGCAATTCAGTTGGCGATTTCTAGAAAAAGAGAATTTTTGGCTGATGCAACAGGGTCATTAATTACCAGATATCCTGATGGACTTGCAAGTGCACTAGAAAAAATATCAAGCTACAGTGTTGGAATAAAATCACAGAATCATGCGACTGCGCATTTGTTTATTGCCACACCACTTGGTGGCGATGCAAATCACAACGGAATACCTGATTATAAAGAGGGAAAGAAAATGAGTTTCTTGAATAAACTTTTTAGTACACATCCGCCAGTTATTGAAAGGGTGGCCGCGTTACGTGGATTGAAAGTTGAACAAGAAATATAAAATGTAAATTTTGGGGCGACTTTTTATTTGCTGATGAAATTTTGAATGTTGGAGAGATGCCAGAGCGGTTGAATGGGCCACCCTGGAAAGGTGGTATATCCGAAAGGGTATCGCGAGTTCGAATCTCGCTCTCTCCGCCGAAACTGAAACTGCAAAATATCTGTAGAATAATCAAGAAAAGCTTTGTTCCTCGGAGATTATTTTGTGGCAACAGGTTTTAAATAGATTACTTAATTATTAGTCACAAAGCCTCTATTATGATAGGGTGGGCTTAATCGATTTTTAATAATAAATACATAAACATGAACAATTTTCTAGGCGGAAACAGAGGAGGTAGAGGCGGTGGTGGGGGTCGTGATCGCGGCGGTAGAGGAGGTTTTAGACCTGGTGGAAAGCCGGGTTTTGGTGGCGGCAGAGACAGAGATTCTCGTCCACAAGTGATGCATCCAGCAACTTGTAGTGGTTGTGGAAAAAGTTGTGAGGTCCCATTTCGACCAACTGGTGAAAAACCAGTATTTTGTCGTGATTGTTTTACTGCTCAAGGCGGTTCACAGGGTGGTGATAGAGGTGATAGAAATGATCGATTTGATAGAAAACCAAGAAGAGATTTTTCTTCAAATGATAGACCGGCAAGATCTGCTCCACAGAATTCGGGTTCAAATGATGAATTAAAAAAACAATTAGAATTATTAAATTCAAAATTAGAAATTCTTATTTCTGCAGTAAAAGCATTGGCTCCAGCACCTGCAAAAGCTCCAACTGTAAAAGCTCCAACTGTAAAACCAGAAGAAACTATTGTTGCTGAAAAAACTACAGCTAAAAAAACAACAAAGAAAGCAGCAAAAAAATCAGGTAAATAGATTTGTGTAGTGATATTCATTTATAGGCTATGAATATTAGCCAAATTCAATCTTTAATTCGTAAAAAAGCGAGCCCTGAAAAAGCGGCGATTTTACAGCGTTTTTTCAAAACTGGAAAAGGGCAATATGGTGAGGGAGATATTTTTGTTGGTGTAACCGTTCCTGAATTACGAAAAATTGCCAAACTCGCTCAGAATAGCTCACTTATTGAGGTAAAAAAACTTCTGGCGGGTAAAGTTCACGAAGATAGATTGGTGGCTTTAGAAATTTTAGTATTTAAGCTTGAAGCCGCCACAAAAATAAAAGATAAAAGAAATCAAAAAATTCTATTTAATTTCTATATTAAAAATCGCAAACATATAAATAATTGGGATCTTGTTGATCTTTCAGCACCGTATATTGCCAGTCCATATCTTTTGGAGAAAAATAAAAATTTATTGTATAAATTTGCGCATTCAAAAAATATTTGGGATCGTCGAATTTCTATAATTTCTACTTATGATTTTATTAGACATAATGAATTCCAGGATACACTAAGAATTTCTAAAATTTTGTTGAAAGACGAACATGATTTGATTCAAAAAGCTGTTGGATGGATGTTGCGCGAAGTTGGGAAGCGCGACGAAAAAGTTTTAAAAAATTTTCTACAAAAGAATTATAAAAAAATGCCGCGAACAATGTTGCGATACTCAATTGAAAAATTTTCAGCATCGCAGAGGCAAAAATACCTTCTGGGTAAAATGTGATAAAATCAAATTACTAATGAATAACAAAAAAATAACATTTGATGGGTTAGTTATTTTGGGAGCTAAAACAGTCATTGCCTACTTAGTCGTGTTGGTTTTTCTTTTTGCTGTTCCCATATATAAGGATGCCAAAGTAATTCTTCAGAATTCTACTGATCGAATTTATACAACCCGTGTTGTTATCGCCGAACAATCGATTCCGGTTGGTATTGCTGATACAGATGAAAAAAGAGTTAAGGGTTTGAGCGGAACGAAATCATTAAAATCAAACGAGGGAATGCTTTTTGTTTTTGATCGGCCGGACAATTACAGTATTTGGATGAAGGATATGAATTACTCGCTTGATATTATTTGGCTAAACGAAAGTAAAGAAATTATATATATTGAAGAGAATATTTCTCCAAAAACTTATCCAAAGTTATTTGTTCCAAGTGAAAAAGCCCTTTATGTTTTGGAGGTTAATGCTGGTTTTGTCGAAAACAGCGGAATTAAAGTTGGGGATCAAGCAACGATTCTATAAACTATCTCCAAACCACCGCCCTTAATCTATTTTTTTTCTTTGTATTCTTTACAAAGCTTTTTTTCCATTTCATATCACAAATTTACTGGGTTATCCACAAGAGAAATATTCATTACGGGGCTAAAATAATCACATTATTAAAATCAATTAAACCGTATGGCCAAAGTTACAAAAAATAAAAAAAATAGTTCAAAGAAAGTATCTTTAATCGCTCAAATTAAAAAAAGAGATGGAAAAATAGTTCCTTTTGATTTGGAAAAAATTACAATTGCAATACTAAAAGCTTTTGTAACAACGGGTGAAGGACAAAGAGAGGATGCGGAGGTTGTGGCCAACAGGGTTTATTCTGAGATTGTTAAAATAGCTAGAACTTTTAAAGGTTTTATGCCAACTGTTGAGGGTGTTCAGGATATTGTTGAACAACAATTGATTTTAAGTAACTACATAAAAACTGCTAAACATTATATTTTGTATCGTGAACAACGTGCCAAAGTTCGCTCAGAACGTCAAATAGAAATTCCAGAAAATGTTAGAAAACTTTCTAAAGAAAGTAAAAAATATTTTAGAAATCCACTCGCCGAATTTGTTTATTATAGAACTTATGCAAAATGGATTGAAAGTGAAAATCGACGTGAAACTTGGATTGAAACTGTTGGCCGATATATCTCTTTCATGAAGGAAAATTTGAAAACAAAATTGAAAGATTCTGAATTAGAGGAAGTTCGTCAAGCAATTTTGGAACAAAAAGTTATGCCTTCAATGCGCCTAATGCAATTTGCGGGACCAGCAACAAGAAAAACAAATGTCTGTGCCTACAATTGTTCATATATCGCTCCAGAAAAACTAACTGACTTTGCAGAGATAATGTATATCTCGATGTGCGGAACTGGCGTTGGTTTTTCTGTACAAAGTGAAAGTGTTCAAAAACTTCCTCAAATTCAAAAACAAACTGGAGTAAAATTGCCGACTCATGTCGTTGCCGATAGTAAAGAAGGTTGGTGTGATGCTTTAACCGCGGGCATGAATGCTTGGTTTTCTGGAAAAGATATTGAATTTAATTATTCTCTTGTTCGACCAGAAGGCGCGCGTTTAAAAATTATGGGAGGGAAAGCTTCTGGTCCTGGACCGTTAAAACAGTTACTAGATTTTTCTCGTGGAAAAATTATTGAAAAACAGGGACGCCGTCTAACAAATATTGATGTTCATGATATTTGCTGCATGATTGGCCAAATTGTGGTCGTTGGAGGTGTTCGTCGCAGCGCCATGATTTCATTGTCTGATTTGGATGATATAGAAATGCGAAATGCAAAGAATGGACAATTTTGGGTCACAGCTCCACAACGAACAATGGCGAATGATTCGGCTATTTATGAGGAAAAACCATCAACCTCTGATTTTATGGATGAATGGTTAGCTTTGGTAAAATCTGGTTCTGGTGAAAGAGGAATATTTAATCGTGGAGCACTTGATAAACAATTACCAGAACGTCGTGTAAAAACTAATGGTCAAAAATATCCGTATGGAACAAATCCTTGTGGAGAAATTATTTTGAAATCAAAACAATTTTGTAATTTATCAGAAGTTGTTTGCCGCGCAGATGACACAGAAGAAACTTTATTAAAGAAAATAAAGTTAGCAACAATTCTAGGAACTTATCAGGCGACTCTAACAAATTTTGGATATCTTGGTGAGGAATGGAAGAAAAATTGTATGCAAGAAGCGCTTCTTGGAGTTTCTTTAACGGGTCAATGGGATTGTCCAGTTGTTC
>CAYOAT010000002.1:45768-47932 GCA_964402215.1 uncultured Candidatus Saccharibacteria bacterium
GTTCTTCGTAAATTGCGAGCCGAAGCAATAAAAGTTAATAAAATTTACGCAAAGAAATTTGGAATTAATGAGTCGACTTGCATAACTACAACAAAACCATCTGGAACTGTTTCGCAAGTAGTTGATAGTTCATCAGGTATGCATCCACGTCATGCTGCATATTATATTCGTCGAGTTAGAATTGGAAAAACTGATTCGTTATTTAGAATGTTAAAAGATCAAGCCATTCCATTTTATCCAGAAGTCGGTTTCACTGATGATACCGCTTCAACCTTTGTTATTGAATTTCCTGTTAAGGCTCCAACGGGTTCAATTACCAAGGATTCAATCGGTGCGATTGATCAACTTGAACATTGGAAGATGGTCAAGAGAAATTATACTGAACACAATCCATCAACAACAATTTCAGTTGGTCCAGATGAGTGGATAAAAGTAGGTAACTGGGTTTACGAAAATTGGGAGTACGTCGGCGGATTATCATTTTTACCTAGAGCTGATCACGTTTATCAGTTGGCACCTTACGAAGAAATTAATAAAGAAAGATATGAAGAAATGATTCGTCGAGTTGATCATATTGATTTCTCAAAGATTCTGGCTTATGAACAAAAAGATGAAACAAATTTGAAACAAGAACTTGCTTGTGCTGGCGGAGTTTGTGAAATTGATGATGTTGTTTCAAAGAAAGTTGAAAAAACCAATCCAACTCATAGCGAAAAAGATTAATTATCAAGTATTTACTATTATCATATAATATTGTATTATATTTTTTGGGTGTATCAAGTAATTACTCTTTATGCGAAATCGTAAAGGGAGGAAAGTCCGAACACGCACTGTTATTTATTAACAGTAAAACGGTAGCGGGTAATTCCCGTCTAAAATAAATATTTGGTAACAAGTATTTATTTAAAAGAGGTGCGAGCAGAGACGCTTTTATTCGAAAGAAAAAAGCATCTAAATCATTCACCCCTCGAGGAGAATGATTTAGATGAGTCTAATGAGTGATCATTAGGGTGAAACGGCAAAATCCTTACTTGCGTGCAAGGCCGAGCTGATAATAAATTTCGCAAGATTTTTATATGTCAGAGTGCCGCATCGAGCTATTTGGGCAACCAGTAGCCAAGATAAATTATTACTCACGACAGAATTCGGCTTATCGATACACTTAACAAAAGTCCGGCCTTAAAACCGGATTTTTGCTTTTTTACTGGCTATTTTATTGGTGTTTTTTGTTATATAATTACGGCTTAACTATTATGGTTCAAAGGATAATTGGCTTTTTTAACAGGGAAATCAAGGGGCTTCATGAGGCTGCATATTTGCTAGCTTTTTTTACTTTTTTTTCACAATTGCTAGGAATTGTTAGAGATCGACTTTTGGCACACACTTTTGGCGCTTCGGAAATTGTTGATGTGTATTATGCGGCTTTCCGAATTCCAGATTTTCTTTTTGTCTTAGTAACATCCTTTATTTCCGCTTCCGTTTTAATTCCATTTTTATCAAGATCTTTTAGTGATGAAACAAACAAGAAAAAAATGATTGATAGTTTGTTTTCAATTTTCATTATTACAGTCTTATCTGTTTCAGTTTTAATTTTTATTTTCATACCAACGCTTTTAAAAATATTTATGCCAATAATTGTAAATGGCCAATATGGTAGCGACCTAATTTTGTTTACAAGAATTTTACTCCTGTCACCAATTATTCTTGGAATTTCTCAATTATTTGGCAGTATCGTTCAGTCATATAGAAAATTCTTTGTTTATGCAATGAGTCCTATTGTTTATAATCTTGGAATAATTATTGGTATTGCTTTTCTATATCCAATTGTAGGCACCATCGGTTTAATTTATGGAGTGGTAATCGGACTTGTTTTACATTTGGCAATTCAATTTCCGTCCGTTGCAAAACATCACCTTGTCCCAAAATTTACTTTTAATATTGATTGGCCACTTGTAAAAGAAATCGTTCTTGTATCTTTACCGCGTGCGATTACACTCGGTTCAACTCAATTAATATTATTTGTTCTCGTTGCTGCGGCAGGTACATTGGCGGCCGGCTCAATCGCAATTTTTAATTTTTCATATAATTTGCAATCAGTTCCACTTGCGATTGTCGGTATTAGTTATTCAATGGCGGCTTTTCCAACATTATCCAGATTATTTTC
>CAYOAT010000002.1:47942-55590 GCA_964402215.1 uncultured Candidatus Saccharibacteria bacterium
GAAGAATTTTTGTCTCATTTGATCACCGCTGCGCGACATATTATTTTTTGGTCCATTCCAGTCATTGTTATGTTCATTGTTTTAAGGGCCCAAGTTGTTCGTACAGTTTTGGGATCAGGCGAATTCGATTGGGTTGATACAAAGTTAACTGCCGCAGCCTTGGCAATATTTTCAATTTCGGCCTTGGCCCAAAGTTTGATTTTACTTTTTGTTCGAGGTTATTATTCGGCTGGTCAGACAAAAAAACCACTTTTTATTAGCTTAATTTCAATGGTCGTTACCGTTGTGTTATCATTCTTTTTTATTGATTTATTTAATTCATCTGAAAATTTTAAAAGTATTTTCGAAAGTTTATTTAGAGTGACTGCTTTGCCAGGTGTTGTGGTGCTAATGCTGCCGTTTGCTTTTTCTGTCGGCACTCTTCTAAATGCTATTTTATTATGGATAATGTTTGAGCGTGATTTTCGTGGTTTTTCTGCAACTCTTTGGAGGACTCTTGTTCAAACATTATTTGCCTCTCTTGTTGCAGGTTGTATCGCCTATGCGTTCTTGCAAATTTTTGCTGGAATTCTAGATCAAACAATGTTAATTGGTATTTTTATGCAAGGATTTTTAGCGGGTGTAATTGGCCTATTTGTTGGCGCGTTAATTCTGATTTTGCTTGGAAATAAAGAAATATTAGAAGTGATAAAATCTATCAAGAATAAGGTTTGGAGAACCCATGAAGTGTTAATAGACCAAGAAGAGCTTTCAGGATAAGTTTATGTTAGGATTTTTACGATGATTAATAAAATTCGAAATTTTTCAATTATTGCCCATATTGATCACGGCAAATCTACTTTGGCTGATCGAATGCTTGAGATTACTGAAACTGTTGAGAAAAGACAGATGCGAGATCAGGTTCTCGATGACATGGAACTTGAAAGAGAGCGTGGAATCACAATAAAAATGCGTCCCGTTCGAATGAATTTTTCTTATAAAGGAGAAAAATATATTTTGAATTTAATTGATACCCCTGGGCATATTGATTTTTCTTATGAGGTTTCTCGTGCATTAAAAGCAGTTGAGGGAACTTTACTGTTGATTGATGCAACGCAAGGTGTTCAGGCTCAGACACTGACAACTTTGGAAATGGCAAAAGACCTTGGTTTAAAAATTATTCCTGTTTTATCAAAAATTGATTCGCCAATTGCCAGAATTGAAGAAGTTAAAAAAGAAATAATTACTTTATTGAATTGCAAGTTAGAAGATATTATTGAAACATCAGGAAAAACAGGTCAGGGTGTTAGAGAATTGCTTGAAACAATCATTGATCAAATTCCATGTCCGAAAACTGAATATAAAAATGACAAGGATTTTCGTGCTTTAATTTTTGATTTTCAATATTCAAATCACCGGGGAATTATAGTTTTTGCTAGAATTTTTGATGGACAAGTTGATACAAGATCACAGTTAATTTTTGCAGCGTCCAAGCGAGTTTTTGTTCCAGGAGAAGTTGGAGTTTTTGTTCCACAAGAAAAACGAACAGAAAATCTGTCGGCAGGCGAAATTGGCTATATTGTGACCGGTATAAAGGAACCTGGTATAGCGAACGTAGGCGATACTTTACTCTTCAATAAATCGAATTTAGGGCCTCTGGAGGGCTATGATGAGCCAAAACCTGTAGTTTGGGCCAGTATTTTCCCAGAAAGTCAGGATGATTTTACAGATCTTAAATCGTCACTATCTAAACTAAAATTAACCGATAGTTCACTAACTTATGAAGAAGAAACATCTGGAACGGCTGGACGAGGTTTTCGTTGTGGATTTCTTGGAATGTTGCATATGGAAATTATTACTGAAAGATTAAGAAGAGAATTTAATTTAACTTTGGTCATAACTTTACCAAGCATTACTTATAGAATTAGAACTAGAAATGGAAAGGAAATTACCGCGTACTCATCAATTTCATTTCCAGCTTTTGGTGATATAGAAAAAGTTGATGAGCCATGGATTTCTGTAAAAATTATTTTGCCGAATATTTATTTAGGTGAAGTAATGGGAATTTTGTATACACATGAAGCAATTACGGGTGAAGTTGATAACCTCGGTAATGATAGAAGTTCTGTTAATGCAGAAATGCCACTTCGTGAATTAATGAGAAACTTTTTTGATGATTTGAAAAGTGTTTCTTCTGGCTACGCTTCGCTTTCTTATGAAATATTAGATTACCGTCCAGCTGATGTTGTGAAATTGGATATGATTGTTGCCGAAGAAGAAGTTCCTGCTTTTGCGAGAATTGTTTCAAGACAAAGAGTTCAAGAAGAAGCTGAAAAATCTGTTGAAAAATTGTATAACATTTTGCCACGCCAGATGTTTAAAACGAAAATCCAGGCACAAGCTCTCGGTCGAATTATTTCTTCGAGAACTTTATCAGCCATGATGAAAAATGTTACTCAACATATGTATGGCGGTGATATCACTAGAAAGATGAAACTACGCGATAAACAGAAAAAGGGTAAAAAGAAAATGCAGGCTTTGGGTAAAGTAAATATTGATCAAGATGTTTTTCTCAAAATGATGAGAAACAACTAGTTTGTAAACAGCTGCAAAAGTCCAGGTGCATAAAGGAGAATCATGCTGATTGCAACTAGCAAAGCAATAACTTTCCAAACGTTAGCCATAACTTTTCTTCCTTTTTTGTGAAATAAAAACGACATATTTATTTGTGCTAAAATACTAACATAAACCCAGATTTTTTCCATGTTGGAATTCGAACAGAAAAAAATAATCAGAAAGACTATCTATTCAAAGATCACGGCAATTTTGTTGTTCATTTTTTTACTTTTCTTGCTACACGGTACATATCAGATTTACAAAAAATCTAATGAAAGCCATAAACAGCTGGAAGTAATCACTAACAAACTTGAAGAGCTGGATGAAAAGAAAGAAAAACTTACCGAAAAGATTATTGATCTAGATAGCCCTGTTGGCCAGGAAGAAGAAGCCCGAAGTCGATTTTCTTTGGCTAAAGAAAACGAACACGCCATCGTTATTATTGATAAAGAAGATGAAATAAAAATTGTGGAGGAAACATCATTTATGGAATCAGTTTGGGATAAATTTATTTCGTTGATTACTTTCTAGTTTTTGATAGAATTCTAGAACCTTTAATATTAAGTCAGATAAAATTATGCCAACAGTAAAAATTTATTCCACACCGACTTGTGTTTATTGCAATATAGCAAAACAATTTTTTAACGATAATAAAGTTAAATACGAAGAATATAATGTTGCTGAAGATTTGACCAAAAGATCAGAAATGGTCGAGAAATCGGGACAAATGGGCGTTCCTGTTATTTGCATTTCAACTACAGGAGGAGAGGAAATCATTGTTGGTTTCCAAGAAGATAAGATTTCTAAGTTACTTGGTTTGTAATTTGTCGATTAGTTTCTCCAATAAAAAATATCACGTTTTGGCGTGGTATTTTTATTTATGTTAGATTTACGTGACGCCCATGTAGTTCAACGGATAGAACATCTCCGTCCTAAGGAGGAAATGTAGGTTCAATTCCTGCCACGGGCACAAAATATTTTAAATTGTATTAGTACTAAATGTATCTTTATTTCTAATGAAAATATGGTAATATCTTTTTATGGCAATTGATACAGAAAAGGAGTTATTTCAAATAAAAGAATTAGTTGAGGAAAATAACAAGATTTTGCACAGGATGCAACGCAAATCTCGTTTTGCAACTCTCTTTTCAATTGTTAAATGGTCTGTTATTGTTTTAGTGGCCTTCGGTGCTTATACTTTTCTTCAGCCAATTATTGGTTCACTGATGACTTCATATAGCACGATTGTTGAAGGAGCAAATCAAATTAAAGACATAAAAAACGATGCACAGAATTTTGATTTCAAGGATCTTTTTAAGAAGGAATAGTTATTTGTTGTAGTACGTCAAGATAGCTCAGTTGGTAGAGCATCCGCCTGAAGAGCGGGGGGTCGCCGGTTCAAGCCCGGCTCTTGACACCAATAAAAGTTAATAAAATAAAAGAGCTTTCTCAATCCAGTCCTCGATTTGTTTTTTGAAACGAATCTGCGGAGGATCTCAAAAGCTCTTTTATTTTATTAGCTACTTTTTACGCTAAGTTTGGTTTTGCGATTTTTATCAATTTTTGGAAGATGAATCTCTAGTAGGCCATGTCTTTCTTTTGCATCGGCGGCTTCCACATCTACTTCTTCAGGCAATAGTATGTTTCTCGAAAAAGAACCCCAAAATAGTTCACGATGGTAATAGTTTTCTTCGTTGACTTCAATCTCTTCTTCTCTACGACCATTTATGGTAACCATATCGCGAGTAATTTGAATATCCAAATCCTGTGGTTTTACACCGGCAATCATGGCGCGGATTAAAATCTCTGCAGGTGTATTAATGACATCAATTGCCAATTGACCCGTATTTGATCCAGACTCTATTTCGCTTTGCTCGTGATTTTCAGGCAATTCGTGTTCCGCCTCAAAATCGTTATTGTCGTTTTCATCGTCATAATCATCAACTCGGACAGCACCTGTTAATCTTTCAAAAAATGATCGTTTTTTCTTCATGGGTTTATTTATTAATTTTTTTAACTTTTTCGAATAATACAATAATTGCGATTATACATAACCAAACAATAGAAAATCCAATTAATGTAAACTCCTCTTGTCTAATTATAAAAGAATTAAAAATAGTATGCAAAGAAATTGCGCAGATAAAACCAAGTATCAAATGCCAACCTTTAATTATCCAATTTTTATAATAAGAAAAAGCCATAAAAACCCCAACTATTGCAGACGACGCCGTGTGAAGGAGAGTCGAACCAATGAATCTAAAATTACCAGTCATAATTACGGAACTTGAAAAATATCCGACATTATTTATTTCTTTTAGAATATATAAAACATTTTCTGCCGCTGCAAATCCTAGAGCTGCAGTAATCATATAAATTATAGGATCAAGAGCTTCATTATTCGCTCTGTTACTTAATCCACCAAAATGAGCAGCCAAATATTTTAATATTTCTTCTACTGAAGACCATAAAATCAATATAATAATTGCTACGAAATAAGAATTAAAAAATATGTCAGAAGGGCGAATATTTGCGTCATTGGCGATAAAAATATTAACGTATCTTTCAAGGATCCCTGCAATTGGTACAGCAAACATTCCCAAAATAAATGTTAAAAAAATTAGTCGCGCTGGTTCTGGGTGACGAGCATCTTCACGTAACCAGTAAAAAAGCCAAAATAGTGTTGGTAAAATTCCACCAATCAAAACTAGAACAATCATTTGAACTAAACTCATACTGCAATTTTAGCAATAAAGAGGCCTAAAATAAAGGGATAATAATATGATTTAAAGCTTTAGATTGCCGGAAGCAATAATTTCGGGGTTAATTTCTGGTTTTATTAAAAAACTTTTTAGAAAACCAGCAATTGCAATCATTACTGCATTGTCGGTCGATAATTCTTTTTCTGGAATAAAAACCTTCAATTCATTATTTGATAAATTCGAAAAAACTTCACGAATGTGTTTGTTTGCGCTGACACCACCACCCATGATAAATGTTTTAGCACCATATTCGTTTATGGCTTTTTTAGTTTTTGACAATAGCACATCAATTGCCGCATTTTCAAATTCAAAAGCTATTCTAGATTTTATTTCCGTTGTTAGCTTATTTTGTTCAACAATTTTTTTCACTAAATATAAAACAGCGGTTTTTAATCCAGAAAATGAAAAATTGTAATCACCGGAATTTAACATTGGGCGGGGAAGTTTTATTTCTATTTCTGGATTTACAATCGTGACATTATTTCTTCTAACTTCGTCAGCTAACTTTGAAATTTCTGGCCCGCCGGGATATGGGAGCCCTAATAGTCTGGCCGTTTTATCATATGCCTCACCAACCGCATCGTCTTTTGTGGCACCGAGAATTTGATATTCTCCCCAGTTTTTTATTAAAACAATTTCAGTGTGACCGCCCGATATTAATAAGGCGATTCCTGGGAATAGCACATCAATTTTGTTTTGGTCAAGATCCTCTGTTTGTTTTAAAACAGAAACAATATGACCTTCCATATGATTAACGGGCATAACGGGAATTTCCCAAATTAGTGACAACGCTTTTGCAAAATTTATTCCTACCCACAAAGCTGGTTCAAGTCCGGGACCCATAGTGACCGCTATCATATCGATTTCAGGTTTTTCAGAAGTTTCAATAAAGTTTATAAGTGTTTCATATAAATCAATTTCACGTGAAAGTAATTTTTTTAAAATTTCTTTTTGTTCCTCTGTAAGTTTCTCGTTTTTATTAGAAAAAGAAATTGGAGATTTCTTAAAAAGTGAATCAAGTAATGGAACAAGTTTTTTTGCATGTTCTCTTTTTGCAACTGCAGGGAAAACACCGCCATATTGTTTATGCGTTTCAATTTGAGAATATAGTGCCGTGCCTAGGACATTGAAATTTGGTGTAACCAAATCGCCATTTGCATCTACAAGAGCAAGTGCGGTTTCGTCGCAACTAGTTTCAATAGAAAGGATTCTCATATTAATTGTGGGCGGTAAGGGATTCGAACCCCTGACATCGTCAACGTCAATGACGCGCTCTACCAACTGAGCTAACCGCCCAAACACCGAATGTAATAAAATCTAACAAAAAATTTAATAAATTGCCAGAAAACAAAAAACCGGTATAGTTACCGGTTTTTGTAAAACAGATAAATTTACTATTTTTGCTCTGTATTTTCCGAAGCAGGTGATTCTGGTTCCGATGGTTTATTTTCAGCAGGAGTTGGTGCTAGTGCACTTACTTCACTAATTTTTGCTCCGCCAAAATAGTATGGTTTTACTTGGAACAAGAAGTATAGACCGACCGCTATTGAAATAATTGCATTTATTATATTTGCAAAAAATAATTGGCTGACAGAACTGACTATCGTGGCATAAAACATAAAATCCCAACCAGAAGCATTTTTCTTAAATAATCCCGGGATTGCGATTGCATATAAAACAACTGAAATTATACTAATAATTCCAAGTCTAGAATCATAGTAATATCCATGATAAAAGTTTCCAAAAATTGAACTAAGACCAATCAGTGCCAAAGCTGCAGGAATCATTATTACTATTCCGATGATTGATAAGTATGGAGCAAATTTTACTATCCATTCTTTTGCTGCTTTTGGAAGTTGTGGCGCCTTTTTGCCAAAGTAAAGATCAAGCGTATTTATAAATTCTTTCATATATTAAATTATTTAAACCTTGTAATAATAAACAATTATACGCTTCCTGGATTTGTACACAAATGAAAAACTACCCAGACACTGTCTGGGTAGTTCGTTGGCCTTGTGAGCCGTTTATGAAGGGGATTCAACATCGATTTCAGGATCATCGAATATTTTCGGTTGATTTTTCTTTGATTCGTAAACATCAAAGAGTTGCTTCAAGCCGATATATATAACGACAATTGAAATCGCAGCACACAGGGCACTGTTCACAGGGCTCAAGATTCGAACTTCGAGGCAACCAAGTAACATGAGTAGAACGAACCCTACGCACCCCAATGAAAATGACATTGGTTCCTTCTCTTTCTTGTTCATCTGAACGAAGGCCAATAAAATCATAAT
>CAYOAT010000002.1:55600-67144 GCA_964402215.1 uncultured Candidatus Saccharibacteria bacterium
AAGAGCAGCATCACCAGCGTTGCGAATCTGTTGTGTGTAAGCATAGTCACTGCCCATGAGTGTTGCAATATTTGTAACCAACAACAATAACCCGAAGGCGATTGCGCTGATCCAAACTCGACAGAAAAATCTGAACCCACCCATTTTTACGTCGAACCACTTCAAAAAACTATCAAAGAACATGAGCCTCTCCTTTACCGATTTAACGGTTTGGTTGTTTCTAAATTGTTAAGTCCGGTGCACATTATAATACCGATTAAGACTTGTGTCAAATAATGCGGAGAGGGGGAGATTCGAACTCCCGAGACCCTTTCGAGTCCTCCGGTTTTCGAAACCGGTACATTCAACCACTCTGCCACCTCTCCGTGGTTTTTAAGAATAACACTTTTGCGTTTTTATGAAAATCTTGATAATATTTCTTTCACTTGGCCCTATCGTCTATCGGTTAGGACACAAGCTTTTCAAGCTTGGAAGCGCGGTCCGACTCCGCGTAGGGTCACAGATTTTTGCAGAATTCATAATAATGGAAAAAATAAACGTCAAAACAGCCGAGATCGTAAAGTTACTTGATGAGCTTAGATCTGTTGATTCTGACGAATCTTTTATATTTAGTACACACGAGAGAACACCTGAAGAAAATATTATTGATCACAAAGAGATTAGAGATATCATTGCGAAGAAGAAGAATTTCTTGGGTGTTGGAAATAATGGTTTTATTGTTAGTACGAATGATGCTGTTTACGGTGAGATATGTCGTAAAATGGTCTGGGATAAATTAGATATTTTTGTTACTGATAAGGGTTTAAAAAATTTACCACCAGATTTACGAGCACTGCACGAAATTTACAGTCATTTCCGACACGCAAAAACCGCTAATAAAAATATAGTGTCAGTAGGAAATATGGTTCAACTTCCTGCAAATAAACCATCGAAAGAATTTGTTTTACAAGAAGTTTCAAGAAGAATTCTTTTGCAAGAAAATATTCCATGTGTCATTCCTGAAGTTTTTTCTCTTACTCATTTTTCAAAAGTAGAAGAAACACCAAATGATGGTAGGTCAAAAGACGAAATGTATTATATTTCTGAACAATATACATCAATTCTTATGGATCAAGTACGTGGTTTATCTATCCAAGACATGATTTTGCAATATCCACAATCAAAAGAGTTTTTAGATATAAATGTTGATTTATTTATTGAACAATTATTGGCTGCTGTCCGAGCACTACATAGATATGGAATTAGACATCAGGATATTACGGCCAGAAATATAATGTTTGATTTAGATAGTAAACAGCCCGTAATAATTGATTTCGGTAAATCAGGTTGCGGGGGATGGGATACCCCAGTTTCAGAGGACGAAGAAGTTTCTTTAGTTGAGAACGAAATTAGAAATCATCTTTTGTCTTTTATAAGAGATCCGCAATCAAAACACGATAATTTTATTGCAGGGATTAAAAAAAGAAACAGTTTAGCTGGGTTTGATTTTAATGATTGACAAAACAGTATATATACAATATAATTCTGTCTGGAAGTTTAAACCAGGATTAGGAAGGAGGTTGATTGTTACACAATGAATAATGTACAAGTTAAAAAAGGCTTCGAGCAAACAGTGATTGACGCAATTCGCGCCAACCGTGCAACTGCACAACCGGACCAATATATTACTGTTTATCGGGGTTTTCTTGCCAGCGAGGCAACGAATCCGCCGCCATTTGGCAATCCGCCAGTTCATTTTAAGGTCGACGTTGATGGAGTATTGTTCTCCGTCTACGTTAAAAATCGATAATTATCGATTTTGTGACGCCAGCCAAATTTTGGTTGGCGTTTTTTAAATACAAAGTTATTTTTGATATTTATTGACACATATAAAAATTAGTGTACAGTTTCATCAGGTTCGAAACATTAGATAACAAGGAAAGGTAGGAATGATTCAGGAGCAATGAGTGGAACTTACAAGGTTATTGCGTCGAGTGTTCTTGTGGAAATTGAAAAAATAGTCAGGGCTGATCCGCTGCTTTCAGAGAAGGAATTCATGTCCGGCGGAATGCTTGTCTCGAAATTGGGTTTTCGAATAAGCAAACGCGGATTCTCCTGGCACACAAATTTGAAAATCGATGGTCGCGATTACAGTCTGTATTTCAGGACTGGATAAGCTCAAAAAATCGATCACCTCGTTTGCAATTGCGGACGAGGTTTTTTAATTTAAAAAAATCTTATCTACTTTTAATATAAGTATAAATATCTTCGATTGCCGTGATGGCATTTCCAGCAGCAATGTTGTTTTGATGATATTTTATATTTGTAACATCACCAGCGGCCCAAATACCTTCGGTTGAAGTTTTTCCAGTCCAGGGATCAATTTTTATAGTTTTTTCAGGAGTAAGTTCAACAATATCACCAATAAAATCAGTTCCAGGTTCTGATCCAATTTCTGCAAAAATTCCACTTACATCTATCACCGATTCTTTGTCCGTTTTTATATTTTTCAATACAACACCATTAACCATTTTATCTCCAATAATTTCCTTAACCTCTGAATCAAAAATAATTTCAAGTTTCGAATTATTTTTTATGGCATTTACAGTTATAGGATCAGCTCTAAAATTATCTTTTCTGTGTATCAGATAAACTTTTTTGGTATAAGCTAGTAACTGCATCGCAGATTCAATTGCGGAATTTCCACCACCAATAACTGCGACAACTTGATCTTTAAATAATGGACCATCACATGTTGCACAATAGGTAAGTCCTTTGTGTTCGAATTTGTCGGCATTTTTAACTCCAATCAATTTTCTCCTTTCTGAACCAGAAGTAATTAAAATAGTTTTTGTCTGAAAAGATTCACTATTTGTATGGACAATAAATCCATCTTTGTTCTTGATAATTTTCGTAACATTCTCACCCTTTTTTATATATACAAATTTTCCAGCAGATGAAACCAGATGATTTTCAAGTTTTTGTGCTAATTCAAAACCACTAATTTTGATTTCCCCAATCCAGTTTTCAATACCAAGAGAACTGATACTTTGACCCCCAAAGTTTTTAGTTATAAGAAGAGTTTTTAATTGTTTTCTAGCAGCATATACACCAGCAGCTACACCAGCTGGTCCGCCACCAATAATTATTAGATCGTGCATAGTTTAATTATTTTAACATAAAACAGGGTAGTTTTGAGATCCTCCGCAGACTAATTTTGGTCAAATGAAAATTGACGAAAATTATGTCGAGGACTGGACCGAACAAACTATCCTGTTTTATGTTTGTTTATTTAATTTTACTTCTTCTAAGGAAAGCTGGAACAGCACCCCATTCATCATCTTCCTCTTCCTTTTTAATAGCAGGTTTATCCTCTACCTTTTCTTTTTCAACATTTGAGCTGAAAATTTTTGATTCTTTCTTTGGCTCTTCTTTACTGCCACCGAATAATGATTTCTTTGGGGCATTTTCTGGAAAACCAGAAGCAATGATTGTAACTTTAATATCTCCTTTCTTTATCTTGTCATCACGAACTGTACCAAAGATAACTTTAGCATCTGGATCCATTGATTCTGTAATAACTTTTGCTGCTTCTTGAACCTCAAACATAGTTAGGTCTTCGCCACCAGCAATAGAGAATAGAACTCCGCGTGCACCATTGATAGAAATGTCTAGTAAAGGGGAATTAATAGCCATTTTTGCCGCTTCCTCAGCACGTTTTTCACCACTTGCAACACCGATACCCATTAGGGCAGAACCAGCATCTTTCAAGATTGCTTTGATATCAGCAAAGTCGATATTGATTAAACCAGGAGTTGTAATCAAATCCGAAATTCCTTCGACTGATTGTTTCAAAACATCATCACACATCGCAAAAGCGTTGTAGATAGTTGTTTCTTTTGAAATATTACTTAGCAATCTATCGTTTGGAATAACAATAATGGCATCAACTTCTTTTCGAAGTTGTTCAAGAGATTCTTCCGCAATTCGCATTCTTTGTCGGCCTTCAAAAAAGAAAGGTTTTGTGACAACTGCAACAGTTAGTGCGCCGGATTCTTTTGACATTTGAGCAATAAGAGGACTTGCGCCAGAACATGTTCCACCACCAAGACCTCCAGTAATAAAAATCATGTCTGAATTTTTAATTGTTTCTTGAACCTCTTCTTTTGTTTCTTCAACAGCTCTACGGCCAAGGTCAGGATTCATCCCAGTCCCCAATCCTTTTGTTAAATTTTTTCCAATATGAATTTTCTTTCTTGCTTGAGAATTATGTAAATCTTGTGCGTCGGTATTTACGACAACAAATTCAACTCCACGAATTTTCGAGTTGTACATGTGTTCAATGGCATTTCTTCCTGAACCACCGACACCTATAACCTTAATACGTGCAACAGTTTCAATTTCTGGCTTTACTTGTGGCATATTTCTTAATTTAACTAGTAAATACTAATAAATTCCCCTTATTTTTCCTCAAATTAATAAGTGCCTACATATTAGACTTAAAGTAGAAAACAGGCAAGTCTTTTTAAAATATGAAAATTATGGCAAAAAACGTTTGAACCAAGCCCCAATTTTCCTAGTAATTTTCTTGATTATCTTTGATCCACCACCAATTTTGATTGAGCCATTATCATCGGCATATAAACCGAAAACACACAGTCCATAAGCCACGGACCAGGTTGCGTCTTTTACTCTAATATTTTGATTTCCAACAACTTTTTTGAAATCTTCGTTATCATCTCCCAGGTCTGCCACTTTTGAAGGTAATTTCATTGAAGCTTTGGCCAAGTCAGCAACGTTAACTATTCCCGAGCCACCACCAGTAATTATTATTCCAGCAGGTAATAAACCACTTTTACCATTTTTCTTTAAGTGAGCATCAATTAACTCGAAAATATCAGAAAACCTCGCAGTAATAATTTCTTGGAGTTTCTTTTTTGGAATATCCGAGTATCCATAATTTTCATTTTGTTCTTTTTTAATTTTTTCAGCTTCTTCTAGAGAAATTTTTAGTCCCAAAGCGATATCGTTTGTAATATCATTTGATCCAATAGGGAAAACTTCAAGTGAAATTGGTAAATCGTCTTCGTACACTACAATTGAAACTGTTTCTGAACCAATGTTTGCTAAAACACAGCCAGCAATTTTTTCTGTTTTTGATAGTGTCACAAGTCCTGCAGCAAGAGGTGAGGCCATAACATCAATTATTTCTAAACCAGCATTTTCGACCGTCTGTATTATTTCTTGGAGATGGTGAACAAGGGAAGTAACATATAAAGTTTTAACTTCTAGTTTTACAGCTTTTAGACCAACTGGATTTTTTCCTAAAATTGCTTTTCCATCAATTTTATATTCAATTGGAATTGAATGAATTATTTGTCTATTCTGAATAATATTTTTAGGAACATTTTCTTGGCTATCTTTTGCGGCTTTCTCTAAATCTAATTCAGTGATTTCATTATCAGCTCTGGAAATCATCACAGAACCTTCAGAAACATAACTTGATAGACCAATTCCACCAATAGAGACATAAACTCTTTCAATTTTAGCTTCACTAACTTTTTCTGCTTGTCTTATGGCTTTTCTGATACTTCGAATTGCATCAGTTTGATTGATGATATAACCATGACGAAGTCCTTTTGATTCAGCGTGACCCACACCAACAATTTTAGGTAGAGAACCATTGTCATCGTTCTGTTCAGAAACAACAACTTTTATTTGGTATGTACCGATGTCTAATCCAACAGCTCTTTTGTTCATGGGTTATTAATTTAGTCCTTATATTATAACCCGAAAAAGATTATTTTGTATGTGAATAAGTCTTTAAAAACTTATCTTCTAGCAGCTCCATTTTTTTGCCGTGATCTAAACCAGAAAGATGCAATGCGCCGTGTATTAATAGGAAATCAATATAAACAGGGAAAGTCATTTCAAACTTTTTTGCTTCTTTTTCTGTGTCAACATTTATAAAAATTTCACCAGTAGTTTTGCCAATTGGAAAACTAAGAACATTTGCAGCGTAATTTTTATTTCTAAATTCTTTGTTAAGTTTTTTTGATTTAAGTTCTGTGATGAATACTAAAGATAAATCAAAATCCTTTCCAAGAACAGATTCTTTTATTTTTTTATAATGCAAAAAAGACTTTGGCAGTCTTTTTTTTGTAAGTTTATTTAGTGCAAACATTTATCGGCGGCCCTTTGTACGAGGAGTGATTTTACCTAGCTTTATCAGCTTTTCAATTTCTGTTTTTCTCTTTATTGATGTAAGTCTTTTTTTCTTTTTAACGTAATAAGATTGATCTCTTTCTGCATAACGAATACTTCTCTTGTATTGAAGAACACCAGATTCTTGAACCTTTCGGCCGAATCTTTTTAATAAATTAAGATTGCTTTCGTTTTTGTTTTTTTGTAATTCGACGTTTGTCGCCATAGTGGGAATAAGATTATCACAGCACTAGAAAAGAGGCAATAGGCCTATAATTTTGCATTTTTAACTATAAACTTTTTAAATGATTGATTAGATTTTTATGACTTATTATCTGTTGTGAACGACTTTCTTTATCTCGAATAATTACCTCATCAGCCAAGGCTTCTTTCTGGCCCATAATAATCAAATAGTCAGTATTTGCTTTTTTTGCACCGGCAATCTGCACAGATAATTTATCTCGATAAATTTTGTGTAAAACGGGAATACTTTCTTGTCTTAATTCTTCAATAATTGATAAACATTTTAATTTTGACTCATAACCAATTTGTAAAAAGAAGAATTTTGCTTTTTCAAACTTTTTAATTATTCGGTCTGAAACAATTTTTGGATCTGGCAAATGAATGGTAATTCCAACTGATGGAATATCCTTTCTTAGACCACATTTTCTTGCGAGAGAGTCATATCTTGAACCAGCAGCAACTATAGAGCCATCTTCTTGATTAATAATTTCAAAAACTGTATGTGTTGAATAGTTTGGATCGCCAACTAACATAGGATCTATTTCATATGGAATATCCAAAGTTTCTAAATATTCTAGAACCTCGCCAAATTTCTTTCGGGTTTCTTCGTCCAAATAGTCCATTGGTTTTGGTGCGGCCTCATGAATTTGTGTACATTGATTTTTGCCACGGTTCATTAGCGCGTAAAGGCTTTCTTTGAAAAGTTGTCGACAATGACTGTTTAATTCATTTATGTTTTTTCTGTAATAACTCGTTGCTTCACGAATAAATGCAGTTTGTGATTCCTTGTCACCCACATCATTAATTTTTACAAGAATTTTTTTAATTCCATGATCCGATAAAATGGATTTTGCAGTTTTTATTAAAGTGGCTTCGGCAATACTGCCCAGAACATTGATCATGTGAAGGTTAATCATTTCTGATCCAACTCGTTTGCGATGTTTTTTGTGTGGGCCAGTCACGGATCCTTCAAAATATAATAAATCAGGCTCAATTCCATCTTTTATATCTTTGTGTTTTCGTAGCTGGGCAAATATTTCATCAACAGAAAATAAATTTTCATCCAAGTAATCCTTTTCACGACAAATTGTTGCAACAGTTTTAATATCCTCTTTTGTAACTGATTCTGGATTTTCTTTTGTGAAACCAAAATATTTTGCGATTACTTCTGCCTCTGATATATTTTTTTGTTGCTTTGTTTTTTTATTTGTCATGTTTTTATAATGTAAATTTTCCTGGTAAATAACTGATTCTATTAAATGGCCATAATCTGACAAAAGCCTTTCCAACTATCAAATCTTTCTTCAATGGTCCCCATACTCGTGAATCTGAACTACCTGCACGGTTATCACCCAAAACAAAATATTCGTTGTCAGCCAGTTTCTTTTCTAGAAATGATTCAAGGGGAAAAGCAATAAAAGGTTCTACAAGATTTAATCCAGACGGATTTTCGTTATTTGTAATTGTGACGACTGTGCCATTGATTTTAATTGTTTCGCCGGGTAAACCTATAATCCTTTTTATATAAAATATTTTTGGATTACCCGGATATCTAAAAATAATGACATCTCCCCGAACAGGTTCATTAAATTTATATGAAAGTTGGTCGACAATTAAATATTGTCCAGTTTCAAAAGTAGGGGACATTGATGATCCATTTACAATAAAAGGTTGGGCAATAAAAAATCTAATTGGTAGAACTATGATTGCAGTTAGGGCTATAAAACCAATTAATTCCTTTATTTTCGAAATTGCCGTACTTGTTTTGATGTTCTCGTCCATTTGTTTGTGGGTTATTTTAATCTATAAAACCATTTGACACAAGCGATTTTAAAATTCATAATTGTTTTTATGAAATTTATTGTGGGTCTAGGAAATCCTAGCGAAGATTATAAAGGAACTCGACATAATATTGGTCGAGATATTGTTGAAGTATTTGGTAAGAAATTTGATTTTAATGATTTTGTTTATGACAAGAAGATAAATGCCAATATTTCTGAGGGAAAAATCGGTAAAGAAAAAGTTGTGTTGATATTGCCAGATACATACATGAACAAATCTGGCTTGGCTTTAAAAAAATTTATTACAAGTACGAAAAAAGCTGCTGACATGTTAGTTGTTCACGATGATTTGGATATGGGAATTGGATGTTCAAAAATTGTTTTTAATAAAAGTAGCGGTGGACACAAGGGTGTCGAGTCAGTTATAAAAGCTATTAAAACAGAAAGTTTTCCAAGAATAAAAATTGGTATTTCTCCAGTTTCTGCTAGCGGTAAAGTTAAAAAACCAATTGGCGAAGACGCCGTTGTAAAATATGTTTTAGGCCGTTTTTCTAAAAAAGAAGAAGAAGTTTTAAAGAAAATAAAAAAGAAAACCACTGATTCAATCGAGATGATTATAACCAGTGGTTATCTTTCTGCAATGAATGAGTTTAACTAAAATTTAAGCAATCTTTGAAGTTAAAGTCATTTTCTGATCCTTTGCTTCGAACAAAGTAATTTTGAAATCATAAACTTTACCAAGTTCTAGTTTATTCTTTAGTTCAATCAAGTTTTCAAATTCTGAAACATGAACTAGACCGGCAACACCTTCTTCGATAGAAACAAGAGCTCCGTGTTTATTGTGTTTAATAACAACGCCTTTTACAACAAGTCCTTTTTTGTACTTCTTTGTCGCAGCAACCCAAGGATTCTCTTTCAAAGCTTTCATTGAAAGTGAAACTTTTCCGTCTTTAACTTCTATAACTTTAACTTTTAATTTTTCACCAACAGTAACGTGTTCACGAGGATTTTCTACTAGTGACCAATCAATCTCTGAAATATGAACCAAACCTTCTAGACCTTTATTTACTTTGACAAAAATACCAAAGTCAACGATTCCTGTAACTTCACCATCCAAAATATCACCAATTTTATATTGATCAGCAGCTGGTTTTGCAGTCTCAGTTTCGCCAGAATCAGACACTCCTTTCTCTGAGAAAATTAATTTTCCATCATTTGGTGTCGCACCGATAACCATGACGTTTAATTTTTGACCGACTAATTTTCTAAGTTCTTCCAAAATTTTAGTTTTGTCGCCATCAGTTACACGTGGATAATTTTCAGGTTTTAACTGTGAAGCAGGTAAGAAACCTTGGATACCTTGCCATGACATTAACAAACCGCCTTTATTAGCTTCTTGAACAGGAAGTTCAAGAGTAATTTTATTTTTAATTGCTTCTTCAACTTCGTTCCAAATCAAAGCTTGTTTAGCTTCCTTTAGAGAAAGTTCAATATAGCCTTCTGCATTTAAAGTGTCCGCAACTTTTGCTGTAACGATATCACCAACGCGAATTTTTCTAACCAAATCACGCGCGATAATATATTCGCGGCCCATAATAATTCCAGTACCAAATGGTTGGATATCAATATAAACAGCGGCCTTAGCGATTGCTACAACCGGTCCTTCTACCATATCACCAATACGTGGTGGATTTGGTAATGTTTCAATAAAATCTGCAACTTTCTTTTCTTCTATACTCAACTCAACAACTTTCTTTGTTTTCATTTTTAAATTCAAAAAGTTTATAGATTTGTTGGTTCGGTACCGATATTTCAAGCCGTTCTTTCGTGGCCAACAGGGTTACTACAAACTTCTAGTGTTATTAATAAGTAACGGGGTAAAGTATACATTTTTATCGCCATTTGTAAATTGGTTTGTTATAATCGTTCGATATGGTTATAAATTATGATGGAATTGAATTAGTAAAAATTACACAGGGCAATATTACTATTGCTATTAATCCGCCAAGTAAAAAGTCGAAATTTTCAACAACAAGTTTTGGTTCTGATGTTGTTTTAATTACCGCAAATCATTCAGATTTTAATGGATCTGAAAATGCAACACGAAGTGAGCAAATTCCGTTTATAATAAACGGTCCAGGTGAATATGAAGTCAAAGAATTATTTATTCGTGGTTTTCCTTCAAAAACTAATTACGGTGGTAAGGAAATTATAAATACAGTTTACACTTTTCAAGTAGATGGAATAAATATTGCATTTTTTGGTGCATTGTCTGAAACAGAATTATCTCCAGAAATAAAAGAAGAGTTGGGTGATTTAGATGTGGCTTTTGTACCGATTGGTGGAGATGGGGTTTTGGAACCAGAAGATGCTTATCAAATGATTGTAAAAAGGGAACCAAAAATAATTATTCCAATTCATTACGGTGAAGTTGGTAAAAAAGACGCACTTAAACTTTTCTTGAAAGAAGCAGGGGCAACAGATTTAAAAGCTGTTGAAAAACTAACTTTAAAGAAAAAAGATTTAGAAGGGAAAGAGGGTGAAATTGTGGTTCTTAAATAAATTTCGATGAAATTTTTAAATAATATTCGTAACAAGAGTAATGTTGAAAAAAAACAATTTGCTTTTAATATTGCTTCAATAATTACGTTAATTATTTTTATTGTTTGGGCCGTTGCAACTTTTTATTCATTTGATATTTCGGGTGCAATTGATGAGACTAAAGCGGCAACTTCTCCAATAAAATCGATCATTTCTAGTTTTAAATCATTGTTTAATTAGATAAATTTGTTTGAAATAAAAACCAGATTATGCTATAATTATCTGGCTTAATATTAAAAAAACGGCTTAAAATATGGCGAAAAACACCGAAAAGACAAATAACGAAAATAATAAAGACAAAAATGTAGATAATTTTGGAGGACAAGTTTTGATATCTCCAATTAGCGATGAAGTAAAAAAATCTTATCTTGATTATGCAATGTCTGTTATTACCGCACGTGCTTTGCCAGATGTGCGCGATGGTTTGAAGCCGGTTCATCGCCGAATTCTATTTTCTATGAATATGATGAATTTGACAGCTTCTGCTAAATTCAAAAAATCAGCTACCGTGGTCGGAGATGTGATTGGTAATTATCACCCACATGGCGATGTTGCTGTTTATGATGCGATGGTAAAAATGGCACAGCCATTTTCGATGCGCTATCCATTAGTTCTTGGACAAGGTAACTTTGGTTCAATTGATGGTGATCCGCCAGCGGCATATCGTTACACCGAAGCCAAAATGAGTAAACTTGCAGGTGAACTTTTGAATGATCTTGGAAAAGACACAGTAAAT
>CAYOAT010000002.1:67154-125319 GCA_964402215.1 uncultured Candidatus Saccharibacteria bacterium
AATTTTCGTGCGAACTTTGATTCAACAAAGAAAGAACCTGTCGTTATGCCTTCTAACGTTCCAAACTTACTATTAAATGGAACACTTGGTATTGCTGTCGGTATGGCGACAAATATTCCACCACATAATCTTGGTGAAATAATTGATGCGACAGTACATTTAATTGATAATCCAAAAGCTGGTACTGAAGAATTACTTCAGTTTGTAAAAGGTCCAGATTTTCCAACTGGTGGAATGGCTTTTGATAGAAAAGATATTTATACGGCCTATGCTTCCGGTCGTGGTGGTGTCGTTTGTCGTGGAGATGCAGAAATAATTGAAGATAAAAATGGTAATAGCCAAATAATAATTACTTCAATTCCTTATCGTGTAAACAAATCTGATTTGATTGCAAAAATTGCAGAACTTCATTCCGAAAAGAAAGTTGAAGGTATAAAAGGTTTGCGTGACGAATCTACAAATGAAATTAGAATTGTTATTGATATAAAATCAAGCGCTCATCCACAAAGTATTCTAAATTACATTTACAAGCACACTCAATTAGAGGAAGCTTTTCACTATAATATGGTTGCGCTAGTTGACGGTGTTCCTCAAACTTTAGGATTAAAGTCTATTTTGGATGAATTTATAAAACATCGTTTTGAAATCGTTACTCGCAGAACAAAATTTGATTTAAATAAAGCAAAAGCCCGCGAGCACATTTTACTTGGTTTGAAAAAAGCTCTTGATCATATTGATGAAATAATCAAAATAATCAAAGCTTCAAAGGATACAGCATCTGCTCATGCTAATTTGATGAGTAAATTCAAATTTAGCGATCTACAGGCAACAGCAATTTTGGAGATGAAGTTGCAGAGACTCGCTGGTCTTGAAAGAAAGAAAATCGAAGATGAACTTTTGGAAGTTGAAAAAATTATTGCTGAACTTGAAGAACTATTAAAGAGCAATGTAAAAATGCGCAATTTAATTAAAAAAGAATTGTCAGATGTTAGATTAAAATTCGCTGATGATCGACAAACAAAAATTATTGCCGGTGGTGTGAAAAATATTTCTTTGGAGGATATTATTCCTGATGAGGAAAGCGTTCTTGTTATGACTAACGGGGGTTATATAAAGAGAACAAATCCTGACGAATATCGTAAACAAAAACGTGGTGGGGTCGGCGTTATTGATCTTGATACGAAGGAAGAAGATTTCGTTAATACACTGTTATATACAACAACACACAGTGATTTGTTATTCTTTACTGATAAAGGAAAAGTTTACCAGATCAAAATGTATGATTTGCCAGAAGGAAAACGTGCAACAAAAGGTAAATCAATTATGAATTTCTTGTCTATTTCTCCTGATGAAAAGATTTCTTCAGTTTTGGCTGTGCCAAAAGAGTTAAAGAAAATTGATGGTTTGTCAGTTATGATGATGACTAGAGAAGGTGTAACAAAGAAAGTCGACGCAAAAAGTTTCCAAGACGTTCGAAGAAGTGGAATCATTGCCATCAAGTTAAAGGGTGAAGATAAATTGACGGCCGCACATTTCGTAGCAAAAGGCGATTCTGTTGTCGTAGTGACAAATGATGGTCAATCTATTAGATTCAAGGAATCTGATATCAGAGAGATGGGCCGTGGAGCAGCTGGAGTTCGTGGTATAAAAATTTCTGCAAAAGACAGCGTTATAACTTCTCTTACTGTTAGTAAAGAAGAAAAAAATAATAATTTACTTGTTTTCTCACAAAACGGTTTCGGTAAACAAACTCCACTAGAAGAATATAAAATTCAAAAACGTGGTGGTTCAGGTATTAAAACCGCGAAAGTCACAGACAAGATTGGAAAAATTATTTCCGCAGCAGTTGTAAATGAAAATACTGATGAAATAGTTGCAATGTCAAAGAAGGGTCAGGTTATACGTGTGGATATTGATGAAATTCCAATTTTGGGACGCCAAACACAAGGAGTTCGTGTAATGAAATTACATGATGGAGACAATATCGCTTCTCTTGTTACATTGTAATTATCCACACAGATTTACATTGTGAGTAAATAATATTCTTTTATAAAAGAATATGATGTATAATTAAACAAATGTTTTCAGATCCTACAAAAAATATTGAACAGTTTCATATTGATCCTGGCATGACCGTTGCGGATCTTGGTTCCGGTACTGGATTTTATACGTTTGTATTGGCCCAGGCAGTTGGCCCAAGTGGTAAAGTTTATTCTGTAGATGTTCAAAAGGAATTACTAAATAAGTTGAAAAATGAGGCTACAAATAGAGGCCTAAGTAATGTTGAAACAATCTGGGGTGATTTAGATGAAATTAGGGGAACTACTTTGCGCGATTTTTCTGTTGACAGAGCAATTGTTGTTAATACTCTTTTTCAGCTTGAGAAACCAGAAAATTTTGTTGCGGAAGTTAAACGAATTCTTAATCCAAAAAATGGAAAAATATTGATCATAGATTGGGTTGATTCTTTTGGAGGTATTGGTCCTACTCAAAGTATGATTATGAAACCTGATGTGGCACGAACACTTTTTGAGAGTTCTGGTTTCAAATTTGATCGCGACATTGATGCAGGTGATCATCATTATGGAATGATTTTTAAAACTTCATGAATCAAAAACTTTCACCTTTTCAAATAGTTTTACTTGGCCTCATGGTTGTTGCGATTGTCGGTGGAGTTATTGTATTTGCAACTAAAAGAAATAAATCCGCTGAATCTAAAATTCCAATTGATGTTTGGGGGACAGTTCCTCAAGAGATAATGAGTAATTACCAACTTAAATTAAATGAAGACCAAGAAGAAAATATTGTAAATATAATTTACAAAGAAATATCTGCCGACACATTTGAAAACGAATTGATAGAAGCTTTGGCTTCAGATAGTGGTCCAGACGCTGTTATTTTGGATGATGAAATGCTTTTGAAGCACGAGAATAAATTATTTTTAATTAGTTATGAATATTATAGCCAGAAACAGTTTAAAGATAATTTCATTGAGTCAGGTGAAGTTTTACTAAGAAAAGATGGATTTCTTGGTTTTCCAATTACTGTTGATCCTTTGGTCTTATATTGGAATCGTACAATGCTAAATAATGAGGGAATTACAAACCCACCAAAATATTGGGACGACTTACTTTCTCTTGTACCAAGAATTGTTAAAAAAGATTCCTCCGGAAATATCAGTCGTTCCGCTGTTGCATTTGGTGAATATGAAAATGTTAGTAATGCAAAAAGCATGTTAATCGCACTGATTCAACAAGCCGGTAACAATATTATATTCAGAGATTTAGTGGAAAATAATTATTATGCAAATTTGTCTGATAAATTTGGTTTCGCACAACGCCCAGCTGATGCTGCATTAAATTTTTATACACAATTTGCGAACCCAACAAAAGATGTTTATTCATGGAATAAATCAATGCCAAATTCCAGGGAATTATTTATTTCAGGAGATTTGGCATTTTATTTCGGTCTAGCAAGTGAGAGAAAAGAAATAATTCAAAAAAACCCAAATTTAAATTTTGATGTTGCAATTTTGCCACAATCCAGATCAAGTGCAGAGAATTCAACAGTAGGTAAAATGCGTTTTATTGCTATTTTGAATAAATCACAAAAAATTGCTAATGCATTTTCAACAATAACTAATATGGCCGGGCCACAATCTATTGAATTACTATCCAATGTAATGCAGGTAGCACCAATTCGAAGGGATGTTAGCGTTGATTTTACTTCTCAATCACACATGGATGTGTTTCATAAATCAGCTTTAATTTCTAGAGTTTTCTTGGATCCAAATAAAATTGAAACTAATCAAATTTTTAAAAAGATGATAGAATCTGTAATGATCGGCAGCCAAAGTGTCTCGCAATCTGTTGATCGAGCCAATCTAGAGCTTGAAACATTATTTAAATGAAAATGAAAGATTTTAAAAAAATATTATTTTGGTCTGCAGTGTTCGGTGCCCTATGTTTTTTGCCAGTAATTACTAACGCAGGTCTCGTTACTTGTAGTTCCGTTCAAACATGTAATTTTAATGCCCTTGGCTTAATGTTTGTAAAGGTAATTAAGTTTGTCTTGAATTTAGGAATGACACTATCGGCAATTGGTTTTGCTTGGGCAGGTGTTTTGTATTTAACGGCTGGAGGTGATACAGGAAAAATTGCCAAAGCCCATGAAATTTTTAAAAAAATATTAATTGGTTTCATTATCGCTCTGCTTTCGTTTATTATTGTTGATTTAATTGCCAAGGCCTTTGGTTTGGACAGTTCTATTCAAGCCTTGTTTAATAGTTTTATTCCATAATTAACAAAAAATATGTCAATTTTAAATAATGTAAAATATATTATTTCAATCGCTGTTTCATTTATTATACCATTTAACGTGATGGCCCAGGGCGCAATCGGGAGTAGCGGATTAGAAAACCCAATCGGCCCCGATAGTTTGGCGGAGGTAGTGGCTGCGGTGTTGAGTGTTGTTTCAACTATTGGTGCTGTACTAGTTGTTTTAGCAATTATTTATGCTGGATTTCTTTTTGTTACTGCACAAGGTAATAGTGATAAAATTCAGGAAGCAAAAACAATCTTTTTATGGACAGTTGTTGGAGCAATTGTTTTACTTGGCGCAAAGGCACTAAGCGAGATTATTGTTGAAACGGCTAGGGGTCTTGGAGTTACGGTTTAATTATTATGATTATTAAACAAACACTATTAATACTTGCTGGTTTCTTTTTAAACGCAAATCAAGTTTTTGCAAATGACATAAGCGGGCCGATAAATGATTTTCTTAATATATTAGGTGGAAGAAATAGTGGATCTGGTCGCTTTACCATTATAAATTTATTGATAACGGTTTCTATTTTAATATTTATATATGGTTTACTTAAATATCTTTTTTCTGATGAAGAGAAAAAAAGAAAAGAAGGAATAAATACCATAACTTATGGTCTAATTGTTCTTGTTGTTATGGTTTCTGTTTGGTCCATTGTCGGCACAATAAGAAGCACTTTTTTTTCAGGTTCAACAGACTTACAGCCACGCGCAGGGTCACGACAATCAGTTCAACAATTTATTAAATAATTAAATTATATGGCAGCAGCATCAAATTTTAGTGGATTAGTAAATCATATTATCTCGTATGCTTCAGGTATAGTAGCTGTTATCATTGCTCTTGCTTTAGTGGTGTTTTTATATGGTCTTGTCGGTTATATTTCAAATTCAGATGATGAAGATAAAAGATCAGAAAGTATTTCTTATATGACAGCCGGTTTGATTGGCCTCTTTGTAATGGTTTCAGTGTGGGGAATTTTAAATATTTTGACAGACACATTTGGTGTTAATTTTGAAGTGCCACAGATAACATCATAATTGTAATCCACATATATAGTGCTATTTAAATATCAGATTTGTTATATAATTATATACAAGCTATTAGTTGTTATAGATTATAAAATTAATAGTTTAATTATATATAATTAAGACTTTATGATGAAATACATTATTGGTTTGGTATCAGTGGTTGCACCTACAATTGTTCTCGCAGCTGATCTTGGAGACACAATAGATACAATTTCTGGGCTTATTGCAAGCCTCATACCATTAGTTATTGGAATCGCTGTAGTTGTCTTTATCTGGGGTATATTAAAATATGTTGTTGCTAAAGACGAAGATTCTCAAAAAGAAGCAAGAAGCGTCATGATTTACGGTATTATTGTACTGTTTGTTATGGTTGCTGTTTGGGGTCTAGTTGATTTGCTTGCAAATACTTTGGGTGTTGATGCTGACGGCTCAACAGGTGGAATTCGTGCCCCAGGTATTCCTAGCTAATCTTGCTCAAGTATTTTTCTGACTAATAAATTAAAATTATGACAGCACTAAACAGTTTTATTACGAAGCTATCAACATTAATTGTAAACCCATTAATAAAATTAATGTTTGCTGCGGCACTCATTGTTTTCTTGTGGGGTGTTTTTGATTACATCAAAAATGCGGATAATGCCGATGATAGAGAAACTGGAAGAAGTCATATAATTTGGGGTTTAGTCGGAATGTTAATTATGGTTTCTGTGTTTACTATAATTGAAATTGCTTTAAATACAGTTTACGGCTAGAAATAATTAAAATTATTTTTTTCGGTAAAGATAAAGGCCCTTCGCGAATGCGAGGGGCCTTTGATTTTGGTTCTAGGTTATGAGTCTCCTAGAACGTTGGATTAGTTGTAACATGCAATTCGATTGCAGAATACTTCTTCTCCGATTTGGAAGTTTTGATCCTCTCAGAGGTTTTGACCATAAAATGAACCTCTTTAATTGGACCAGCTTCACTAAGGACATATTGCGGTGTATAAGCATTGACCGCCTTAATCCATCCTTCTGGCGACGCAGTATTTGGTCTCCATGGCATTCCATCACGTTTTATATACCTAACCCAGTATTCCTGGCTTTCAGAGTGCCAATCGATATTCCCGCCACGAAGTGCGAACCGCACTGGTTCTGCACCGGGCAAAAGAATATAGGTTTGCATTCCAGGGTATTTTCCAGCATGACTTGTGCTTTGGATAGCCTTTTCCGATGGTTTGACAGTGTCTTTGTGCGCGAATGTTTCTTTGACAAAGTTTCGTGCATTGGACCAATTAACTCCAAATATAATCGTGAGAACGATGACCGCCACCACGAAAATATTAGTAATCTGTTGAACCGTGGAATCGCTGAGCCCATACGAGACGGTAGGTTTTGAAGGTTTCATTATTTACCTCCAATTCCAAGACGTTGTGTAATCAACCCAGCTGCTTTTCCCAGACCTTCAAGACCACGGACATCAGTAATGGTGCGTTTAATTTCACCAGCTGTTTCCTTGGCCATATCGGTCGCCCACTTCAAGTGTTCAATCAGAATCGGATTTGCTTTGTCCTCGCCCTTGATTTGGGCATCGCTGTAGCCAAGTTGCTTCAAATACTTACTTGCAACCTTACCCAGACGATCGTTGACAGCTTCTTGCTCGGCAGCATTCCTAACCTCGTCGGTGTAGTCAATGTTGCCAATAATGAAACTGTTTTCCAGAACACCGCAATTTTTCTGTAGTTTTTTGATTTCCTTACTTCCATCCTTTTTAACCTTGGCACAAAGACCTTTTTTATCAGCCATTGCGTCCGCGATTTTCATACCTTTGAGAGAATCTCCCAAAAGCATTTCAATCAGGCTGTTAAAGATGTCGGTTAGGATCACTTTCCGTTCGTCGGATTTTGTACTTATGGTCAAGTATTGTTGAAGTTGCTCGGAATTCGGTCGAAGACTTGCTACACCAGTGACCTTTCCGGTTGCGTCAGAAAACTCCGCGACGAAACCCCATTTGATCAAGGTATCTTTATTCAAGTCATCGACAATCTCCAGTACTTCCCACGGGAATTTGGCTTTCAGGCCGCCGAAGAAAATTCGATAAATCCGGATACCATTGGCACCAGATTTACCGAAAAATATATCGGTGGCCGCTCCAAATTCATTACCCTTCAATTTGATAAAGCAACTTTTGTGAGTCGCGTTGATCAGGGCAGACAGGAACCACGCACTTGCAACAATGGCTGGTGCGTAGTACAAGAAGCCCGAATTTTTATCAAAAATCATCGTAATCAACATGGTGACTGCTACATAGCTGCCAGAGGCAACACATGCAACCGCCGCAACAAAGAAACTCCACCGAGGCAATTGAGCCGCGGGATTGTTTTCTTTATTGAATAATTGGAACGAAAACAAGGTACTCAACACGAGTAACCCAAGTGATACCAGGGCAACCAACACAGGTAACCCAAGTGATATCAAACAAATGTATATACTCATAATCAACTTCTCCTTTGTGAATGTGCTGTTTTTAAATCGTTTCTGACGGTATTATATCACAGTTTTAGTGTACTTGTCAATGATTAAATAAGTAATAAAAAACTGCATAAACTGCAGTTTTTATTTTGGAGAATACTTGCGTATCCTCCCAATTTTTATGTGCGCGAGAGAGGACTTGAACCTCCACGAGGGAACCTCGCTTGCTCCTAAGGCAAGTGCGTCTGCCATTCCGCCACTCGCGCATAACCAGAATCTATATATTACACAGATAAATCACTAAATACAACTGTGAAAATAGAATCCCCAAACACATACTTCTCCGACAAATAATTTTAATGTCCGCCCAGCAGGATTTGAACCTACGACCGTTCGCTTAAGAGGCGACTGCTCTACCAGCTGAGCTATGGGCGGTCTCAATAAAAAAAATTCGCACAATGCGTTTCTTTTTATTGTGCCCGGGGCGGGAGTCGAACCCGCATCCCTTTCGAGACACGATTTTAAGTCGTGCGCGTATACCAATTCCGCCACCCGGGCTTATTCACTTTCTAATACTTTAATCAACGCCTTAAAGCATTATTGAGGCGTGGGCGGGAATCGAACCCGCGCATGGCGGTTTTGCAGACCGCAGCGTTTCCTCTTCGCCACCACGCCATTTTAAATTTCTCGAGAAAGTTCGTCAATCCTTTGTCTTTTTTTCTCGCCTCTATCAATTTCGAAATCAAACCAAGGAATATGTTGCAGGCGAGTGTGATCTTTTACATAATCACGAAACTCATTTAAATTTCTTTTCAAGAAATCCTCCGCCTTTTCTTCTTCTTGGTCTGGGAAAACTGTAACAAAAATTGTGGCTTTTTGAAAGTCTGTAGACAGTTCAACATTAGTAACAGTAATCAAAGATTTTCCATTTGACTCTCTTTCAATAAATTCAGATGCTGCGCGTCCAACAACTCCGAGGATTTTTTCTTTTCGATGGGGGTGTTCTGTCATTTTTATTTTTTTACTTTTTCAAAAATTTCGATTTCATCACCAGCGACAATTTCAATTCTTGATTCCACACAAAAACCAAATTCTGTGCCTTCTGCGACTTCTGAAACTTTAGCTTTCTGGCATTGTAATTCTTTTATCTTTCCACGGCCGATTTCTTCTCCTCTTCGTAAAATTTTCACGTCGTTGCTAATTTTTATTCTTCCTTCCAAAACTTTTGCGCCCAAAACTTGATTATGTTTCTCCTCATTGAATTTCTTCAAGACTTTTGCTTTTCCAACAGTTTCATCAATCTCAATTCGTGGTCTCTTACTTTCAATTTCTTTTTCTAACCAATCAACCAAATCATAAATAATTTTAAAAGTTTTAACTGAAATATTTAGTCTACGACTCATTGTTTCCGCCTGAATATCCATATCAATGCCAAATCCTAGAATTATTGAATTTTCATTGCTGCTTGCAGTTTTAACATCTCTTTCAGTGATATTGCCAGTACCAGTTGAAACAATTTCAATTTGAGAATTCAGCGTAATCATTTTTTTAAGTTCAAATTCAATTGCTTCAATTGAACCATGAGTATCCGCCTTGATGATAATTGGTATGGTAAAAATGCTCTCATCCATTTTCTTTGCCACATTTGAATTTTTATTTTCCAAAGCCTTTTCTTTTACTGCCTCACAATATTTTTCGGCATCTTTCTTGCTATCAAAAGTTTTGAAGATTTCACCGACAACAGGGAAATTATCCCAACCACTGACTTTTACAGGTTTTGAAAATGTTGCAGTTTTTAAAGCTTTATTGTTGTGATCTTCAAAAATTCTTATTGGTGAGTAATTTTCTTCACAAGCGACAAATTGTCCCTGTTTTAATGTCCCGTTTTTTATAATTAAAGTTGCTGTGATTCCTTTGTTCTTGTCTTTATGAACTTCTATAACAAAACCGTCGGCGTTTACTGTTGGATCGGCTTTTAGTCCAGCAACTTCTGAAGCCACTAAAATTAAATCAAGAAGGTAATTAACATTCGTTCCAACTTTTGAAGAAATTTCAACAGCTGGAATATCACCACCATATCCTTCTATATAAATTCCATTTTCAATCAAATCACTTTTAACTTTGTCCACGTTTGCTTTTGAGGAATCAGTTTTACTAATTGCTACAATATATGGAACATTATCTTTTTTAATACATTCTAAAGCTTCTAATGTTTGTGGCATGACGCCATCTTCGGCAGAAATAATTAAAACCGCAATATCAGCAACTTTTGCACCGCAGCTTCGGACGCCGACAAAAGCAGCGTGACCTGGAGTATCAAGAAAGGTAATTTTTTTTGTTACGCCGTCAGAATTTTTATGTTCAATTTCATAAGCACCAAGATGTTGAGTAATTCCACCAGCCTCCTTGGCAACAATATTTGATTTTCTAATATAATCGAGCAAAGTAGATTTGCCGTGATCAATATGACCCATAACCACAACGATAGGAGGTCTCTCTATCAAGTTTTGCTCTGATTTGTTTTCCATAGTTTATTTTAGATTTAACTGCGAATCTACTACACACTGCATGATTCTTTGGCTTTTGTCAAAGCCTCTTTTTCTTCATCCGACAATTCTACGTCCGATTTAAAGCCTTTAATTTGTTTTGCAAAGATACTTACTCGTTCTCGAGCCTGTAGACTTGAAATAATTACACCATCGCCTTTTTCATTTAAAATTGCAGTTGCGAAACTTTTGCCCCCAGATTCCAGGCCCTGGAAAGCATTAAAAGAAATATTTTGTACACCGCGTGCACATGTGCCAAGTCTCTTCTCAATATTCACTAAATAAGCTTCAATTTCCTTTTTGAAAGCTTCGAATTTATCAAGATCGCATTGAATAGTCACAAAAGTATCTTCCAAAGATCTGGCATTTTTTCCCCGTAGCAGTCGACGATTTTTAATTTCTAGTCTAATATTCCAAATAATCAAAACTAGACAGATTAGAGATAATCCTAATACTATGTATATAATTATTTCTAAGTTGAAAAAATCTGTCATTGTGATTTAACATTATATAACTATGTTTCAAAAAACCCAAAGGATATTTATGGATTATGCCTCAACAACACCAACTGACAAGGTTGTTGTTAAGAAAATGCTGCCTTATTTTCATAAGGAATTTTTTAATCCGTCAGCTTTATATGCTGAGGGAGTAAGGGCCAGAAAAGCAATTGATGAAGCTAGAAAAATAATTGCTGGTATTGTTCAAACAAAACCAACCGAAATTATTTTTACGGGTAGCGGAACAGAAAGCGATAATTTGGGAATTATTGGTGCTGCACGAGAAATTAAAAAAAATCTACAAAAAGAAAATAAAGATTTCAAACCACATGTTATTACAACAAATATTGAACATGTGGCTGTTTTAGAATCTTTCAAGCAACTTGAAAAAGAGGGATTTGATATTACTTATCTACCAGTTGATAAAAAGGGCTTGATCAAAGACTCTGATGTTCAGAAAGTTTTACGCCCTGAAACAATTTTAGTTTCAGTAATGCTTGCAAATAATGAGATAGGAACAATTTTACCTGTGAGACAAATTGGAGTTGTTTTAGAACAATATAAAAAAAGTCAAAATAGAATAAAAACTGACTATCCATATTTACATACTGATGCTAGTCAAGCCGCAAATTACTTAGAAATAAATGTTGATCAGTTAAATGTTGATCTCTTGACGTTAGACGGATCAAAAATTTATGGTCCAAAGGGAATTGGTTGTTTAATTAAAAAAAGTTACGTTCCAATTCAACCAATTTTATATGGTGGTGGGCATGAATTTGGTATTCGACCGGGTACTGAAAATGTTCCATTGATTGCTGGATTTGCACGCGCACTTGAAATAACACAAAAATTGAAGGAAAAAGAATCTGCCCGCTTGTTAGAACTACAAAAATATTTTATTGATACTCTATCTGTAGAAGTTCCCGTAGCAACATTAAATGGTGATCTAAATGATCGTTTACCAAATAATATTAATATTTGTATTCCAAATTTGAATTCGGAATTTGCAGTTATTCAGCTTGATGATCTTGGTATCGCTTGTGCAGCAACTACCGCCTGTAAAAATCTCTCAAGCGGTGGTAATTCGTATGTTATAAAAGCTCTTGAAAACAATTGTGAGAAATCATCACTGCGTTTTACATTTGGTCGTGAGACAACTAAAAAAGAAATAAAAAAAGTCATTGATTCTTTAAAGAAAATAGTTAAAAACTAGTAGCTTGGTCATAACTTTATTTTTGGCTAAAATACGGTATAATCGTTTAAATATGGATGATCTAAATGCACAACAAATAGTTTTATTAACATTATTAGTGAGTTTCGTAACTTCAATTGCGACAGGTATTACAACTGTGGCCCTTATGGAACAAGCGCCAGAGCCAATTACACAAACAATTAACCGAGTCGTTGAAAGAACAGTGGAACGTGTTGTTGAGAACAAGGACGAAAATAATGAACCGGTTGAAAAAATTATTGAAACAGTTGTTGTTAATGCAGAAGACCTAACAATCGATGCAATTCAAAAAAATTCAGACAGTCTCGTTAGAATTTATAACAGAGTTGGAAATACAAAGAATTTTGTTGCAATGGGTATAGTAATTTCAAAGACTGGTGATGTTTTGTCTGATGCAAATAATATTCTACAAAATTCTGATTATGTTGGCGTTTATACATCAGGTGAAAAAGAACTTGAATTATCATTTAGAAAATCAAACAATCCATTTGCAGTTTTAAAGATTAGTGGGGAAAATACTGAAACATTTGTTCCCGCAAGTTTTGGTGATTCACAGGGTGTAAAGCTTGGACAATCTGTTATTGGTCTCGCCGGCAAGAGCAGTAATTATGTCGCAACCGGAATTATAACTTCACTTGATAAAATTGATATTCCAGCTGATCCAAACAATCCTGATTCAAAGCCAATGGTTTCTATTAAAAGTATAAATACATCTGTAACAGACCAAGAGATTTCAATTGGAAGTATTTTACTTAATCTAAAAGGTGAAATTATTGGAGCAAAAATTGCGACTCAACTTGGAAATCCTGGAATGTTTTTGCCATCAGCAAGTTTAAAATCATTTATTAATTCCGGAGTTTTTAATGCTGCACCGGAGGAATAGAGCAAGAGTTAGTTTTGGTTATTTACAAAATAATAAAATTAATATATAGAATAGTATCGTATGATGCCATCATTTAATAAATTCACATTAAAAGCCAGAGAAGCTATAAAACATGCTCATGAATTAGCTATTGAACGTGGGCAAAATCATGTCGGGCCAATACATTTATTGGCAGCTTTGATAATGCAGGACGAAAGCATGGTCGTTTCTATTCTTGATCGAATGGGTATTGATTCAGTTCTGATGACAGAAACAATTTTGGAATCAATCGAAGCGCCTGAATCAAAAGAAACACTTTCCCCATCTTTTCAAATGTTTTTGTCTCCAGAATTAGCTCAAATTATTGAACATTCAGTTAGAATTGCCGGATCTCTCGGTGATGGTTTTGTTTCTACTGAACATTTATTTTTGGCAAACTTTGATATAAAAAGTGACGCAAAAGAAATACTACAAACATTTAAAATCGATAAAAATGTTGTTGTTAAAATTTTGAATGAATTACGAAATAGCAAAGAAGATATCACAAAATCAACAAAAACATTAAAGGCAATTAGACGTTTTACACAAAGTTTAACTGAAAGAGCTTCCCAGAATAAACTTGATCCTGTGATTGGCCGCGATCAGGAAATTAATCGTGTTATTCAAATTTTATCTCGTCGAACAAAAAATAATCCAATTTTGATTGGTGAGGCCGGCGTTGGTAAAACAGCAATCGTTGAAGGTTTGGCTATCCGTATTGCCCAGGGCGATGTTCCGGAATCTTTGAAAGATAAAGAATTAGTTTCTCTAGATTTGGGATCGCTAGTTGCTGGTACAAAATATCGTGGTGAATTTGAAGATCGTTTGAAAAAAATTATAAAAGAAGTTGTTCAATCAGAAGGAAAAATTATTTTATTTATTGATGAAATTCATACTTTGGCAGGAGCCGGCGCATCAGAAGGATCTTTGGATGCTTCAAATATGTTGAAACCTGCTTTGGCACGTGGAGAATTAAAAGCGATTGGTGCAACTACGTTAAAGGAATATCAGAAATATATTGAAAAGGACGCTGCACTTACACGTCGTTTTCAACCAGTTTTAGTTTCAGAACCATCAATAGAAGATGCAGTTTCTATAATGCGCGGACTAAAGGAAAAATATGAGCTTTATCATGGAGTTAGAATTTCTGATGAAGCCATTGTCGCCTCAGTAGAATTATCCAGTCGTTACATCAGTGACAGATTTTTACCAGATAAAGCCGTCGATTTAATTGATGAGGCTTCTTCAACATTGAAAATTTCTCTTGAAAATATGCCACCTGAACTTGAGGCAACTCGTCGTAAAATTACTCGCCTGGAAATTGAAAAGGAAGCATTGAAAACTGAATCAAAAAAATCTAAAAAAACCAGCGATCGACTAAAAGAAATTGAACATGATGTCGCAAATCTAAAAGAAGGCATCAGGGAACTTGAATTGAAATGGAAAAATGAAAAAGAGGCGATAACTGCAATTAAGGATTTTAAATCTAAATTAGAATTAGCCAGACTAAATGCCGAAGCCGCAGAATCAATTGCTGATTTATCAAAAGCAGCTGAAATTCGTTATGGAACAATTCCTCAACTTGAAAAAGATTTGAAATCTAATGAAAAAAGACTTCGACAATTACAAAGTTCTAGACAGATTTTGAAAGAAGAAATTACCGAAGAAGATATTGCTGCAGTTGTTTCGCGCTGGACAGGAATTCCGGTTTCGAAAATGCTGGAGCAAGAAATGGCAAAATTGTCACGAATGGAGACTGAATTGCAAAAAAGAATTATTGGTCAAGATGATGCTGTCAGAAAAATCGCCGATACAATTCGTCGTTCACGAGCTGGCGTCGCGGATCCTAATCGCCCGATTGGTTCATTTATTTTTCTTGGTCCAACTGGTGTAGGAAAAACTGAATTAACAAAAGCTTTGGCTGAATTTATGTTTAATGATGATAAAGCACTTGTTCGAGTTGATATGTCTGAGTACATGGAAAAACATTCCGTATCAAAATTAATTGGTGCACCTCCAGGATATGTTGGATATGACGAGTCTGGCTCATTGACGGAAACATTGCGTCACCGACCATATTCTGTAATTTTGTTTGATGAAATCGAAAAGGCTCATCCGGAAGTCTTTAATATTCTTCTCCAAGTTTTGGATAATGGTCGTTTAACAGATACAAAAGGCCGCGTTGTGAATTTCAAAAACAGCGTAATTATTTTGACTTCAAATATTGGTTCAGAGCATATTGATAAAATGGAAAAGATCGGATTTTCTGTTGGAGAAAGCAGCAAAGCTCAATATGGTGACGCAAAACAAAATGTTCAAAAAGCACTCAAGGATCATTTCCGTCCAGAATTTTTGAATCGTCTCGATGATATTATAATTTTTGATATTTTGAATGAAGAATCAATCAAGAAAATTGCTGAAATTCAAATTGAAGAAGTTAAAGATCGCTTAAATAAAAAAGGAATTAATTTCAAAATTACTCCAGACGTATTAACTATTTTGGCTAAAGATGGTTACGATCCACATTATGGTGCACGACCACTTCGTCGATTAATTCAAGATAAAATTTTAAATCCACTTGCTCAATTAATTATTAAAAGTGATTTGAGAGAAGGTGATACTGTCACTGTTGTTGTGAAAGAAAAAAATTATCAATTTGATGTAAAACGCGGGAAAAAGATTTTGAGTTTTAATGAAAGTTCTGCTAGGGGTGAAATAAAAGTCTAAATAAAATATTACAAGGTTATTCCTTCATTTTTACCAAAAGCTTGTTTGACACAAAGGCCGGCTTTCAAACATTCACGTTTTAAAACTTTCTCATCCGTTTCAAATTTTCCTAATTCTCCCGGAAGAATTATTTCACAAATTTTATCCGATCCAATATTTAAACTATATTTTTTATTTGGATAAATAATAAGCAAATCAGTATAGTCATGGCTCATCGCATATTCAACATGATTTCTAATATATGCGTTACCGAATCCACAACACATAGCGCCATCGATAAACTTTTCGCCATCAATTTCTTCTTGGTGGTTTTTAGTAAAAAATAGTATTGAGCTTTTTAACATTGAGAAATAATCATGCTTGTTCTTACAATTTTCACTTAAATTAAGATATTTTATTTTTTTAATTTCAGGATCAAATAGTCGAACAAATATTTGTGTCGATGAAGAAAGTACTTTTTCTACGTCAAGAGGTTTTATGTCGCGAATTGCTTCTACTACTTTATTAACATCCGCTGGATTCCAAAATTTAAAAAAGTTAATAAATTTTCGCCTATTTAAATTCTCATAATAAATACTTGTTCCAAGTTTTGTTTGTTTGGATAAAAAATATGAAGCATTTGGTAAACCAGCTGAAACAACAAAAATATTATCAAAAGCATTTGTTAAACCAAGCTCTTCAAGTGCGATAACCGTTGCGCCACCCGTTACTCCCATCATAATTCCTCCAAATAATACAAGATTTATTTTTTTACCATCGTTAAATGGACCACTTAAATTTTGTCGATTAAGGATTGATTGAATTACCGGATGCATTATATATTTTGTGCGCAGAGAGGGATTTGAACCCCCGTAGCCCTGAGGGCGCCAGATTTACAGTCTGGTGCAATTGACCGCTCTGCCATCTGCGCAGATTGGCCTATAATAGCGTCTAAAATGACGCCTGTCGAGTCCAAATCTACTTTATGTGAAGTTTATTGTGTATAATGAATATCAACTTAATGGAGCAAGATATCAACAAATCAGGCTGGTTCTATTTTACTGGTATTTTTTCTATTATTTTTGTAATTTCTTTTTTAGTTTTTTCATTATCTGGTTTGGCGCCAAAAAGTATAAGTTTGTATGATCAGCTGTTTAATAAGCCGCCGGAAATTATTGGTGAGCCGTTAATGTATCAGCCAGAAAATGGTTACACGGGCGAATATACAAGACCTGACAAAATCGTTATTAGTAAACTTGGTGTGGATTCAAAAGTTATTCAACCAAATACGTTTAATGTTGCCGAACTTGATGTTTATTTGAATAATGGACCAGTTCATTATCCAGGATCTGGTTCTGTTGAATCAGGAAATATTTTTATCTTTGGTCACAGCGCGGATTTTTTTACTGGAGTTCAAAATTCTGCGTTAAAAGTTTTTAATAATTTTTCAAAACTAGTTTCGGGTGATGTTATCGAAATTGTCGCTGGAGGGCAAAGTTATTTCTATGGAATAACAAAGGTCAGTTTAGTAAACCAAAACGAGGCACTTATAAGATTTGATAGTTCAACAAGAAAATTAACACTATCTACTTGTAATACTTTTGGTAGTAGGGCAGAAAGATGGGTTGTCGAAGCAGAATTAATTGACTAGGGGCACTGACATATTTTGTTTGATTTTTAGATAACCAAGAGGCGAATGTCGCCGAATTATTCTATTTATTTGTTTAAATGTAGCGAAAATGCTTTGATAATAAAAGAAAATAGGAGGTTCATATGATTTTATGGAGAAAAATACAAGAAAAGGAACCATTTTTGGTTTCTAAGTGGTGCGAAAAGTATCTGCTAGACATATTTCCTAGCGAAATTGAATGTTCTTTGAATAATCTTTCTCTGCCAGGCAAATCGCGCGATCAAATACTTTTGCTTCTCTTAATATTTAACGACATAGATTCAAGAGTGGCTGAAGCTTTGAAAAATCAAAAACCAATCGGAGAGTATACCTTTCACGGTGACTGCCTGAGGGTTTTTGATTCTGAGGATCTTTCAAGAATTTATTACAAGTACCGATCGGCTTTTTTAAAGAAAAAAGACGATTATCATTTATAGGCAACATGAATCCCGCTCGGATATGTTGCTTTTTTTATTTCAATTCTTCTAGTAAGTTTTCTAAATCAAACACCCCAAGATTTCCTTTATCACGGCTTTCTAGAGTAAATTTATTTTCAGCAATTTCCTTATCGCCAATCACAATAAAGTAAGGAACTTTTTCAACTTTTGATTTTCTAACTTTCTTACCAAATCCCTCGTCAGAATTTTCTAATTCAACGCGAATTTTTCTCTGTTTTAATTCTTTATAAAGTTCAGTTGCTTTTTCATTGTGAGATTCACCAACTGGTAAAATTTTAACTTGAACTGGGGCCATCCAATATGGAAAGTTTCCAGCAAAATGCTCAATTAAAATTGCCAAAAATCTTTCGTATGAACCCAAAATCGCTCTGTGAATCATAACTGGAGTTTTCTTTTGACCATCTTTGTCGGTATATTCCAAACCAAATCGCCCAGGCATATTGAAATCTAATTGAATTGTCGCCAATTGTCTTTCTCTACCAAGAGAATCTTTGAACATATAGTCCAATTTTGGACCATAAAGTGCAGCTTCTCCTTCCATTGTTTTCGCACCAAGCCCCAATTCCTCGGAAATTTCTTTCAAGGTATTTTCCGCCTTGTCCCAGACATCCGCGGTTCCAATATATTTTTCTGGATGTTTATAATCGCGCACAGATAATGAAACCCAATGAGTACCAAATAAACCAATATCTGTATAAAATTCTTCAATTATTTTTGCAATATTTTTTACTTCATCTTTTATTTGTTCCGGAGTACAGAAAATGTGACCATCGTCGCAAGTAATTGATCGAACTCTAGTTAGTCCACCGATTTCTCCTGGCATTTCATCACGATATTGCATTGTTGATTCCATTAATCGAACAGGTAGATCTTTATAGCTGCGCGGAATAGAAGCATAAATTTGTGTGTGATGAGGACAGTTCACTGGTTTCAAAACAAACTCGTCATAATGACTGACAACTCTAATTAATTCATCAGCAAATTTATCGGCGTGACCAGAAATTTCATATAATTTTCTTTTTGCTAAATGGGGAATTGTAACTTCCTGCATATCATAACGTTCTGAAATTTCAAAAAGTCTATTTTTTAATGCATTTCGTAAAGCTGTTCCTTTTGGTGTAAATAGTGGAAGACCCGCACCAACCAAATCAGAAAAAGTAAATAAGTTCATTTCTTTACCAATTTTGCGATGGTCGCGCTCTGCTGCTTCTGCTAGTTTCTTTTTGTAATTGTCTAATTCTTCTGCAGTTTCAAATGCCAAACCATAAATTCTGGTTAACATTTTATTCTTTTCATCACCACGCCAATATGCGCCCGCCAATCGATTAATTTCAAAAGCGTCGGTATTTATTTCGTCGGTAGATTTAATATGAGGACCTGAACACAAATCAACAAAATCTCCAGTTCTGTAAATTAATAATTGTTTGCCATCTTTTACTAGTTCATTGATAAGTTCAATTTTGTAAGGATTATCTTTGAAAAGTTCAAGAGCTTCTTTCTCTGAAATTTCTTCTTTAATAAATTCTAACTTTTTATTTGTTAATTTTTTTATGCCTTTTTGAAAATCCTTCAGATCTTTTTCTGTCGGAGTTTTTCCTTCGCTAAAATCAAAATCGTAATAAAAACCATTATCAATTACTGGACCTATTGCTAATTTAGCTTTTGGATCAAATTTCAAAACCTCCATTGCTAATAAATGGGCCAATGAATGACGTACATTAAATATTTTGTCTTCTGTGTTCATACAGGGAGAATTATGCCTGAAAATAGGGAATCTGTAAATTTTTTAAAGTTCTTTGATTGCGTCAGCAATTAAACTGAATTCCCCATTTCTATCAGAAAGTTTTGCTTTAATGGCAATACATTTTTCTGGAACCAGCAGCGCTTTGTATTGTTCAAAAGTTTTTGGAAAGACAACAACCTCTATTTTGTCTGTTAAATCGCTTATTTTTACAAAAGCCATCTCGCTGTTATTTTTTGTGCGAATAATTCGAACATCGTCTACGTGTCCAGCCGTAATTGTGGTCATTCCTGGTTTCAATTTCGTTTTTATATTTTTAATCGGTGAACCTTTTGCCAGTTTTTCTTTGAATTTATTCAGTGGGTGGCCAGAAATATATAATCCAAGCAATTCTTTTTCCCAAGAAAGTTTTTCTGATTCGTTTATTGGATCAGTTTTATTTAGTTTAAGTTTTGGTAAAGAAATTGTGGAACCAAAAAATAGGGAATTTTGACTGGTTGAACCACCGTTGATTTCTTTTGAATAATGTAAAAGTTCTTCTAGGTTGCCAATTAATTCTCCACGATCATGAAATTTATCCAGCGCGCCAGCTTTTATTAGGGCTTCAAGAGATTTTTTATTTAAATTTCTATCATTAATTCTGTGTAGAAAATCTTCTAGTGACTTGAAAAGGCTGTTTTCTTTTCTGTCTTTAATAATTGTGTGAGCAATTCCGTCACCAAAATTTTTGATTGTTGTTAAACCAAAACGGATTTTATCTTTTTCTTTTCCTGATTTATCAATGATCGCTGTAAAATCTGCGAAACTTTCATTAATATCTGGTGGGAGAACTTCAATTCCCATACGTTTTGTTTCCTCAATCATTTCAGCAATCTTCTCCACATCGCCGGAATCAGCAGTTAAAACAGCTGCCATATAAATAGTTGGATAGTTGGCTTTCAAATATGAAGTCAAATAGGCAATTCGACCATAACTTGCCGCATGAGCCTTGGTGAATCCGTCGGCGGCAAAAGTTTCAATTGATTCCCAAAGTTTTTTAACCTGTATATCCGTTAAGCCGCTGTGTTTTTTACAACCATCAGAAAATTTTTCTTTCTGGGCCGCCATGATTTCTGGAATTTTCTTTCCCATGGCTTTTCGGAATTTGTCTGCTTCGCCCCAAGAATATCCAGCAAATTTTACCGCGATCATCATAATGTCGTCTTGGTAAATCAAAATTCCAAAAGTAGGTTCCAAAATTTCTTTGAATCGCTCGTCCAAATATTTTACTTTTTGGGGATTATGTTTTCTCTCAATGTAATCAGGAATAAACGCCATCGGACCTGGGCGATACAAAGCGACCATTGCATTAATATCATTTATGTTTGAAGGTTTAAGTTCTTTCAAAAATCTTGTCATTCCTTGACCATTCAATTGAAAGGTTGCCGCAGTTTCACCTTTTGCCAGCATTTCAAAAGTCACTTTGTCATCCATTCCAATTTTATCTAAATCAATTTTTTTATCATGGATAATTTGGATTCTTCGCAAAGTATCTGCCATGATTGTTAGGTTTTTTAAACCAAGAAAATCGAATTTCAAAAGACCAATTCCATCTTCACCAACGGAATACATGTCATATTGTGTAATCAATTTATCTTCACCTTTTGGATCAAATTGTAATGGAACATCATCAGTAAGTGGGTCTGGAGAAATAACAACACCCGCCGCATGAACTCCAATGTGACGTGCGCAGCCCTCAATTTTTCTTGCCATGTCAAGAATTTTTTTTGTATCGACTTCAGATTTATACATCGCCGTCAGTTCAGGAACTTCTTCAAGTGCACGATCAATTGTCATTGGAAATCCTTGTTTACCCATTGGAATTAATTTTGCAATTCTGTCAGCAATACGAACCTCATAACCCATTGCGCGAGCTGTATCGCGAACAGAACCTCGGGCCATCATGGTTCCGAATGTTCCAATTTGGGCAACACGGTCTTTTCCATACTTTTCACGGACGTAATCAATTAGTTCGTCACGTCGATCGTCGGCAATATCCATATCGATATCTGGTGCTGAAGGACGTTCAGGATTTAGAAAACGTTCAAAAGGCAAATTTAATTTAATAGGATCAACTGTTGTAATACCAACTAAATATGAAACTAAAGATCCAGCCGCAGAACCCCTGGTGTTACTTAAAATTCCTTTCTCACGTGCCGCTCGCAAAAAATCTGCCACAGCCAAGAAATATTTTGAATAGCCTTTTGTCTTTATAATTTCAAGTTCGTATTCAATTCTGTCAGTTAAGATTTTTGTATTTTCCATCTCTCTAAAAGGAATTCCTAAATAAGCTATACGTTTTAATTCTTCATCAGCACTTAATCCACTTTCAATTTTAAAATCTGGGAATTTCCATTTACCAATTTCTATTTCCAAATTACAGGCGTCAACAATTTTTCTAGTATTTGAAATTGCATCGGGTTCATTTTTGAATAATTCTGCAATTTCTTCTTGATCAATAAAAGAAAAATCAGCGTTATCGCGCATAAACGCCGAGTCACTTCCACCAAAACTCGATTGAACCATTAACAAAGTTCGTCGAGCTTCTTTATCATCCTTATTCATATAATAGACATCTTGAGTTGCAACTAATTGAAAATTATTTTCTTTTGTAAAGTTTTTTATTTTTTGAGTAAGTTCGGCAAAACCTTCAATTTCGGGATGATGACAAATTTCAATATAAACATTTTCCTTCCCATATTGTTCTTCATAAAAATTTACTATTTGTTTTGCTTTCGTAGAATCATTTACTCGTAGTAAGTTTGAAACTTCACCACCAAAGGCCGGAGAAATACAAATTAAATCTTTGTTATATTTTCTTATTAATTCTTTATCAATTCGTGGTTTGTAATAAAAGCCATCAAGATGTGAATCAGTAACAAGTTTAATTAAATTTTTATAACCCTCTTTATTTTTTGCTAGTAAAACCAATCTAGTTCTTGCCGTGTCAATTCTAGTTTCTTTATCAAGTCGCGTGCGATTTGCAACATAAAAATCAACTCCGATAATTGGCTTGATTTCATTTTCCAAACATTCTTGATAAAAGGGAATCGCAGCGTACAAATTTCCATTGTCAGTTAATGTCAACGCATTCATTCCATTTTCTTTTGCGCGAGAAACTAATTCAGGAATTTTTGGTAAGGCATTTAAAAGACTGTAATGGCTATGAACGTGGAGATGTGTGAAATCGGGCTTCATACTGGTATTATAAAAGCACAAACATAAATCGCAAAGTAAATTTAATATCAGACTATGAAATTCGTAATTGGTATAGATGAGGTTGGACGTGGTCCTTTGGCTGGGCCGGTTTCCGTTTGTATTTTGGCTATGACTGTAGAAAATTACGAATTTTTTAAAAAACTTAAACAAAGAAAAAATTTACGCGATTCAAAAAAACTTTCAGAGAAACAAAGAAATGAATGGTTTAGAGAAATAATAATATGGCAAGAACAAGGATTTTTGAATTTTGATTATGAAACAAAATCGGCGGCCGATATTGATAAATTTGGTATAAGCGTCGTTATTAAAAAGTGTATTGAAAAAGGACTTGAAAAATTAAAAATTAAGACAGATGATCAAATTCTCCTTGATGGTTCTCTTTATGCTCCAGAAAAATTTAAAAATCAAAAAACAATTATTCGTGGAGATGAAAAAGAATCAATTATTTCCCTTGCTTCAATTGTGGCCAAAGTAATGCGCGATAAATTTATGGTTAATTTAGCAAAAAAATATCCTGAATATTCTTTTGAAGTAAATAAAGGTTACGGCACGGCTGCACATTGCCAAGCAATAAAGAAACATGGATTAAGTTCCGTTCATCGAAAAAGTTTTTGTAAAAACTTTGCTAAAACCAGCCACACCTAATCTCTTACTTGCCTTTGTTTTAGAGTTTTGTTACACTCTTCGTCACTATGGTAGTAAGAATGCGCAGCAATAGCTCACACACTGGAAACAGAAGAGCTCACATAAAATTAACAAAACCTGCTATGACTCGTGACCAGTCTGGTTCTTTATCGTTGCGTCACAGAGTTTCACCAATTTCTGGAACATACAGAGGTCGACAGGTAATTAATGTTACAAAAAAATTAGAAAAGAAGGCAAAGAAAATAGAGGCTACAGAAAAATCCACAGAAAAGAAAGCGAAATAAATAAAAGAACCGGTCGAAAGATCGGTTTTTTGTTTAATATTTCTTTACTTTATTTTTAAAAAAAGTTAGAATTAATCAGTACTTTAAAAACATGGCGAATAGGCACCTTTCACGATCAATAGTGTTACAAACCCTCTTTGAGTGGGATTTTAGAGGAAATTTGCCATTAGATGTTGATGAATCTATTTTACGAAATGCGACAGAATTTGCTCCAGGAATAAGTGATGCTCCTTTTATGAAGAATTTGGTTGAATTGGTTTTAAGCAAAAAATCTGAGCTAGATAAAATTATTACAAAAGCTGCGCCTGACTGGCCACTGGATAAAATTTCTGTTGTGGATAGAAATATTTTACGAATTGGTTTAGCAGAATTATTATTTTCTGATCGTGATGAAGTTCCTTCAAAAGTTGCTATTAACGAAGCTATTGAATTAGCAAAAACATTTGGCGGTGAGTCGTCCAGTAAATTTGTGAACGGAGTTTTGGGTGCCGTTTATAAAGAAATTGGTGAACCAGGAAAAGATGATGGGAAGCCAAAGAAGCGTCGCGATATTCCATTTGAAGAAATGCCAATTGAGAAAAAAGCCGGAGCCGTTATCTATTCTGTAAGTGAAGGCGAAATTTTTATTGCTTTGGTTCATGATGTATTTGGACACTGGACACTTTCAAAAGGTGGAATAGAAAAAGATGAAACTGAAACTGATGGAGCTGTTCGTGCTATTCAGCAAGAATTAGGTATTAATATTGAAATTGTTGAAAAAATTGGTGAAAACGAATATGTAGCTAATCATCCGGAAAAAGGTCAACATCGAAAACAAGTCGTTTACTTTTTAGCAAAATCAAAATATACAGAATTAAAGCTTGGTGAATCGGGCGGACTTGATGACGCACGTTGGTTTAAACTTTCTGAAATTCTTGACCTTAATTTTTATGATGATATCCTGCCTTTAGTTACCAAAGCGGTAAAGAAGCTAGTAGAAGTTGACGCCGCGGTTACTACATCCTAATTTTAAGCCTTGAATTCAAAAATTGATTACAAAATAATAGCAGACAAAATCGGCGTCACTTTTAATGATTTGGAGCTTTTAAAACAAGCATTTACACATCGGTCATATTTAAATGAGAATCGCGGTAGCAATTTACAACACAATGAACGTCTAGAATTTTTGGGAGACGCAGTTATGGAATTAGCGACTACTGATTATTTGTATCGTAGTTTTCCGAATAAAACCGAAGGAGATTTAACTTCTTTGCGTGCTTCACTTGTTAATACACAAACAATCTCAGATGTTTCAGGTGATCTTGGTTTTAATGAATATTTGCTTTTGTCACGTGGTGAAGCAAAAGATAAGGGTCGAGCAAGACAATATATTTTGGCTAATACTTTTGAATCAGTAATCGGCGCTATTTATTTGGATCAAGGATATGAAGTCGCTAAATTATTTATTTATCAAAATTTGATGAGCCGTTTAGAAAGTATCATTCAAAAAGGTTCATGGATTGATGCAAAAAGTAAATTACAGGAAGTCGTTCAGGAAAAACTTGGTATAACACCAACTTATAAAACAATTAAAGAAGAAGGTCCTGATCATGATAAACAATTCACCGTGGCATTGTTTTATGGTGACAAAGAAATTGATTTTGGTGAAGGCAAATCAAAACAAGAGGCCGAACAAGATGTTGCCCAGAAAGTTTTGCTAAAGGAAGCTGCCTCATCCAAATAAGTATATTTATTTGCTATAATATTCTTCTAATGTATTTAAAAGAATTAGAAATCTCTGGTTTTAAATCTTTTGCTAAAAAAGCAAGTTTAAAATTTAATTCACCAATCTCGGCTATCGTTGGACCGAATGGCTCTGGTAAATCTAATATTGCCGAAGCTTTTCGTTTTGTTTTGGGAGAACAATCACTAAAATCAATGCGTGGTAAAAGAGGCGAGGATTTGATTTTTAATGGAACGCCGTCAATCGTTAAACAGGCGAAAGCTTCTGTTAAACTAACTTTTAATAATTCAAAAAAACTTCTTCCGATTGATTTCGATGATGTTATTTTTGAACGTGTTGTTCATCGCGATGGCGTAAATCAATATTTAATAAATGGTTCTGAAGTTCGACTAAAAGATATTATTGAGCTTTTGGCATCCGCGAACATTGGTTCAAGCGGACACCATATTATTTCTCAGGGTGAAGCTGATAGAATTTTGAATTCAAGTCCTAAAGAAAGAAAATCAATGTTAGAGGATGCTTTAGGTTTGAAGATTTTTCAATACAAGAAAATTGAAAGTGAAAGAAAATTGGTTAAAACTGAAGAGAATATAAATCAAGTTCAATCTTTACGAAGAGAAATTGCACCTCACATTAAATTCCTTAAAAAACAAGTTGAAAAAATTGAAGAGGGAAAAAAGATGAAAGAAGATTTGCTTGTTCTTTATCGTGAATATTTGAAAATTGAATCAGAATATTTAAAAAATCAAAAAGCAGAACTCTCAAAAAATATTGAATCACCAAAAAAACGTTTGGAGGAAATCGAGGTGGAAATAAAGAAAGCAGAGGAATTGACTCATAATCAAACCAACAACGAATTAACGACAAAAATTAAAGATCTTGAAAATCAAATTTCTGAAATTACCAAGGAAAAGGAAGATTTATTAAAGGAAGAAGGTCGTGTTGAAGGACAAATTGCTTCTTTGACTAAGCTCGCTGAAAGGCAAAATAATCAAGAGAAAGCGATTTCAGTTACAAGACAAGAACTAGTTGAAATAAAAAATAGAATTGACGATTTTGATCATGAAGCCGAATCTGTTTCAGATGTTGGTGCACTACGAGCGTTAATTAAAAAGATTTCTGAATTAGTTAAAACATTTCTAAATAGTAAAACGGAAGGTGATGATACATTGGCTGAAATTAAATCTGAAATTAGTAGATATCAAAAAAGAAGTGACGAAATAAAAATCGCTTTAAGTGAAATTAAAAATAGAGAAAATTCAGCGCGACAAGAAATTGCCTCTTCACGACAAAAATTGGATGAGGACAAATCAAGCTCACTTGAAGCAGAAAAAAGAATTATTATTTTGATGTCAGAGAAAAATGAAATTCAACAGGAAATTTCAAAACATGCAGTGGCTCTTGATATTTTGAATAGAGATGAAATTTTATTAAAGCAAGAATTAACAGAGGCCGCTGTTCTAGTCGGACGAGAAGTTCTAGACTACGAAAATATAGTTTTGGCACCAGAAATTGGAAAAGAAGGGCGAGAAATTCAACTTGAGAGACGCAAGAAACTTGAAAGAATGAAAATAAGAGTCGAAGAATCGGGTGGAGGTGCTACAGGCGATGATGTAATGAGAGAATATACTGATGCTTCAGAGCGTGATGTTTTCTTGATTAAAGAAATTGAGGATTTGGAAAAATCTTCTGCTTCTCTTAAAACTTTGATTGATGAATTAGGTCAAAAAATTGAAACAAAATTTCATGAAGGTGTTGTAAAAATTAATACCGAGTTCCAGGCGTATTTTGAATTAATGTTCGGTGGAGGAACTGCTTCAATAAAAATAATTAAAACTGAAGTACGTAAAAAACGTGATACGGATTTGTCTTTTGATGAATCAGATATTCCAGATGATATTGATGCAGAAGAAGAAACAGAAGAAGGAATTGATATAAAAGTTAGTCTTCCAAGAAAGAAAATTAGCAGTCTGATGATGCTTTCTGGTGGCGAACGCGCCTTAACCTCAATTGCATTGCTGTTTGCAATTTCGCAAGTAAATCCTCCACCTTTTATTATTCTTGATGAAACTGATGCCGCTCTTGATGAAGCCAACAGCCGAAAATATGGTGATATGATTGAAAATCTCTCAAGGAATTCTCAATTAATTTTAATTACACACAACAGGGAAACAATGGGACGTGCAGGTATTTTGTATGGAGTAACTATGAATGGTGGAGCCTCACAACTGTTGTCAGTTGCATTCGATGAGGGAACTCAGTGGGCAAAGTAAAAACTGCGGCCAAAACTATTATTCGCTTCAATTTTCTATTTCACCAAAACCATACTGATATTGTTTCTATCAAGATCAATCGTTTCAATTTTAACTTTTACTTGATCCATTAGTTTATATTTTTTACCAGTTTTTTCACCAACAATTTGATATTTCGCTTCTTCTAACTTGAAATAATCTTCACCAAGTTTTGAAATATGAACCATTCCTTCAGATAAAGTTTCCTTCAATTGAACATAAATGCCCCAGGGAGTTACACCAGAAATTACACCGTCAAATGTTTCACCGATATGTCCAGCCATATATTCTGCTTGTTTGTATTTAATTGATTCACGTTCAGCTTCGGCAGCAGAAATCTCTCGTTCGGTTGCAAGTGATGCACCTTTTTCAAGACGAATAATTTCTGGTTTATCTAATTTTTGATTATTGATGAATTTTTCAACAATTCTATGAACTAATAAGTCAGGATATCTGCGGATTGGAGAAGTAAAATGTGTGTAATATTCGAAAGCCAATCCAAAGTGACCAGTGTTTTCGTTTGAATAAATTGCTTTACTCATTGTTTTCACGGCTGCAGATTTTATCAATTGCTCCTCATCTTTTCCTTCAATTTCAGCAAACAAATCATTTAAGTCTTTTGCAGAAATTTCACCGTCGGTATTAAGTTTCAAGTTGTACCCAAGAACCTTTAGGAATGCAGTTAAATCTGCAATTTTTTCTCGACTTGGAATATCGTGAACACGATACATCAATTTATTTTGTTCACCACCCATACCACGACCTTTATCATGAATAAATTTTGCAACTTCACGATTTGATAAAAGCATCATGTTCTCAACCAATTTATGAGTTTCTAGAGGTTCTTTTTTAACAATTTTAATTGGTCTACCATCTTTATCAAGAACGAATTTTATTTCTTCTCTTTCAAATTCAATTGCACCGGCTGATTTATTTCTTTTGTTAAGAATTTTGGCAAGTTTGTTTAACTCGTTTAATTCGTTATAAAAAGTTCCACTTCCGGCATCGAGAACTGCTTGAGCTTCTTCATATGAAAATCTTTTTTTAGATTTCATAATAGTTTTACCAAACCAACGTTTTACTACTACAGCGTCAGTTGTCATTTCGAAAATTGAACTGAAAGAAAGTTTTTCTTCGTTAGGATTCAAGCTACACAAATCGTTTGATAAAATTTCTGGCAACATTGGAATTGTTCGATCTACCAAATATACTGACGTACCTCTTTGAAAAGCTTCATCATCAAGTGCTGTACCAAGACGAACATAATGGGAAACATCGGCGATATGAACACCGACTTCAAAATTTCCATTAGGTAATTTTTTAATATGAATTGCATCATCAAAATCCTTGGCATCGATAGGGTCAATTGTCATTACATCTTCATTTCTAACATCGCGACGTTTTGCAATTTCTGATTCAGGAATTTTTTGCCATTCTTTTTTAAGCATCTCTGCTTCAGTTTCAACAGGAGCGGGGAATTTTGAATCAAAACCTTTTTCAAAAATGATTGATTGTATTTCAACTTCGTGAATTCCTTTTTGACCAAAGATTTTTAGCAGGCTAACAGTCGGATATTGTTCACCTTTTTCCCATTTAATGAATTTAATCAAAACTTTGTCATTATGACTTACTTTATCTACATCCTCTTTTTGAAGTAGAAAACTTGTATATATTTTGAAATTGTCAGGTCTAATTAGACACTGGCCGATTTCTTTTTGTATCGTTCCAACAAATTGCTCTCTAGCTCGACTTAGGATTACAATTACTTCGCCAAGCAGACGATCGTCTTTTTTACCTCCAGTTAATACAACTCTGACCATATCGCCAGGTAAAGCTGTATTTAATTTGTCCAATTCTATTAAAATATCTTCTCCACCGTCTGGATTTTCAACAAAACCAATACCTTTTCCGGTCGTTGAAATCTTTCCTTCTATTGCAGTTTTTTTATTAAACATAATTTTTACTATTGAACTGTAGCAGATTTATGTTGACGAGACAAAGGAGAATTGGTAGTATGGCGCCTATGTTAGCTATAAGATTACAACGTGTAGGAAAGAAAAACGAACCAACTTTTCGTATTGTTTTAACAGATTCAAAGAATAGCACCAAGAGTGGAAAGTTTTTAGAAATTCTTGGTTCATACGATGCTCGTGATAAAAACGAGACAAGAATAAATTCTGAGCGGGTAACATATTGGATGTCAAAAGGTGCAAAACTTTCTGATACAATCCATAACCTATTTATAAATAAGAAAGTTATTACTGGCAAAAAGATTAATGTTTTACCAAAAAAGAGCCCAATTAAAAAAGAAGAAGTAAAAAAAGAGGGTGAAGCAGCCGCAGCACCAGCCGCTCCAGTAGCATAGCCTTCTTAAATTGACTCTTGCTTGATTTTAATATTATAATTGTTTCAGCAGTCTACCAGTCGGTACTGCCATTATTGGCCTAACAGATAGAAAAATGACAGATAGAGAACTCGATTATCAATTTCTAGAGTATGTTGTTAAAACTTTGGTTGATAATCCTAACGATGTAAAAATTGATAGAACAGTTGATGAAATGGGAGTTTTGTTAACTTTGACAGTTAATCCAGAAGATATGGGAAAGATTATTGGTCGCCAAGGTAATACTGCAAAAGCGATCAGAACTCTTTTACGAGTTGTTGGTATGAAAAATACCGCCCGTGTTAACTTGAAGATCAATGAGCCAGAAGGTGGCAAAAGATCAATTGCGTCAGTTGATGATGCAGTAGCTGATTTGAAAATCTAACTTAAATTAAAAAGCACAAACAGCTTTTATTCGTTCCAGTCCTCGGCATCATTTTAGTCAATTTACATTTGACCAAAATGAGCCTGCGGAGGAACTCAAAAAGTGTTTGTGTTTTTTAATTTGTCTTAAAAAATAAAATAGGCTAATCTTACAAACATGAATTTTCATATTATTTCACTTTTTCCAGATTCAATGAGTTCTTATATAAACGAGTCTATTATTGGTCGTGCAATTGCTGATAAAAAAATAAAAGTGAAATTTTATAATCCTCGTGATTTTACAAAAGACAAATGGCGAAGAATTGATCAAAAACCATACGGTGGTGGTCCAGGAATGGTGATTCAGGCTGAGCCAATTATAAAAGCAATTCAAAAAGCAATTGGCAAAAATAAAAATTATAAAATAATTTTCTTATCACCATCAGGAAAACAATTTGATACGACTGTTGCGAAAAAAATTGCGCAGAAAATTGATCACTTAATAATTATTTCTGGTCGTTACGAAGGAATTGATGAAAGAGTAAATAAAGTTTACAAAACAGAAAAGATTTCAATTGGTCCTTTTGTTTTGACTGGTGGTGAATTACCAGCTTTGATTTTAGTTGATTCAATAGCTAGACAACTAAAAGGTGTACTTGGCAATGACTTATCCCCAGAAGAAAACAGAATTTCTTCAAGCAAAGTGTATACCAGGCCTGTAAATATAAGTATTAAGGGCAAAAATTATAGAGTCCCACCAGTACTTTTGGGCGGAAATCATAAAAAAATTGATGAGTGGCGGGCTAAAAATCGCTAAAAAGGCTCAATAACTGGTTTAAATGTGGACAACTTGTTGACCAAACTTTATTTATAGTTTATTATTTCTGTCAACGCTAAAGGGGATTGTGTTTTGACAGAAAATGCGGTTTTAATATTAGGAAATAACAAAAGCCTGCTAATGCAGCTTTTAAAAAATTATAAAAATTAATTAATCTGAAGAAGGCGAAGCTCTTGAGAGATACAGAGCCTCGCTGACTTTTTGTGCCTGTAACTATGAAAACCACCAAGTTCACTAAAGATGAATCAAAAACAGTCGGTCAGAGAGAAAAAAAACATTTTGCAAAGTATCGAAAACCGCTGATTGAATTACCAAATTTGTTTGAAGGTCAGGTCGAATCATTTAATTGGTTAATAAAAGATGGATTGCGAGATGTTTTTAGTGAATTTTCTTCAACAACAGATTATTCTGCAAAAAAATTCGAGTTAAAACTTGGTGAACTAATTTTTGAGAAACCAAAATTAACTAGTCGTGAGGCAAGATTTAATCACCTTACTTATGAAGCTTCACTAAAAGTTAGAGCAACCCTAATAAATAAGGCTCTTGGAACTTCAAAAGAACAGGATATTTTCCTTTCAGAGTTTCCAATAATGACAAGACACGGTACTTTCATTATTAACGGTGTCGAGAGAGTTATTGTCCCTCAACTTGCTCGTTCATACGGAGTTTTGTTCACAACTAACCTGATTAGAGGAAGAATTTTGTTTGGTGCAAAAATCATTCCTTCACGTGGAGCTTGGATAGAATTCGAAACTGATGCTGACAATGTGGTTTATGTCAGAATTGATCGAAACAGAAAATTCCCAGTTACAACTTTCCTAAGAGTTTTAGGCGCTTCAACGGATGAGGCAATTCTAAAAATGTTCAAGGGTCATGATTTTACAATCGACGCCCTAAAGAAAACCCTAGCAAAAGATCCTGTTAAAGAACTTGAACATGCATATTTGGATATTTATAAGAGACTTCGAGATGGCGATTTAGCAACTTTGGAAAATGCCAGAGAATTTGTTAACTCAATATTAAGTGAAGAACGTTACGACTTGTCAGAAGTTGGACGTTTTAAATTCAACAATCGATTTGGTTTGCCTACAGATAAAAAAGCTCTTCAAAAGAAAATTATCGACATAGATGATTTGGCTTTGATCATTTCACACATTGTTGAATTGAATCACACACCAGACGCAACAGAAGATGATATTGATCATTTGGGATCACGCCGCGTTCGATTTGTTGGAGAATTACTACAACAAAAAGTTAGAACTGGTCTTGCTCAAATGAGAAGAAACATTCAAAACAGAATGTCGACAATCGATACTTCTACAACTTTGCCAACAAATTTTATTACTCCAAGACCTTTGCAAGCAAGAATTAAAGAATTCTTCACAACAAACCAATTGTCTCAATTCATGCAACAAGAAAACATGTTGACTGAAATCGAACATTTGAGAACTGTTTCTGCATTAGGCCCAGGTGGTTTAACAAGAGAAAGAGCCGGACTTGAAGTTCGTGATGTGCACCCATCTCACTATGGTCGTGTTTGTCCTATTCAAACGCCAGAAGGTCCAAACATTGGATTGATTTTGCGCTTTTCTTGCTATGCGAGAACAAATAAATACGGAATGATCGAAACCCCATATTTGAAAGTTGAAAAAGGAAAAGTTACGAATGAAATTGTATACATGAATGCTCATGAGGAAGAAAAATATGCAATTGCTCATGCCGCAGCAAAACTCGATGAAAATAATACTTTTGTTGAAAAATATGTAACTGCTAGAATTCACGGAACACCAAATGTTATTAAAAGCGTGGAAGTAGATTATGTTGATATTTCTCCAAACCAAGCTTTTTCCGTTGCTACTTCAATGGTTCCATTTTTGGAGCACGATGATGCAAACCGAGCTTTGATGGCATCAAACATGCAGAAACAAGCTGTGCCATTACTAAAAACCGAAGCTCCTATTGTCGCGACTGGAATTGAAGAAGCCGCACTAAAACATTCAAACCGAGTTATTCGTGCTGAAGAAGCCGGTGTTGTAGAAAAAGTTGATGCTCGAAAGATCGTTGTTAATAACGGTAAAGAAAATAAAGAATACGAACTAGAAAATCTTCGCCGAACAAACAGTTTCACTGCTTTTGGTCATAAGCCGGTAGTTGAAGTTGGTGACAAAGTAAAGAAAGGAGATTTACTTGCAGATAGCTCTACAAGTGATAATGGACAAATTGCTTTCGGTAAAAACTTACTTGTCGCATTTATGTCTTGGTCAGGTTCAAACTACGAGGACGCGATTATTCTTTCACAAAGACTTGTAAAAGATGACACATTAACATCAATTCATCTTGAAGAAGTTGTTATAAATGTTCGCGATACTAGACTTGGACCAGAGATTACAACTTCTGATATTCCAAACGTCGGTGATATTAAATTAAAGAATCTTGATGAAGAAGGTATCATTCGAGTTGGTGCTGAAGTTCGTCCAAATGATATTTTGGTCGGTAAAATTACTCCAAAGAGTGAAACTCAATTGACTCCAGAGGAAAGATTACTTCGATCAATTTTCGGTGAAAAATCACGTGATGTAAAAGATTCTTCAAAACGAGCTGAAGGAGGTCTCCGAGGTCGTGTTGTTGCAGTAAAAATCTTTTCAAGAGAAAAAGGTGACAAACTTGATTCAGGAATTATAAAAAGAATTCATGTTGAAGTTGCACAACTTCGTGTTATTCAGGTTGGTGACAAATTAGCTGGCCGACACGGTAACAAAGGTGTTATTTCAAAAATATTACCAGCTGAAGATATGCCATATACAGAAGATGGTACTCCAGTTGATATTATTTTGACTCCACTTGGTGTTCCAAGTCGTATGAACCTTGGACAAATTCTAGAATTGCACCTTGGACTTGCTGCAAATGCTTTGGATTATCAAGCAATTTGCCCTTCATTCTCTGGAGCAACAGTTCCTGAAATTCGTGAAGAACTTGCAAAGGCCGGATTTAATACAAACGGTAAAATGCCTTTGTATGACGGACGAACTGGAGAAAAATTTGAACAAGATATTTCTGTTGGATACATGTACATGATGAAACTACATCACATGGTTGAAGACAAGATTCACATGCGTTCAATTGGACCATATTCGCTTATTACACAACAACCTCTTGGTGGTAAGGCCCAAAACGGTGGTCAAAGATTCGGAGAAATGGAAGTCTGGGCATTACTTGGACACGGCGCAGCTCATACTCTACGTGAAGTTTTGACTTATAAATCTGACGATATAGTTGGACGTTCTGCAGCGTTTGATGCGATTGTGAAGGGTCGACCAATTACTCAAGCAAACGTACCGGCATCATTTAATGTTTTGGTAAACAATATGAGAGGTTTAGGCCTTGATATCGATATCAAACATGCGGATGAAAATGATGACAACGTTAAGGGTGATGAAAAATAATTAATAACAAACAATACCATGCAAAGAAAAACATATAAAAAACCAGCGATTGATAAAATCTTTTTGAAGCTTGCTTCGCCTGATCGAATTTTAGAGTGGTCACATGGTGAAGTGACAAAACCAGAAACTGTCAATTATCGAACACAACGTTCAGAAAAAAACGGTTTGTTTGATGAAAGAATTTTCGGTCCAGAAAGAGATTATGAATGTTACTGTGGAAAATATCGTGGAATTAGATATAAAGGAATTGTTTGTGAAAAATGTGGAGTTGAAATAACTCGATCTATTGTTCGCCGTGAAAGAATGGGCCACATCACCCTTGCTAGTCCAGTAGCTCATATTTGGTTTTTACGAAGTATTCCATCAAGAATAAGTACTCTACTTGGAATGAATTCAACTGACGTTGAAAAAGTCGTCTATTTCGCAGGTTACTTGGTTACAGAGGTTCATGAAACTGAAAAGAAAAGAGTTCTAAATGATCTTGAAGCTGAATATAAAAATAAAAGCAAATCTGCTCAAGATGAGAAAACAAAGGAAAAATTAAAATCTCTCTATGTTCAAACAAAACAAGAAATCGATTCTTTGTTAGAAGGTCAGGTTTTAGATGAAGTTGTTTACCATAAATTCTCAATGAAATATGGTTCAGTTTTTGAGGCAGAAATTGGTGCTGAAGCAATTTTCAAATTGTTTAAATCATTAAATCTTGAAGAGCTTTTGAAAAAATTAGAAGCTAGAATTGCTGATGCGACTGGCCCACAAAAAGAAAAATTAAACCGAAGAATAAGTTTGATCAGAGCGATGATGAAATCTGAAATTCGTCCTGAGTGGATGTTTATGCAACACATTCCAGTTATTCCACCAGCACTTCGACCGATGGTGGCTCTTGATGGTGGACGACAAGCGACTTCAGATGTAAACGATTTGTACAGAAGAGTTATTAATAGAAATAATCGTTTGAAAAAACTACAGGATATTGGTGCTCCAGACGTTATTTTGAGAAATGAAAAGAGAATTCTACAAGAAGCAGTTGATGCTTTGATTGATAACAGTATTCGCCATAGTTCAAGTTCAAGTATGGCAAGCCAAGCTCAAAAAAGACCATTAAAATCTTTGGCTGATAACTTAAAAGGTAAAAGAGGATTCTTCCGAGGAAACTTGCTTGGAAAACGAGTCGACTATTCTGGACGTTCAGTAATTATTATTGGTCCAGATTTAGCATTGAATCAATGTGGTTTACCAAAACACATGGCTCTTGAATTATTTAGACCATTTATTATTTCAAAACTATTGAAAAGTGAACTAGCCTTTAATATTCGTGGCGCAGGTCGTCTAATTGATGAACAGTCTCCAGAAGTTTGGGAAATTCTTGATGAGGTTATCAAAGATAAATATGTTTTGTTAAACCGTGCTCCAACTTTGCACAGACTTGGTATTCAGGCATTCCAACCAGTTTTGATTGAAGGGAATGCTATTCAGGTTCACCCATTAGTTTGTACAGCTTTCAACGCTGACTTCGATGGTGACCAAATGGCCGTTCACGTTCCACTTTCTATTGTTGCTCAATACGAAGCTCGTGAAATAATGTCAGCAGATAAAAACGTTTTGAAACCAGGTTCTGGTGATCCAGTTATCGCGGCAAAACTACTTGATATTTTGCTTGGATGTTTTTGGATGACAAAGATTGTTAAGGGAGAAAAAGGTGAAGGAATGCGTTTTCCTGGCCCAAATTTGGCCATGACAGCAAACGATTATGATATCGTTGGTCTACGAGCCAAAGTTCTTGTTAAAACTAAACCTGGCACAAAATATGTAGATGGTAATAAAGATGCAATTGAAACAACAGTAGGTAGAATTATGTTCAATGCTATCTTGCCAAAAGATTATCCATTTATAAATGAAGAAATTGATAAGAAAAAAATGGGTAAAATTGTTAATGATTTTATTAACAAATACGGTTTGGAAGGACTACCAGAAATTTTGGATCAAATTAAAAAATTCGGATTTACTTATGCAACTAGATCAGGTGTCAGTTGGGCGATTGACGATTTGCAAATTCCACCAGAAAAAGAGGGAATTATTGCTGCTGCCTTGGAGCAAGTTAAATTAATCAAGAATCAGTACAACGACGGTTTATTGTCAGAAGCTGAAAAGAAAAGAAAACTTACAACTATTTGGCACGAAGCTAAAACTAAAATTGAAAGTTTTATTCCTGCAACTCTTGATCCAAATGGTTCCGTTTATGACATGTGGAAATCTGGAGCCCGAGGTTCTCTTGGACAAATTACAAACATGGCTGGTATGAAAGGCCTTATCGTTAACTCAAGAGGTGAAGAAATCGAAACACCAATTCTTTCAAACAGTAAGGAAGGTTTTAGTCCGATCGAATACTTTACTTCTACTCACGGTTCAAGAAAAGGTTTGACAGACACAGCTTTGAACACTGCTCGCGCAGGTTATTTGACCAGAAGACTATTCGATGTGGCCCAGGACGTTGTCGTTAGAGAAGCAGATTGTAATACAAAAAAATCAATTACAATTAAGAAACAATCAAGTGATTCAGGAATTGAAATTTCTCTTTCAAAGAAAATTCGTGGTCGAGTTTTGGCTGAAGATCTAAAAGATTCACAAGGTAAAAAAATATTTGGAAAAGGTCATTTAATTACAAAAGATGATGCTCAAGTAATTGAAGAATCTGGAGTTCCAGAAGTAAAAGTTAGATCACCTCTAACTTGTGAGACTAGTCACGGTATTTGCAGTATGTGTTACGGAATGGATCTTGGTAAAGATGAACTTATTGATTTGGGCGAAGCTGTCGGTACTGTTGCAGCCCAAGCGATTGGTGAACCTGGAACACAATTAACAATGAGAACATTCCACGCCGGAGGTACAGCATCTGTTGGTGGAGACATTACACAAGGTTTGCCTCGTGTAGAAGAGGTTTTTGAAAGAAGAAAACCAAAGAGTCCATGTTTAATTGCTAAAAATGATGGAATTATTTCCGAGATAAGAGAAGAAGGAAAAGATAAAATCATTGTTATATCACCAAAAGAAGGTGGTAAAGCTAAGACAAAGAAAAACAGCGAATATGTTGTTACTCACATCAGAACTGCTTTGGTAAAAGTTGGTGATGAAGTCTTGAAAGGTCAAATGTTGTCTGATGGTTCTGCTGATATTGCTGAAATATTCAAATATGCAGGTGAGGACAAAGCCGAAGATTATATTATTCATCAAATTAACAAAGTTTACGAGTTACAAGGTGAATCGGTTTCTAGAAAACACATCGAAATAATCGTTCGACAAATGTTTTCAAGAGTAAAAGTTATTGATGGTGGAGATACAAAATTCACTGTTGGTGACGTTGTTAATCAGGATGACTTTATTGAAGAAAATAAAGCTATTGATACAAATGGTGGAATAAAAGCAAAAGCTGAACCAGTTGTTCTCGGTATTACTGAAGTTTCTTTGTCTAGAAAAAGCTTCTTGTCAGCGGCTTCTTTCCAACACACGACAAAGTGCTTATCAATGCTGCTATTCGTGGAGCAGAAGATCCATTAGGCGGTTTGAAGGAAAATGTTATTTTAGGTCGCTTGATTCCAGCTGGAACAGGATTCCCAGGTAGCAAGAAATTTGCGAGAGCAAAAGAAATTGAAGATAAAGCTATGGCTGAATACGAAATGATTCAAGCTTTGGAGGAAGAATAAGTAAAATAAAAAATAATGTCGCATAATGATGTAGAAAAAATAAAAGAGCGACTAGGCATCAAAGAAGTTGTCGAATCATACATCAAGCTAGAAAAAGCGGGAAAGAATTACAAAGGCAGATGTCCTTTTCACAATGAAAAAACCCCGTCTTTTTTCGTTTCTCCAGAAAGAAACAGTTACTATTGTTTCGGTTGTGGAGCAAAAGGCGATATTTTTTCCTTTGTTGAACATTTTGAGTCAACTGATTTTCAGGGTTCGCTAAAAATTCTGGCTGATCGTGCAGGAATTAAAATTACGCATGAATCAAGTGAATTAGATATAAAAAATAAACAACTCAAGAAAGTTTTGGAAGATTCAACAAAATATTTTGAGGAAAGTTTGTCTAATAACAAAGCTGCTTTAGAATATCTTCAAAAGCGTGGGTTAAAAGAAAAAACAATAAAAGAATGGAGGATTGGTTTTGCACCAGAAGGTTGGCAAAATCTTTACGAATTTCTTTCAAAAAAAGGTCATAAAGATTCATTGATTACTGAATCTGGAATGATCAAGAAGGGCGAAAAGGGTAGATATTATGATGCTTTTAGAAGCAGAATAATGTTTCCAATTTTCAATTCCACCGGAGAGCCAATTGCTTTTTCCGGTAGAATTTTTGGTCCAGAGGATAAAGAAACTGCAAAATACATAAACAGTCCAGAAACCGAATTGTTCAAAAAATCAGAGGTACTTTATGGTTTTAATAAAGCTAAAAGTAGTATTAGAAAACATGATTTTTCAATTTTGGTTGAAGGTCAAATGGATTTAATTATGTGTCATCAGGCTGGTTATACAAATGCCGTTGCTTCAAGTGGAACGGCTTTAACTGAAAGACAGCTTGAAATGATTTCAAGAATTTCGCCAAAAATGGTTATCGCATATGACTCAGACAGTGCGGGGTTCAAGGCATCAGAGAGAGCCTGGCAGATGGCATTGGCACTTGGTATGGATGTAAAAATTGCAAACATTTTGGGTGAAAAAGATCCTGCAGACATGATTCTTGATGATATTAAAAAGTGGCGGGAAACTGTAAAAAATTCAAAACATATTATAGAAGTTTTGATACAAAAGATTAAAATTGAAACAACTGACGATAGAGAAATCGGTATTTCTGTTTCTAAAAGAGTTATTCCGTACTTATTTATGATGAAAAATAAAATTGACCAAGCTCACTTCATCAAAATTGTCAGTGAAAAATTAGGAATAAAAGAAGAAGCTATTTATGCTGATTTACAAAATTACAAATCTGATCCAGTGATAAATAACGCAGCTCGAAAAAATAATAATATTATTTCTAGAAGCAAAGATCAGATGACGATTGAAAAAAGAATTTTCGGATTAATTTTATGGCAAGAGCGATTGCCAGAAAAAGTTATTGATGTAGAGATCGCTCGTAATCAAATCAGGGAGATTTTAGGTGATGAGTACAATGTTGTATGGCAAATAATCAAGGATTCTATCGATGATATTCTTTTTGCAATAGAAAATAGCTATGGCGATGAAAAGATTATCAAAAAAGATTTAAAAGAGCTAATTGTCAATCTACGGCTTAAATACTTGCTAAAGAAGAGAGAAAGGCTTTTACTTGAGCTTAAAAAACAAGAGCAAAGTAAGAACGAGAATGAGGAGGATCAATTACTAATAAGAATCAATGAGGTTTCCAAAGAGTTAGAGGCCATTAATAAAGAAGAATAAATCTGATATAATAAATTTTCATGTCGAAAAAGAAAGTCGTTGTCAAAAAAAATAAAAGTAGCACAAAAAAAGCTTTCAAAAAAGCTCAACCAATAAAAACAAAAAAGATTTCAATAATCAACAATGCTCCGGTCAGCAAAAAAGATAAAGACCAAAGAGTTAATAAACTTTTAGATAAAGGTAAAGAAAGAGGGTTTGTCACTTATGACGAAATTTTAAAACATTTTCCAACAATCGAAACAGATGTTCCGCTTTTAACTGGTTTATATGAAAAATTTGAAACCGCCGGAATCGATATTTTGGAAGGAGGAGGCTTTTTGGAAATGAAAGAAGACGATGATGAAAGTAAAAAATACATGGCTGGTAAGTCGCCATCACAATACGATTCAATCCAGATGTATTTAAAGGAGATTGGTCAATACCCATTGATTGCCGCACATGAAGAAAAAGAATTAGCAAAAAGAATTGAGGCGGGAGATAACGATGCAAAAACTCTTCTTGCTCGAGCCAATTTGCGTTTGGTTGTTTCGATTGCAAAAAAATATGTTGGTCGTAGTCCAGATTTAACTCTGCTTGATCTAATTCAGGAAGGAAATATCGGATTGTTTAAGGCTGTTGATAAATTTGATTGGACAAAAGGGTACAAGTTCTCAACTTATGCAACTTGGTGGATTAGACAGGCCATAACGCGTGCTTTGGCCGATCAATCAAGAACTATTCGTGTTCCTGTTCATATGGTTGAAACAATTGCAAAATACAAGCAAGTTTTCCGCAGATTATCTCAGGATCTTGGGCGCGAACCTTTGCCAGAAGAAATATCTATTGAAATGGGACTTGAGCTAGAAAAAATTTATACAATTGAAAAAATTGATCAAAGTACAGTGTCACTGGAAAATCCTGTGGGTGATGATGGAGATGAAAAGTCTACTCTTGGTGATTTTATTCCAGATGAAAACATTTCTTCACCTGACCAAGATTCTTCACACAGAATTTTAAGAGATCAAGTTTTGGAAATTTTGAATGATTTGTCAGAAAAGGAAAGGAAAATTTTGGAGTTACGTCATGGTTTGAATGATGGAGTTCAGCACACTCTTGAAGAGGTTGGAAAGAAATTCGGTGTTACTCGCGAGAGAATTCGACAAATTGAATCAAAGGCACACGAAAAAATTCGACAACACGGTTCAGCAGATAAATTAAGAAATTACTAAGCTGTGATATTAAACTAAATAGTATCTTTAAGAGCAGTATACTGTTTAATTATTTCCTTTATATAATGATAGTCTTGCGCGCCGACTATTTCTATTTGTTTTCCTGTGTTTGTCAGAATAATACTGTAGGGAGTTCCAAAGCTTGAATCATTATTATATATCATTAAACCATCATCAATGGATTTTTGAATTTTTTCATTAAATTTGCCGCTGATTAAGCATTCGATATATTCTTCTTTATCTATTTCAAGTTCTATCGCTGCATTTTCTAAATCAGCTTTATCATAAGTAATTTGTAAATCCTCATTAATTTTTGAAATATAATCCCAGAATTTTTTTTCTCCACCCAAATCTGAAACACATTCAGAGGCTATTGCCGCTGTAATTGAAAGAGAATTTGTATTTTGTAAGGCGTCCTCCCTAGGAAAATGTCTGTAGACCCATGCAAAATTTCCGGTTTTACCATACTCGTTAATCAGTTGTTTCATTGTTAAATGAAATTCTCTGCAGTATGAACATCTAAAGTCAGAGTATTCAACTAGAATTACGTCTGCATTTGGGCTACCAAGAATATGATCATCATCCGTGACTGGGTTTATAACATATTTAACAACCTCGGCTCCAGATGTATCTGCAACATATGATTTTCTGTGATCTACTAAAATTCCTCCCGCAATTACGATCCCGACCAAAACTAATGTTATTGCAAAAATAATTGTGTTTTTATTGCTCATGAAGATTATTTAATCTTATATTATTATGATTTTGTCTATAATTATAACACGAAAATTATAAACGCTTATTTCGCCAGTAATCGATTATATTTTATCTTTAAAAAAGGGATTTAGTTAGTTTTGGTTTTTCTTCAGTTGTCATCCAATCAGTTGTATCAATCGCGACTTCAATAATTTTGTCGGAAAATTTATCTTTTATTAAAACTTTTTTGTTCTTGAGGGCAAATTCAAAAATATCCTTTGTTATCAATACATCCTCCTCACAATATTTTTTGATTTGGTCTATTTTGCCTTGTTTCCACCATTCGACAGCCTCCAATCCATTAGCGATTTTATTTCTACCAAGTGTTCCCGCAGCGACGTTATCTAGTTTTGGTCTTCTGCCCCAACTATTTTTTATGCAGGCCATTAAATCAATACTTTTAATATGTGACAAATCGCCGTTATAATATTTATTTAGAAGGGGAATATCAAAATGATCAGAATTATATCCAATAATTGCGTCTGCTTTTTCAAAAATAGACCACATTTCCTTGAATTCTTCCTGAAGAAAACTTCTAATCGTTTTTGTTTTTTCCTCGTAAATTGATACTACAGAAATATCCAAATCTCTTGGATCGTTCGATCCTATTTCGCTAAAAATGTTTTTAGTTTCAACGTCAAAAACGATGTAGTTCATGAATAATTATTTAGATACAAATTCAGAAATAAAATTAGCAATTTGTTCAATAGCCAGTTCTTTTTCTTTTCCAGACTTTAGATGTTTAATCTTTAATTGTTTTTTTCCGACTTCAGATTCACCAACGCAAATTACAAAAGGAATTCCTTTTTTATCAGCGCGTTTTATTTGATCACCAATTTTTTTCCCATCATAATTCACAATTACATCAACGCCAAGGTTTCTTAATTTATTAGCTACCAAAGCCGCATAATCAAATACTTTTTCATCTGTTGTACAAATTGAAACATGTGATGTTGAAATAGTTTTTGGTAATAGACCACGTAATTCTAACGCTTCTCTAATTGTTACATCGCCCATACCAAAACCCACAGTTCCAGTTTTTTCACCACCAAATAAAGTAAGAAGGTTATTGTATCTACCTCCACCAAATAACGAACGGCTGTTATTTTCGTTTGTGTCAAAAATTTCAAAAACAATGTCAGTGTAATAGTCAAAACCTCTGATTAGGAAAGGATCAAAAACCACGTTTGTTATTCCTTGGGCCGATAATTTTTCAGTAAGAGTTTTAACTTTTTCATTAGGATAAATTACTTTATCAAAGTTCTTCCCTAAAATTTTAAACATTTCTTCATCAAAATTATCAATTTTATTTTTTCTGTCTAATAGTTTTTTGAATTCTTTTTTCTTTTGTTCATCAAGTCCATATTCATTCATTATTGCTTCAATAATGTTTCTATCATTAATTTTTACAACATAATCACTTTGCTTTAATCCAAAACGATTCATTATTGAACAGGCGATTTCAATTAGTTCTGATTCTGCCTCAAGGCGGTCTAAACCAAAAATATCCACATTTAACTGCCAGTGTTCTCGTAAACGTCCTTTTTGTGGTCTTTCATATCTGAAAACATTTGGAATTGAATACCAGCGTAAAGGGAAAGAGAGACTTTTTTGTTTTTTAGCCACCATTCTGGTAACAGTTGGAGTCATTTCTGGACGTAGAGTTACTCGACGATCACCGCGGTCGGTGAAAGTGTAGGTTTGTTCAGAGACAATCTCTGTGCTGGTTTTCCCCTCGTATATTTCTGATGGTTCTAGTATAGAGGCTGAGTAATGTTCATATCCATAACTCTGCAAAACTGAATGCCAAACAGAAAAAATGTAATCCTGTATAAACATATCCTCTGGGTAAAAATCCCTCACGCCTTTGTAACTCTCTGTTTCTAAATTTTTCATTGTTCTGTAATTTTAGCAAAAAATGATTTTTATTGCTAAAATCTTATTCAATGGACATATTTAATCAAACAATTAATTTGCCGATTGCGCCAGAATTTTTGTGGTTAATTTTGGCAATATTAATCATTGTTTTTATTTCAATATCAACAATTTTAACTTATCATTGGAAAAGTTACGGTATTTATCATAATCCAAAAATTTTTGCTAAATCAATTTTTTGGATTATATCAATACTTTTTATTTTTATTATGACTCTGGCCGTAACTGGTTTTGAAAATTTATGATTATTCTCGATAAAGACGAACACGTTATTTTTCAGGTGCGACAGCATTGGTTTATATTTTTTTCACATTTTATAACTATGTTTTTTTTGGCCATTATACCGGCAATATTTCTTGTGATTGTATATGCAACACCAATTGAAATCACTTCTTCTGGCAGAAGCATTTATTCTCTTGTGACGTTTTTCTATATCGCGTGGATTTTTATTTTATGGATGATTGGATTTGTTCTTTGGACAGATTACTATTTGGATACATGGATTGTAACGAGCGATAAAGTTATTAATGTGGAACAGAAAGGTTTATTTAGAAGAGAAATTTCTATTTTGCATATTGATAAAATTCAGGATGTAACAAGCGATGTTCGCGGAGCAATTAAAACTTTTATTAATTATGGTGATGTAAAAGTTCAAACTGCTGGAAAGCAAAATGATTTTATAATTAGAAATGTCGCTGATCCGGATACAATACGAGAAAAATTAGGGGAAGCTATTATAAAATTCAAACAAAACACTTCACCAGAAGTTAATGCATCTAAAAATATTTCTGAAGTCCTTTAGTGCTCGTTTCCTACTCTAACGGGCGCGCTTTTTATTATTTCTAGTATTTTGTCTTCATCATCAGTGATTGTATAGAGCTCTAAATCTTTGTCGGCTATTTTTTTACCTTTCAATAAATTCTCTTTTATAAAGGAATCAAAATTATTCCAGAAATATGAGCCAACTAAAATTATTGGTGCTTTTGCTATTTTTCCTGTTTGTACTAGCGTTAATATTTCAAAGAGTTCGTCCATTGTTCCAAATCCACCAGGGAAGTAAATATATGCCTCAGCAGAAAAAGAAAGACAAACTTTTCGGCTAAAGAAATAATTAAACACGATGCGTTCAGTTAAAAATTCATTCTCTCTTTGTTCTTTAGGTAATTTGATATTTAGACCAAGAGATTTTCCGCCAGCTTGAAACGCGCCGCGGTTTGCAGCTTCCATAATTCCAATTGAACCACCTGTTAAAACTGAATAGCCTAATTCTTTGCAAATTCTTCCGGCCAATCTTTCCGCTGTTAGATAATCATTATCGGTAGATATTGTTCTCGCCGATCCAAAAAAAGTAACGCTTTTTGGATGATTTTTTATGAAATTAAATCCGTCTTTGAATTCTCGATCAATTTTCTCAATCCTTTTATTTATTACTTCATTAATTTCTTTTAAACTAATAAGTTCATATTCAGGTTTTTTTTGTGTTTCATCTGTCATATGGGTAGTATTCTAAACCAGAGTGCTGTCTTTGCAAAACGCCAGTTCTCTTATATGCTTTGTTTTGTGTCAGCAATTGATTTCAAAATTATAAAAAAGATGAATGACGGCGACTCACTTGGGCGCGCCGGAATTCTGAAAACTAATCATGGGGAAATACAAACGCCTGCTTTTGTTGTTGTCGGAACAAAGGGAACAGTGAAGGCTCTTACGCCGGAACAAGTTAAAGATTTGGGAGCACAAGTCGTTCTTGCCAATACTTATCATTTACACCTGCAACCAGGTGAAGATCGTGTAGCGGCGATTGGTGGTCTAAATAAAATGATGAATTGGTCAGGACCCACTATGACAGATTCGGGAGGATTTCAGGTATTTTCACTTGGTGCTGCTTTTGGAAAAAATATAACAAAGATAACAAAAGAAAATGCACCAGAAATTTTGCTTGAGGATTTCACTGAAACAACCAGAAAAACTCGCGGACAAGTTGTGGAAAATTTTGAGCCAGCAAAAATCAGAGAAGATGGAGTGTATTTTAGATCGCATATTGATGGATCCGCTCATTATTTTTCACCTGAAAAGTCTATTGAAATTCAAAACAAAATTGGTGCCGATATAATCTTTGCTTTTGACGAATGTACTTCACCAAATGAATCGATAAATTATCAGCGTGAATCTCTAGATCGAACACATCGTTGGGCAAAAAAATCTTTGGAGTATCATCGAGCGCAAACCTGTTCAAAAAATCAGGCAATATTTGGAATTGTTCAAGGTGGACGACACGAGGAATTACGTAAAAAAAGTGCCAAAGCAATTTCTGAAATGGATTTCGATGGATTTGGAATCGGTGGAAGTTTTCAGAAAATTGATATGTCTAATTCTGTTCGTTGGGTAAATGAAATTCTGCCGGAAAATAAACCTCGACATTTGCTTGGTATTGGTGAACCAGAAGATTTATTTACAGCAGTAGAAAACGGTTGTGATTTGTTTGATTGTGTTGCACCAACTAGAATTGCCAGAAACGGTCAGGTATATACAAATTCTGGAAAAATTAATTTATCAAACACAAATTTTCAGGATGATTTAACTTCTATTGATGAAACTTGCGGTTGTTATACTTGTAAAAATTACAAAAAATCATACTTAGCACATTTATTCAGAGCCGATGAAATGCTGGCGGCGACTCTAGCTTCAATCCACAATTTATATTTTATAATTAATTTGGTAAAGAAAATGCGCCAAGCCATTTTGAGCGGGAATTTTGTAGAAGTAAAAGAGAGTTTCTTGAAAAATTATAAATCTTAGTTATAATTTTATTTTCTTCTTGTAATTAGGTATAATCCATTTATTAATAATTTATAGTTTTTTAAATATCCTATATGTCATTTAACATTGTTCGTCGTTCTAACACACAGAAGGGTTTCACTCTCCTCGAAATGCTTTTGGTGATTGCAATCATTGCAATACTTGCTGCAATTGTCATCGTCGCAATCAATCCTGCTCGACAATTAGCTCAGGCACGTAATGCACAACGAGCTAGTGATTTAAATGCACTACATAAAGCTGTTCAACAATACTATATTGATGAACGAGAATGGCCAGCAGATGGTAACAACACACTTGATGATACTTTACAGAGTATCTGTGGTACGGGCGTCAATACAGGCTGCATAGATCTTGAAGCTGCTCTCGTCCCAACATATATTCCTGCTATGCCCGTGAATCCATCAGGTGGTGGTTATCAAATTGCTATTAACAGTAATAATAAACCAGAATTAGCTGCTCAAGGTTCTGGAGAACAAGATTTAAATCCAGTTGTTATTGGAACAACTACTGCTGTTGTGACGGTCGGTGGTGGAGGGGATGATCCTGAATGTTCTGACGGAGAAGATAACGACAGTGATGGTGATACTGATTTTCCTGATGACGCTGATTGTGATGACGAGGAAGATGATAACGAGACGGGAGCAGAACCAACTTATGAATGTGGCGACACAATTGATAATGACAGTGATGGCGATACAGATATGGATGATGCAAATTGTGATTCAGAGACTGATGATAGTGAAGCGCCTTCAGAAGCTGAAATTGTCGCAGCATTAAGAGTTGGACTCGTTGGTTATTGGCCAATGGATGTAAATAATTCAACTCAACCTGATGAATCGGCTAATAATAGTAGCGGTACTGTTAACGGAGCTACATATACCGCTAGTGGAAAAGTTGGCGGTGCATATTCCTTTGATGGTGGTGGATCAAATTATATATCAGTAAGTACTGCAAATATCCCGCTTGGATCAAGCGCAAGGACAACTTGTTTTTGGTCTAATGAAACTAGCGGTGGCTCTAATAATAATGGGGATAGAACAGCATTCAGTTACGGTACTAATACTATAAGACAATTATGGACCATGGCTCCATCAAATAGTTCAGATAAATTCTATTTAGCGACTGCTTGGAATGATTTTACAACAACATCCACAACTGGAAGTAGTATTTGGTCTTATGTGTGTGCAACGTATACTGGTACGCAGGTAAAGTTGTATGTAAATGGAGGCAACAATGTTGATACTTTTTCTACAACAGCTCTTAGTACCAACAATAGCTCATCTGCTTATATAGGCAGGCAGATAAATAGTACATACAATGCTTTTTATGGTTTGGTTGATGAAGTTGCTATTTGGGATAGAGTTTTGTCTGCAGATGAAATTTCTGATTTGTATAATAATGGCGATGGTCTAAGTTTAGTTCAATAATATTTTTTATTGGACTTTATGATGGTTAAGGGTATATTTGTGTTGTGACAAAATTTCAATTAATTTCGCGTCATGAACCAGCGGGTGATCAACCCGTCGCTATTAAATCTTTGGTGGCGGGGTTAAAGAAGGGCCTTCATCACCAAACTCTTTTGGGTGTAACAGGTTCTGGAAAAACCTTTACCGCAGCAAATGTTATTGCTGAAATAAATAAACCAACCTTGGTCATTGCTCATAACAAAACTTTGGCAGCTCAACTAGCCCAGGAATTTCGAGAACTATTTCCAAATAACGCAGTTCATTATTTTGTTTCTTATTATGATTATTATCAACCAGAGGCTTACATGCCGCACAGTGATACATATATTGAAAAAGAAGCGATGATAAATGAAGAAATTGATCGATTACGTCACGCTTCAACTCAGGCGCTTTTGACTCGTAAAGATGTAATCATTGTGGCGTCCGTTTCTTGTATTTATGGTTTAGGTTCTCCGGAAGAATATAACAAAGTAAATTTGAAGATAGAAAGGGGAATGAAAATTTCTCGTGGTGATCTTATTCGAAAATTAGTCGACATTCATTACGAACGTACAAATGCTGATTTAAAATCTGGAGTTTTCCGCGCAATTGGTAATACGGTTGAAATTGTTCCTGTTTCAGAAAGATATATTGTCTCAATTAAATTTGAAGGAGATAAAATTGAACAAATTCAAACAATTAATAATATAACTAGATCAATCATTGATGATGACTTGGAATATTTATTTTTATTTCCAGCAAAACACTTTATAGCAAACAGTGATTCTACAAAACGAGCTTTGAAAAGTATTGAGCATGAATTAAATGAGCAAATTAAAGTTTTTAAAAAAGCCGGCAAAGAATTAGAGGCCGAAAGAATAAAACGTCGAACAAAATATGATATGGCTTTGATTCGTGAAGTGGGTTATTGCAACGGAATTGAAAATTATTCGGCACTTTTTGATGGACGTTCACCTGGTCAGGCTCCAAATACACTTTTGTCATACTTTCCTCACAAAGCCGATGGAACGCCAGATTTTTTAACAATTATTGATGAATCACACGTTACAGTTTCCCAAATTGGTGGAATGTTTGCTGGCGATAGGTCAAGAAAAGAAACTCTTGTTGAACACGGCTTTCGTCTACCTTCAGCAAAAGACAACCGCCCATTAAATTTTCCAGAATTTTCAGAAAGAATTGGTCAGGTAATTTATACTTCGGCAACACCAGGAGACTATGAAAGAGAAAAAAGTGAAAATATCGTTGAGCAAATTATTCGACCAACAGGATTAGTTGATCCGATCGTAGATATTGTTCCAATTGTAGAAAAAGGTAAACATCCAGGACAAGTTAAGCATTTTATAAAAGAAGCTGAGGAAGCGATCAAAAAAGGTGGTCGAGTTTTAGCAACAACTTTGACCAAAAAAATGGCCGAGGATCTTAGCCAATATTTGAAAGATAAAAATATTAAAGCGGAATATTTGCATAGTGAAATAAAGACAATTGAAAGAATTGAAATTCTAACTAATTTCAGAAAAGGGGAGTTTGATATTTTGGTCGGTGTAAACTTACTCCGAGAAGGTTTGGATTTACCAGAAGTAACACTTATCGGAATTTTGGATGCTGATAAAGAAGGGTTTTTACGTTCAGAAACTGCACTTATCCAAATTATTGGTCGAGCTGCGCGAAATATTGCTGGTCGAGTTATTTTATATGCTGATAATTTTACTAATTCAATTAATAAAGCTGTTGGTGAAACAAATCGTCGTAGGGAAATTCAGATTGCTTACAATACAAAACATGGCATAACTCCAAAAACAATTATAAAAAGTATTAGAGACATTACCGAACAAATTGATAATGGTCGACAGAGGGCTGCAAAAATTCTTTTGGAGTCAGATTTATTGGTTTCAGAAAATAATCCGAAGAAGTTATTAAAAGCATTGGAAAAGAAAATGAATTTTGCTGCCAAAAATCTTGATTTTGAAACCGCTGCTATTATTCGCGATGAGATAAAAAAGGTTTCTGAAATGATTAGTAAGAAGTAAGAATTAAAAAGCCCACGTTTTTTAAATAGAAAACCCATAGAGAGTTTTCTATGGGTTGAGTTTTAGAATCAGTAACGAACTGCCTTGAGCAGTTCCACTGACTCGGGCGTCATTTCGCGTGCCTTCCAGATAAATGCGATGGGCAACGCGATCGCAATGTGACAGATGCCGATACCGACAATCCCACATATGTTCACAATTGGCTTATTAACGATAAGCACAACGGCGAGCAAAATGGCAGGAATCACGTACACGAACACCGCCAACACGATATCAACTTTTTTCATTTCTATCCTTCTTTGTTTTAAGTCTCAGTTGCTACACCGTCGCCCACACGAGCGCGGTGATAATCGTCGTTGCCAGCAAGATGATCTCGGAAGAGGTGATCTTGCTGATCTTTCTATCCAAAATGCTGCACATCGTTTTTCTCCTTTAAGTTAATGTACTATCCTTTACTATAAAAACTATTATACCATAATATAGGTATAAGTCAAGCAAAGTAAAAACGACAAAATCACAATAATCTGCTCCGCTTTCTATTTCTTGTAAATGTGGCATAATGCCCATATATCACCCTGTCGACCATGACAGGGCTTAATGTAGTTATATGTCACCAAAAGACAAGCGAAAAGACGAAAAAATCATTGTAAAAGGGGCTAGAACCCACAATTTAAAGAATATTACGGTCGAAATGCCTCGTAACAAGCTTATTGTATTCACCGGTCTTTCTGGGTCAGGAAAGTCGTCTTTGGCGTTTGATACGATTTTTGCTGAAGGGCAAAGACGTTATGTTGAATCACTTTCGGCTTACGCTAGACAATTTTTGAATAAAATGCAGAAACCAGATGTTGATGAAATTATTGGTTTATCACCAGCAATTTCTATTGATCAAAAATCTAGATCAAATAATCCGCGTTCAACCGTCGCAACAATTACAGAAATTTATGATTACTTGAGAATTTTATTTGCCAGAATTGGTCGACCACATTGTATGGTTTGTGGACGTGAAATTGTTCGTCTAACCCACGAAGAAATTTTGCAAAGCATTATAAAGTCTGTCGAATCTTTGGATTTAAAATCCGAACGGAAAGTTATGGGTGTAAATGTTGATTCTGATAAATTATTAATTTTTGCTCCGCTTGTTGTAGGACGAAAAGGTGAATACTATCAATTACTTTATGACATGCTCGGCAAAGGTTACGAAAAAGTAAAAATTGACGGAAAAATTTATAAACTTCGTGAAAAAATTGAGTTAGCAAAAACCAAAAAACATGATATTGATATTTTGGTAGATGAACTTTTCCTTTCTGATATTCGAAAGAAAAAAGAAGGATACAAAGAAAGACTTTCAGAAGCAGTTGAATTGGCTTTATCCGAATCTGAAGGTTTACTTCGAATTGTTGCTCCACACGAGGAAAGATTAATTTCTGCAAAGTTCATGTGTCCATATGATGGATTTTCTTTTCCAGAAATTGAACCTCGATTATTTTCATTCAACTCTCCATATGGAGCCTGTGATACTTGTAATGGGCTTGGTACAAAACATTTTTTTGGCGAAGAAGCTTGCGAGACTTGCCACGGCGCGCGTCTTCGAAAAGAAGCACTACAAATTTACTTACCAAAAACAAAAATAAATATTGTTGATGTTACAGAAATGTCCGTGGCCGAAGCAACAAAGTTTTTTGAAAATCTTGATTTGAATGAAAAAGAAGCAGAAATTGCCAAAATTATCTTGAAAGAAATCAGCGAAAGATTAAAATTCATGAATAATGTTGGAATTGAATATTTAACTTTGGGCCGACGCGCCCACACTTTGTCTGGTGGAGAATCGCAAAGAATTCGCCTGGCTTCACAATTAGGCTCTGGACTTGTTGGGGCGACTTACGTTTTGGACGAGCCAACAATTGGTTTGCATGCACATGATAACGCTCAATTAGTTAAAACTTTACTTGAATTGCGTGATTCGGGAAACACGATTATTGTCGTTGAACACGACGAGGAAACTATTTTTTCTGCTGATTATTTGGTTGATATTGGACCTGGTGCTGGTGTTCACGGCGGAGAAATTATTGTGGCCGACGATTTGGACAAATTATTAGGAGCCAAAACTAATCCATCAAAATCATTAACCTTGGATTATTTGCGAGGGGACAAGGTAATTGAAATTCCTGAAAAACGTCGAACAGAAAATAAAGGCAAAATTCTAATTCGTGGTGGAAAGATTTTTAATATCAAAAACATGGATGTTGATTTTCCACTTGGAAAATTTATTGCTGTGACTGGTGTTTCCGGTTCTGGAAAATCATCTTTGGTTTATGAAATTCTGTATAAGAATCTACGAAATAGATTCGATCGCAGATATCGCACAGATGTCGCGGAAAACTGTGAAAGTTTTACTGGAACAGAATATTTAGGTCGAGCAATCATGATTGATCAATCTCCAATTGGTCGAACTCCGCGTTCAAATCCAGCAACATATACTGGTGCTTTTACTTTTATTCGTGATTTATTTGCGGAATCTGCGGAGGCACGCGCTCGCGGCTGGAAAGCTAATAGATTTTCTTTCAATGTTCCCGGTGGACGATGTGAAGCCTGCCAAGGAAACGGTTATATCGCCGTTGAAATGCATTTTCTTCCAACAGTTTATGTTCCTTGTGACATTTGTAATGGAAAGAGGTTTATGAAGGAAACTTTGGAAGTTGAATATAAACATAAAAATATTTATGAAGTTTTGAATATGACCGTTGAAGAGGCTTTGAAATTTTTTGAAGACATCCCGGCTATTTATGATCGATTAAAAACTTTGGATGAAGTTGGGCTTGGATATTTGGAACTTGGCCAATCAGCAACAACTTTATCTGGTGGGGAAGCTCAACGTGTAAAAATTTCTTCTGAACTTTATCGGGCACATTTGCAAAAAACTATTTATATTTTGGACGAGCCAACAATTGGTTTGCATTATGAAGATGTAAAGAAACTTATTGAAATTTTGCAAAAACTGGTCGACAAAGGGAATACCGTTATTGTTATTGAGCATAATTTGGACTTAATTAAAAGTTCTGATTATGTTATTGATATTGGTCCAAAAGGTGGCGTAAATGGTGGAAAAATTATTGTAAAGGGAACACCTGAACAGGTTGCTGATTCCGGCAAAGGATTTACTTCAGAATATTTGAAACATGTTTTGAAGAGAAAAAAATAATATGAACCTCCAAAAACTTAAAAACAAAAAAATACCTGAAACACCAGGAGTTTATTTCTTTAAAAAAGGGAAAAATATTGTATATATTGGCAAAGCGACTTCTTTGAATCATCGAATTAAAAGTTATTTTTCAACTGATTTGATAAATACCCGTGGGCCGGCAATTCTTGATATGGTTACTTTGGCTGATAATGTTGCATTTAAACAAACCGATTCAGTTTTGGAGGCATTACTTCTTGAATCAGCACTCATAAAAGAATTTCAACCAAAATACAATGTTAAAGAACGTGATAATAAAAGTTATAACAATGTTGTTATAACAGATGAAAAGATTCCTCGAGTTTTAGTAATCAGAAATCGTGAAATTAAAGAAGGCGCAGTAGATTTTAAAATTAAAAAAATATTTGGACCATTTCCAAATGCTGCTCAATTAAAAGAAGCCCTGCGTTTAACTCAAAGGATTTTTCCTTTTTTTGATACAAAAAAACCTGTCGATAAATTAAATGATTTTGAAAAGAAAAAGTTGCGCCTGAATATTCAAATTGGAATTTACCCAGATATTTTTTCTGGAAATGTAACAGTATCGGAATATCAAAAAACTATACACAACATTTCATTATTTTTTGAAGGAAGGAAAAAACAAATTTTAACTTCTTTAGAAAAGGAAATGCGAAAGATGGCAAAAGAACAACATTATGAAAAAGCAGGAAAAATTATAAAAACAATTTTTGCACTTAAACATATTAATGACGTTTCCATTTTAAATAAAGAGTCTCATGAAATTATAAAAGATGTCGACGAAAATAATGAACAAATTTATAGGATTGAAAGTTATGACGTGGCACATACATTTGGTATAGAAACTGTTGGCGTGATGGTTGTATCGGAGAATCAAGTTATTAATAAATCTGAATTAAGGAAGTTTATTTTAAAAAATTCAAAAAAACATGATGATTATGGCGCACTTCTAGAAATTCTCGAAAGACGATTTCACCACTCGGAATGGAGATTCCCAGATCTAATAGTTGTTGATGGCGGACACGGACAAAGAAATGTGGCAGTTAAATTACTCAAAAAAATTAATAAGAAATTTAAAATTGACATTGTCAGTGTTGTAAAAGATGAAAAACATAATCCGCGAGATTTACTTGGTCCAAAAGAAATTATTGATAAATATCGATCTCATATTATGGCGATAAATGCGGAAACTCATAGAGCTGCGATTACATTTCACCGAAAGAGACGTGATGTGATAAAATAAATAATAATGAAAAAGAAAATAGCAGTAATTAGAGGGGGCCCCTCTAGTGAAAATGAAGTTTCAATGAAAACTGGTCGAACAGTTATTGATGAACTGTCAAAGAGTCATGATATTTTGGATATTGTTATTGATAAAAAAGGCGTTTGGGTTTGTCAGGGGCGTGAGGTAAAACCGGACGTTATCTGTAGAACTTGTGATTTAGTTTTTAATGCTTTACATGGTGAGTATGGTGAAGATGGTCAAGTTCAAAAGATACTTGAACAAACAGGCGTACCTTTTACTGGTCCGCAAAAAATGGCAGCCGCTCTTTCGATGAACAAAGCTCAGACAAAAGAAATTTATAAACAATTTGGAATAAAAACTCCACTTTATAAAATCGTTAATCGTACCGATGCTGATGTAAATAAAATAGCTATAGAAATTTTTAGAACATTTACAATGCCGGTGATTATAAAACCGGTAAGCTTGGGTTCATCTGTTGGAATTTCTATCGCTCGCGATTACAAAACCCTGGTAGAAACACTTATTAGTTTGTTTATTAGATTCGATCAGTTACTTGTTGAAGAATATATCGATGGGAAAGAAGCTACTGTGGCTGTTATTGAAAATTTTAGAAATAAAAGTATTTATTCATTTCTGCCAGTTGAAATAGTAATTCCTTCCACAAGTCAGTTTTTTGATTATGATGCAAAATATTCTGGAAAAACACAGGAAACTTGTCCCGGAAATTTTAGTCCGAAGGAAAGTGAATGTATGCAAAATTTTGCAGCAAAGGCTCATGATGCTCTAGGTTTACGACATTATTCTAGAACCGATTTTATTATCAATCCACGTCGTGGAATTTATGCCATCGAAACGAATTCTTTGCCAGGTTTAACAAAAGAATCTTTATTACCAAAGTCGCTAGAACCAGTTGGTTCAAATTATAAAGAATTTTTGGATCACGTTGTCGCGTTAGCTTTGAGAAAATAGTAATCAAGTTATAATTATGATCAGTATGTTTAAAAAATACAGAATACAAATTACCGCTAGTTTAGTTATATTATTCGCTATTGTATCGGCTGGTATAAATTCAGTCAGTGTCAATAATTCTAAGTCAAATTTAGCTGCAATTTCAAATTTTAAATTAAGTAAAGCCTCTGGTAGTCACTGTGAATGGCCCAAAAAACCAGAAGAAGGTTGTTTGGATAAAGATGAATACGGTCCATTATCACAAACACGAACTTGGTATATAAGGGGTCAAAATTGTAAGTGGGTTAAGAAAACAAAGGTGTGCGACCCTACTTGCCCAAGGCCAGATACTTTTAGCGAATGTCAGTGTGCAAGTTCCGAAGCTAATGAATCGGACTGTGTTAAACATACGTGGGTTGTAACTGGCATTAATAATCAATGTACCGGTTATGTTGTGAGTGAGACCCCGTGTTCTGATGCTTGTCCAAAACCAGTTCCAGAAGCGCCACATTGCCAACACCTAACGGGTGATATAGATGGTATTGAAATTGATTATGGCGTTGGTATTTCAAAAACTTTAATTGAAGAACATTTAGACAATAGTACTTGTGAAATAATCAAAACTGAACATAAGTGTTCATCAGAATGTGAAGTTCTCGAAACAGAACCATTAGTTTGTATTGGTACTAATCGTGTTTCATTTGTTTACAATAGTCAAATTTGTGAATGGGAGTGGGATGGTCTGGGTGGTGAAGAAAATTCTCCAGAGTGTATCGGGGCTCCAGGTAGCGGAACATCCAAAAAAATTGTAAAAAACGAAGAAGAAAAAATAACGAATGAGAATGAAAATGTTGATATTACAGGTTCTCCAGTTTTAGAAAAAAAATCAGTAGGTGAAAGTATAAAAATTTGGTTCAAGTCTCTATTTAGTTGGTTTAAATAAATTGACTTACAAATATAAATATGAATACTGAAAAACTGCCACAGGTTACAGTGCAAGAAAAGATAGAAATAGAAAAAGAGCTTTTTAAAGATAGCTGGGCAAGGCGTATTGATCAATCGGCGGAGGATTATAAAGCTGAAATGGAGGCGGCTTGGAATAAAATGCATCCAGAGAAGGTAGAAACAGCTGAAGCTACTGTTACTGAAACAGAAACCGTCACGAATAATGAAGAAGAATACAAACAGTGGGAAAAAAGAGTTGGGGAGGAGAGCGAAGTTAGGAAACAGGCGGATTTAAAAAAGGTTAGGCAAGAGCTAAGATTGGATACTCCTCCTGAACAAACAAAACCTGCTAATACTGCCCAAACAGAAAGTGGGGAGTCTCTAAAAAATCCTCGTATAAATTATATAGAAGTCGTGATTGACGATGATTTTATGCAAAAAAATTTAATGCCAAATGGGAGTATGAGGATGCGAGGTGGTCAGGCCAACTGGAAAGGAGAGGTGGATTTGATGCGGTATGTTATTTCTAAAGATCTCTCTCCAAAATACCGCCAAATTGCTACCGATAAAATTGAAAAAGTTAAAGCTGGGGAAGAAAAGATGTATCAACATGAATCACACCATATTCAGAATCGAGAAAATGGATTAGCTCCTCATGTGGCAGCCAAAAGCTTACGAGAATATTTAGCTTTTCGTGTTTTAGATGAAATGTCCGCTTTTACTACTGGTGAATTAGATAATCAGGAAATGACAGCAGAAAATATTTTGCAGGCCTTACGGGCAGCCGAAAAAAATATTACAGATTCATATTATGGAGAACCTTTTTCAGGTGAGGCTAATTGGTATATGTCACAACACGGTAAAGAACCTGAAGCTCTTTCGCGAAAAATTGACCAAGAGAGATATTATAGGGTAATGAGACAATATTTCAAAATTAATGGGCAAGACGCGCTTTCTGTTCTTCAAAGAGATAATCGAATGCCAGAATTTACGGAAATAACTAATCGCTTGATTATTAAGTTAGATTCTCTATTAGAAACAAAAAAAACTACCCAAGGTTAGGAAGCAAATAGTGGTATGGAGTCAGCAGGAAATACTGAAGGGGTTGAGAATAAAGAAAAAAGCGGAGAAGAAAAGCTGTTAGAAAAATTTGATGAGTTTGCACAAAAGAAACTAGATAAATTAAAGGGAGATAAGGACAGAGTCGGAACATATTTTGGATTATAAAAACTTTTTCAGGAAATGAAGCAAGGTGGTTCGAAGCAAAAAATTGACAGCGCGATTTTGGCTTCTGCAAAGTCGCTCCGCTTTTCTAATTCCGACAACTTCTCTTTGGGTGGACCGGACAGGACTTGAACCCGCTACCTCCTCAGTGCAAGTGAGGCGCTCT
>CAYOAT010000002.1:125329-134965 GCA_964402215.1 uncultured Candidatus Saccharibacteria bacterium
ACAATTTCATTTGTAAATCAGATTCATGATATTAAAGACTGTTTTTCCGTTAATCCCTACTTTGCCATTAAGATAGTTTTTCATCTTATCGGGATTTGTGAAGTTAATTTCCTTGCAAAATCTCCATACGCTAATGTTATGGTCTTGGATGTATTGCTTTATGTTTGATATAAATTCTTGTTCCATTGTTAAATTTGTTTTATGTTATTAATTTACCCAAATTAGCCATATTATTAAAAAAAATCTAGTCCAAATGTCAATTCATCTGTTATAATTAAGTAGTGAAGGCTTTAAGGAAAATTTCTCTACTTTTTTTAATTGCTGTTTTTACTAGTACCTTAATTTATTTAATGCTTGGTGTGGCCAAACCAAGCGCTGAAAAAGAGGTTATCTTTATAGAAAAATTTGATGATTCAGCCAATGTTTTAGCTAACTTATTATACGTTGTGGTTTTTATCAGCTGTTTATGGACCACCAGAACCTGGCGGTTATCTTGTCTCAAAAAATTTAAATGTTCTTGCTCTTGCTGATGCAATGTCTAATCCACAATATAAGTATGTTTCAGTTATTGATGGAATGAGAAAAGAAGAAATCGCTGAAAGAATTGGAAAAGTTTTGGAATGGGATCCAACAAAAATTGCAGAATTTAAAAATCAAAATCCAATTTGTGCATTATTTGGTCGCGAAGGTTATTTAGCTTCTGGTGATTATTTAATTAAAACTGACGCGGGTATTCAAACGATCCAGGGTGAAATGGAAGATAAATTTCAGGAAAATCTTCTGAAATTAAATATAAAAAATAATGACAGTGTCTTAAATTTTGAACAAGTTGTGACGATCGCCTCATTAATTCAACGTGAAGCCGCCGGTAAAAGAGACATGAGATTAATTTCTGGAATTATTTGGAATCGATTATTACTCAACATGCCGTTGCAAATTGATGCAACTTTGCAATATGTAAATGGTGACGATGGAAAATGGTGGCCTCGTGTTAAACCAGAAGATAAAAAAATTGATTCTCCATACAACACTTATAAAAATGAAGGTTTACCACCAGGACCAATAGCTAGTCCAGGAATAGAAGCCCTAGAAGCAGCAATGAATCCAGCAAAAACTGATTGTGTTTTTTACTTACATGATAAAGCAAAAAATATTCACTGCTCTGATAATTATGAGGGTCACTTAGCAAATATTAATAGGTATCTGAAATAATGTTATAATCGTGTCATGATAATCGGAACAATTATTTTTATATTGGTAGTTATATCTGTCGGATTAATTTTTAGTTTTCAGAATTTAATAGATGTTCCTGTTACATTTCTTTTTTGGACATTCCAAAGCCCGGTTGGATTAATCATAGTTACCTCGTTTGTTGTCGGATTAATTTTAGCTGTGGGTTTTCTTGTCCCAATGGTTTTGACGCGTGATCTTAAAATTAAAAAATTAAAAAATGAGAATGCTGTTTTTCAAAGACGTCTCGATGATTCAGGAATCTTGTTTGAGTCTTCGGGACTCGGAACAGAGGGTGAAAAGTATAAAAATAATTAAAATAACTTAAAAAATATGAATTTTATAATGAAGGCGATGCTTAGAAGACAAATGAAAAATATTCCTGCAGATCAACAGGAGAAGATTATTTCTGCTTTTGAAAAAGACCCAACATTTTTTCAGGATTTAGCCAAACAAATTCAAGATAAGGTTAAGGGTGGAAAAGATCAACAAACAGCAGCGATGGAGGTTATGGCTGCAAATCAGCAAAAACTAGCTGAAATACTAAAATAGTCTTTTAAATAATACTTTTACACAGATATTTACGTTATATATTAATGACTGTGTTATAATTTACGCATTAAGTTTAATTAATAATTGTTATTTATAAATATGAATAAAACAAGACTGAATACTGGTTTCACTTTACTAGAAATGTTGCTCGTAATTGCGATTATCGCTATTCTGGCGGCTATTGTGATTGTGGCAATTAACCCAGCAAAACAATTGGGTGATGCAAATAATGCCCAAAGACAATCAGACGTCTTGGCAATTTTGAACGCTGTTCACCAGTATGCAATAGATAATAACGGCAGCATCAGCAATCTTAATATTGCAAGTACCACTGATGCCGATGCCGCTTGTGATGACCCTAATACCTTGGATAGTGATGGTTTTATTTGTATATATGGAGAAAGTTGTGCAGGAACAGATCTTGATGATTTGGCGTCACAAGCCGATGGTGAAGCTAATTATATAACCGATATTCCTATGGACCCTCTGGCTACTTCTTCTGTAGAATTTTCGGATGCGGGGTTTGGTGATGATGAAACCGGGTATATTATTTTTCAAGATAGCAGCAACGGTCGTATTACAGTTTGTGCTCCGTTAACAGAAAATCAGAATATTGGTGAAGAACCAATCAGTGTAACTCGTTAAAAATTATTTATCGTGTGTTTGAATTTGGATCTTTAATAAAAATAAATGCCAGAAGAACAAATAAAAAAAGCATTGGTTGAAAGTAAAAAAATCTCCTCAGAAAATTTTGAGAAATCTTTGGCTGTCGCAAAGAAAGAAAATATTTCAGTTGAAAAGGCAATTATTAAAGAAGGTTTTTTGACTGAACAGGATCTGGGAAATGCGATTGCTCAGTTAACAGGTTTTCCTTATGTTAATTTGGATCGAGAAAGTATTCAGGATAGCTATTTAACTTATTTACCTGAAGATGTCGCAACAGCTCAACAAGCCTTAATTTTTAATGAAACTGATGATTCATTTAAAATTGCGACAATTAATCCAAATAATTTTAAACTCGTAAAAGATTTAGAAAAAATAGTTGGTAAACCAGCGGAAGTTTTTTATGCACCACCGACTGCGATTCAAAAGTTTCTTTTATTTTATAAAAATAATTTACCACAGGATTTCAGGGAGTTTGTTGAAGAATTTAAAAAAACTGGCAACGAAGATATTATTGTAAAAATGGTTAATAGAGTCGTTGATTACGCCTATGAGAATAAAGCTTCTGATATTCACATTGAACCAAATATAACTGATGTTGGAATTCGCGTTCGTATTGATGGATTACTCCGTCGTGTTGCATCCTATCCATTAGATATTCATCCGAAAATTGTTTTTTTGATTAAAATTTTATCTCATTTGAAAACTGATGAACATGGTATGGCTCAGGACGGCCGTTTTGATCATGTTACAGAAACTGAAAAGTTTGATATCCGCGTTTCAATTTTGCCTGTTACAAACGGTGAAAATATTGTTATGCGTATTTTGGCGGAAAAATCTCGTCGACTATCTTTGAATGATCTTGGACTTATGCCTGAAGATATGAAGAAACTAAAGGATATGATTGCCAGACCAAACGGAATGATTATTACTACTGGTGCGACAGGTTCTGGTAAAACAACGACACTGTACGCTGTTTTGCAATTAGTCGACAAGAAAAAATTAAATGTCGTCACAATTGAAGATCCGGTTGAATATGCAATGGACGGAATTCAGCAGATTCAAGTTAATGAAAAAAAGAATCTTACTTTTGCAAATGGTTTACGATCTATTGTTAGACAAGACCCTGATATGATCATGGTTGGAGAAATTCGAGATGCTGAAACAGCTTCAATTGCTATAAATGCCGCACTTACTGGACACGTTTTGTTTTCAACATTGCATGCGAATGATGCAGCCACAGTTTTCTCACGTTTAGCAGAATTAAATCTTGATCCAACATTAATTGCAACGTCAGTCAGTATGGCAATCGCCCAGCGTCTAGTTAGAAGAGTTTGCCCATATTGTAAAGTCGCTCACAAACCAACTGCTCCCGAAATGGCTTTTTTGAAAGCAAATAAATATGTGGAGTCAATTTTGGAAAATAGTCCAGATGGTAAAAAATACGACATTGATTCCATTAGTTTTTATGAAGGTACCGGATGTTCGATGTGTGGCAATACCGGATTCCTAGGTCGAGTCGGTATTTTTGAAATCCTGGTTGTTGATGATGATATTAGAACAATGATTGTAAAAAATTCTTTGGCGCAAGAACTCAAAAAAGTTGCTATTGAAAAAGGAATGAAGCCAATGGAATATTGGGAGGCGTATCATTTGATTAACGGAACAACAACATTAAATGAATTATTAAATCCAATAGCATAAAATTATGTCATCAAACTTTTTATCATTTCAAGTAGAGGCCACAGCGCAGGATCAAATAAATTTTGCTAGGGACTTGGCTATTTTACTTCGTAGCGGCGTTACCTTAAATGAAGCCGTTCAATTATTACGAACACAAGCGAAATCAAGTTCGATGAAAAAATTACTTGATGAAGTAGTTAATGACGTCGCTCGCGGGACTCCGTTGTCAGTTACTTTACAGAAATCTAGCATCAGATTGCGCAGTGTCTTTATCAGTATGGTAAAAGCCGGTGAAGTCAGTGGTACGTTAGTTAATAACCTACTATTTTTGGCAGATTGGTTAGAGAGAAATTTACAATTACGTCGTGAAGTTAAATCGGTAACTTTGTATCCTAAAATTGTTTTTACCGCGGCAATTATGCTTGGTACGGCACTTGCCGTTTTCATTTTGCCTCGCCTCATCCCAGTTTTTGAGGGAATGAAAATTAAATTACCATTTATTACTAGAATGGTTCTGGCTTCTGCTGTTTTTGTCAGACAATATTCTGTTTGGATTATTCTCGGGCTTTTATTTATTGTGGCGTTATATATGATGCTTTCAAAAATAAAATTTACTCGTCGTATTCTCCAAAAGATTTATTTGGCCACACCATTTTTCGGTGGTCTAATTCGTGCTTATGAACTTGCTTTGTACTCACAATTGATGCATGTCTTGTTAAAAAGCGGTTTGACGATTAATGAATCATTTGAAATTGCTAGCACGGAAAGTTCTAATGTTCCTTATCAAGATTCATTCTTTGTTGTACGAGATCGTCTAATAAAAGGTGTTAGTTTGTCTGATTCTATTGCTGATTTTCCAAAACTTTATCCTGGTAATTTTATCAGTATTATTACTGTTGGAGAGAAAACCGGAACAATTGAAGGATCATTTGAAAGTTTGGCTGATTTTTATAACAAACAAATTAATACAAAGACAAAGGATTTGCCTACAATTCTTGAACCAATTTTGCTTGTTTCGATTGGAATTATTGTTGGTTTAATTGCGCTATCAATAATTTTACCAATTTACACCTTGTCAGGAAGTTTGCGATAAATTTAAAAATTAATGAAACTACGCGGATTTACACTAATAGAAATACTAGTCACAGTCGCGATAATTGTAACTCTGGCGGCATTTTCAGTGCCGATGTCCATTGGTTTTTATAATACGCAAATTACAAAAAGTACTTCCGATGAAATTTTTTCTGTATTAAAAAAAGCACAGGCATATTCTTTATATCGAAAAAATGATGAAAGTTATGGCGTGGCTTTTGACAGCGATGGTGATGGAGATTTTTATGTTCTATTTAATGATTCATATAGTGGTGCAAGAGACGATTATTCAGATGTTTATGATTTGCAGGGTATAACTGTTGAGTTTGATCCAATACTTTCACCAGTAGATGAAGTCTCCTTTGAAAAAGGAACGGGGATGCCTAGTGGCACGACCACAATTACCTTAACCAAGGGCGGAATTTCACAGGATATTTCAATTTGTGAATCGGGCCTCATTGAACTTGGAAGTGACTGCGACAATATTTAATATGAATAAAAATCTGCAAAAAAATAGAGGATTTAGTTTGATGGAAGTACTTTTGTCCATCGCAATTTTTACAATTGGAGTTGTTGGAATTGGATTATTCATGATTGATATTATGGGTACTGCAGAAAAAGCACAGAATTTAAATCAAGCTATTCTGCTTGCAGATGAAGGGTTGGAAGCTGTTAAATCAATCAGAGATGAATCATTTGATGATGTCGTTGTCGGAACATTTGGTGCAACAACGACTGGAGGTTCGTGGAGTTTAATAGAAGATGAACCAGACGTAAATATAATAGGAAAAACTTTTACACGAACTATTACAATTTCTTTAGGTAGTGTAACTGAACCGCCTGAATCTGCAACAACTTCAGTGATGCAAATCAAAAGCAATGTAACTTGGCCAATGAGGAGTGGTACTGGCGATGTAAGTTTGTATACTTTTATAACTAATTGGAATAGATAAGATATGTTTAACAGAAAGCCAAACAAAAAAATATTTATAAACGGCTTCACAATAGTAGAATTTATTATTTATTTCGCCATAACACTTTTAATGCTTGGAATAATTACTGAAATTTCATTGAATCTTTTGGAGGGTAAGGAAAAAATAAAAGCATATGAGGAAGTTGGTAGAAGCGGTCGAAATGCACTGAATGCAATTACGGAAGCGATTTCTGAATCAGATGAAGTTCTTGGAACATCGGGCGATGAATAATATGTTTTTAAAATTTCCAAAAAATAATAACAGAGGATTTGTGGCACTAACATCGGTGATACTTTTAACGGCTGTATTGCTTTTTGTTGTTACCAGTTTGTCACTACAAGTTTTGGATGAGGCAGAGATAAGTTCGGCCTATGAGCAGTCAAAAATAGCAAATTCTATGGTTGATGCTTGTGCCGAATATGTTTTATTACAGATTTCTAATAATCCAGCTTACGCGGAAGCAGGAGATTCTCCACAGCAAATTGAAGGTTACGATTGTGACTTTTCATTTTCCGGTGATTATCCTGATAAATTAATTCAAATTTGGAGTCAAATTGGCGAAAATTTGTATACTGCAAAAACACTTATTGATATATCAACTACAACACCTTCAATTGTTATCGACTCGTGGGACAAAAATGCTGATTTTTAACTTCTAAATAAAAGATATTTTTGATATAATCATTCCAATGTTTAACAAGAAAAATACAACACAAATTATTAAAGAAACAAAGAAGGTTGCTGATCCAACAAAAAAACATACTTGGTGGTCATTCGGAAAGAGAAAAATTGATACGGCTTTTGGAATGAGTATTTCTGACAGCTCTATTGAACTATTGGAATTTAGACCTTTTTTTACTCACAAACCTTGTTCATATTCAAGAGTTTCTCTTGAAGCAGGAATTGTTTCGCGTGGTAAAATTGTTGATCGAAATCTACTTTTGGAAAAGGCAAAACAGTTACTTGTCAGCGCAAAACCAGGGAAAGTCTCTACAAACCACGTTATTTTATCTTTACCAGAAGAGCAGGTATTTACTTGGAGTATCGCACTTAACAAATCGATTTCAGGTTCAGAACTTAAGGCCAAAATTTTTGAGGAGGCGCGAAAAGTTATTCCATTGGATTTCAAAAAAATATATTGGGATTTTGTTGTTTACCCATTAAAACAAAAAGAATTACAATATGTGACTTTTGTTGGTATTCATCAAGAAATCTTGAATGAATATGTAAATGTTTGTAACGACCTGGGTCTTGAAATAGTTGATTTTTCTTTGGAAAGTATGAATTTGGCGCGAGTATTTTTGCCACCATCTGATAGCGACGATTATGTTCTGCTAGATATTGGAGGGGATACAAGCACAATTAGTATTTTGGGTGGTAATAGATTATTAAAATTATCATTTACAATTCCAATTGCTGGCGCGGCTTTAACAAAAGCAATTTCTACTTCAATGAATGTCACTTTACTTGAGGCGGAGCAACTTAAAATAAAATTTGGAATTAGTGATGGGCCAGGTCCTTCTTATAAAAACGCTGTTGAATCAGTTTTAAATGATCTATTAAAACAGGTGAATGATGCTATTTCTTATTACGAAAAAAATAGTGCTGAAACCGTGGATGCAATTTATTTAACAGGTGGAAGTTCACTTTTAAGTGGAATCGATTCTTATGTTGCAAAAATTACAAACAAAAAAATTCAAACACTAGCATCCCTACCATTTATTGTTAAAAGTCCTATTTTCAGTAAAGAAATTAATTTAAAACTTTTTGCAGCAGCGGTTGGTTTGGCTCTGATGGGAATTTCTCAGGATTACAAAATTTTGTCTTTTAGAAAACAAATTTTAATTAATTCATCAAAACCAGGCTGTATCCGTAAAATAAAGAGTGGTTACTTTAGTACATTCAAAATGATATTTTCGCCAGCACATGTTACATACGGTATTCTAATTCTACTTATTGTTGGACTCACCACTATTTTTACGCTAATGTGGTTAAGTCTTTAGTTTGGTTTAACAAAATTAATTTATGTCATTAAGTATCGGCATTGTTGGTTTACCAAATGTTGGAAAATCAACTTTATTTAACGCTCTAACAAAAAAATGTGTTCCATCAGAGAACTATCCTTTTTGTACAATTGATCCATCAGTTGGGGTTGTTCCTGTACCTGACGAGCGATTAAAAAAACTTTCAGAAATGTCTAAATCTGAAAAAACTATTCCAGCCGTTGTTGAGTTTACTGATATTGCAGGTCTTGTAAAAGGGGCAGCGAGTGGCGAAGGACTTGGAAATAAATTTTTATCGCACATCAGAGAAACAGATGCTATTGCAGAAGTTGTTAGAATTTTTGAGGATGACAAGATTACACACGTCCATGGTGAAATTAATCCCTTATCTGACATAGAAGTTATCAATTTAGAGCTTATTTTGGCCGATAGAGAGACTGTTTCAAAGAGACTGGTCAATGTGACAAAAGATGCTAAAAGTGGCAAAAAAGAGGCAATAATAGAGAAAGGGGCTCTAGAAAAGCTTGATAAAACTCTTGGTGAAGGTAAATTAGCCAGCAGCGCAATTTTAAATGAGGAAGAAGAAAATGTTGTTAAGGGTCTACACTTGATTACAAAAAAACCGATTTTGTATGTTTTAAATAAGAAAACTGGTGGAAAAAATTTGGACGAAATAGATGATGAGCGTTTTCAAAATTTATTAAGATTTTTTAAGGAAAGTAATTCTAAATATTGTATCGTTGATGCGGGTTTTGAATCAGAAATAAAGGATCTTGATCTTGGTGAAAAAAACGAATTCAGAAAGGAAAGTGGCGTTGATACCAGTGTCGACAATTTAATTGTTGAGGGGTATAAAATTTTGGATTTGATTACTTTTTTGACTACAGGAACAGACGAAACGCGAGCATGGACAACAAAGAGAAATTCTACAGCACCACAGGCTGGTCGCGCGCTCCATTCTGATTTTCATGACAAATTTATCCGTGCAGACATCATTCAAACAGATGAACTCCTGCGATTTGGTTCTTATTCAGCTGCTCGTGAAAAAGGAAAAGTAAGAACAGAAGGAAAAAACTATATTGTGCAAGACGGTGATGTTATAGAATTTAAAATTTAGAAATTTGCTATAATTTAAAACTGACTACTATGAATGAATATAACCATAAAGAAATAGAAAAAAAGTGGCAGAAATATTGGGAAGAGAATCAAACTTATAAGACAGAAGATACTAGTGAAAAACCGAAATATTATATTTTGGATATGTTTCCTTATCCATCTGGAGTTGGACTTCATGTCGGACATCCAAAAGGTTATATAGCCAGCGATATTTTGTCTCGTTATCACAGAATGAATGGTTTTAATGTTCTTCACCCAATGGGTTGGGACGCTTTTGGTTTGCCAGCTGAAAATTACGCTATAAAAACAAAATCTCACCCAAA
>CAYOAT010000002.1:134975-174248 GCA_964402215.1 uncultured Candidatus Saccharibacteria bacterium
TTAAAAGATATAAAAATCAAATTAGTATTATTGGTCTAGATTATGATTGGAGTAGAGAAATTAACACAACTGATCCAGAATATTATAAATGGACCCAATGGATTTTCTTAAAACTTTATGAAAAGGGGTTGGCTTATGAATCATTTGAACCAATTAATTGGTGTCCTTCATGTAAAACTGGTTTAGCAAATGAAGATTTGGAAGGTGATAAATGTGAACGATGTGGTTCCACAATCGAGAAAAAACCAATGCGCCAGTGGGTTTTAAAAATCCGTGAATATGCTGACAGATTATTAAAAGATATTGATGATTTGGATTGGCCAGAATCTATAAAAGAATCACAACGAAATTGGATTGGACGCAGTGAGGGTTCCGAAATAACTTTTAAAATAAAAGATCATAGTGAGGAAATAAATGTTTTTACAACTAGGACAGATACTTTGTTCGGAGTTACTTATGTTGTTCTATCTCCTGAACATAAATTAGTTTCGATTCTTTCAGAGAAAGCTAAGAATTCAGCTGAAATTACAAATTATGTAAAAGAAGCCTCAATAAAATCAGATGCTGACAGATCTGCGGAAGATAAAGTTAAAACGGGTGTGAAAATCGACGGTGTTGTTGCTATTAATCCGGCAAATAATCAGGAAATTCCAATTTTCGTGGCGGATTATGTTTTGTCTCAATATGGCACTGGCGCAGTAATGGCAGTTCCTGCTCATGATAAACGCGATTTTGATTTTGCCAAAAAATATAATTTACCAATTATAAAAGTTATTTCACCAATTAATTCAGAAATATCCGAAGAATGTTTTGTTGATGATGGCGTTTTGTTAAATTCTGATAAATTTAGTGGATTAAATTCTGCTGAAGCTCGTGAAAAAATAACTAAATTTGTAAAAGGTAAGAAAACGGTAAATTATAAAATTCGAGATTGGGTTTTTTCACGACAACGATATTGGGGAGAGCCAATTCCAATGATTCATTGTGAAAAATGTGGAATTGTTCCTGTTTTAGAAAAAGATTTACCTGTTCTCTTACCAGATGTTACTTCTTATGAACCAACTGGAACAGGCGAATCACCACTTGCTGGTATTGATTCATGGGTAAATACAACTTGTCCAAAATGTGGTGGTGTAGCTAAAAGAGAAACAAATACCATGCCACAATGGGCCGGATCTTCTTGGTACTATTTACGTTATATTGATCCAAATAATCAGGAGGTACTTGTTGATAAGAAAAAAGAAAAATATTGGTCACCAGTTGATATGTATATTGGTGGTGCGGAACATGCAACTAGACATCTTATTTATGCTAGATTTTGGCATAAGTTTTTGAAGGACATTGGTGCGGTTTCCAATGATGAACCGTTTAAAAAATTACAGCACGTTGGATTAATTAATGGTGAGGATGGAAGAAAAATGAGTAAACGTTGGGGGAATGTTGTAAATCCTGATGATATTGTTGAAACATATGGAGCAGATACTCTAAGAATGTTTGAAATGTTTCTCGGCCCGTTTGATAAATCAGTAAATTGGAGCACAAACAGCATTATTGGTCCAAGGCGCTTTCTAGAAAGAGTTTGGAGAATGTTCGATAAAATTTCTGAAACTGGAAATTCTGAATTAGAAAATTCTTATCATGCAACTGTAAAGAAAGTTAGCGAAGATATTAGAACGATGAATTTTAACACCGCGATTTCCGAAATGATGATTTTTGCTAATAAAGTTGAGGAAGTTGGTGGTTTAACAAAGGAAATTTATTCGGGATTACTAAAACTGTTAGCACCATTTGCACCGCACATAATTGATGAATTATGGCAAAAATTAGGAAACAATGGCTCTATACATATCTCGGAATGGCCAGAATTTGATGAGAAAAAAATTGTGTCTGAGTTAAAGAAGATTGCTATTCAGGTTAATGGTAAAGTTAGAAGTGAAATAAAACTTGAGCAAAATTGTAGTGAAGAAGAAGCCAAAAAACTAGTCTTGGCTTTGCCAGAAATTAAAAAATGGGTGGATGGAAAGGATATCCAGAAATTTATTTATTTGAAGGGTAAAATCGTAAATATTGTTATAAATTGATATCTATTGACAACTTTATAAGCCAGTGCTATCCTATATTCAAGTTTTGAGGAAAAGAACACAGATGTTCGTTCGTTTTATTATAAAATTGCAGAGTAAAAAACATGATTAAACTTAGTTTTCAACCAAAAGATGTAACAAAGAGATTGTTAAGCAATCTTGCAGAACGTTCTCGTGATGTTCTTGTAAAGAGATATGGTCTAGGAAAGTTATCGGATCGAATGACTCTAGAGGCAATTGGAGGTGAATATTCTATTACTAGAGAACGAGTTCGACAGATTGAAGAGCATTCTTTAGCCGCTATTAGAAAATCTGATGCATATAAAGAATCAGAAAAGAATTTTATTGAATTGAAAGGAGTTGTTGATGATTTGGGAGGAATTGTTTCTGAGTCAGATTTGCTTGATTGTATTACAAATAATCCAAACGTAAGAAATCAAATCCACTTTATACTTGTTGTTGGTGATCATTTTGTAAAGTTTAAAGAAGACGACAGCTTCAACCATCGTTGGTCAGTTGATAATGAACTTGCAACAACTGTTGAGGGTTCTATCAACAAATTATGTGATGGCATGACTTGTTATGACATTATTCCTGAATCTGAATTAATAAAAACATTTCTTGATTATTTGAAAGATGTTTCAAGCAAATACAAAAATGAAACAGTAATTCGAAGATGGCTCGCTATGTCAAAGAAAATTGCTAAAAATCCACTTGGGGAGTGGGGAAAAGCAGAATCTTCAAATATTAATGTAAAAGGTGTTCGTGATTATGCTTACCTTGTTATTAGAAAACACGGTTCTCCAATGCACTTCAAGGAATTAGCAGAACAAATTTCAAAGACTTTCAATAGAAAAGCTCACGTTGCTACAACTCACAACGAGTTAATAAAAGATCCTCGCTTTGTTTTGGTTGGACGAGGACTTTATGCACTAAGTGATTGGGGTTACTCTGCGGGTGTTGTAAAGGATGTTATTCGACAAATTCTAGAAAAGAATGGTCCTCTTACTAAAGAAGAGATAATCAAGAGGGTTTTGAAAGAAAGATATGTAAAAGAAAATACTATTGCCGTTAATCTTCAGAATCAAAAGATTTTCAAAAAAGATAAAAAAAATAAATATTATCTAGCATAATTTAGAAACAAAAAACCACTTATTACACAGGTGGTTTTTTGATTTTTTAAATAAATGATAGAATTACCCCTATGACGACTGACAATCTTATCGGCCAAGTTCTGGACTTTATTATATTTTTACTACCAATTTTAATTCCAATATTTTTGGCAGTACTTTTATTTAATTCATGGGTTACTTTTGCAAGAAGACGTTTTCTCAGTGAACAAAAATATAAACTGTTACGTGTTATTCCACCACGTGAAATTTTCAAAAGTCCTGCAGCGATGGAATTGTTCATTAACGCTTTATATCAAACATTTGGTGAAGCTGATCCAATCCAGATATATTGGCAAGGAAGTGTGCGCCCTTGGTTTTCTTTGGAGTTAGTTTCAAATGGTGGTGACGCTGGATTTTATATCTGGGCAAGAAAAAGTACAGTTGGTTATTTACAGTCCCAAATTTATGCACAGTATCCTGGCATTGAAGTTGTGGAGGTAGAGGATTATGTTGATAAAGTTGATTTAGATTCTGGTAAATACAGTTTGTGGGGTTGTGAATTTGGTTTGACCGATGCCGATCCAATTCCAATTATGACTTACGTGGATTACGGTTTGGATAAAACTTCCGCTGAGGAAGAGCAAAAAATTGATCCGATTACTCCAACGCTCGAATTTTTGGGTTCGTTAAGAGCTGGGGAATTTGTTTGGTTACAAATTATTGTGCGCGCTCATAAAAAAGAAAATAAAGATCCAAAATCATGGTTCGGTAAAACTGATTTATGGAAAGATGACGCAAAAAAACTTATCCAAGATATTCGTGAAAAATCTTTGGTTGAATTGGATACTGGAAATGGTAAACAAAAGGTTCCCTTAGCGACAAAGGGTCAAATGGATAAAATTTCTGCAATCGAACGCAGTGTTTCTAAATTACCGTTTGATGTTGGTATCAGAGGACTATATATTGCTGAAAAGGATTTGTTTGATGGTACAAATATTGGAGGTCTTCTAAGTAGTTTCAAGCAGTACAGCTCATCTTCTTTGAATGGTTTTAAACCAAAAATAACAACAGCTACTAGTTGGTGGCAAGATCCATTTGGTCGAAAAATAAAATTAATCAAAAGGGAATTATTCGATGCTTACAAAGAAAGAGCATATTTTTTCAGACCATTCTTTGGAAAATACCGAAAACACTTTATTTTGAACTCAGAAGAATTAGCCACAATTTTTCATTTCCCTGGAGGAGTGGCTCAGACACCTTCATTACAGCGTGTTCAATCTAAAAAAAGTGAAGCTCCGTCAGATTTGCCGATTTAAAATACTTTATTTAAACAAACACTTTGAATTTATATAAAAAACAAATAATCATAATTTCAGTAATTATAGTTGTAACTATTTTTTTTGTTTTTTCGTTAACTCCTCCAAAGAATTTTGAGTCAGGAATTACTATTAATATTGCAAAAGGTGAAACGATAAAGGGCGCCGCTAGTGAATTAAAAAATCATAGAATTATAAAATCTACATCGTTATTTAATTTTTTGATTACATTTTACGGGCACAAAGTTGTTGAGGGCGATTACTATTTTGAAAATCCAGTTAATTTATTTCAAGTGCTGTATAAAGTTACAAATGGTAATTATGATATAGAAACAAAAAACATAACTTTTTTTGAGGGTATAACGATTTCAGAGATGACTGATGAATTAGTAGAAGTATTTCCAGATTTTGATGGAGAATTATTTTTAAAACTTGCAAAACAAGACGAGGGTTTTTTGTTTCCCGACACATACAAATTTAGGATTAATGTCACACCAGAAATTGTTATAAGTACTGCAAAAAATAATTTTGATCACAAAATAGAAGAAAATAAAATTAAACTTGAAGGCTCAAAATATTCTTTGAATCAAATTATAATTATGGCCTCAATTATTGAAAAAGAATCAACAAAGGAAGCTCGCCAGGAAGTTGCAAATATTTTGTGGAAAAGGTTTGAAATGGATTTTCCATTACAAGTGGATGCGCCATTTTTATATTCAATTAATAAAGGAACATTTGATTTAACAACAAACGATTTAAAATCGGATAGCCCATATAATACATATAAATACCTTGGTTTAACTCCTACACCGATTGGAAATCCTGGTATTGAATCAATTCTTGCAGCAGCAAATCCTGAATCAACTAAAAATTTGTATTTTTTAACTGGCCGTGATGGAAAAATGTATTACGCAGATACTTTTGAAGGACACAAACGAAATAGACTTTTATATTTGGATTAATGTGTTATAAACAATTTCAATGAAAAAGGTTTTTGTTGGTTTATCTGGGGGAGTAGACAGTTCTGTTTCTGCTTACCTTCTAAAAAAACAAGGTTTTAATGTCACCGGTGTTTTTATCAAAGTTTGGCATCCCGATTTTATTTCTTGTAACTGGCGTGCTGAAATGCATGATGCGATGAGAGTTTGTGCAAAACTAAAAATTCCATTTTTACTGTGTGACCTTGAAGCCGAGTATAAGAAGGGGGTAATTGATTATATGATTAGCGAATATGAATTGGGCCGAACTCCAAATCCCGATGTTATGTGTAATAAGGAAATTAAATTCAAAGCTTTTCTAAGTTTTTCAATTAATAATGGGGCCGATTATATTGCTACAGGTCATTATGCTCAAAATCTTTTCAAAGATGATAAATATCATTTGGTTGCGTCCAAAGATATAAACAAGGATCAAACATATTTTATTTGGAATTTAAATCAGGAAATTTTATCGAAGGTGCTTTTTCCAATTGGTCATTTAGAAAAAACAGAGGTTAGAAAAATCGCAAAAAAAGCCGGATTATTTACAGCTTCAAAAAAAGATAGTCAGGGGTTGTGTTTTATTGGTCCGGTAAACATGAAGGATTTTTTAAGAAAATTTTTGAAAACTGAACCAGGAAATGTTTTGGATTTAGATGGTAAAATCATCGGACATCACGAGGGTTCGATTTTATACACAATTGGCGAGCGACATAATTTTGAGATTTTTCATAAAAAAAATGAGGATGACGCACATTATGTAGTTGGAAAAGATATAAAAAATAACACAATTACTGTTTCAGATTTTAAAAAAGATGTTTCGATAAAAAAAGTTGTGATTAATATGATTAATTTAATTCAAGATAATTTATTAACAGAAAAAAACATTGAAGTTAAAACTCGATATCGTCAAGAAAATCAAAAATGCACAATTGTTAAATATAATAGTGATAAAATGGAACTAGAGTTTGAAAATCCTCAAACTACATTGGCGAGTGGGCAATCAATAGTATTGTATTTGAACGACGAATGCCTTGGTGGCGGTGTAATTGTCTAATGATATAATGTACACATTATGAATAAAAAAATTTCATTTGGAGTTGCCGTTTTAATTATTGCGGCGTTTAGTTTTGTACTATTTTATGTTAATCAAAAAGCCGACAAAATTGATTATTCAACTGAAAGACAAAAAGCTCTTGAAGAGGCGGCTAGTCGCCCAAGTATTACAATTGATACTAAACATCAGTATAAAGATGGAAAACATATATATTTTGGTTATTTGGAGGTTCCAAGCCCTTGTTACACTCATAATGTTGAAATTAAAAAATTACCAGAAATAACCGAGATCGCCATAACTTACTCAGAAGACAAATCAAATGACTCTAAAGTTTGTGCGCAAGTAATTACCCAAAAGACATTTAAAGTTTCATTTGAAGGAAGAATAGACGAAGACATTATCGCTACTTTGAATGGTGAGACTGTTAATTTAAACCAATTTGAAATTGATTTGGACGAAAATATTGACAATGCGGATATTTTTATCAAAGGCTAAATTTGCGGAACAAGTCCTTATAAAGTAAGATTTAGAGACGTATGGATTCAAGCGAAATAAGAAATAAATTTTTAGTTTTCTTTGAGAAAAGAGGGCACGCAATTTTACCATCCTCTCCAATTGTAACTACGGACGAAAAAGGCGTAATAAACTCAACACTTTTTAATACTGCAGGTATGCAGCCACTCATTCCTTATCTTTTAGGAAAGGAACATCCATCAGGTGAAAGATTGGCAAGTTCACAAAAATGTGTGAGAACAACTGATATTGATGAAGTTGGTGATAATACTCACCTAACTTTTTTTGAAATGTTGGGTAATTGGTCACTTGGAAATTACTTCAAAAAAGAGGCAATAGAATGGAGTTATTTATTTTTGACTGATAAACAAGAGGGTTTAGGACTTGATCCAAAAAGACTTTATGTCACAGTTTTTGAAGGAAATGAAAACTCGCCAAAAGATACTGAGGCAATTGACGTTTGGAGAAAATTTATACCCGAAAACAGAATTTATCCTAAGGGAGTTGATTCAAACTGGTGGCCAGCAATCAAAGATTCAACAAAAGATACTTGGACCGGTCCAACTGGCCCATGTTCAGAAATGTTTTACGATGTTACTGGAAAACTAGGTGATTTATCGCCAGCAGAATTTATTGAAGCAGATAATAAACAGCAGGTTGTTGAAATATGGAATGATGTTTTTATGCAGTTTGATAAGGAAAATGGAAAAATTAAAGGCAAATTAAGTAAACCTGTCGTTGACACTGGAGCTGGTCTTGAAAGATTAACGGCTGTTATAAATAATTATAAATCAGTTTACGATATTGATTCTTTCTCAATGATTATTAATTATATTCGTGAAAATTCAAAAACCTATACTGACTATTCGGCTAGAATTATTGCTGATCATATTAAATCTGCCGTTATGATTATTTCGGATGGTGTAATTCCGGGGAACACAGATCGTGGTTATATTTTGCGCCGACTGATTAGAAGAATGGTACGTCATGCTGACAGAATCGAACTTGGAGATGGTTTTATTGAAAATATAATTCAAATAATTATTGAGACATACAAATCTGTATATTCTAATCTTGATTTCCAAAAAACTACTATCGTCTTGTCCGAGGAAGTAGACCGTTTCAGAAGAACATTAAAAGATGGACTAAAGGAATTTGAAAAAATTTCTAGTGCCAATGTGACTGGCGATGATGCCTTTAAACTATTTTCTACATTTGGTTTTCCGATTGAAATGACAATTGAATTAGCGAAAGAAAAGGGTTTAACTGTGGATCTATTAACTTTTAACCAAAAAATGTCTGATCATGTTGAAATTTCTCGTCATGGTGCTGAGCAGAAATTTAAGGGTGGATTAGCCGGTACAAGTGAACAAGAAATAAAATATCATACAGTTACACATTTACTTCATCAGGCGTTGCGTGATGTTTTGGGTGATTCTGTTGCTCAAAAGGGCAGTAATATTAATTCTGAAAGAGTTAGATTTGATTTTTCTTATCCACAAAAACTAACTGATGAGCAAAAAAATGCTATTGAAGATATTGTTAATCAAAAAATAAAAGAGGCTTTGCCTGTTAATTTAGTCGTTTTACCTAAAACCGAAGCGGAGAAAACCGGGGCTTTGCATTTATTTGGTGAGAAGTATGGTGACGAGGTAAATGTCTATTTTATCGGTGAGACTTTGGAAACATCCTACTCAAAAGAGTTTTGTGGTGGCCCCCATGTAAAAAATACGTCTGAACTTGGAGAATTCAAAATTCAAAAAGAAGAATCCGTCGCAGCTGGAATCCGTCGAATCAAAGCAACACTAAAATAATTTTCAATTTTCGCAAATATATTCTACAATATAGGAACAATGTGGCCTTTTACAAAAAAACAAAAACCGGGAATTTTAAAATTAATAATTGATATCCGTAGTTCAAGTATCGGTGGAGCTCTGGTTGTTCACGAAGAAAATAAAGAACCTCTGATTATTTATTCAACAAGAAATTATATTTTCCTGGATAAATTAGAAAACTTGGATACTTTTTTTACCAAAATATTATCTGGCCTCGACAAAGTATTAGAAAATATTGAAAAAGAAGGTATAAAAAGAAATGCTGTAAAGTTTAGTGATAATCACGTAAGTGAGGTTTGGTGTGCTTTTTCATCCCCTTGGTATAAGTCAAAAATTAAGAATTTTGAAATTAATGATGGTAAACCTGTAAAATTTACTTCTAAATTACTAAATCATGTTCTAGAGCAAGAAGCTGAATCAAATAAAAAAGATATTGATGAAGTCTCAATTGAAAAGAAAATAATTTCGGTTTTTATGAATGACTACGAAATCGCGAATCCATTTGAAAAAATTGCTGACAAAATTATGGTTTCATTTTATTCAAGTAATATTGCAACCAAAACTGAATTGGCTGTAAAGGATAGAATTTCTAGTAAATTTAATACTAACAATATTAAATTTTGTTCCCACCCGTTAGTGATAATTTCTGTGATAAAGAAATTATTTCACTCAGTCTCGGATTTTCTCTTTATAGATGTTGGAGGTGAGACAACCGATATTGGCCTTTTGAGAGCAGGGAAATTGGAAGATTTAATTACTATTCCTGTTGGAACTCATCATTTTTTAAGGAAACTAATTAGTGAATATTCGTTTGATTTAGCAGCCGCCTCTTCTCACTTGAACTTATTGTTTAATCATAAACTTGATGATATTGCTTCAACCAGAAGCATGGCAGTTATAAATAAAGTTAAATCAGAATGGTTTTCCATTATAAAAAATGCATTAGAAAACAAATGGGTAAAAGAAGTAACTCCTTCATTAATATTTTTAACGGCTGATACCGATGTTAATAATTTGTTAAAGGATATAATTTTGTCGAAAGAATTTTATGTCGATTGTTTAAAAATTAATAAGGAGCCAGTGCTTCAAATTCTTAATCGAAATTCAATTCCGAATTTATGTAATCAAGATACAGACGTTAGACAAGATCCAGTATTATCACTCGTCTCGACATTTTCGGATTTTGATAATATTTGATTGTTTGTCAGCAATAATTTGATAGAATATAGGGTATGAATGAGAAAAATTTTTTACAAGATGTTATTCCGCCAGCACAAAAGAGATCTATTAGGGACATTCCAGTACCAGCCAGAAAGAAACTTGGTATTAGAAAGCCACTTATTAAAAGTGATGAAATAAAAGTAAAGTCTGACTTGATGGAAAAAAAAGTAATTGAGCCAAATCTAGATGATTTAAATGGTAATAATTACAAAAAGAATCAAAAAATAAAAAATTATCTAAAGATTTTTTCTGTTGTAATTGCACTAGTTATTTTATTTGTTGTTTTTTCAAATCTTGATAGTGCAAAAGTTACAATTGAACCAAAAGTAGTGGAAGCCGTAGTAAAGAAAAATATTTCTATTGGTGATTTGGCTGGAGATACCAGTACTCTTGCTTTGGGTTATCGAACTATTGAATTAGATAAAGAAGTTTCAAAAACTGTTGAATCGGATAGCGAAGAATTTATTCAATCAAAAGCTTCAGGAACAATCACAATTTATAATGAATACTCTGATAAAACTCAAAATTTAATAAAAAACACTAGATTTGAATCACCACAGGGACTAATTTATACAATACAAAGTAATGTCGCTGTACCAGGATATAAAATGGTTGATGGCAAAAAAGTAGCTGGGTCTATTGACGCAAAAGTAGTAGCTAGCGCAGCAGGAGAAAATTATAATGTGGATTCTACAAGTTTCACTATTCCAGGATTTAAGGGTCAAGAACCATATGAATTATTTGGTGCAAAATCAAAAACTCCAATTTCCGGTGGATTTGATGGAGTAAAAAAAATTGTTTCAAAAGAAAAAATTGACGAAGCATCTGTTCAATTAAAACAATCAGCAAGAGACGCTCTTGTCGCAGATCTACAATCTCAAGTCTCTGATGAATTTGTGGTTTTGTTTGATTCAAACTCTTTTACGTTTGGACAGATTACCGAGACCCAAGAACAAAATAGTAATAATGTCGTACTAAAACTTAAAGGAAATATTAACGCTAAGGTATTTAATAAGGTTGATTTATCAAATGCCATTGCGTCTGGTTCAGTTATTGATTACTCAGAAGGAAATAACGTTTTGATAAAGGATATTAAAAATATTGAGTTATCAATTTTGAACAACGAGCTTGTAGTTGATAATCCCCTTATATTTGTTTGGCAAAATAACATTGAAAATATAAAACAAGCATTAGTAAACAAGAAAAAATCAGAATTTGGCAGCTTGATAAAGGCTCTTCCGGGCATTTCAAAGGCTGATAGTATTGTTAAACCGTTTTGGAAAACTCGTTTTCCAGAGAACACAAAAGACATCGAAGTAGTGATTGTTAATAATTAATACGTTGACAGGCTATCTTTCTCTGTTATCATAAAGAACCGAATTAATGTTAGATAAAAATATTCAAGGAGACAATGTTGAGGGAGTAGTGATTGAATCATTGCCAGAAGCAATGTTTAAAGTCATGCTTAGCGATAACAGCGAAGTCTTGGCTTTTTTATCAGGAAAAATGAGATTAAAAAGAATTAGAATTATTATCGGTGATAAGGTTTTGATGAAAACAGATCCTTACGGTGGTAAAGCTAGAATTTTTAGAAGATTATAATAAATATGAAAGTTAAATCATCAGTAAAAAAGAAGTGTAAAAACTGCAGAGTTGTAAAACGCAGAGGGCATTTATATGTCACCTGTACTAATCCAAAGCACAAGCAAAGACAAGGATAGCTTTACATTTTAATGCTTTTCTGCTAAATTTTGACCCACTATATGCGAATACTAGGAATAACACTACCAGACGAAAAAAGATTAGAGATGGCTCTAACGGCTGTTTATGGCATAGGAATATCTAGATCTAGAGCAATTTTGAATAAATTAGGAATTAGCTGTGACAAAAAAACTAAAGATGTTACAGGCGATGAAGAATCTAAAATTAGATTGGAAATTGATAGTTACAAATTAGAAGGAGATTTGAAACGTGAAATTTCTGGAAACATAAAAAGACACAAAGATATGAAGTCATATCGTGGCAGTCGACATTCACGTCGTTTACCAGCTCGTGGCCAAAGAACTAAAACAAATTCTAGAACTGTTCGTGGAAATACTAGAAAAACAATGGGTTCTGGTAGAAAGGCAGTTGAAAAGAAATAATTAATTTATGGGAAAAAAACGAATTGTAAAAAAAGGTGAAGAAAATACTGGAGCTGAAAAATCAAACGCTCCTAGTAAAAGTTCAAAGAAAAAAGTTGAACACGGTGTTTTATATGTTCAATCAACATACAACAACACAACTTTATTATTGACTGATAAAAAAGGAAATGCTTTGTGTGCAACATCTAGTGGTGCATTAGGATTCCAGGGTGCAAAAAAAGGAACTCCATTTGCAGCAGCAAAAGCAGCAGAAGTTTTAGCTGAAAAAGCTGAAATATTTGGTGTAAAAAAGGTAGATGTAGTAGTAAAAGGTGTTGGAGCTGGTAGAGAATCTTCAATTCGTGGATTTATTAGCCGTGGAATTCAATTAAATACATTAAAAGATATGACTCCGGTACCACATAACGGACCAAAACCACGTAAGGCTCGAAGAGTATAAAAATATGATCATAGGACCAAAATATAAAATTGCTAGAAGACTTGGAAGCGGAATATTTGAGAAAACTCAAACAGCAAAATATGCTGTTCGTGCTGAAAAGAAAAGTGCTTCTTTGACAGGCGTTAGAGCAAAATCTACTTACGGTATTCAATTACTTGAAAAACAAAAATTACGATTTACATACGGAATTACGGCGAAACAATTAAAAAATTATGTTAGAGCTGTTATTGATTCAAAAGTTAAAAATCCAGAAGAAAAACTTTATATAACTTTGGAAAAGAGACTAGACAGCGTGGTTTTGCGTTCAGGCCTTGCTTCAACTCGTCAGCAAGCTAGACAAATTGTTACTCATGGTCACATGAGAATTAATGATAAAAAGACTACTGTTCCATCAATTCAAGTTAAAAAAGGTGATGTCATTACTGTCAAAGAATCAAAAAGAATAAAACCTTTATTTTCTGATTTTAAAGAAAAATCAAAAGATATCCAAGCTCCAGTTTGGCTCCTTGTGGATGCAAATAATTTTACAGTCACGATTAACGGTGAGCCTGAATACAAGATAGGTAATTTACCGTATAATCTTGGTGAAGTTATTCAGTTTTATAAGAGATAATTTGCGTTTTTCCATTTTATTCAGTATAATGCCGTGGATTAAACGTGTTTTAGTAAGTTTTAAGATAATAAAAAATGATAGACCATAATATAGCTTTGCCATCAAAGCCAAAAATCGTTACGGAAGAAGGGTTCAAAGGTGTGTACGAAATCGACGGTTTATATCCAGGGTATGGTCATACCTTAGGTAATTCATTGAGAAGAATTATTCTTTCATCTTTACCGGGTGCGGCAATTGTTGAACTCAAAGTAAAGGGAGTTGGCCACGAATTTTCAACTATTGAAGGCGTAAAAGAAGACGTCATTTCAATAATTTTGAATATTAAAAAAATCAGATTGTCATTGCAGGGTGAAGAAGCACAAGTAATTAAAATCAAAGCTACTGGTCCAAAAGTTATAACTGCTGGAGACATAGAGTGTCCAAGCCAAGTTAGAATAATGAACAAAGATCAAGTTATTTTTAACTTAACTGAAAAAGGTAAAACTGTTGAGATGGAATTGCGTGTTCAGAAAGGTTTGGGATATGTTCCAAAAGAACAAATTTTAAGAGACAGAGTTGAAGTTGGATCAATAACTTTGGATGGAATTTTTACTCCTATTAGAAGAGTTTTCTACGAAACTGAGAATATGCGCGTCGGTGATAGAACGGATTTTAATAGACTTCGAATTCTAATTGAAACTGATGGAACAATTACTCCAAAAGAAGCATTAGAGAAAGCTATTGAAACAATGATTATGCAACTAAAAGCGATTGTTGGTTTTAAGGAAGAAATAGAAATACCAAGAGAAGAATTAGTTGCTAAAAAATCTGACAAAATCGAAGCAAGTACAGATGATCTAGAAGATTTTCTTAAAACACGAATCGAAACACTAAATTTATCTGCTAGAACTATTAACGCTCTAACTACTGCAAACATTAGAACTGTTGGAGGTCTTGCAAGAAAGAAAGAGGAAGATATTTTGGAAGTTGGAGGTTTAGGTGATAAGGGTCTACAAGAGATTAAAAAGATCCTTGGAGAGCATGGTTTAATTCTAAAATAACCACTTTACTTTTTAGCCATTAACTGATAGTCTGATAGCCCATGAGACACCATAATAGAAACAAGAAATTTGGTCGTGAACGCGATGTTCGTCGCGCTCTTTTGAAGTCTTTAGCTTGTTCTCTAATTCGAGATGGAAAGATTAAAACTACTGAAGTTAAAGCTAAAACTATTAGACCTTTTGTTGAGCGTCTTGTAACAAAAGCAAAGGTTGATTCAAGCGGTAATAGAAGAACAGTTTTGTCAGTTATCGGAAATCAAACGCAAACTAACCATTTATTCAAAGATATTGCTCCAAAATACGCTGATAGAAAAGGTGGTTATACAAGAGTTATAAAATTGCCAATTAGAAAAAGTGATGCAGCAAAAATGGCTTTAATTGAATTTATATAAATATGATAATAATTGATGCACAAAATAAATCATTAGGTCGAATCGCTAGCGCGGCGGCAAAAACTCTAATGGGTAAAGATGATCCAAAATATGTTCCACATATTGCTTGTGGCGCAAAGGTTCAAATTATTAATGCTTCAAAAATAAAATTTGATTCAAAAAAATTAAAGAACGTTAAACACACTCGTTATACAGAATATCCAGGTGGTTTAAAAGAAACTTCACTAGCAGATACAATCGCTAGAAAAGGCTACGCCGAGGTTGTTAAAATGGCGGTTGCAGGAATGATACCAACAAATACTTTAAAGAAAGGTCGAATGCAAAATTTAGAAATATTAGATTAATATGACAGCAAAAACAGAACAAAGATATATTGAATGTATAGGTCGCAGAAAAACTGCAATCGCAAGAGTTCGAATTACTCCAAGTACAAAGGAGTCAATTGTTGTAAATAATAAAACAGTCGCAGATTATTTTAAAACTAACGAATTACAAGCAGTTGCAGTTTCTCCATTAAAGGATTCTGAAATAGAACAAAAATTTGAAGTTTCTGTGAAAATCGTAGGTGGTGGTATTAGAGGTCAAGCTGAAAGTATGCGATTAGGTATTTCGAGAGGTCTTGTTGAATTCAAAGAAGACTTGAGAAAAACACTAAAGAAATTAGGTTATCTAAAGAGAGATCCACGTGTTAAAGAAAGAAGAAAGTTCGGTTTGAAGAAAGCTAGAAAGGCTCCACAGTGGTCAAAGAGATAATTTTTTAATAAACTATACAGCGAAATGTCAAAAGCTGATCAAAACAATCAACTGGAAAATTCAGAGGATGTTATTTACGAATCCGACTCTTCAAATGATTCCGGAGTTTCTGTTGATTTTCAAAATAAAATAAAAAAAATTAAAGAGGAATTAGAGAATTGTAAAAAAGAAAAGCAAGAATATTTGGACGGATGGCAACGAGCGAAGGCCGATTTTGTTAATTATAGAAAGCGTTCTGAAGAAGAAAAAAAAGAAACAATTAAATATGCGACAAAGGAATTAATTTTAGAGATTATTCCTGCTCTTGATAATTTCGAGCACGCTTTTAGAGACAAGGCTAATTGGGAGAAAGTCCCGGCTGATTGGAGGCAAGGTGTAGAGTTTATTTACGCACAATTAAAAGAAGTGCTTGGTAGACACGGAATCACTGAAATAAGCCCAATAAACGAGGTTTTTGACCCAAAATTGCACCATTCTATTGATATAGTGCCTGTTGAAAATGACGAAGACATTGGTAAAATTGTCGAAGTCGTACAAAAGGGGTATGCTTTGGGTGACAAAATAATTCGGCATCCGAACGTTCGGGTCGGTGAGAAGAGATAAGTTTTTATTAATTTAATTTTATAAATCAAAAATATGTCAAAAATAATTGGTATTGATCTTGGTACAACAAACTCTGCAGTAGCAATCGTAGAAGGAGGTGAGCCTGCAATAATCGAAAACGCGGAAGGCAACAGAACAACACCATCAATTGTCGCGGTTTCTAGGAATGGTGAAAGATTAGTCGGGCAACTTGCGAAAAGACAATCTGTCACAAATCCACAAAACACAATTTTTGGTATAAAAAGATTTATTGGTCACACTTTTGAAGATCCGGCAGTTGAGAAAGATAAAAAAACTGTTCCTTTTGAAGTCAGCCGATCTGACAATGGAGGAGTTCAGGTAAAAATGCAGGATAAAAAATATCGTCCTGAAGAAATTTCTGCGATGATTCTGCAAAAATTAAAAAATGACGCAGAAGCAAAACTTGGCGAAAAAATTACTGAGGCTGTTATTACTGTTCCCGCATATTTTAATGATTCACAAAGACAAGCGACAAAAGATGCCGGAAAAATTGCCGGTTTAAATGTTCGCAGAATTATAAATGAACCTACTGCTGCGGCTCTCGCATATGGTTTTAATAAAAAGAAGGACGAAAAAATTGTTGTTTACGATTTTGGCGGTGGAACATTCGATGTTTCTGTTCTAGAAGTCGGCGATGATGTGGTTGAAGTTAAATCTACTGATGGAGACTCACACATGGGAGGAAAGGACATCGACCAAAAAATTATTCACTGGATTTTGGATGAGTTTAAAAAAGATTCAGGCATTGATGTTTCAAAAGATCCTTTGGCTTTACAAAGACTTGATGAAGCAGCAGAAAAAGCCAAAATTGAACTTTCAAGCGCAATGGAAAGTGAAATAAATATTCCTTTTGTGACTTCTGATGCGAATGGCCCTAAACATTTATTATTGAAATTAACTCGATCAAAATTAGAAGAACTTTGCAGCGAATTTATTGAAAGATCTATTGAAATTACAAAACGGGCAATGGAAGCTTCTCCTTTTAAAATGTCAGAAATTGATGAAATAGTTTTGGTTGGAGGACAAACCAGAATGCCAAAAATTCAGGCTGAGGTTAAAAAATTATTTGGTGGTAAGGAGCCAAATAAATCTATTAACCCAGACGAAGTCGTGGCTGTTGGTGCGGCTCTACAAGGTGGAATTCTACAAGGTGATGTCAAAGATGTTTTGCTCCTCGATGTTATTCCTCTTGCTCTTGGTATTGAAACAATGGGCGGAGTTGATACAAAACTTATTGAAAAAAACACAACTATTCCAACAAGTAAATCACAAATTTTTTCTACAGCAGCTGATAATCAGACACAGGTAGAAATCCACATAGTTCAAGGTGAAAGAGCAATGGCCGCAGACAATAAATCACTTGGTAAATTTATTTTGGATGGAATTCCTCCAGCACCTCGTGGCATGCCACAAGTTGAAGTTACATTTGATGTTGATGTGAACGGTATTTTGAATGTCACTGCAAAAGATAAAGCTACAAATAAAGCACAATCTATAAAAATTGAAGCACGTTCTGGTTTGACCGAAGCCGACATTAAAAAGATGCAAAAAGATGCAGAAGCTCATGAGGAAGATGATAAAAAGAAAAAAGAAATCATTGATGCGAGAAATTTCGGCGAACAATTAGTTTATACTGCGGAAAAAGCATTAAAAGATGCAGGGGACAAAGTCACTGCAGAAATTAAAACTATTGTTGAAGATAAAATAAAAGCACTACGAGATGTTTCAGGAAAAGAAAATTTGGAGGACATAAAAGCAGCGACTTCTGCGCTTTCAGCGGAAATGCAAAAAATTGGTGAATACATAAATAAAAATAGTTCGACCAACGAAACAAAATCTGAGGAGAAAAAAAATGATGATGGAATTAGAGACGCTGAGGTAGAAGATAATAAATAATAAATTTGGGAAAAGATTACTACAAAATTCTAGAAGTTAATAAAAATTCAACCAAAGAAGATATAAAAAAAGCTTTTAGAAAGCTTGCGCACAAATATCATCCAGACAAAAAAGATGGTGATGAACAAAAATTCAAAGAAGTAAATGAGGCATACGGCGTTTTGTCTGACGACCAAAAACGTGCTCAGTACGATCAATTTGGTTCAAATTTTAATTCAAATGCAGGACCTGGCGCGTCGTCGGGATTCGGCGGATTTGATTTTTCTGGATTTTCACAAGGCTTTGGACAAAACGGCCAGTCAGTTGAATTTGATTTGAATGACATATTGGGAAGTTTTTTTGGTGGAAGAGGAGGTTTTGGTAGAGTAAGAAAAGGTGCTGACGTTTCTGTCGATATTGAAATTGATTTCAAAGATTCGATTTTTGGTGTTAGCAAGGAAATAAATATTAATTATAGAAATTCTAGTAAAAAAGAAAGTGTAAAGGTTGCCATACCTTCTGGTATTGATAACGGAGAAATGATTAGAGTTCGTGGTAAAGGTGAATCAATTGAAAATGGTAAACCTGGCGATTTGTACGTGAAAATTCATGTAAGACCTCATAAATCACTTCATAAAGAAGGTATTAATTTGTTTACAGAAATTCAAATAAAATTAACTGAAGCCATTAATGGGGCCGATAAAGTAATTTCAACTTTGGAAAAGGCAGGTGATATAACAATTAAAATACCCGCAGGAATTAAACATAACGAGATATTAAGATTAAAAGAACTTGGAGTTCCAACACTTAGTGGGCGCCGTGGTGATTTATTAATCAAAGTTTTGATTAATATGCCAACAAAACTTTCAAAAAAAGCAAAAGAGGCAGTTGATATTCTTGAAAAGGAAGGTTATTAATTCTATTTTTATAAAAATTTAGATATAATGTTCTGATGAACATTTCTACGATTGTTATTGTTATCGCTGCAACATCTTTGTTGGCGACAATTTTTATTGTTATAGCCAATTTACGATTTTTAAAGGGCGGATTATCTAACTTAGATTTTAAAAATGTTATTACACAATTAGTTGCTCTAACTGCATGGGTGACGGTACTTAGCAAAGCACTAATTCCAATTGATCCAGAAAAAATTGTTTCAAGTTTTGTTATTTTTGTTACATCTTTAATTATTGGTGGAATTCTTATTCATAATTTAGGAAAAGAAGTAAATGCCAAGAGAGAAGTAAATAGTCTTATAAAAAAACTTGAATTAAATAATGACAAGCTAAAAGAATTAGATAAGCAAAAAAGTGAGTTTGTATCTTTGGCTTCACATCAATTACGGGGACCAATAACAATTATTCAGGGTTATATTTCAATGATCCTTGAAGGTGACTATGGAAAAGTTTCTGATGAAGTTAAAGTTACTCTTGAAAAAGTTTTTCAAACTGGAACCGGTCTAGGTTTTCTTATTAATGATTATTTGGATGTTTCAAAATTAGATAAAGGAGAAATGGAATATGTTATTCAGGATATTAACGTTTCAAATTTATTAGACGAAATAATTCAAACATTTAATATTGTCGCCACTCAAAATAAAATTGTTTTAATTAAAAAATATAAGGAAACGAATACGGCAATTCGCGGTGATCAAAATAAAACAAGACAAATCATTTCTAATATAATTGATAATTCATTAAAATATACTGCCATGGGTTCTATAACAGTTGATATAGAATCTGATTCAAAATTTGCAACAATTATTGTAAAAGATACAGGTATAGGAATCGATCACGATAATTTAGAAAATGTATTTCAAAAATTTAATCGAGCAAAAGAGGCAATTGACATGAGTGTTGTCGGCACAGGGCTTGGATTGTATGTGGCCCGTGTTATGACCGAGGCACAAGACGGAAAAATATGGGTAGAATCAGATGGTGTTGGCCAAGGTTCAACTTTTTATATAAAGCTTCCTTTATCCAAATAAGATTTGGAATTAGGCCGCGAATTTGATAATCTTATTCATTATGAGGAAAATTTTAATTTCTGGTATAAAACCAACGGGACGACCACATATTGGCAATTATTTTGGAGCAATGCGTCAATTTGTAGAAATGCAAAATGATTACGAAAGTAACATTTTTATTGCTGATTTACATGCCTTAACGGGGATTACTAACGCAGAAGAGCTTAGAAAAAACATATTGGAAGAGGCAATTGATTATTTGGCAATTGGACTTGATCCACAAAAAGTCACTTTATTTAAACAATCAGATGTTCCTCAAGTTACTGAGTTATCTTGGATTTTTAGTTGCATAACATCAATGCCATATTTAATGCGTGCGCATGCTTTCAAAGATGCGGAAGCAAAAAACAAAGAAATAAATGCTGGCGTTTTTAACTATCCAATTTTAATGGCTGCGGATATTTTACTTGGGTGCGCAGATATAGTTCCAGTTGGTAATGATCAAAAACAGCACATTGAAATTGCCAGGGACACGGCTGAAAAATTTAATCGAACTTTTGGTGAAACTTTTAAACTTCCAAAAGAAATGATTTTACAGGAAGTTGCGACAGTTGTTGGAACCGATGGTCAAAAAATGAGCAAGAGTTATAAAAACACAATTCCATTATTTGCTACAACTGAAGAAATTAAAAAAGCTGTTATGAGTATTCCGACTGATTCAAAGGGAGCTTCTGATCCAAAGGATACTGATGGAACATTGTTCAAAATTCATGAGCTTTTCCTAGATAAGGAAACTGCACAAAGTTTAGCGGCCGATTACAAAAATGGCATAAGTTACAAGGATGCCAAGGAGAGATTGATAAAAGATATCGACAATTTCATCTCTCCACTCCGTGAAAAAAGAATTTACTGGGAAAATAGAAAGGATGAGGTTTTAAAAATTTTAGAGGAAGGTGGTAAAAAGGCAAATGAGAGAGCAGAAAAAATCATGGTCGAAGTTAGAAAAAAAATTGGTGTAACATTAAACAAATAATTTATGGAAAGAGTATATATAAAAGATGTAAAAAATAATGTTGGTAAGGAAATTTTAATAAAGGCTTCAGTTGATACAATTCGTAGCCAAAGTAAAATTATTTTTCTAATTCTCCGTGATATTTCGGGTCTTGTTCAATGTGTTGTTTTAAAAGATTGTAAAGATTTTGAGGTGGCTAAAAGTTTGAATGATGAATGTGTTGTGGCACTAAAAGGTTTAGTTAAAGAAGAAAAACAGGCACCAAACGGTTTTGAAATAGAAACTCGTGAAATTGAAATACTGTCAAAAGCTGCTCCAGAATTACCAATCCCAGTAAACGTTAAAAAAGGTGGCGAAGAAACAAATCCAAATTCTCGTTTTGATTATCGTTTTATTGATCTTCGCAAACCAGAAAGAACAAAAATTTTCAAAGTTTGGACTGAACTTGAACGTGGATTTCGTGAATATTGGGAAAAGGCTGGATATACGCAAGTTTATACTCCATCATTCATGAATACAGCTAGTGAATCAGGAGCCGAGGTTTTTGAAGTTAAGTATTTTGAAAAAAAAGCATATTTGGCACAATCTCCACAATTTTATAAACAAATGGCGATTTCCTCTGGTTTAGACAGGGTATTTATGGTGGGTCCAGTATTTCGTGCTGAACCATCATTTACAACTCGTCATTTAACTGAATTTACAGGTTGGGACTTTGAAATTGGCTTTGTAAATTCACATTACGATGTCATGGACGAAGAAGAAAAAATGATTGTTTCAGGCTTTACTCGTTTGAAAGAAAAATTTCCTGAACTTGATATTGAAATTCCAAAAACTCCATTTCCAAGAATTCCATTGTTAGAAGCAAAGGAAAAATTAAAAGCAGTTGGCGTTGTTGGTGAAAAACCAGATGATATGTCACCAGAAGAGGAAAGGAAAATTGCTGAACTTGTTAAAAACGAAACCGGCAGTGATTTTGTTTTTCTAACTGAGTATCCAATTACTGTTCGACCTTTCTATCACATGAGACATGTTGATAATCCAAAATTAACAAAATCAGCCGACCTCATTTATAGAGGAATTGAAATTACAACTTTGGCACAACGAGAACATCGTTATGAAAAATTAGTTGAGCAAGCTAAAGAAAAGAAAATGAATATTGAAAGTTTGGAAAATTATTTGAACTTTTTCAAATATGGTTGTGCGCCACATGGTGGTGGAGGAATTGGACCCGCTCGATTAATTGCAAGAATTTTAGGTTACGAAAATGTTAGAGAAGTCACATATTTGCCAAGAGACGTTAATCGTTTAACTCCATAAATGGAAGGGCAGAATTTTGAAATAAAAACAGAAGTATTTGAAGGGCCTCTTGACCTATTACTTAATCTAATTGAAAAAAGAAAATTATTAATCAACGATATTTCTCTTGCTCAAGTTACAGATGATTATATTTCTTATATAAAGAATCACGGAGAAATGCCTATGGCTCAAAATTCTCACTTCATTTTGATTGCGGCGACTTTGTTGCTTATCAAATCAAAATCTCTTTTACCAACGATTGATTTGTCGGGTGAAGAAGAACAAAGTATCGATGATTTGGAAAGAAGACTAAAAGTTCACAAGAGAATGAAAGAAGTTGAGCCATTAATAGGGGAAATGTTTTTCAAAAACCCAAGTTTTAATCGTCGTCAAATTTTTTCGAATATGGTTGTATTTGCTCCTTCAAAACAAATTAATATAGCAGATTTAAAATCTGCTATATCTGCTGTTATTGAATCTTTGCCAAAATTTGAAAAAATTGCTCGAGCTGTTGTTAATAAAGTTATTAGTTTGGAAGAAGTAATTGGTAATCTGACAGAGAGAATAAAAAAATCAATCAGTATGAGTTTTAAGGAATTCTCGGGTTATCATAAAAAAGACAAAGTTAATGTTATTGTTAGTTTTTTGGCTATGCTAGAACTTGTAAAAGAGGGTATAATTGAAACTACACAAAAACAGGATTACGATGATATTGAGATTCAAACAAAAGAGTTTGAAACTCCAAATTATATTTAAATGAATAATGAACTAATTGAAAAACAAATAGAAAGTATTTTATTTTGGAAAGCAGAGCCAGTAACTTTTTCTGAGCTTTCAAAAATCTTGCAAATTTCAGTTGAACAAGTAAAGGAAATTTCTCAAAATCTATTGCAAAAAATGCAAAGCCGAGGGATAGTTGCGATTGTAAATAACGATGAAATTTCACTAGTAACTTCACCTGATACATCCGAACTAATAGGAAAACTGCAGAAAGATGAATTAACAAAGGACTTAAGCAAAGCCGCGCTTGAAACGCTTAGTATTATTCTTTACCGTGGTCCAATGCGCAGATCTGATATAGACTATATTAGAGGCGTGAATTCACAGTTTATCTTGAGAATTTTACTTGTTAGAGGATTGATTAATAAAAAGATTGATGAGAAAGACGAGAGGGCATTCATTTACTCAATTTCGACCGACGCTTTGGCCTTTCTAGGAATCCAGCAGGTAAAAGATTTACCACAATATGCAGATGTAAATCACGATGTAGACACATTTTTGGAAAAGCAAAAGACTATCGAAGAAAAAACATATGCTACAGAAAATCAAACAGAATAAAGAAATATTTTACTCTGTTGTGCTGATTGTAATACCAGTTACTATTCTTTTTTCGATTACAATTTTTTTGAAGGTAAAAGATACGGTGAACATTGCTATTAAAGAAGTTCCAATTACTGAGGCGAACAAAAATGTTTTTGCTGGTATTCAAATTGAAGCAAAAGCTGCAATTGTAAAAGATATTAATACCGGGGAAATAATTTACGGCAAAAATATTGACTTACCATTAGCTTTGGCTTCAATCACAAAAGTATTAACTGTTTTAACATTTGAAATTAATTCAAACAAAGAAATTGTAAGTATTTCAAATGATGATCTGTCACAGTCCGGTGACAGTCTATTATTTTCTGGTGAGAAATTTTATAAAAAAGATATAATTAATTTTACATTAATTACTTCATCAAATGACGCTTCTGCCGCATTGGCGGCAAATGCGCTTGGCGGACTTTCTATTTCTAAAGATATATTCATTACCGAAATGAATCGAGTGGCTAAATTAATCGGTATGAAGAATTCTTATTTTTATAATGCCACAGGTTTAGATAACAGTATTACTTCTGCTGGAGCCCACGGATCGGCTTCAGACGTTGCAACATTATTTGAATACACTTTAAAAAATTATCCGAACATATTGGAGTCAACGGGAAAATCAAAATTAACCATCAGATCAATTGACGGCATAATACATCAGGCTACAAATACGAATTCAATTATCGATAAATTACCGAATGTCGTGGCATCAAAAACTGGATTTACTGATATTGCAGGTGGTAATTTGGCGGTTGTCATTGATCCAGCTTTAAATCGACCAGTTGTTATCGTTGTACTTGGTTCGACCGAGGAGGGAAGGTTTACCGATATAGAGAAATTATCACAAAAAACGGAAGAATATTTCAAGCTTTTTAATTAATTTTTAAACTAAGAATAAATAGTAATGTATTTAATTCTGTTATATACTCTTTCATCATGATATTAGATGTCGTAAAAGTTATATTACCAGCAGCCCTAACATTTCTTGTAGGAATTTTAATTACTCCAGCAATTACTAATTTTTTATACAAGAATAAGATGTGGAAGAAAACGGCCGGAAAAGTCGATACTGTTGGTACAGAAGCTCCAGTTTTCAATAAATTTCATAAAGATGATGAGGCAAAAACACCCAGAATGGGCGGAATAGTAATTTGGTTAAGCGTTTTTATTGTACTTTCTATTATCTGGATTTTTTCAAGAATTTTTCCATTTCAAATTTTATATAAACTAGAGTTTCTAAGTCGAAATCAAACTTGGATACCACTTGCGGCTATGTTTATCGGCGCAGTTATTGGTCTTATTGATGATTGGTTTGAAATCAAGGGTTTTGGTGGCAAAATTGGCGGTATTTCATCAAAAAAAAGGCTTTTAATTGTAAGTACCGTCGCCTTTTTCGTGGCATTTTGGTTTTTTACTAAACTAGATGTTTCAGCTTTTAATGTTCCATTTATCGGAGCGATTCAAATTGGTTGGTTAATAATTCCACTTTTCATTTTGGTAACAATTGTAATTTATTCTGGCGGTGTAATTGATGGCCTCGATGGACTTTCTGGTGGAATTTTTGCCGTCATGTTTTCTGCATATGGAATAATTGCTTTCGTCTCTGGCCAAGTAAATTTAGCCGCATTTTGTGCTTCACTTGTTGGCGGAATTTTAGCTTTTCTTTGGTTCAATATTCCTCCAGCAAGATTTTATATGACGGAAACTGGATCAATGGCACTAACAATTGTTTTGGCAATTGTTGCATTCATGACAGACAATATAATTGATGGGGTTGGGCTCTTTGTTCTACCAATTATTGCTTTTCCATTAATCGCGACAGCGGTGTCATCTTTTATTCAAATAATGTCGAAAAAATATCGAAATGGTAAAAAAGTATTTCTTGCAGCCCCATTGCATTATCATTTTGAGGCATTAGGATGGCCATCATATAAAATTGTCATGAGGTATTGGATAATTTCCGTGATATTTGCCAGCATCGGAATTATTATTGCACTAATTTAATAGAAAAAAGTCATTTTTTTTGAGATAATAGGCAAGTAATGTTGAAGAAAAATAGCGTAGATAAAACACTGTTCTTTACAATAATTCTTCTCGTTGTTTGCGGGATAGTTATTTATCTTTCTGCCTCACTTGGACTTTTAGCAAAAGATGGCCAAGCCTATTTTTCAAAAATTTTAAATCAAGTAGTCCTTGGATTTATTGGCGGAGGAATTATCTGTTATATAAATTCAAAAATTCCTTATAAATTCTGGCGAAATTATTCTTTTTGGTTTTTCTTGTTTTCGATTTTAGTGACTTTAGCAATTTATATTCCAGGTGTGGGCCTTGTTTTTAATGGGGCAAGGAGATGGATTGTAATCGGCCCATTAACATTTCAGCCAAGTGAACTTTTAAAAATTGCATATATTATTTATATCGCTGCGTGGCTATCAGTCGCCAAGGAAAATATTAAATCATTTAAATATGGAACTTTGCCTTTTGTTATTATTTCGTTAATTGCAGGTGGAATATTATTTCTTCAACCTGACAATGACACAGCGATCATAATGTTGTTATCAGGTGGTGCAATGTATTTTGCCGCAGGTGCGAATTTCAAACATATATTTTTTGTTATTGTTGCTGGAATTTTAGCTTTAACAATTGTTTGTTTTAATAACAGCTATGTTCGCGATAGATTACAAACGTTTATTCATCCTGCTGATAATCCGCTGACCTCTGGTTATCAAGTTCAGCAATCATTAATTGCTATTGGTTCCGGAGGACTACTCGGTCGCGGATTTGGGCAAAGTGTACAAAAATTTAATTTTCTTCCAGAACCAATTGGCGATTCAATCTTTGCTGTTGTTGGTGAGGAATTTGGATTTATTGGCAGCATTATTTTAATAATTCTCTTTGTTACTTTGCTGTTTAGAAGCGTTAAAATTAGCATCTTATCTAAAGAAACCTTTGGTGGACTACTCATACTTGGACTTGGTATACTTATCGTTAGCCAATCTTTTTTAAATATGGCTTCAATGTTAGGTATTTTTCCACTAGCTGGCTTACCACTATTATTTGTCAGTCATGGTGGAACAGCATTATTTTTTACCTTATTTGCAAGCGGTATTATGTTGAATATATCAAGATTTAAACAAATTAATTAACATTATGAAAATTGTATTTACAGGCGGAGGAACTGGTGGACATTTTTATCCGATTATTGCTATTGCGGAGCAAATTCGTGAAGTTTGTAAACAGAAAAAATTTGTTGAACCAATTTTATATTTTCTATCACCTGACCCCTATAATGAAAAAATACTATTTGATAACAAAATTATTTATAAAGCTGTTCCAGCTGGAAAACTTAGAACATATTTTTCAATACTAAATTTCTTTGATTTTTTTGTTACGGGGGTTGGTTTGATAAAAGCCTTGTGGACAATGTTTTGGATTTATCCTGACGTGGTTTTCAGTAAGGGTGGTTACGGTAGTTTCCAATTGTTTGGGCCTCAAATTTTTTGGGAATTCCAGTAATTGTTCATGAATCTGATAGCGCACCTGGTCGAGCAAACGTTTGGGCTGGTAAGAAAGCATTAAAGGTCGCTGTTTCATATCCTGAAGCAATGAGTTACTTTCCAAAAGATAAAACAGCGTGGACGGGAAATCCTATCAGAAAAAATCTGAAAATTGCGATGACTGATGGGGCTAGAGAATATCTTGGTTTGGAACCTGGAATTCCAACGATTTTAATTCTTGGTGGTTCACAAGGCGCGCAAGTAATTAATAATGTTATTCTCGATGCACTTCCAGAACTCATAAAGGAATATCAAATTATCCATCAAGTTGGTAAAAACTCTTTTGACGAAATAAACAATTATACAAAGACAATGTTCAAGAGTTCACAATTCGGGTATCGATATAAAGCCTATGCATATCTTGATGACCTTGCGATGAAAATGTCAGCCGGTGCAGCTGATTTGATTATTAGTCGGGCTGGCTCAACTATTTTTGAAATTTCCAATTGGAGTAAACCAAGTATTTTAATTCCTATTACGGAATCAAATAACGATCATCAAAGAAAAAATGCATACCTTTATGCAAAAACTGGAGCAGGAACAGTTATTGAGGAAAGTAATTTATCAGATAATATTTTGATTACAGAAATTAAAAGAATTCTTGATAATAAATCAATCAAAGATAGCATGATCACTGCGGCAAGAAATTTTGCTAAACCAGAGGCAGCATTAACAATCGCCAAAGAATTATTAGAACTTGGCTTAAATCATTAAAAATATGTTCGGATTATTTAGAAAAAAAATTGTTACAAGATTTCCACCAAGCCCAACGGGTTTATTGCATATTGGTAATGCTCGCACTGCGCTATTTAATTATTTGTATACAAAACAAAATGGTGGTGTTTTAAAATTTAGGTTAGAGGATACGGACAAAGAAAGATCAAAGCAAGAATATGCTGATGACATGATAAGTGGTCTAAAATGGTTAGGTATAGAAATTGATTATGATAATCCATATAAACAATCGGAACACGGTGATACTTATAAAAAATATATTGAAATGATGCTTGAAAACGGTAAGGCATATACTTCAAAGGAAGAAGTAAAGGAAGAGGGCCAAAGAGCCGAGGTTATTAGACTTAAGAATCCAAATATAAAAATTAAGTACACCGACATGATTCGTGGTGAATTAGAAGTAGACACAACTGAACTTGGAGATTTTGTTATTGCAAAAAGCTTAACTGAACCCATATATCACTTGGCAGTTGTAGTGGATGATTTTGAAATGAAAGTTACACACATCATTCGTGGTGAAGATGGAATTTATAACACACCAAGACAAATTTTGATTCAAGAAGCGATTGGCGCGCCAAGACCAATTTATGCTCACATGCCTTTTATTCTAAATGAAGATCGATCAAAATTATCAAAAAGAAAGCAGGGTGAACTAGTCTCCTTAAGTTACTATCGAAAACTTGGCTATCTACCTGAAGCCATGGTGAATTTTTTGGCTTTATGTGGTTGGAATCCGGGCACTGAACAAGAAATTCTATCAATGAAAGAGTTGATTGAGAAGTTTGATATATTAAAAGTTCAGAAATCAGGAGCAATCTTTAATATAGAAAAATTAAATTGGTTTAATAGAGAATATTTAAAATTACTTCCTAAATCAGAGATTTGTTTAGAAATGCAAACTCGTTTGAAAAAATTTAATCCTGATATGAAATTAATTGAAAGACTTCAACCAATTATTTTAGAAAGAATTACTAAATTTATTGACATTGATATTTTAGTTGAAAATCACGATATGGATTACTTTTTTGCGGAACCAGAATACGAGGAAAGTAAACTTATTTGGAAAGACGCAGACGCAAAAATTACCGCCACTCATTTGGTCGAAATTTTAGAAAAAATAAAATCAATTTCAGACTATCCTACGGCTGAAGAAGTGAAAAAACTTATTTGGGATTATGCAACCGAAAAGGGAAGAGGTCAAGTTTTGTGGCCATTGCGATATTCATTGTCAGGAAAAGACAAGTCGCCAGATCCATTTGTTCTCATTTCAGTATTAGGTAAAACAGAATCAATAAATAGAATTAATTTGGCAATTGAAAAATTAAATGAATTTTCAAATAAATAAAAAAACAATATTTTTATTTATTTTTGCTTTATTTGTTTTAACCCCATTTTTACTTAGCGCAAGTAACGATGAAATTGATCAACTAAACGATCAGATTGATGACAAGAAAGAAGAACTTGAAAGAATAGATAAAGAAATCGCCGCGCAAAGACAGGCTTTATTATCTGTTAGTGGTGAAGCAACAACATTGCAAAGTAACCTTAATCAATTAGAGGCTAGTCGTAAAAAAATACTGACTGATATTAAATATACTGAGACAAAAATATCTGAAATAGAATTAACTTTGGATAAAATTTCATTGGAAATTTCACAAAAAGAAGATTTGATTAAACACAATACCAAAGCATTGGCTGAATCAATTAGAAAAATTAAGGATCTAAAAACAATTACATTTGTTGAGCAGATATTGGGTTATGAAAGTATTTCAGATTTTTGGAGGGAATTTGAGCAAACAGAAACAATTCAAAAAAAACTTGGTAAGGAAGTCAATGCTTTACTTAATCTTAAAAAAGATCTAGAAGCTAAGGAGTTAGAGAAAACCACCGAAAAAGAAAAGTTATCAGAGCAAAAAGTAACTTTGGCAGGAAAAAAAGAAGCGGTCGAATACACCCAGGAAGAAAAAGCCGCCTTGTTAGCAAAAACTAGAAATCAAGAAGCTGAATATCAAAAGATATTAGCTCAAAAAATAGAAAGAAAAAAGGCTTTCGAAGAAGATTTGCTTGCAATAGAATCAAAACTTCAGACTTTGATTGACCCAAAGGGTTTTGTTACGGAAAGAAACGGCGTATTTTCTTGGCCAGTATCTAGTTTTAGAATTACACAGCGATATGGCTATACAGATTTTGCAAAATTACATCCTGAATGGTACCCAAATGGTCACAATGGTGTAGATTTTGCGGTACCAATTGGAACAAATGTTGTGGCGGCAACTAGTGGCGCCATAAAAGGTTTTGGTAACACTGATGCTTTTCCTGGCTGTTATTCGTGGGGAAAATGGATACTTGTTCAGCATGATAATGGGCTATCAACTTTATATGGTCATTTATCAAACATATCTGTAAAAGTTGGGCAAAAAGTAAAACAAGGTGACGTAATTGGTCAAAGTGGTAGTACAGGAATAAGTACTGGACCGCATCTCCATTTCACAACTTATATTACGCAAGGTGTTCAGATTAGAAATTTTCGTGAAGTTGCACCACGGGCGTATGGATGTGGAGCCTACAATGTTAGTATTCCGATGGCTTCATTAAATGCATACGTTGATCCAATGAAATATTTACCACAACTATAAATGACGATATTAAAATTTACAGAAGAAAATTTTTCAGAAAAACATTCAAAATTTCTTGATGAAAATTTTGCACCGTTAACGCAATACGGTTTTTACGCTGATTGGCAAAATGAAATTGGACGCAAACAATATGTTTTCACAGTTACAGATCAAGACAATAATATTAAATTATTTATGCAATCTTTTATAGTTGCAATTGGTTTTGGAAAAAATTTTTTACATAGTCCATATGGACCAGTATTGGATAAGAAGATAATAAACTCAGAAGAATTAAAAACTGTTTTAGTGGTTTTAATTGAAGGCCTAAGGTCAATATCAGCCAAATTTAATTGTTCTTTTACTCGACTAGACTTTGTACCAAATATTGACCAAATACTTCAAAAAGTAGGCAATTTAGGCCTAATTCAGGCTAGTAAACGCTCAAAGGATGGGTCATTCTTCCAGCCACGCGTGGAATGGGCTCTTGATCTAACAAAAGACCCGGAACAAATCTACCGAGAGATTGATTCGAAGAATCGTTATGCAATTAGGTTGGCGGAAAGAAAAAATGTTCAGGTTGAAATTATTAAAGAAAACATATCGGAGTACTTTGATATTTTTTATAAAATGATGACTGATACGGCCGAAAGAAATTCTTTTAGTTTACATAAAAGGGAATATTACACTGGGGTTTTTGAAAGTTTGAAAAAAAACAATAATGGCCGATTAGTGTTAACTAAAATTGATAATCAGATTGCTACGTGTTTAGTTTTCGTTGATTATAATCAAACTACAATGTTTTTATTTGGTGCTTCATCAACTTTGTTAAACAAAATAGTTCCGACATCGCATTTTGCACATTGGAAGAACATTCAATATTCAAAATCATCTGGGTTCAAAATTTACAATTTCGGGGGAGTCGAAAATGACAAATATCAATCCGAAAGTTTGAGAAGCCTTACAACCTTTAAAAAGCGCTTTGGCGGATATGAAATCGAACATTCTGGATTTTATGATTTGGTTGTTGATAAATTTATCTACAAAATATTTTTATTTAAAAAATTAATTCGTTTTTTTAAAAATTTAATTTAATAAGTAATTTGTAAAATATTTTTTTAGAGAGATAATTAATAAACATATGAAAACAATAAATAGAATTAAAAGAAAAACAGGTGGTTTTATTAAAATAATAATCATTTTGATCATTATCCTAGTAATCGCCAGTTTTTACGGATTTAGCCCAAATTACGTTTGGGGACACTACTTGGCACCTATATTTTCATTCATTTGGGATGTTATAGTCGCTCTTGCGGGTTTTCTAGTTAAAATACTAAAAGCTGCTTGGGGAACATTCAATTATTTAATTGGACTAATTAAAAACTAATTAAGTAAAGACTTTATTTCTATATTCTATTTAAGTAAAGAAGCACATAAAAGGGACCGGGTTTGTATGCCTGGTCTTTTTTGTTCTTATAGGTATATAGTGTCGCAAAAGGTATAGTTTGTTGGAACTATTCTGAAATAAAAGTGTCGTAAATAAATTTTACTCAAAAGACATCCGAAAGGGTGTCTTTTGTTTTTTATACCCAACTTTTCGTGGCAGTCACGAGTGCGCGGTTCACCCGAGCCGTTCACTCATGACTGCCATTTTTTATGGTGGCAGTACAAAGGTCGAACATTAACAACCAAAAATCAAAAAGAGATATGGAAATGGAATTCACGATCGCAAAGCCGCGCGAAATAGTCGGCACCGGTCGCATTGGATTGGTCCGTACATCAGCAAACAATCTTCTTGAAAGATTTGGAATGCCTCACAACCAGATTCCTGATTCAAAAGAATCTGAATGGAGAGCTCCACTTGATCAGAAAGTCCGATTTGAATGGATGTTCAAATCAGTTGATGGAAAAACAGTGATCACCATATACGACTACAAAGACCGCACACCATTCCGAGATATCGACGAATGGCATGTTGGTGGAAAAGGAGATCGAGAAAAAATAAAAAAGTTTTTCAAACTCTACTTACCATCAGGAACTCTTGAGGTTGATAAATAAAACGAAGCCTTTCCGAGAGGGCGACACAATATGAAATCACTCAAGCAAACCCGAGCAGTTACCTACAGACGATACGGCATACCAGCCTTAATTCTGGAAGGTAAATGGCTCGAAGAAAAGTATCGATTACGCATAGGCGATGTAGTCGATATTGATTATCAGCCTAAAGAAATAAGATTGCAGAAAAACCAAAAGCTATCTCTACAGCGCAGAGAAAAACTAAAGGAAAAAGAAGCAATCAAAAGAAAGCTCTATGACAACCAAACAGGAAATCAAGAAACTCCTCAGGGAGAGAGCTCTGAGCATAGTGGATGAAAGAATCCTGCCTGAAACACTCGACAATATTGCTGAGTGGACAGGAGAACTCATGGGAAAACTCACAACCCTAGATCCTAACAACCAAAAGCAAATTGATGAAGCATTCACTCTTCTGCATGAAGGACTTGTTAAGGAAACGATTGAGCAACTTGTCGAACCACTCAGTCAAAGGAGAAAAAAATTATTCGCTAAAAAATAAAAGACCCCCCGAAGGAGGCTCTTACCGTAGATACATCATATCAAGACCCCTTCGGTGAGTCAATAGAAAAACTATGACTACACAATTACAAGAACGAAAGGTGGTCCCAGTTGCACCAGAAGAAAGTTTCTTCACGGCAATTGGAAACACAAAGCCCTACTTCAAAGCAGCATTTGAAGGAGAGCCAGGTACCGGCAAAAGCTGGAGTGCCGCATTAGTAGCAATCGGTCTTCATAAGAAGATCAAGAGCAAGAAACCCATTGTACTTATTGATACCGAGAAAGCATCAAAGTTTCTAGTCCCTCTTTTTCAAGAGCATGGAGTAGAAGCAGTGGTACGTGAGACACACTCACTCGCAGACTTGGTAACAGCAATGAAGATCTGCTCGGAAGGATACTCAGACATAGTGGTGATCGACAGTATCACTCACATCTGGATGGACTTCCAAGAAGCGTATAAGCGAAAGCTGAACCGCCAAACATTCAAAATTCAAGACTGGATGTCAATCAAGTCTGAATGGAATAAATACTTCTCAATCCCATTAGTACAGTCACCATTGCACATTATTGCAACAGGTCGAGTGTCTGATCGAATGGAACAGGAAGTAGATGAGGATGGTCGTAAAGAATTTACTAAGACAGGAGTAAAGATGCAGGCAGAGAAAAATGCTGCATACGAATTCGATGTCCTAGTACTTATGGAACGACATGAACTCATTCAAAGAAAAAAGCGTGAAGTATGGCGACAAGCCACGGTCCTCAAAGGTCGAGGAAATCTACTTGATGGAAAGGTCTTTAAAAACCCAACATATGAAGATTTTGCTCCAGCTATTGAAGCGGTCATCAAAGATCCTGTAGCTGCAAGATTCAGTCCAACAGAGCGAGATGCTGGTGAACTGATTCGAACCGAAGAAGATAAGCGTAAGTGGGTAAATGAGAAAAAGCGATGGCTAGAAGAAATTGAAGGATACCTAGTATCAATCTGGCCAAGTACCAGTGCAGCAGAAAAGAAAAATAAAGTTGATGCACTTGAGTACGCATTCGGAACTAGAAGCTGGTCCGCAATTGAAGCGATGCATCCAGAAGCTCTAGAAGATGGGTACGCAAAGATTCAAGAATTTACTCAAAAGAAGATTGCTGAAGCGAAAGGTGAACTACCACCGGAACCAACTCCGATGGAAAAATTCGAAAAAGATCTTCGAGAATCAAAAGAAGATAAACCGAAGAAGTCCACTGTCAGCGTCCGCAAGGCTGTAACAAGTGGCAAGTAATTAGCTTGGCCACTGACTCAGCCCTGGTCGCAGTGGCACGAGGGCTGAGATCGGGGGCGAAGCGCTCCCGAAGGTAAGCATGTGGCGGAATAGGTAGACGCTTATGGCACGCGTGCAAAGTCCAAGGGACTACACGTAAGACAGTTACCTCGCAGGTCGAGAAATTAATACTGTCATGTGAGGTGCAAATCCTCACCAAACTTACAACAGAGAAAACATCGATAGGGCTTATCGATGCTTTCTCTCTTCATAAAAAACTATGTATGAACACAAAAACAACTTAATACCAAATAGCACACAGGTCCCGAATGTAATTCTGGATCTAGTAATCCCTCGCTTACCGGAAGCCGAGGGACGATGTCTTCTGTATATTTGCAGGCGAACATTCGGATTCCATAAGGAATCAGATCGAATAAGCTTCTCGCAATTTATAGATGGCATAAAGGATCGTACCGGCAAGGTCCTTGATTATGGTGCAGGATTGGCACGTGCCTCCGTAGCAAAAGGACTTAAAAATCTTGCTCAGGCTGATGCGGTAATTGTTAAGTCGACAACCAAAGGAAACTTCTACCAAATCAATCTCTCAATGGATGTGGATAAAGTGGTTCAGCTAGTGAACCAGTATGGTGGCAATACCAAAAGTGGTTCAGCTACTAGACCGAAAGCGGTTCAGGTAGTGAACACACAAAACCTAGGAAACAAAGAGAAACAAAGTAATACGCAGTCAGTGACTGCGCTCCCAAAAAAGGAAAGAAGTCTCCATTCAAGATTCGTTGAATATTTTCATAATACAGCAAAACAGACACGAGGTATCAGTGTGGCAATAACTCAAGCTGATGGGAAAAACCTCAAGCGTGTAATAGATACCAATACGCTCACCGAAGATGACCTAGAAAAACTAATCTTATATTTTCTTGGATCAAGTCACTTCAGAAATTTATCTCCAAGCATCAGCACATTATTATCTGCAACGGTCCTCAATGGATTGGTAGATAACATGCGAAATAATCCGAGATTCTGGAAAGAACTTGATGACCTCACTCAACGATTCAAATACGTAGGCACAAAAGAAAACAAAGCAATGATCGAACGCTTTGAAGCACTCAAGAAGCAGTTTCTTGAAAAATTAATCACTAATAAAACCATATGAAAAAGACAATTGTATTCACCGTAAAAGGAAATAACGAGGACTGGCACGGCAATCCTATTCCATACATGAGAGTAGTCGGTCGAGCTCTCTGGCTCCCAAAAGCTCGAAGATACAGCGCGTGGAAAACTTACGTTCGCAAATGGTTCTACGCTGACTATCCAGAATATCTTATGCATGCAGGTAAAAAGATTTTGATAGATGTTCAACCGTTCACTACAAGCTCTGCATCAAAAGCGCGCATGGACATAAAAATATTTTGGATGAATGGAATACATGGAGATCCTGACAACATCTTTAAGGGTATAGCTGATGCATTATTCAAAAATGACAAGTTTCTTGACGGTAGCTTTGAATCTCACTATTCACAGGATGGAAAAGGTCGAGTTGAGATAAGCATAACCTTGGATATCTAACGTATGAAGTACCTCAGTTTATTTTCTGGTATTGGCGGATTTGAACTAGGACTTCATGAAGCATATGTGGATTCAATTAACAGAAAGAAGAACCGACGAAGCAAAGAAACTAAGAAAAATTGGAGTTGTAAAAGACACGAGAAGTTTGAAAGTTTTGATGCCTCGAGAGGACGAAATAGCAAATACGATAACAGCTACGCCTCAAGACAAAAACCGGTTACTTGTGTGGGCTACTCCGAGATTGATCCGTATGCAATCAAGATCTATGAAAAACATTTCCCAGAACACAAAAATTATGGAGACATCACAAAACTCAAAGCAAACAAACTTCCAAACTTTGACTTACTGGTCGGCGGATTTCCATGTCAGGCTTTCTCAATTGCTGGAAAAAGAAAAGGCTTTGCAGACACTAGAGGAACGCTCTTCTTTGACATCGCTCGGATTCTCAAAAGTAAAAAACCAAGAATGTTCATATTGGAAAACGTCAAAGGATTGTTATCTCATGACAGTGGCAACACTTTCAAAACAATTATCTCCACGCTTGCTCAATTGGGGTACGACTTGGAGTGGCAAGTGCTTAACAGCAAGAATTTCGGAGTCCCTCAAAACCGTGAACGTGTGTTCATTGTCGGACATCTTAGAAAAGAAACCAGATCAAAAATATTTCCTTTCACCAAAAACCACAGCGAGGATATTGTCCTACCAACCATCACGACACGTGTTACCGCAGACTCAAACGGAACTTATGTTAGTGAAAGATCGCCACGTCAAATCATAGGCGGTAGCCAAGGAAACCGAGTATACGATCCTAAAGGAATCTCAACTACACTCGCAAGCCAAGCAGGCGGTCTCGGAGCCAAAACAGGGTTATACGCAGTTGGTGGGCTACAGGCACATCAAAAGCCACGAAAGGATGGAATATCGCCAACCCTTACGCAAGCAATGGGAATGGGTGGCGGTCAGACACCGCTAGTATGGTCGAAAAAGATAAAGATACGCAGACTCACACCACTAGAATGCGAACGCCTCCAAGGATTTCCAGATAACTGGACTGAGGGCATAAGTGATACACAGAGATATAAAACTCTCGGTAACGCAGTAACGGTAAATGTGGTCCGCGCAATAGCAAGGAGACTTTTCTCCTCAGGAACGTCATGAAAAAAATAAACGCAATATACAAATTAAATGCTCTTCAAATAGATGATGCACACCATAAATTTGAACAGGGATGGAGAATCTCCTGGATAGCAGCAATTTTTAATGTTCATAGAAGCACTATTTATTTTCATGTCAGATACAACGGGTGGGTACGCAGGGTCCGAGTATTAAAGATGATGCCACAAGAGGTGGTCGTCATTTACAGAGAGAGGAAGAAAAACAAATACAGAGAAAAATTCAGGGGATCATATGACTTTATCAAGATGAGTGCCGAGCAAATAAAAATACAAAATTGCAGACATAGTCGATGGATAAAGCGATGCAGTATCTGTGGAATGATTCTCGCCTCAGATGCCGTAGATCACGAAACTGTGTGCGAAAAAGAGAATATTAATAACTAAAAATTTATATATGAAAAATAAACATAACAAAGACAATCCTCTCAGCCTCTCTGCACGATTTCTTGCAGCTCGTCCTGATCTCGTTGGTGCATGGATCATAGGGGCTCATAGTCTACTTCCAATATTCAAATCAGAAAATAAAGAAGTAATAAATGCTTTCTTAGAAACGGTCCAAGGTGAATTTTTTGCAGCACTTCAGCATCATTGGAAAAAGAAAAACCCGAATCAGGAAATGACGTACACGTTTGGAACTATTTGTCTCAATCGAAAAGGAGATGAACGATTAATTATTGGAGTACAACCAACAGAAAAAGGTAAGCCTACATACAAGTATATCTCTGATGATGGCAAGGTCGGTGCCTGCAACGAATCAAGCATGGTGAGTTGGATGGAAAAAATATAAACATATGCAAATAACAGATATAAAACCATACGAGAAAAACGCCAAAGAACATCCTACATGGCATCTCGAAAAAATCGCAAATAGCATAAAGGCATTTGGATGTAAGCAACCGATCGTAATAGATAAAAACGGTGTAATTGTTGCAGGTCACGGTAGATTTATCGCCATGACTGAAATGCTTGGATACACAGTAATGGAGCAAAAAGCATTCACGAAGAAAGGTGAGCCTGTGATTCCATATGTTATGGCGGATGACTTAACTGAAGATGAAATTAAAGCGTATCGAATTGCTGATAACCAACTCAATGCACTAACAGGTCAAAATATGAATTTGATTGTTGATGAATTAAAAGATCTTGATGTAGCAGGATTTGATATCACACTCACGGGTTTTGATAGAGATTTGATTATTGAAGATGATGAGAATGATGATGTGGTCCCCGAAGAACCCACTCAACCAAAATCACAGATTGGTGATGTATATCAAATTGGTCCGCACACAATTATCTGTGGAGATTCAACCGATGAGCCTACATGGAAAAAACTGATGGAAAACAGAAAAGCAGATTGTGTGTTTACTGATCCGCCATACAACGTGAACTATTCAGGTCGTGGTGAAAACACTAGTAAGGGAATCATGAATGACAATATGAGCGATGGTGCATTTGATTCATTTCTAGAATCAGTGTTCGCAAACATTGCTCAACATACAAAGACAGGTGCCGGATGGTATGTTTTTCACTCAACATCAACACAGGCTCAATTTGAATCAGCACTAAAAAAGCAAGGTCTAGCGGTCCGCAATCAATTGATATGGAATAAACCAACTGCGTCAATGGGGTGGGGAGATTATAGATGGAAGCATGAACCATTTTTCTACGCATCAAAAGAGGGAACTGACACCGTATTCTACGGAGACAGAACTCATAGCACGATCATTGATTTTCATGATAGTGAATTAAAACTTTTGAACTGGGCAAAGAGACAAAAGAAACTTGAAACTGAAGGAAAGCTTAGTATCTGGACTATGAAAAGAGATCGGGTAAATGAATATCTTCATCCAACCCAAAAACCTGTAGAGCTCATAACCTATGCACTCTTCAATAGCTCAAAGGCAGGCGATGTTGTAGTAGATCCTTTCCTTGGAAGTGGTAGCACGCTCATCGCTTGCCATAAAACTGAAAGAGTATGTCTAGGCATTGAACTTGATCCAAAATTTGTCGACGTAATCGTTCAACGCTGGGTCGATTACACAGGCATAGAAACGGTTCTGAAAAATGGCAAAGATGAGGTCTGGCAAAAGACACAATATGGAGAACCAAACGAATAAAAAAGAAAATGAAAGCAGCGACAAAAATGTAACTG
>CAYOAT010000002.1:174258-178458 GCA_964402215.1 uncultured Candidatus Saccharibacteria bacterium
CGTCCGAGGGGTGCCAGAAACTTCAGTACAAAGATGCGAGAAGCCCTCGATAAACTAGGTGCAAAAGATACTCAAGGAAAGCCGGTCCCTGTCGAAGATGCGCTCGTACAAAAAGTCATCAAAATGGCATTAGATGGGGACCGAAAAATGATTGAACTCATATGGAATTACCTAGATGGTAAACCACCTCAATACATTGATATCACCAGTCATGGTGAACGTGTTGGGACTGTACTTATAACACCTGAAGAAGAAAAAAGAATTGAAGAATTATTCGCGCCAAGATTACTTCTTCCACAAACACAACATGGAAACAATCAACTACCAACCAAGGAGAGCAATGACTCCGATAACAAAGGAAGGAATCCAATTCCTGAAAAACAGCAACCGGGAAGTGCGTACGAAAGCAACCCGTGATCATTTTGGATACTTCATCACATACTACATGCAAAACTATGTGCGGAGTGAATTCGCGCCCTTTCACTATGACATGATGGTCGATGTACACGATCTAATTGATTTGAAGATTCGAGAAGTTGCATGGTTTATGTTTGGTGAAAGTGCAAAGACAAGTTTTGCAAAAGCATTGATACTCTACATGATTGCATACGACATTGAACCGTACATAAATGCTGACTCGTTTGATAGTACAAACTCAGAGCGTATCCTTTTTGATGTGGTCCTAGAACTTCAAACAAACAAAAGATTCATCGCTGACTTCGGTGATAAATTTAATGCAAAAAGAAATCATTTTGAAGCAACACAAAAAAGGATTAAAGACTTTATAACCAATCCAAAACGAGATGAAGATGGAAATATCATCAAAGAAGGAATTCGTGTTGAAGCTCACAGTACGCAAGAAAGTGTGCGAGGACGTATCCACGGTGCAATGCGTCCAGGCTTTGTACTTGTTGATGATTTTGAAACTAAAAAGACACTTCGAAGTGAAGTAAGCACAAACCAGATCAGATCCCACATTCAAGAATTCAAACGTGGACTTGATTCACAACGTCGCAGAGTTTTATATCTCGGAAATATCCTAAGCGAGTACGGAAACGTACAAAGTATCATAGAACGTGCAAAACAAGATCCAGAACTTAGGGTCCGAATAGTGCCTATCTGCCAAGGCAATCTTATATCAGGACTACATACTCCAACTTGGCCAAGCAGGTGGGCGCTTACGGACCAAGAAGCAAAGGATGAAGGGAAAGTAAGTATTGAAGCAAAGCGTAGAGCAATGTGGACACCAGAAGAAGGAGACTCGGACTTCCAAGCTGAAATGCTCTGTCAGCCAATTGATGAAGCGAAAGCAATGTTCAAACGAGAATGGTTCCAGCCTATAAGTTGGGATAACCTCATTCAAAAACGTGTAGCGGCATACGTGACCATTGATACTCCAAGTAGAAAAGAAGATGGGGAATTGAAAGCTGATGGAGATTTTGTTGGATTTTGTATCAACTGGATTGATCGTGAAGGTAAGTGGCATTTAAAAGCATGGAGAGAAAAACTCGGTCCAACAGCAATCATAGAAAAAATGTTCGGTGTATATCAATTCTTAATGCAAGCAGGTACTCCTCCTGTGAAGTTTGCATGGGAAGATACTGCATTCACTCGCGGACTTGAACCAATGCTTCGACATGAACAAAGAATGCGACAACTGTTCCTTCCACTCACATGGCTCAAACATCAAGGTAGATCAAAACAAGACAGAATTCGAACTGGATTATTGTACCGATACGAAACTCGTAGCATTTATCACCTTGATGGTGAATGTAAAGACTTAGAAAACGAATTAATGCGCTTTCCTGAAGCTCCGCCTACGGCAAGATAAAGCCTGCATACGAGGATGAAATAGATGATATCGGTCCTCAATACCCTGACATTGGTATCTAGATGAAGTCAATGCACGCTAAAAATCACGATAACGTTTCTATACTAAAAACATTATGGCACTAGCCCATTACAAAAAACGAGATACGCTCTCAAAACAATCACTCAAAGAGATTGATTATTCATATCGATACAAGAAGTCACGAATGTCCTCGTGGAATAAAAACGAAGACATGATGAATCCTGATCGAAGCGGTCAGGTAGTATCACCATACGGTGGCAGCACATACCAGCAACAGCAAGGTGACACTCGTGCGCAGGTTCCACTCTTCAAGATGCACGGATTCGTTCACACAATCCTCTCAAAGATTGATAGCCCTCTCACATTTAAATACGTAAAAGGAGAGTCTGCCGATTTGAAGAAAGCAAAACTTATGAATGCTATCAAAGAAAAGGATAGCAAGGTGGGTAGATGGAACTTCAAAGACTTGATGGGTAAAAGAGATGCGGCAATTTATGGTCGTGCAGTTTATTTGTACATGACAAGAAATGATAAAGGCATCTATAAAAGCATTCTCAATTTAATTGATCCAAAAGACTTCCTGATTGATCCTGACGTTGGTGGATTATGTACTGAAGAAGAAGATGGAAGTGGAATTGAAAAAGCATCGTACCTTGGATGGTGGAATACAAAGCTCACAAGAGCGCAACTTTTGAAAGGTGTCAAAGATGGAATTTACTACAAAAAGGCAGTGGAAGATTTACTTGATGGTGGTACAAATGCTAACACAAAAACTGCTCAAGATATTGATAAAGACAACCGAAAAATTAATGGCGCACCTCGAGAGAGATTCAAAAACGACAATCAATTTATTTTTTATACATGGATAACTACGGATGAAAACGATGATAGATATTATCTCGTATTAACTCCATCTGGTGACTGTATTCGATGCGAACCTTGGAAAGAAATTCGAAGGAGTACCAAATATCCAATATGGACATGGGCAGCATTTCCAGATCCACGTGAATTCTGGACACCGTCATACTGTGATTATGTCCGTGGAATTTTCATGGCACAAGAAAAGAGTATCAATCAATCACTTGATAACTCTGAACAAATCAATCGTCCTCAAACAGCCGTAAACGTTGACTACGTTAGAAACCTAGCCCAAGTACGATACAGAAAAGATGGATACATTGAGATAGAAGGAAACATGGATGTAAACAAGGTTCTTCAAACACGTCAGACACCACCAATCCAAGGTCCGTTCATGGTATACGATAAGCTAGAGACAATCGTTGAAGCTGAATCAGGAATCACTCCAGGAGTAAAAGGTACGAGTGACGAAGAAACTCTGGGAATTTATGAAGGAAATATGCAACAAGCAGGTGATCGCTTCGGCTTGTTAAATAAAAGCTATGCCGAAGGATACTATCGCTTTGCAGTACTACACAAAGAAGGAGTGATGCAAGACCTGAAGAAGAAAATGGCGGTACAAATTCTCGGTCCCGTTGGTCTTGAAATAGAAATGGTAAGTGCTCGTGACCTCAAACCATTCCAAAAGGACTATGACATTCTTGTTGAATCAAGTATTGCTGAAGCACAAAGCAATCTTGCAGATAGTAAAAATAAAATTACATTCCTTAGTGCATACAAAGGTGACGGAACAGTAAATCAAAAAGTATTGTTTGAAACTCAAGCAAGTATTGCCGGAATTGATGACGATACAATTAAACGATTACTTGATATTGGTGACTACAATGCAATTGAAGTGATAGCTCAAGCGGAAGAAGCATTCCAACTTATTATCGGTGGAGATAAAGCACCATTATACAAAGATGCAAATACTGCATTCTTGCAAAGACTTCACGACCTCTCCGATAAATACGATCATGAACTCAGTCCTGAACAACATAACAATGTATTCGCATACATTGAAGAAATAACTCCGATTGTTGAGCGTAATGCTGCACGAGGAGTAATGTCTCAGGTTTCAAAAGAAGGATTAATAGGGCAGTCCGGCATGGTCGATGGCGAGATTCTCGAAAATCCAGAACTCGCATCAACAGGAACCGCTCCAATTGCAAATCCAGGAACTGAGGTAGCAGAAATTGCTGCGCTCTCGCCGTAGCAATTACAAATTATTAATTAATCATTAAATTATTTATGTCAGAATCAAACAACGTACGTTTTATTGAAGATAATGGTAAGTGGGCATGGAAAAGATACGATGCCGATGGATCCGTTATTTATCGCAGTCCATTATTCGATACAGAAAGGGAAGCTCGTGAAGACTATGATCTAAACGGCACTCCAAATGAGACTTCGGTCCCACAACCAGAGCCAACTCCTACTGAAAGCACTCA
>CAYOAT010000002.1:178468-185565 GCA_964402215.1 uncultured Candidatus Saccharibacteria bacterium
CAACCAGAATCAGCTCCTGAAAATACCACTACTCCCGAAACGATTGAGCCTGTAAATCAAACAGAACCATCTTCGGGATTACCAACCGATCAACAGGCCTAAAGCTCATGCTTAGATTCAGTTACAAAATTAAAAAGAGAGCGAAAGATAAAGGTGACTTCCGTATCACAAAACACGGTCAAGTTGCTGAGTTTTCTCTGCGTGAGCTGAATCGAAACGTAGAACACATAAAGAAACAGAGAAAAGAATTTGATGCGAATGCAAAGCTACAGGAAACACTCGCTGAAAATATTCGCAGAGCAAATCCAGATCTTGTAGCATATATTAAAAAGCTGACTCCAAAAAAGAGACACGCTCTAACAATGCTTGCTATTCAAGAAAACAAAGCGAAGCAATATCGTGATCAAGAAAAAGAAACGAGATCAATACTTCGCATGCTTACCAATGAAGACCGTGAGGTCCGTAAACAATTAAAACTATGAGTGATACAGAAAACAAAAGACCACTCACTGGTCCTCACGAATCAGGTATTGAAGGTGACGAAGAAAAGCAAAAAGAAGATGAGGTAGAGATGGCAGAACTCAATGCTGCAATTGATGTATCTCAAGACCTTGTCTCATGGACTCGAACTCCTGCAGGAAAAGATACTGTCGATCGTCTGCAAAAAGAAGCTAGAAAAGCCATGAATGAACTCTTCTCGGTTTTGCATGAAGATCCGTCACTTCCAAAACTTATCTCTGCTGTCGCGCGTTTTGAATCAGCAATACAAATGACACGTAGGTTCACAGGTGCTGAAGAAGACCTTGATATTCTCCTCAATGAATTATCAAGACGAAGACCAGGAGTATAAAGCAAAAAAACCATCGGACATCCGGTGGTTTTTTCTTTTGAAAACCACTGCACGCTGTTTTTCACTTATCGCGCATCAAACTAAATGCAAGAGGGGCCAACCTCTTTTAATAAGGTAATCGCGCTAGTGTCCTGCGTAACACAATCGGACATCAATGGGGCGAAACCATTGAATAATAAAAACGTATGCCAGAACCAAAAGGAAAGGGAGCGCCACTACCCACTGATGACAAATCAGGAAAAGGCGCAGGGGAAGCTAATCCTTCTGAAAATGATGGAAAGGGCAAGAATACCAACCCTACAAATGGTCAATCGATTGCACAAGTTGCAGGGGCGGAAAGCCAACCCTCAGGTAATCCAAAGGATCAGAATGATAACAAACAAGAAGAAGGTGACGAGAAAGAAGGTTTGATTGTCGAACTGAAGAAGGAAAATCGTGAGATGAAAAAGATGATCAGAGACGAGGTCATTCCCACCATTCGACAGCTCCAAGAGCAAGTAAAGAAAGGTGGTACTAGTGCCAGTGATGCGAAAGACGAACTGGATGCACTCGCCGAAGAATGGGAACTCGAGCCTAAATTTGTAAAAAAGCTCGCAGACATTCTTCTTAACAAGTCCAAGAAGCAATTCGAAGACGAGTACCTTTCAGACATCAAAGATATTAAATCGAAAGCCGAAGAACAGACTAAGCAGATCACTAACGCTCAGATAACTGCGGCTATATCCAAAGAATTCGATCGTGTTGTGGCAGACAATCCAGAGATTGGAAAAATTGCCAACAAAGAAGCAGTCAAGAAATACATCATGTCGAGTGAGAATAACCTCAAACGAACCATGGAAGATGTTCTTGATGAACTCTACGGTAGTGCGCAAAAAGATGGCGCAGGAATGGAAGGATACAGCTCTCAAGGGGGAAATCATCCGAAGGAACCAGACTATAAGTCTCCTTCAGCTGAAGACCATAAGAGAATTGCAGAATCACGTGAACGTGGCGGTGAGGAATTTGATAAGTATCAAGAAAACCTCATAGATCGACTAACTCATCGTTCTCGACATCGAAAGTAATGTCGTGATGGGCTGAAATTTTATCAGCCTAATTATAAGAAATCATGTTAGCAACATTCAAAGAACAATTCGATAACGCCTATCAGGCGGTCTTCGATAAAGTGCTGGTGGCAATGGAGATCGCCAACACACGTCTTGAAAAACAACTCACCTATGGTGCGAGCGTCAAGCGTGTGAAATATTCTCTCGCTCCAATTCGTGTGCGTAACATCACACTTGGAGTAAACCGAACCATTGATCAACTCAATGACTCCGGAGAAACCCTACTTGTAAACAAGAACAAGGGTTCAGACTTCCGTATCTCTAAGAAAGAGATGATTCAGGCTGGCCCACTGAATCCTGCCGAGACTATCGGTTCTGAAGTGGCCAAAAAACTCTCAAGATACATTGATGCCGATGTGCTTGCTGAAGTGAAAAATGCATTGCAAACCTTTGATACAGGTGACCTAACCACAATGACATCAAATGGTACTGCAATCGCACTCTCAACCACAAACGTCCCTCAGCTTTTGTCTCAGGGTCGCGCAAAACTTCGAAAAGCAAATCAAGACCTTACAAGTCTTGCTCTCGTTCTCGACAGTTATGGTGGATCAATTATCGAGCAGTACGTGATGTCAAAAAACATCGACCTTGCTGCTGCGGCATTCAAGAACGGATATGCCGGTCCGGTAGGTGGTGCGGAATTGTACCTATCCGAAAACCTACTCGCCGAAGCTGTTATCACAATGGCTTCAAATCCTACAAACGGTCAGACATTCTCAATCAATGGTTATGTTTATACGTTTGTGACTTCAATCGGTTCAACGCCAGGTAATGTGCTTATTGAAGCAGGAGTGGATGCAACTAGAGATAACCTCATAGATGCAATTCACCAAACAGCTGGCACAGAGGGTACAAAGTATGTGGCATGGACAGATACAGATCCAAGCTACGACCAGTCAAACTGGGTCGACTTGCAACTTACAGCAACTGATAGTGATGCAGCAGATACCATCACAATTATCGGTACAGGTTCTGGTCGTTTGGCATTCGGTGGTACCGCAACACACACCGTAACCAAAAACCTCGTTCACGCTTACTACGGTAAGAAAGGAGCAATTGATGTGGTTATCCAAGATCTTGCAGAAATGGAAATGGTCGACGATCCATACCAAAGAGCGAAGATTATTCGAGCAGACGCTATCTACGGTATAAAAACATTTGCCGATGGAAAGCCTCAATTCCTCGACGTTCTTCTTCAGTCATAGCGACTCCGCCGTCCTCAGTCCCGAGCTGGGGCTTGGCGGCAGAAGTAGTAACTTGCAATGGGACTACTTCTGCCACTGAGAAATATGGCAACACCACTAACAGGACAAAACATAATAGAAAGATTTGAACTTTATACCGATGACACTACGGAGTTATCGAGCGATGAAGAATTGAATCTTGCAAATGACAAACTGCGACTGATTTACATGGAACAGCCGTGGGAATTTTTGCGCAGACAAAAAGCAGGGTCAGTAGAAAGTGATGGAAAAATTACAACACCATCAGACTTTGATGAGCTTATGGAAAATTACAGTGATGATCCAACAATAAGCGAACCTCTGCTCAAGGTAGTTTTTATAGGTCCGTCAAAGATTCCATATTTTGTCATTCCAATGGGTCAGAGAAATTCAAATGAATACAGTAATGTCTGCTGGTTTGATCCAGCAGACAGAAAAATAAACTTTGTGCAAAACCCAGGAACTGGCACATCCTATCAATTTGACTACAAGACCAGTCCTGATGACATTACCCTTAATACAAGTCCTGCACTACCAAGCGAATATCATCCAATGATTGTATTCGCGATGCTTGTAGATGATGAAATTATTCAAAAGTCTGAGAAAGCTCGCAGTAATCAGGAAATAAACTCAATTCAATATGCGAGATATCTCAAAAACTTAAAACTGCGAGATGCTCGCTTCAAACTCGTATGAAAGACAAAGTTATACATTTTCAAATTGAAGACGGCATGCTTGTCCTTCTAACAGAATCAGGTCGAATGTTTCAAAAGTCGATGAGAACAGGCGGTCAGTGGATTGAAATTCCACTTCCAGAATTCCCAACGAAAAAAAGGGAGATTGATGAAAAAGAAGTATCATGGCAAACCACGAAATCTTAAAATTCCTAAGTGGAGTATATAATCGAGCTGACAATGAAGATACTCCGAAAGATAGCGCAAAAGACTCACTCAATTGGATCACTATTGATGAGCATATTGAACTTGCTCGTGGAAAAGTAACGGTAGGAAATGAAGGAGTAGCAGGAAGTTGTACAAGTATCTGGGTAGGTTATCGAGTTGATGGTACACCTGTCCTCTGGAGAAAAATCGGTACAAAAATTCAATACTTCAATGGTACAACTTGGATAGACGTGGTGACAGGGCTAAATGCCTCTGATGTTTTTGTGTTTGCAAACTACAGCTCACTAGCTGGAGCTTTTACATTTGCAGGTGGTCCGGGTGGACTATTTAAATTTGCGAATGCGAATCCTTGGAGTTACATCGATATGTACGATGCAACACGAAACTTCAAAGGATATATCTTGATAGATAAAGCACGAACACTTATGTGGGGTCTTACAAAAGATCCTACAGGTTTATATGGAAGCTATATTGATGCACAAAACGGAAGCGTATATACAACCGTATCAAATGAAAATCTTGCATCGGGAAACGGATCGCAAATATCATTCAGTGGCACACTTGCATTCAAAGCATCGAACCCGAAGGCAAACTGCTTCGGTGTAACCGTAAAATGTACTGATGGTGGTGGTGAGATTTTTACTGATGACTTCAATGGAAAATTAAAAGGAAGTGCCGGCGGTACAGGAACCATAAATTATATAACGGGTGCGTGGCAAGTGACATTTGTAACGGTCCCTGCAAACAGCGCAAATAATATAAAAGCAGATTATCAACGAGAAAACAGCAACACCAAAGGAATTACCGACTTCACTAAGAGTGCGACACGACTCGCAGGTGAAGGGTTTACACTCAGACAAGATGAAGGTGGAGATGCGATCATGCAGGTACTCCTTGGAATTGATGGTGCATATTACAGCATCAAAAAGCAAAGTGCATACCGATACATTCCTGATAACACTGATACAAAACTAACAAACGAAGTTGTTCGTCGTGGTATTGGTATGTCAAGCAAAAGAAGTGCTGCGGCAACAGGTAGGGGAATCGTTTTTATAAACACAGCAAACCCTGATCGTCCAGAATTAAATGTTCTTGAACAGAACCCTCTTGGAGATAACATTATTGCAACACAACTGATTCCTCATTTTGCATGGGAGCAATTTGGATATGACGACATGGTAATTGAAACCTATGGTCAATTTATTGTGATAAGTTGCAAAGATTCAGATAGCACAATCAATGACAGACTTCTTCTTGTAGATATTATTCGCAATACAGTAGACATAACTCACTACGGCGTAAAGTCGCTCACAAAAGATGGTGGAATTTTATATGGCGGAAGTCCTCATACTGAAACTGTATACAAACTTCTCAATGGTTTTGATGATGATGGATTTGAAGTACAAAACCGATGGGATAGCAAAGACGAAACATATAGAACACGAGAACTTAAAAAATACAGACGACTTCGATATCGTGGGGATATTGATCCAGCTCAATACGTAGAAGTCTACATGGACTATGACGGATCAGGATATCAACTTGTAGGCACAATTCGTGGAGATGCAAGCTATGTTGATAGAAATAGCTCAAGCACCGTGGGTTCAAGTATGGTCGGTGAATCAACAATCGGTGGAGAAGGAACCGAAACTGTATATCCCTATGAGATGGAATTGAAAGCACGAAAAATACCTAAATTTAGAAAGCGAAGTACTCGATTTATAGCTAAAGGAATAGGTTATGTGAGCATCAAAGAAATGGTGGATTTTGACATTCTCACCTTTGAAGATCGTATTCCAAAACGCTACAGACAAAAACAGAATATCAGCCTTGATGGCAAGCAAATAAACCAGTAGCACTGCAACACGTTTTTACCGATTCTGAAATTACAATCAAATTATGGCATCCAAGCTAACAAAAGTAATTGCAAACTTCGAAACAACACTCGCAACCAAACTAGCGAGTGGTGCCACATCTGGCTCTCTTACAGGTGTGGTAGATAAAAATGGTATTGCTTTACCGAATGGGAAATATTGCATGATTGTTGATCGTGGTACTGGCGATGAAGAACATCTCTTATTTGACCTGACTGGAAATAACATCACAAATATAAAAAGTATTTCAAGGCAGGGAGTTGAGTCTGTTGGGGTACAAAATTCAAATGGTCACAGAGTAGGTGCAAAATGTGCGCTTACTGATTTCGTAAATTTAAAAATTATTGTCGACATGATAAACGGTGTCGAACCTTTTGATTCAACATCTCCTCTCAAATATGATGCTGATCCAAATTTTAATGATTCAAAACAACTCATTTCAAAAGGCTATGCTGACACAAAAGATGCACAAATCGCAGCTGATATTTTATCAGGTGATAACAGCTATACCGGTCTAAATGAATTTTCACAATCACCTCAGGTCCCAACACCATCAACTGCAAATGATGCCGTGAACATGGCGTACGTTCTATCGCTCGTATTCAGTGGAGTTTTTCTAACTGGATTCAACAAAATGACAGTGAACTACGACAAAGAAAATCGAGTAAAGAATGTAAGAGATAACGAAAATGGAAAAAGTTATCTCATAAGCTACGACCCCGAAGACAATCCGACAAAGGTCTTTGATGGGGTAAATACTTGGAGATTTGTGTATTCGAATGACTATCTGTCGGGCATTACTAAAATTTAATTTTAATTATATGTTTCAAGCACCATTAGGAAAAAATAAACCATCATATGATACAGCTGAAAAAGGGTATAGCTTCCCGTTGTATCAAAATTTTAAGGAGCAATTGCGAAAAGTTGCTCGATACCATGCAGTCTGCGCACAAGGAACTCTGTCCATTGCTATTCAACCATCAAACGGTGAACAGATCACAATTGGAAGTAAGACATACACCTTTCAGACAGCTCTTACAAATGTTGACGGAAACATACTAATCGGAATATCCCTAGCAGCAACACAGCAAAATGTTATTGATGCTATTAATTTAACAGGGTTTATTGGCACTCAATATGCT
>CAYOAT010000002.1:185575-186427 GCA_964402215.1 uncultured Candidatus Saccharibacteria bacterium
GCTTCAACATCAGAACATCCTCTCGTTTCTGCGGCAACATCGTGGGTAGCAAACAATCTTATAATCACAGCAAAAAATGGAGGTGTCACTGGAAATTCAATAGCCACCACAACAACAATGGCAGGTGTTGGAAATCAATTTAATGCAGTCACTCTTGGTACAACTCGAGCAGGAGTAGATGAAACGGATGCTGATTCATTCCTATGGACATCACATTTCAACGCAAGAGATAACGGTGGTGGTAGTAGTTGGGCGCTTATTGATCCTATAAATAATATCAATCGCTGGTTTCGTAATATTGATGATTATTCACAGGATTATGGAGCAGGGTTTTTGAATTCTAATTTTTCATATACCGATGAATTACTTGCAGTGGGGGCATCGAGAAAAATGACGGCACCAAATCATTTTAATAGACGATACAAAAATTTAAAGATGGTTCTTCCACGTATCTATACGCAAAAAAATATACGTCCAAATATTCCATCTCCATACACTGTACATGGTAGTAATTCAATAATAAGAACATTACCTCTCGATTCTTCTCGAATTGCTTACTTGTATTCTCAAGCAGGTGGAACTACAGCAAGTGTCGACGCAAACGGAGTAATGACATTTGGTACACCAGTCCTAGTTGATACGTCTCAAAACAATGATCTGTTTGATATATGTCTTGTTAACACAGATAAACTACTAATTGTTTTTGCCAACTCAGCAGCAACAGCATTTGCTGCAACTCGCACAGCCTCAATATCAGGAAATGTAATAGTTCTAAACTCTCTAGTACAGGTCGCGGCAACTGCTCTAACTGGTGCTTCAATATGTAAGATCGATAACGATAAAGCTCTTATA
>CAYOAT010000003.1:0-11295 GCA_964402215.1 uncultured Candidatus Saccharibacteria bacterium
TCTGTTTGGCTGTGTGAAGGAATAAATACTGGAACCACTGCGAATTGTGAGATTAGTTTTGGCATAGTTGGTCTTTGTGGTAGTGCAGACAAAACAAATGTTTACTCTGATCCAACAAGTCCTTTGGAAAGATGTGCTACTGGTCATACATTTACTGATACTGCGAACGAAACAAACAAATTCAATTGGAAATGTACGGGACCATTAAATGGAACTGTTCCAGGAATAGCAACAGCTTGTTATGCAAATAAAAAGATAGATGGAGTTTGCAGCACAACAAATAACACTTGTGTTGCTGGTACGCTAAATAACACACCTAATGATCCGGCCAACAAATCTGTTTGGCTGTGTGAAGGAATAAATACTGGAACCACTGCGAATTGTGAGATTAATCTTGGAATACCTGGCGTGTGTAAAGAACCACCACATAAAGCAGAACTAAATATTCATCCAACAGACGGAGAGAGTTGTGCGGCGGGCAGCACGTTTCATAACACGACAGATTCTGATTTACAATTTAAATGGGCATGCGTTGGTCCAACAAATAATGGTGTAACAGGAACCGTAACAGGATGTTATGCGTGGAAAATTATTCCAGGTGTTTGTAACGAGAATTCACATGAGCTTTATGCCGTGCAACATCCTGAATATCCTAATATGTGTGAAAGTACAGTTAGATCCCTTACATTAAGAGATACGCCGGATGATAATTCATCACAATATAAATGGACATGTTTAGGCTCACATAGTCCAATCAGTGATGAATGTTATGCATTAAAAACAACTGTATGTAATCCGTCCGATTATGCCGTCTCATTTGTCAAAAATATGGCTCCAGTTGGCGGAACCTGCCAAATTGATTTAACTGTTGATTCTAAAAATGTACCTGGGTCATGTATAGTTAAAGATAAATTTAATAATCCAATTGGCTCTGTAATTAATTATTCTGCAAATCAAAATAAAACATATGAAATTCTCGTTTCTCCACAGAATGAGTACACAATCAGTTGTACGGATGATTGTATAGGTGCCACGACAATTGTCAAAACTGGATTCAATTGTATATTAAATCCAACAGTTATTGAGCAGTAGAAAACCGAATTAAACGCTAGAAAATATAGGTTAGTGGGAATAGATTTCCACATAAAACACAACATAAATTACTTATGTTGTGTTTTTGTACTATAATTAACTTATTATTATAAGTTTTTTAAAATATTAATATGAATTTCAGAAAAATATTGTTAGCAGTTTTTGCGTTGGTTGTGTTTCCAACAATTGTATTGGCACAGGAAACAGTCAATAAATTAGAACCAGTAGATTGTTTTGCAGACGGACTCTACCAATTTCAAAGTGTTCAAGTCAGTGTCGGTCCTGAAAATGACACATATAAAGCTGGTGAAACAATAAAGTTCACAGGTGAAATTATTAATGAAAACAGATATCCTGTTGTTGATGGAAACATTTTTGTTCGGGTCAGCAAGGTAAATTCGGATACAGAAAATGTTGATACCATCTGGCATGATGTCGTCGATGAATTCATAGCACTAGAGGGTGTCTCTCTTGATGGGGCAAACTCACAAGTCACTAACTTCACTTGGACATCTCCTGCTTCTCTAGGAAGCGGAGACTATAGAGCCGACTACTTCTTCACGGTAGATAAGAGATTCAATCTGGGTGGACTTCCTTTCTCTAATGAGATCAGTATAGGTACTGCATATTTTGCTATAGAAAACTCTTCTCTAACTTCATTCAAATTAGATCGTGAAAATACAAAGGTTAACAATGTTGTTTATCAACATGTCGGTGACTGGCCAAGAGTTGAACCAGACAGCAAAGTGACTTTCACTCAACCTCTAAAAAACTTATCTAACAAAGATCTCACTTTTGATGTTTCATACGATTTATACTATTGGGACTCATTAAGAAAAGAAGACAAAATAGATTCAAAATCAGAAAAGATCAATGTTTCTGCTAACAAATCAGTTGATCTTTCATATGTAATCGATTCTGTGAAGGAGCCTGTTTATTATTTGAAAATCACAACTAAAAGTGGTGATCTATCATCCATTGTTAATCTTCGCGTGACTTCAGATATTGCAAAGATGAGATTGAATTATCCAGCTGTTAACAATTTCCCAATTCTAAAGGGCGAAGAAACAACATTGTTCTCTTGTTTTCACATGACTAGCGGTGCTGTTGAAAATGGAAAGCTTGTTTTAACTTTAACTGACAAGAAAGATAATGTTCTTGCCACGGGTGAATATTCTGGAGAAATTGGTTCAATGATGGATGCAGCTGCAACAAAATTTATTGCTAATGATAATTATGAGATTGTTAAATTAAAAGCCGTTCTATTAAATTCCAAAGGTGCTGTAGTTGATCAATATGAAACAACATATGATTGTTCAAAAATTGGTGGTGAACAATGTAGATTGCTAAATCAAGCAAAAGCAAATTCTGCTTTTAACTACATGGAGATTGGTTATATTCTCTTGATCACACTCGTTGCATTATTAATTATTGTTCGAATCAAGAATATGAAGGGTAATTCACAACTAAAGAAAGCAATGTTTGCTGTTCTCGTTGTTCTTTTACTTCTTCTAGTGGCTTTGGTGGTGAAAACTGTTGTGGTTGGTACTGATGTGAGAGAGGTGGGGGCACAATCAGCTACTTTTAATGGTAGTAAAACAAGAACCGGAACAAAAACGGGCAGTTATTCAATAACTGGTTTTAGTGGAGATAGAAAAATTACTAATGGTGATTTGAATCTTAAACATACTGTTAATTTGGTAGTACCTGATACGGCAAAAAAAATAGCTGATGGTTCATGGTGGATAAAAAAAGGATCAAATTTCTCTCTAACTAATTCAACAGAGTGTTATTTTCATTCAAAAGGTGGGGCGTGGGATACACCAACTTGTGGACCAGCACAGTATTTTCCAAATGCAAATTCTAGTCGATATGGTTATGTCCAATTTGGTAGTTATACTGAACCCAATAAAGTCACAATCTCCACCGTTCCGGAAAGGATTTCTTGTAGCGGAATGAATTGTACAGCAAACGAGTTGGGCTGTTCTGATATCAGAGTACAAGTTGATGGTATATCAAAAAAACCTAGAGCATGTGCTACATGGGGAAATAAAACTGGTTCCGGTGTCGCGTGTACGTCGGAAAATTTATCTGTCGGTCCATTAACATGGGACGGGCGTTCTCAAAAAATATTCTTAAATGCGGTTGGTGCGACTGTGAATTCATATGTAACAGAACCTTGGAGAGTTTGTGTTTATGACGATGCAGAGTGTGGTACCGCGAATAGAACAATTGTTTCAGCCCAACCAACAGGTGCGGCTGCTTGTTCAGAAAATAGTACATATAATGAAATTCCAGATGATACTTCTGAAGAATTTCGATGGTCATGTATGAATAAAAACTCCATTGGCGCAAGTGCGTCTTGTACAGCAATAAAAATGGCATCATGTGGTAGTGCAAGCGGAACAACTGTTTCTGCTTTACCAACAGGTACAGCCGCATGTGCTATTGGTACACAAGCAAGTGGATTACCAGATAGTACAACTCAATTTAAATGGGATTGTGTAAGTCAAAAAAATAATCAGGCGTTAGTTCACTGTACTGCGAATAAAACTGTCCCTTTATGTGGATCTGCACAAGGTACAACAGTTTCTGTTTTACCAACTGGTACCGCAGCATGTCAGACTGGCAGTAATTATGTCGCAACCCCAGAAGATACAACCACTCAATTCAAATGGTCATGTTCTGTTACTGGTGGAACAACAGTGACAAATTGTTTTGCAAATAAAACAACAGATGGAAAATGTGGAACATCAAATGGAACAAATCTTCCTCAACCTTATCCACTAACCACAACTGCAGCTTGTGTTGATCCAACAACCGCTCGTGATGTAACTGATACTACTACGCAATTTAAATGGGACTGTGTAAGCCCAAATGGCGGAACAACAGATCATTGTTCATCAAATAGAGTAGCTGGATTATCCTGTGGTACTGCAAGTACGGCAGTAGGAACAACTTTTTCTACTCCACCTACTGGTACACAAGCCTGTATACCTGGCGAGAGTAATATTAGCAACCGATCAGAAACAGCAAATAAATATTATTGGACTTGCAGCAATGGCGGTGAAACTAGAAACTGTGAAGCAAATAGACAACTACCTGTTGTAGTAGATCTGGGCGTTACCTGTTCTGTTACTGATCCAACAATCAAAGTTGGTTCGACAGTAACCTTTAATGCGGCAGCAACTGGAGGTGCTGGAGGTTATACATACAGATGGAGTGGTGATGTTAGCGGAACAACCGATACAATAACACGAACGTTTGCTACAAAGGGTTCATATTCAGCAGTTGTCACAGCAAGAGATAGCGTTGGTCAATCTGCAGTAAGAACATGTCCTACTATTGTAGTAAGTGAATCATCATGTTGCGGCGACAACGGTAACCCCGTTAACTCAACACCTGTAGAGGTTGAAATTTATTATGGTGCGCCTGGAACACCAGCAATTGTAAGTAAGCCTGAAGAAAAATGTACAGTCGGTTGGGAGATTGAAAGTAGCTCAACTGGTACTTGTGTTATCGAAAATGCTAGACATGACACCACTCCAGTTGGAGACTACCTTAACGATGTGTCAAAAACTTTCCAAACGGAAGTATTTCCTCAAAATTTGTACAATGTTATTTGTACTGATGATATGCCAAACCCTGATGGGTCATCTAATGTATGGACCAGCGCAACACTAAATTGTGTTCTTAATCCAAATCTAATAGAACAGTAATTATTGACAACTCTCTTTTCTTTGCTACAGTTCTAATCTGTAAGGCCAGAGAAAAGAGGCGCTGTCGAAAGATGGCATAAGACCTCTTTAGGTCGAACAGCAGAATTTAATAATTTTGCTGGACGAACTATGTTAGAAATTGACCACGGCCTTACGTGGTCTTTTTCTTTAAAAAATTTCGAAAGAAAATTTCTAAAGAAACTGATTTAGGTTATTTATTAAAAGAAGCCAAATAAAAACTATGGCTGTTACCAAAGAACAAAAGAAAGAAATTCTTGGAAAATTAAAAAATATTACTGAAAGTAATTCAGTGGTTTTTGTTAATTTCCACAAAGTTCCATCAACTGAAACTGTAAAAATGCGAAATCAACTTCGCAATAATAAAGTTTCATTGTTTGTAGCAAAGAAAACCTTGGTAAAGAAAGCTTTTGGTGAGACAAAAATAGATGGAAGTCTCCCAGAACTTAATGGTGAATTAGCTTTGGCGTACAGTGATGATTCCACAGCACCAGCAAGAGAAATCTACGCTTTTCAGAAAAATTTGAAAAATGCAGTTTCAATTTTGGGTGGTGTTTTTGAAAATAAATATTTATCAAAAGCGCAAATGGAAGAAATCGCTCTAATCCCAGGTTATGAAACTCTATTGGGAATGTTTGTAAATGTTATAAACTCACCGATTCAAGGTTTTGTTATGTCATTAAAAGCTATTGCTGATAAAAAATCAGCCTAACTTTATTATTAATATTTAAATTAAAAATATGGATGAGCAAAAAGTAGAAGTTCCAGCAAAATTTAAAGCGATTGTTGAAGCAGTAGAATCAATGAGCGTTTTGGATTTAAACGAACTAGTAAAATTACTAGAAAAGAAATTCGGCGTTAGTGCCGTTGCCGCTGCTGCTCCAGTAGCTGCTGCAGCCGCTGTCGAAGAACAATCAGAATTCACTGTTCACCTAAAAGAAGCTGGTGCACAAAAAATTGCTGTTATTAAAGTTGTTAAGGAAGCTGCAGGTCTTGGTCTAAAAGAGGCTAAAGATCTAGTAGAAGCTGCCCCTGCGGACGTTAAAACAGGACTAAAGAAAGATGTAGCAATGGATCTAAAGAAAAAATTAGAAGAAGCAGGTGCGAAAGTAGAATTAAAATAAGTTCTAAATTTATTTTAGTAAAAGAAAAACCGTCAGAAAGCACGGTTTTTTTTTTGCTTTCCAACGGTCTGTTAGGTATACCCATCGATGTTTTTACCGTTTTTTGCGGTAATCTCTGCCCAGTACCAAATGAGTGTTGTCGTCATGAAACACACAATGATTGAAAAAATTACACTAAATCCTTGCAACAGCAATTTGATTTCATAGACAATTTCGGGGCTGTAAGAAGGTGTAATCCGTTGATTAATCTGAAAAATCAAGAATGCTGACATGACGATCATGGCAAGTGCCGTAATTACTACGTCAAATCTTGAGTTGTTGTATATGAGAATGGCCAACTTACTCAAAGAACCTTTCTTTGAATAAAGAGACAGAATTTTGGCGCTAATAAAGCCAAACAATGCCCCATAGCTGATTGCGCCGACCGTTTCCATTTCTCTGGGTAGCCCAAGGAAAACGGACATTATCAGAATACTGACGGCATAGTATAGCGAGATCTCCGTGAAAAATTTCAGATTTTTACGATCGCACTTTGTTTCACTTGTAAGAAACATCGACACGAGCGCACAATACATGAACCACGCAACAAATACCTTCATTTTTTTCTCCTTTTGAATGTACTTTTAAAAGTTACATTAAACGTTTTTTATGTTGTGTCAAGTTTAAGACTTTTACCATTGACACTCTTTGTCGTTTTGTTACTATAATCTTTACACAAATATGCGCGTTTTTTCTTTGTGCAACTTGTGGGGACAATTTTTTACAAGACCGTCTCGCGCTTTTGTAAGAGATTATCTTTTATTAATTAATTAATAAATAAAAATTATTATGGCAGATTTTAATCGAACCAAACCACACGTAAACGTTGGTACTATTGGTCACGTTGACCACGGTAAAACAACTTTAACTGCTGGTATATTGAATGTTTTGGCTTTGGGTGGTCACGTTGCTTCAAAAAAGACTGTTGATCAAATTGACAACTCACCAGAAGAAAAAGCTCGTGGTATTACAATTTCACTTTCTCACCAAGAATATGAAACTGATGCACGTCACTATGCGCACGTTGATGCTCCTGGTCACGCCGACTATATTAAAAACATGATTACTGGTGCCGCTCAAATGGACGGTGCTATTCTAGTCGTTGCTGCAACAGATGGTGTTATGCCACAAACTAGAGAGCACGTTCTATTGGCTCGCCAAGTTGGTGTTCCAAAGATGGTTGTATTCTTGAACAAAGTAGACATGGTTGAAGATAAAGAATTGATTGATCTAGTCGAAGAAGAAGTTAGAGATCTTCTAGACAAGAATAATTTCGACGGTAAAAACGCTCCAATTATTCGAGGTTCAGGTCTAAAGGCTTTAGAAGCAACATCAATGGATGATCCATATGCAAAGGCAATTATGGAATTGATGAACGCTTTGGACAGCTACATTCCTATCCCAGTTCGTGAATTAGATAAACCATTCTTAATGCCAGTAGAAGACATCTTCTCTATAGAAGGTCGAGGTACTGTTGTTACTGGTCGTATTGAAAGAGGAAAGATCAAAATCGGTCAGGAAGTTGAAGTTATTGGTCTAAAACCAACACTTAAAACTACTGTTACTGGTATTGAAATGTTCAATAAATCATTACAAGAAGGTCTTGCAGGAGACAACGCAGGTATCCTTGTTCGAGGTCTAAAGAAAGAAGACATTCATCGAGGACAAGTGTTGGCTGCAACAGGATCTGTTACTCCTCACACTGATTTTACAGCAGAGGTTTACGTTTTGAAGAAAGAAGAAGGTGGACGACATACTCCATTCTTCACAGGTTACAAACCACAGTTCTATATTAGAACTACTGACGTTACTGGTGATGTTACTTTAGCAGAAGGTGTTGAAATGGTTATGCCAGGTGACACAGCTAAATTCACAGTTAAACTAGTTGCCCCAGTTGCTCTAGAAGAAAAACAAAACTTTGCTATCCGAGAGGGTGGTAAAACTGTTGGAGCTGGAGTTGTAACAAAAATTATTGCTTAAATCTTAAGCAGCTTTTCAGAGATAGGTTATTCTTACAAAATTGTAAGAACCACTAGCTTTTGGAGAGATAATCAAACCAATAAACATGACCACAAAGAAAGAAAAAGAGACAAAGGAAAGTACGACTCGCCTCAGAATAAGGGTTAGAGCGTATGAAAGTAAAATTCTTGACGCGTCGATAAAGCAAATTGTCGATACTGCGCTTCGATTTGGAGCACAAGTATCTGGACCAATTCCTTTACCAACAGAAATCAAGAAGTATACAGTCAACAGATCGGCGTTCGTCTACAAGGATGCGCGAGAGCAATTTGAGATGAGGGTCCATAAACGTCTCGTTGACATTTTAAATCCCGATGCTAAGCTAATCGAAGCTTTGACAAATCTAAGCTTACCATCAGGTGTGAACATTGATGTAAAAATGATTTAAGTACATGGACTTTTGTCCCGCTGTACGCCGAAACCGTAGAGATCATAATAGACTTTGCGGTTTTGGTTTTAAGAGAGACTGTAAAACAGTATGAAAATAATTTTAGGAACAAAAGAAAAAATGACTCAGTTGTTCGGGGAAGACGGAAAAGTTTTTCCTGCAACAATTTTGAATGCTGGGCCAGTTGTTATAACACAAGTCAAAACTATAAATGTTGACGGTTATGAAGCTGTTCAAGTTGGTTATGGAGAAAAAAAAGCTCACAATATCAACAAAGCAAAAAAGGGTCACTTGAAAGATCTTGGAAATTTCCGTTACTTGAAAGAATTTAGATTAGCATTGAATGACGAAGCAAAAGTTGGCACAAAAATTGAGGCTGATGTTTTTGCTTCTGGAGACAGAGTAAATCTAGTTTCGATTTCAAAAGGTAAAGGATTTCAAGGTGTTGTAAAAAGACACGGTTTTGCTGGCGGACCAAGAACTCACGGTCAAAAACACTCTGAAAGAGAACCGGGTTCTATCGGTGGTAGAGGACGAGCCGGAGGACGTGTATCAAAAGGTATGAGAATGGGTGGCCGAATGGGTGGTGACAGAGTCACAGTTCATGGAGTTCAAATTTTACAAGTTAACAAAGATGCTAACCAGATTATTGTGAAAGGTGGCGTACCAGGTCGTCGAGGTACTCTTGTTGAAATACAAGGCTAACATAAACGATTATGAAACTTTCAATTTTTGATAAAAAAGGAAAAGAAATAAAACAAATCGATGCGCCAAAAGAGATTTTTGGTGTTAGATGGAACAAGGACCTTGTTCATGAAGTTATGGTTTCAATGAACTCTAACTCACGATCAAATATCGCTCACACAAAAGACCGCGCCGAAGTTTCTGGTGGTGGTAAAAAACCTTGGAAGCAAAAAGGTCTTGGTCGTGCACGTCACGGATCAATCAGATCTCCAATTTGGATTGGTGGTGGTATTACATTTGGTCCTAGAAATGACAAAAATTACAGTCGAAAAATAAACAAAAAAGTATCTGCGAATGCTTTAGCAATGCTTTTGACTCAGAAAGCAGTTGACGGTGAATTAATTTTAATTGATTCATTTAATATGGGTTCAATTAAATCAAAAGAAGCTGTTCAAGTTATAAATGCAATCGCAAAAAATAAGGAATTTTCTGGTTTGGCTTCAAATAAACAATCACGAGCAATCGTTGCGTTGTTTGAACGAGATGTAAATACAGAAAAAAGTTTTAGAAATCTTAAAAATGTTCAACTTGATTTGGTAAGAAATATCAATGTGATCGACTTGTTGAATAGTAAATACTTGATTATAGAAAATCCAGAAAAATCTTTTGAAATTTTGGGTAATCGAGTTGTAATTGGTAAAAATAACAAATAATTTATGGGTTTATTCAGCCGAAAAAAGAATACAGAACAAGTTAAGGAGAAATCAGTTTCTTCAAAGAAAGATTCAAAGACTGTTGTTAAAACTAATATAGTTTCTGAAAACTTAAATCTATTAGAAATTGTTAAGAGTCCTCGAGTCAGTGAAAAAGGTGCGATTGTTGCGGAATCATCAAATGCTTACATTTTCAACGTTGCAAAAGATGCCACAAAGCCACAAATCAAATCTGCTATAGAAAAAATTTACAAAGTTACACCTATAAAAATTACTACAACTCAGGTTGCCGATAAAAAGGTTCAAATACGAGGCAGAAGAGGTAAAACTGGAGTAAAATCTGGTGGTAAAAAAGCCTTTGTATTTTTGAAGAAGGGCGAGAAGATAGAATTTATATAAAATTATTAGAAAAATATTATGAAAAAATATAGACCAACAACACCAAGCCGTAGAGAAATGACAACCGTTGAGTTCAAGGGCATTTTGACTACAAATGAACCACAAAAATCATTAACTTGGGGTAGAAAAAGAGCAGTAGGACGTGGTGCTTCTGGAAATCTAACGACTCCACACAAAGGTGGTGGTGTTAAAAGACTTTTCCGTGATGTTGATTTCCTTTATAACAAAAGAGACATCCCAGCAACAATTACAACTGTTGAATACGATCCAAATAGATCAGGGTTCATTGGTTTGATTAATTTTGCTGATGGAGAAAAGAGATATATTCTTCTTCCAAGAGGAATGAAAGTTGGAGACACTATTTTAGTTAGTGAGAATGCTCCAATTAAATCTGGAAATCGTTTACCGCTTTCAAAAATGCCAGTAGGAACATTTGTGTACAACATTGAAACCAGAATGGGAGGAGGAGCTGTCCTCGCTCGTTCAGCTGGAAACTACGCACAAGTTGTTGCTCAAGATTCCGGTATGACTCACTTGAAAATGCCCTCAGCAGAAGTTAGAAAAATTATGGGGAATGCTTGGGCATCAGTTGGTGAAGTTTCAAATCCCGATTACCGTTTGCAAAATATTGGTAAAGCGGGCCGAAATCGTAGACGAGGGGTTCGTCCAACAGTTCGTGGTTCTGCCATGAACCCAGTAGATCACCCTCACGGTGGTGGTGAAGGACGCCAAGGTATTTCACTTCGACGTGGTCCAAAGACTCGCCAAGGTAAACAAGCTTATGGTGTAAAAACTCGTCGCCCAAAGAAATATTCAAATATCTTTATTGTTGAGAAGAGAAAAAATAAGAGAAATACTCCTCAATAAAACACAAACAAAATAGCGGCCAGAAAAGCCGCTATTTTGTTTGCTAATAATCCCTTGACTATTTAGCCGACTTTGTTAGTATGTTGCTTACTGCAAATTTACGTGTTTTTTAATGTAAAGACACTAAATGCTCGAGGCGATTATAGTCTCGCAGCCAATTTAGTGACTTTTGCGGTCGCCTTAAAATCATGACAAGATCACTAAAAAAAGGTCCATACGTGGACGAAAAACTT
>CAYOAT010000003.1:11305-93971 GCA_964402215.1 uncultured Candidatus Saccharibacteria bacterium
TTTTACATTTGGCGTCCACAATGGAAAATCTCATATTGATGTATTAGTCTCCGAGGAAATGGTAGGTCACCGACTCGGAGAATTTTCTTTTACAAAGAAATTCACACGACACGGAGGTAAAATGCAAAAAGAACTGGAACAAGCTAAAAGAGAAGCTGAAATTGCTGCAGCAAAATCTGCTAAGCCAGTTGATGCAAAAGCACCAGACGCTAAAAAATAATTAAACAACCATGGTAACCGCAGAATTAAAAAATTATAGACAATCACCAAAAAAAGTCCGAATGGTCGCAGACGTAATTCGCGGTAAAAGGGTAGTAGAGGCTTTAGATATGCTTACTTTTGTTGATAGACGCGCAGCAGAACCAATTCAAAAATTGTTAAAATCAGCCGTTGCAAACGCTTCACATAATTACGGTTTGAATAATATAGAAGAACTTTTCATAAAAGAAATCAGAGTAGATGCAGGAATCACTTTTCATAGAATGATGCCTCGAGCAAGAGGAAGCGGAGCTCCAATCAAAAAACGTTCAAGTCACGTTAAGATTGTTTTAGATACAAAGAATCCAAAGACAAAATCAGTAAAAGAAGAAGTAAAAGCAGATAAAGTTGAAGTTGCCGCTCTAAAAATCGAAGATAAAAAAGTTGCAACCAAGAAAGTAAAGGCAAAAAAGCCAGTAACAAAAAATAAGAAATAATTTATGTCACACACAGTACATCCATATTCACACAGACTAGGAATAATTAGAGATTGGAAATCTCGCTGGTTTGGAGTTGGAAAGAAATATGTAGACTGTTTAAAAGCAGACACAATGGTTAGAGGCTATATTGTTAAAAAATTACGTGGAATGCATGTTTCACTTGTTGAAATTGAACGTGGACAAAAAGCTTTCAGAGTAATTGTAAAAACTGCTCGCCCAGGTTTGATTATTGGACGCAATGGTGAAGGAACAGAAAAACTTCGTGCAGATATAAATAAATTTATTGTCTCAAATAAATTAAATGAAGATGGTATTGAATTAAAACTTGAAATCGAAGAAATTCGTTCTCCAGAAAGTGACGCTAGAATTGTTGCTCAGCAAGTTGTTGAAGCATTGGAAAAAAGAATGCCATTTAGACGTGTTTTGAAACAAACTGTTGAAAAAGTAATGGCTAATCGTGATGTAAAGGGAGTCCGTGTTCGAATTGGTGGACGTTTGAATGGTGCTGATATGGCAAGAACAGAGGAATTACGAAGAGGCCAAGTTCCATTACAGACTTTCCGCGCGGACATTGATTTTGCTCGCGAAAGAGCAACTATCCCACAAGGAGATCTTGGTATAAAAGTTTGGATTTACCGTGGAGAAATATTTGAGAAGGATAATAAATAAACAACATGACACTATTTCCTAAAAAAGTTAAATATCGAAAGTGGCAGACAGGTAGAAAAAACCCACTTAAAATGCTTCGACCAGAAACTCGAGGAATTGAAGTTAGTTTCGGTTCACATGGTTTAAAAGCTATGAGTCCTGCTAGAATCAAATCAAATCAGATTGAAGCAGCTCGTCGAGCAATGTCACGTCACCTTGGAAAAACAGGTCGAGCTTGGGTTCGAATTTTTCCAGATAGACCTTTTACAAGAAAACCTTCTGAGGTAAAGATGGGTAAGGGAAAAGGAGATTTACAAGGATACGAAGTGGAGGTTCGTCCAGGTCGAGTAATCTTTGAAGTTGACGGAGTTACAGCAGAAGTTGCAAAGGAAGCTTTGCGAAAAGCTGGAACAAAGTTACCACTTAAAACAAAGGTGGTTGTCAGAAGATAAACCTTTGCAAAAGTAACGAACAATTTTATGTCAAAAGATTTAAAAACAAAATCACAAAAAGAACTAGAAAAAGTACTTGCTGATACCAGGGAGGATTTGCGAAAATTCAAATTCAACATTTCTGGTAGCGGTATTAAAAATGTTCGCCAAAGTCGAGTATTTAAAAAACAAATCGCTCAAATTTTGACAGAAATAAACAGCCGACATGAATAAAAAAGAGACACAAAATAATAAAGTTAATAAAGGAAAAGTTCTTTCTGGAGTTGTTCGATCTATTAAAATGAAAGATACTGCGGTTGTCGAAGTTAATCGATACTACAAACACACTAAATATGAAAAATATATTAGTGCTAGAAAGAGATATAAAGTTCATGATGTCGGCAATACTTTGGCGTTAAACGATAAAGTTAAAATTATTGAATGCCGTCCAATTTCAAAAGACAAGAGATTTAAATTGCTTTCTGTTGTTGCGAAAGCACCAGTTGCTGATGTAACAGAAGATAACAAATAAATTTATGGTTCAACCACGATCAATAGTAATGATAGCAGATAACTCAGGAGCCAAAATCGGCCGAGTTTTCAAAGTTCTTGGTGCTGCGGCAAAAAGATACGCAGAGATTGGTGAAATAATTGTTATTTCTATTCAAAAAGCTGAGCCTAGAAAACAAGTAAAGAAAAAAGATGTTTTACATGCAGTAGTTGTTAGACAAGCAAAACCTTTCCGTCGAAAAGATGGTTCTTATATTAGATTTGATGAGAACTCAGTTGTTCTTCTTGCAAAGGGAACAAAAGAACCAATTGCTAACCGAGTCTTCGGACCAATTCCAAGAGAGTTATCTGAAATGGGATTTCAGACAATTGTTGGAATGGCGCCAGAAGTTATTTAATTATTATGAAAATACGAAAAGACGACAATGTAATATTGCTAGCAGGAAAAGATAAAGGAAAGAAAGGAAAAGTTCTTCGTGTCTTTCCTGAAAAATCAAAAGTGATTGTTGAAGGTTTAAATATGGTTAAAAGACACCTTCGATCAAGAAAAGAAGGAAAAAAAGGTGAAATAGTCAGTCTTCCTTCTCCAATTCATGTTTCGAATGTTGCTTTGGTTGATGCAAAAAACAAATCAATCCGAGTTGGTTACAAGATAGAAGGAGGTAAAAAGATCAGAATATCTAGAAAATCTGGTCAAAAAATATAAAACTTTATGTTCACGAGCACTACAGAAAAAGAAAAAATTGCATTCACAACACTAAAAGATAAATTTAGTTACAAGAATGTTTCGCAATCACCAAAAATCGAAAAGATTGTTGTTTCGACTGGTGTTGGTTCAATTACTGACAAGAAAAAAGTCGAGCTTATTCCTCAAAGACTTGCTTTAATTACTGGCCAAAAACCATCAAAACAATTATCAAAGAAATCAATTGCTCAATTCAAAGTTCGAGAAGGGGAATTGGTTGGTTACAGAGTAACTTTGCGAGGAAAAATGGCAAAAACATTTTTTGACAAACTAATTCATATTGCTCTTCCTAGAACAAGAGACTTCCGTGGGTTATCAGCTGACGGAGTTGATGAAATGGGTAATTATTCATTTGGTATCAAGGAAAGTACAATTTTTCCAGAGATTGCAGATGAAGAATTAAAGAATGTCTTTGGTATGTCAGTGACAATTGTTACAACTTCAAGTGATAAAAAGCAGACTGTAGCGTTCTTGGAATATCTTGGCTTGCCCTTCAAAAAGTAGCAATTGACACTTATTGGGTCGCTTGTTAGTATAGGCAAGCCTTATATTTCAAGGGTTTTAAAGAATTTTTATGGCAAAAACATCTCAAATCGCAAGAGCGAATAAAACACCAAAATTCAAGAGTCGAGTCATTCGACGCTGTTTCCGTTGTGGCCGTCGTCGAGCTTTTATGCGTGACTTTGGTTTGTGCCGTATTTGCTTCCGCGAGTTAGCTAACGAAGGAGAAATCCCAGGTATTAAAAAATCATCATGGTAAACGACAGAATCGCTAATTTAATAAATGGACTTAAAACCGCCTCTATTGCAAAGAAGGAATCTATTACAATTCCAAGCTCAAAATTAACTGTTTCTATACTCGAACTTCTTAAAAAAGAAGAATTTATTGCTGATTTCTCAGTTAAGGGTGACAAAATAAAAAAAGAAGCTGTAATAACTTTAAAATATGATGAAAATGGCTTACCAGCTATTAATGATGTAAGAAGAGTTTCACGAACTTCAAAAAGAGTTTATAGAAATGCTGATAGTATAAAATCTGTAAAAAGTGGTTATGGTACTGCAGTTGTTACAACTCCAAAGGGTGTAATTAGTGGTAGTGAAGCTAGAAAATCAAAAGTCGGCGGAGAAGTATTATTTGAAATTTGGTAAAAAATATATGTCACGAATCGGAAAAAAACCAATAGTCATTCAAGAAAAAACAGAAGTAACTGTTAATGAAAATATTGTTACTGTAAAAGGACCATTAGGACAATTGCAAATGGAATTTAATACAGATATCGGAATCAAAGTGGAAAATGGAGAAGTTATTTTGATACAAAACAAAAAAACTCTTGAAACAAAAGCACTATGGGGAACATATGGATCATTGATTAGAAACATGATCGATGGTGTTAATAAAGAATTTGAAAAGAAATTAATTATTCAAGGAGTTGGTTACAAACTAGAAGTTAGAGGTCAAAAACTTATTTTTAATATTGGTTTATCACACCAGGTTGAAATGGATATTCCTGCCGGAATCAAAGTAACAGTAGAAGGTGAAAAAATTGGCGTAAAGGGTATCAACAAAGAATTAGTTGGACAATTTGCTGCAAATATTCGCAAAATGAAGAAACCAGAACCATATCTTGGAAAAGGTATTCGTTATGATGGTGAGATTATTAGAAGAAAACAAGGTAAGAAGACTGTTTAATTTTTATGAACAAACAAAAAGTCGAAAAAAGAATAAGACGTCACCTAAGAATCAGAGCAAAAATTTCTGGAACAGCAGAACGACCTCGTTTATGTGTTTCAAAATCAAACAGCAATATGATTGCTCAGCTTGTTAATGATGAAAAAGGTGAAACTTTGGCTTATGTTTGGACAAGAGAATTAAAAGGTAAAACTTTGCATGAAAGAGCTATTTTGGCAGGAAAAGAAATTGCAGAATTGGCGAAAGCAAAAAAAATTGAGGAAGTTGTTTTTGATAGAGGTGGTTTTATTTACACAGGTAACTTAAAGGCTTTTGCGGACGCAGCTCGCGAGGCAGGACTTAAATTTTAATATATGTCAGACGAATTAAACACAACAAAAGTAGAAGTAGAAAAAACATCAGAAACTGTTGCTGAACCAACTGTTGCAACAACACCTGCTATCGATACAAAACCAGCTGCGGCAAAAACATTTGGCGGAAAAGATTTTAATTCAAGAGATTCAAAAGATTTCAAGAAAAATAGAAGAACTTCAAAACGCGCCCCAAGACAAAAAGCAGAATTTGATCAAAAAATTATTGATATTCGCCGAGTTACCAGAGTTTCTTCAGGCGGTCGTCGTTTCAGTTTCAGCGTTGCAATCGTTGTCGGAAATAAAAAAGGCAAGATTGGTGTTGGTACAGGAAAGGCTGGCGATACATCTCTAGCAATTGATAAAGCCGCAAAAGATGCACAGAAAAATGCAATCGAAATCAGAACAACAAAGACAATGTCTATTCCTCATGAAATTTCAGCAAAATTTAACAGCGCAAGAGTATTAATTTTACCTGCTCCAAAAAGAGGTGTTATTGCTGGTAGTGCGATGAGAGATATTATTGAACTTGGTGGGTTAAATGATTTGAATGGTAAAATCCTTTCAGGAAGTAAAAACAAATTGAACATTGCAAAAGCAACAGTTAAAGCTTTCTTAACCTTGAATAAAACAGTTATAAGAGAAGAAAGTGTTAAGCCAAAAATTGTAAGTAAATAATATGAAAATTCACGAAGTAAAAAGAAATACAAAACTTAAAAGATCAAGACTGATTGGTCGTGGTGGTAAAAGAGGAAAGACCTCTGGAAAAGGAACAAAAGGTCAGAAAGCTAGATCAGGAAGAAAGATGTATCCTGAAATACGAGATATCATAAAGAAGATTCCAAAATTACGAGGGCACGGAAAAAATTACAATACTTCCGTAAAATTACCTGCAAAAGTTGTTTCGCTATCGGTTATTGAAGCAAATTACAAAGCTGGAGAAATAGTATCTGCTGGAACTTTGTTTGCAAAGGGTTTGATTAGAAAAGTTAGTGGAAAATGTCCATCTGTAAAAATAGTTGCAGGTGAACTTACAAAAAAAGTTTCTTTTGTTGGAATTTCAATGTCGGATAGTGCTAAAAAAGTTATTGAGGCAGTTTCTGGAGCAAAAAAATAAACCATGTTTAGAGAATTTATAAACAAGATAATGATGATCGTAAAGGATAAGAATTTATCTCGTAAAATTCTTTTCATGCTTGGGGCTTTAATTGCTTTTAGATTGTTTGCTAACATTCCAATTCCTGGAATTGATACACAGGCCTTAACTCGTTTTTTTGATAGTAACCAATTTTTTGGTTTGCTTAATATTTTCTCTGGAGGTGGCTTGTCTGGTCTCTCTGTTGTAATGCTTGGTGTTGGTCCATACATTACTGCATCTATCGTTTTACAGCTTTTGACAATGATGTCTGACAGACTAAAGGCGATGTACCAAGAAGAAGGTGAAGCTGGCCGAAGAAAATTTAGTCAATATTCAAGGATGTTAACTTTGCCAATCGCAGTTGTACAAGCTTTTGGATTTTTACTTTTATTACAGCAAAAGGGGGTTGTCGCAGATCTCTCAAGTTTACAACTAGTAACAAATATTATTGCCATTACTGCTGGATCTATATTGTTAATGTGGATTGGTGAATTAATTTCTGAATTCGGTATTGGAAATGGTGTTTCACTTATCATCTTCTCTGGTATAGTCTCTGGATTACCATCAGGAATTAGTCAACTTCTTGCAAGTTATGATGCATCACAAATTCCAACTTACATTGCTTTTGCTTTTACTTCCATTGTAATCATCATGGGCGTCGTCGTTATTACTGAGGCAGAACGACCAGTTCCAGTTACTTATGCGAAACAAATTAGAGGCAATAAACAATATGGCGGAGTCTCAACTTATATTCCACTAAGAATGAATATGGCCGGAGTTATGCCAATTATCTTTGCACTTTCAATATTATTGTTACCTCAAATGGTCACAAATTTATTAAGTACAATTAACAATGAAATGGTGAAATCAATTGCTGTTTCAGTTAATAATTTCTTTTCAAATCAGTTATTTTACGGAATTACATATTTTATTTTGGTTTTCTTGTTTACATATTTTTATACAGCAGTTACTTTTGATCCAGATGCAATTTCAAAAAACTTGCAGAAATCAGGAGCTTTTATTCCTGGCGTAAGACCTGGAGAACCGACATCAATTCATCTTGGACACATAATTACTAGAACAACATTGTTTGGTGCAGTATTCTTGGGTATAATCGCGATTCTTCCAATCGTTGTTCAAAGTTTGACTAACATTACATCTCTAACTATTGGTGGTACAGCATTACTTATCGTTGTTTCTGTTGTTGTTGATTTGATCAAAAAGGTCGATTCTCAAATTTCATTAAGAGAGTACTAGTAAAAACTTTCAAGGAATTTTTATGATAATATTATCCGTATGGATTTATTAACAATTATATTTATTGGTCGATCTGGTTGTGGAAAAGGAACTCAAATCGAGAAACTAATTGATTATATTAAGTCAAAAGATAAGAGAGGAATTTTTCACATGGAAGCCGGTTCTCGTTTCAGATCATTTATAAAAGAAGGAACTTATGCCAGTAATTTGGCTCAAAAAATTAATGATGTTGGGGGTTTACAACCAGAATTTTTATCAATCTGGGCTTGGGGTGGAGAAATTGTTCGCCATTTAAAACCAAATCAGCACTTGTTAATTGATGGTACCCCACGTAGATTAAGTGAGGCAAAAATTCTTGATTCAGTTTTTAGTTTTTTTAGTAGAGAAAAAATTCAAGTTGTTTATTTGAATGTGTCAAAGGAGTGGGCGACGGATAAGTTATCAAAAAGAGGTCGTGTCGATGATAAAGATCCAAGTTATATAGAAGAAAGAATGAGATGGTTTGAGGAGGGAGTTGTTCCATCACTAAATTATTATCGTGAAAATAAGAATGTTATTTTTCATGATATAAATGGAGAACATGAAATAGAAAAGATTCATGAAAATATTGTAAAAGCATTGGGTATATAAAATTTATGATTAGACTAAAGACAAAAGAAGAAATTGCTAAATTAAGAATTGCTGGAAAAAAACTAGCAAAAGTAATAAATGAAACTGCTAAATTAGTTGTTCCTGGAGCGAAATCTTCTGATTTAAATAGTTTTGCACATAAAATGATTATAGAAATGGGATGCCGCCCATCTTTTTTAAATTATAAACCAGGCGGTGCGCGACGTCCTTTTCCAGGAAGTATTTGTCTTTCAATAAATGACGAAATTGTTCATGGAATTCCAAATGAAGAAGAAAAGATAATCAAAGCAGGGGATGTCGTAAAGGTTGACGTTGGATTAGTTGAAAATGGCCTATTTGTTGATAGTGCCACAACAGTTATTGTTGGTTCTACCACAAAGGAGATTAAAGAGCTCGTTAATCGCACAAAAGAGGCCCTAAACGCGGCAATAAGGCAATGTAAGGTCGGTAATCATATAGGAGATATTGGTGCGACTGTAGAGAAAATTGGTGATAGCGCGGGGCTAACTGTAATTAATGAGCTTACGGGACACGGGGTAGGTTACGCCGTTCACGAGGATCCATTTGTTCCAAATTTTGGAGCCCGTGGTCAGGGTGAGCGAATGGAAAATGGTTTAGTTATTGCCATTGAACCAATGTTTAGTTTGGGAAGTGGTGATATTATAGTTGCCAAGGACGGTCACACCTATAAAACCAGTGACGGTTCATTTGCGGCGCAATTTGAACATACAATTGCGATTACAGATGATGGACCAATAGTTTTAACCGAAATTTAATTATAATTTTAAATATATGAGAAGAGAACAAACATTAGTAATTATTAAACCAGACGGAATACAAAGAACCCTTATTGGAGAAATAATTCACCGAATGGAAAGAATAGGTTTAAAGCTGGTTGCTATGAAAATGCTTGTTCCAGATAAAAAGCAAATTGAAAAACACTATACGCTTGATCCTGAATGGATAGAAAAAGTTGGTAAAAAAACTATCGAGGCTTATAAAAGCAAAGGACAAAAACCAATTGACGCGGACCCGCTTAGTGCTGGTAAAAGAATTTTAGAAATTTTAGTTCACTATATGACTTTTGGTCCAGTTATTGCAATGGTATGGCAAGGCGCTCACTCAGTTGAAATTGTTAGAAAACTTGTTGGTGGAACAGAACCATTAACATCTGATGTCGGAACAATTCGTGGGGACTTCGTTTTGGATTCGTATGCAATCGCAGATCTATCTGGTCGTGGAATTAGAAATTTAATACACGCTTCAAGTTCGGTTGAAGATGCAAAAAAAGAGATAGATTTGTGGTTTGAAAAGCAGGAAATTGTTTGTTATCGCCTTGTCCAGGAGCAAATTTTGTACGATGTAAATCTTGACGGAATTCTAGAATAAAGTCCTTCTAAATTATTTTTTGGACAACGCGGTGCATAGGTATATAATTAATACGGGGTCATGTAATGACTTCTACATTTTTAGATCATAATGGAGTTCAAATCGTAACATGCCTTGGCATGTTACTGAGAACACCAACTTGCTATTAGCAGGGGTCTCATTACTTGATCCTTATCAAAAATACCAATTGCACACCGTGCGGTTGGTATTTTTGTTATAATAAATGATAATGATTTATCGAAAAAAACTTTTTAAAGAAATTGCTTTGTTATCAATAATTATTGCTGTTGCACATTATTATGCAACTATTAATTCTCTCTATTGGTTAATTGATTGGTTTGATATACCAATGCACTTTTTGGGCGGGTTATTAATGGGATTTATTGCACTGTTTATATTTTTTACTTCAGAAAAAATTCATTTTCCAAGCGATAATCGAGTTGTTATTTTTTGTATAACGCTTGGCTTTGTATTGATTGTTGGTTTAGTTTGGGAATTATGGGAAATATTTGCTGGTTTAACTAACATCATAAATGATCTTGGTGATACAATTTTTGATTTGATTATGGACACCGCGGGCGCCATTGTTGCATATCTTTTAACAATTAAAAAAATATGGATAAAAAACTAAAATTACATTTTTATGGAGGAACAGGAACTGTAACCGGAGCTAATTTCTTGCTTGAAAATAGTGAAACAAAAATTTTAATTGATTGTGGTTTAACACAGGGACAAAGTTTTAAACCTGCCGAGGATCCAAATAGAAAACCTTTTCCATATAATCCAGCAGATATTGATTATTTGTTTGTGACTCATGCACACATTGATCACATCGGTCGAATTCCAAAGTTGGTCAAAGATGGATTTTCTGGAAAAATTATTTCAACTGGTCCAACAAGAGAGATTGCTGCAGTGATGCTCGATGACGCCGCATCAATAAGTGCTGAGGATGCCAGAAGGTATAATGTTGAACCTTTGTATGAAAAGAAAGATGTAGAGGCCGCCGTCTCTATTTGGGAAACTCTCGATTATCATACTGAACTTAAAATTAATGATGATTTTTCAGTATTATTTAAAGACGCAGGACACGTTCTGGGATCAGCAATGATTTGTATAACAGAGAGAAACACATTCAAAAAAATAGTTTTTACTGGTGATTTGGGAAACTCGCCAACGCCACTAATGCGAAATACAGAGGATATTACGGACGCTGATTATTTAATTATGGAAAGTGTCTACGGTGATAGAAATCATGAAAATAAAGAGGACCGACTTTCAAAACTAAAAGAAGTTCTAACAACAATAATTCAAAGAAAAGGAACGCTACTTATTCCTGTATTTTCATTGGAAAAAACACAGGTATTGTTGCATGAAATGAATAATTTAATTGAAAGTGGGGAGATTCCATCTGTCCCTGTATTTTTTGATTCACCACTCGGAATTAGACTGACTGATATCTATGCAAAACAGTTCAAAAATTTTAATGAAAAAGTTCAAGCAAGAATTATGGCAGGGGATGATATTTTTGATTTTCCAAAACTAATCAGAACTTATTCAAGGGTTGAATCTGATCAAATTCACAAAACACACGGTCCCAAAATTATTGTGGCTAGTTCTGGAATGAGTTCTGGCGGTAGAATAATGTCGCATGAAAAAGAATATTTACCAGATCCAAAAAATGCGATTTTATTTATTGGTTTTCAGTCTCTTGGGACAGTCGGGCGTTCAATCGAGGAGGGATTTAGAGAAGTTAAAATTGATGGAGAAATTGTTCCTGTTAAAGCACAAATTTTTGTTGTTACTGGGTATTCTTCTCACAAGGGTTCTGATGATTTGGTCGAGTTTGTTTCTAAAACTGCAGATAAGGTTAAAACTGTTTTCACGGTTATGGGAGAACCAAAATCAACAATGTTTTTGGCACAAAGGCTAAAAGATAATTTGAATGTTAATGCAATTCATCCTACAGAAGGACAAATTGTAGAATTAGCGTAATCAAAAATCACAAACATTTTTTGAGTTCCTCCGCAGGTCGTAGACCGAGGACTGGAACGAACAAAAGTGTTTGTGATTTTTGAATAAGATACTTTATTTTGCTCTTTCTACGATCTTTGCAAATATTTCAGGATTTTTTTCTGCAATTTCTGCCAATATTTTTCGGTCTATTTCTATCTTATTTTTGTGTAGTGAACCAATAAATTTACTGAATGACATACCTAGGGGACGAGTCGCAGCATTGATTTTTGTGTGCCACAAACCTCGGAAATTTCGCTTTTTATTTCTTCTGTCGCGGAAAGCAGTTTGACCAGCTTTTCTAATGGCGGTATTTGCCATTCTTTCTTTGCTTTTTCTACCAAAACGAAAACCTTTAACTTGTTTTAAAACATTCTTTCTTCTTTTATTTGAAATTGTTCCTCGTTTTACTCGTGACATAAATTATTTGTTAGGCAAAAATCTTGCTTTTTGTTTATTGGTAATGAAAAAACTCTTCATTTTCTTTTTGTTAAGCTGGGTGCTTCGGCTTTCTTTGGCGTTAAAGTGGTTTTGTCCAGGTCTTCGGCCAATGATTTTACCCTTACGGGTTACTTTTAGTCTTTTTGTATATGATTTATTTGTTTTCATTTTTTCTCAATTATTGTCGATAGGCCCTTCATGTCTTTTTTCGCTGGAACGGCGATGTTGTAATCTACGGCAACCAGTTTAAGCAATCTATTTAGTCTTTCCTTTAAAAAACTTTCTTCCATGTATTTTGCTCGTCCTGGTAAGAACAATTCCACTTTGACCCTGTGACCCTCGGTTAACCACTCTGAAGTTTTTTTGGCCTTGATTCCAAGGTCGTTTTCGTCAGTACCAATTTTTATTTGAATCGACTTGACTTCAACATTGTGTGATTTTGCCTTGGCGACTTTTTGTTTTTTCTTCTGTTCGTACAAAAATTTACCATAGTCAGAGATCTTTGCAACTGGGGGAATAGAAGTGCCTGAAATTTCAATTAAATCAAGCCCAGCTTCACGTGCCTGTCGCAATGCTTCCTCTAGGCTAACTACTCCAATATTTTCACCAAGTGGACCAATGACACGCAATTCTTTTGCGCGTATTTGGTTGTTTATTCTGGTTTTATTTTGATATGTCAACTCCTTATTAAAAAATGTTGCCTTAAAGCAACTGTACAAACAACTTTACCACAATAGATGAGACGGCGCAATAAACAAAGTAGCTATTTTTGGCAATACAAAACCCGCTATTTTACGGCGGGTTTTGTTGTTCTCGCGAGCCAGATTTGGCACGCTTTTCTTATTTATTCGTCAGAAGAAGTTTCTTCCTCTTCTTCCTCTTCCTCACCCCAAGAATCCATTTCTGGTTCAGCATCTTCAACATCTGATTCAGTGACGTCTGCGCCGTTAACAACGACAGCGTCTTGTTCTTCCTGGACCTTTTTTGCTTGTTTAGGCATTTTATATAAATTTAAACGCGTTTAATAAATAATACTCGATCAAACTCCATCGAGTTATAAAATATGGTAGCACGATACCTTTCTCTTGCAACTATGTGGCAAGACATTCTATTAAAGCTAAAATTTAGGTATAATTACATGTGTTAATAATTTGTTCTTATAAAAATGGAAAAATTTAATTTAGAAAAGAAAATTTCATCTCCACAAGAGGAGCTTTCTATATTAAGAGAGAATATTTCGAATCGAGAAAAGGTAAGTTCAGGAAACGAAGCACAGCCAGATAGAGAAGTAATTATGCAGGACACAGTAAATGAATATTCAAAAAAAGTTCCTGAACAAGTTTTTGAAAAAGGTTCTGTAATTCCAGAAAAGTTTCGTGATGAAATTGTTTTGCGCTTAAAACCAGAGGAGCACGATGTAAAAATGGCAGAATTAATTTCAATTGTTTATGACAAAGGAATTTTAAATGCTCTTGATATAGTTCAAAAATTAAATGATCCACATCTTGCTGATGATTTTCATAGATTTGTAATTCAATATTTGAAAGAGGGATATGAAGTTGTTGGTTTAAAACCAAAAACTCCGCTAGATAAAATATTACGTCGAACACTTTTTGAAGTCGCACTGGGACAGGACCGCGGTAAATCCGAGACGGATTTAAAGGAATTTTTTGAATTGATGGAACAATTTTATTTTGGAATGTTGTCTATTTCAGATTCTGACAAAGAAGAATATTTTACTATTGAAATGGCAAACAGTATCGGCAGCCGAGAATTTATATTTTATGTTTCTGTCCCAGACGAAAAAGTGGAATTATTTGAAAAACAATTGATCTCGGTATTTCCAAGTGCAGTCGTTAGAGAACAAAAAGATGACTTTAATGTTTTTAATGAATCTGGTTTTTCAAAAGGTGTTTACTTAAAGCAAAAGAAAGTTCCAGCAAGAATTATAAAAACTCATGACACTTTTGGCAGTGATCCGATGAAAGTATTGCTCAATGTCTTTTCGAAACTACAAGAGAAAGACGAGGCCGCTGTTATTCAAATGGTTTTTAAACCAGTTGATGATTTTTATATAAAGTACTACAGCAAGGCTTTACGTAAGGTTGAAAAGGGTGCCAAAGATGCTGATGAATTTTATATCAAAAATAATTGGAAAAGCGTTTGGTCATCACGACTATCTAACTTTATGAATTCTTCGCCGGTTGATAAAAGTTCACCAAAAGATCCAACGCCGGTTAATGTGGATTCTGTTTTACTTGAAAATGTTAAAGCTAAAATAAGTTTTCCTATTGTTTCAACAAATTTTCGAATAATTGTATCAACAAAAACCGAAGATCGAACAAAAACTGTTCTAAAAGATATTCAGTCGGCTTTTAACCAATTTGAAAATTCTACAGGAAATAAATTTGAATTTGAGGAATTAAAATCAGGAGCGGAAAAAGAATTATTTAGGAATTTTACTTTCAGGGAATTCAGTCAGGAATATGATGTTCCGTTGAATATTAGAGAACTGGCAACAGTTATTCATTTCCCATCTGATGATGCAATAAATTCTCCAGAATTGAAGACAAGTAAAATGAAAACAGGTTCAGCGCCGCTTACAATTCCGCACGAAGGTGTTTATCTTGGTAAAAATATTCATAGAAACTTGGAAACAGAGATTTATTTTGCTCCCGAAGACAGATTGCGACATTTCTACGTTATTGGACAAACTGGTACTGGTAAAACAAATTTATTGAATAACATGATTATTCAGGATATTAAAAATGGTGACGGTGTTTGTCTGATTGATCCACACGGATCATGGACACAAGACGTTTTGGCAAGTATTCCAAAAGAGCGTTTTGAAGATGTGATTTATTTTGACCCAAGTCATACTGCAAGACCAATGGCCTTGAATATGTTGGAATATGATCACAATAAACCAGAACAAAAAACTTTTGTGGTTAATGAACTATTCAGTATTTTCCACAAATTGTACTCCGCAAATCCAGAGGGTTTTGGCCCAATGTTTGAACAATATTTCCGAAATGCCACAATGTTAGCCCTGGAGGATCCTGAATCGGGCTCGACTTTGCTTGATATTTCACGTGTTTTGTCTGACAAGAATTTCCGTGAATTAAAACTTACTCGTTGTAAAAATCCGGTAGTGGTCCAATTTTGGCGAGAAATTGCCACAAAGGCGGGCGGTGAGGCATCACTCGAAAATATTGTGCCTTATATCACCAGTAAGTTTGACGTTTTCTTGGCAAACGAAATTATGCGACCTGTAGTGGCACAAGAAAAATCCAGTTTTAATTTCCGAGAAATAATGGATAACAAGAAAATTCTTCTTGTTAATCTTTCAAAGGGAAGTCTTGGCGATATGAACTCTAGCTTGATTGGACTTATTTTGGTTGGAAAAATTTTGATGGCTGCATTATCTCGTTCTGACACTCCTGGTGGAAAATATCCTCCTTTCTATTTGTATATTGATGAATTCCAAAATGTGACAACTGATTCTATTTCAACAATTTTGTCAGAGGCAAGAAAATATAAGTTGTCGTTAAATGTCGCGCATCAATTTATTTCACAGCTTGATGAAAAAATAAAAGATTCTGTTTTTGGTAACGTTGGTTCGCTAGCAATTTTCCGAGTTGGTTCTGACGATGCCGAATTTTTGGAAAAACAATTAGCACCTACATTTGATGCAAAAGATATTATGAATATTACTAATTACAACGCATATCTGAAAATGCTTTCTGGCGGTGTGCCAATTGATGCTTTTAATATAAAGACCGCAGCACCTGAAAAGGGCAATCGTGAACAAATCGAAAGTCTGAAACAATTATCATTCTTGAAATATGGCCAAGATAGAGCAATTGTTGAAAATCAGATAATGGAAAAGTACAAAAAAGTTGTTCCTCCACCAAGAGTGTAAGTTTCTCTAAAAAAACTATATAATGATCATATGAATAAAAAAATTCTCGCATTGTTTTTGTTAATTTCCTTTGCGTCACCGTTACAAATTTTTGCGGCTGAAAATCTTTTTTATTATTTTAATAATGTTTATGGTTATGATAGTTTCAAGAAAAATTATAAAGAAATTGATATTGTCGCTCCACAGGTATATGAAGTTGGTTATGATTTGGAAATTGCAAAATTAAAATCAAAAGACAAGAAAATTTTGAAAGAGGCTGATAGAAAAAATGTCGCCACGATGCCACTAATTGTTAATGATGATTTTAGTAAAATTTTGATGTCGGATATTTTGATCAACGAAAAAGCGCAGGACAAAATTATTGATTTTATGATCAAGGAAGCTGAAAGTCGTAATTATGTTGGCTGGCAATTTGATTTTGAAAATATAAACCACTTAGATCGTGATTTATACACACAATTTGTAAAGAAAACATATGAAAGGATGAAAGAGGAAGATTTACGATTCAGCGTCGCGGTTATTGTGCGATCTGATGATTATGATAGGAACTCAAAAAACCAGGATTGGAGCAGTGCATATGATTACGCGGAATTGGCAAGATATTCTGATTTCTTGTCACTAATGACATATGACGATCCAAATTCTATTGGGCCAGTGGCATCGTTACCTTATGTGAATAGAATTATGGATTATATGTTGGAAATCGTGCCAGCAGAAAAAATGTCTCTCGGAATTCCGTTTTATTGTTGGCAGTGGCAGAACGGTGTCAGGGCAGGGGCGTCAACTTATCGTTTGGCCGAAAAAAATTATAAAAAAGGTAAAAATCGTGAACGCAGTTTTGACGAAATTTTAGGTGCAGAAAAATTTGTTTTCTCGCTAAAAAATACTGATTTTGTTATTTGGTGTGATAATGATGAAAGTGTAAAAATTAAAGAAGATATAATTAAAGAAAAAGGTTTAATGGGTTTTTCAGCCTGGGCGCTAGGGCAAGAAGATAATTCTATTTGGACTTATTTGAAGAACAATTAAAGTGTTATATAATAAACAATAATATGTTTACAAAAAAACAGAATCAGGGTTTTACATTAATTGAGCTTTTGGTGGTAGTTGCAATTATTGCATTGTTATCCAGCATAGTCGTTGCCTCTTTAAATGTTGCGAGAGAAAAAGCACGTGACGCAAGGAGAATGGCTGATATGCACGAGCTTAATAATGCGATACAAATGTACATTGCTGACAAGGGTTATGCGCCAGATTTAGGATGTGGGTTTGAGCCTGTTGAGCAGTGCAAGACATCAGAAATTGTCGATTGGGATGGATTACAGAATGCACTAGTTCCAAAATATATTGCTAAATTACCGACAGACCCTTGTGGCATCGCGTGTTATGGCGGTACTGCCGATTCTACATATGCATACAATTACTATGCTACAGCATACGTAAAATCTCATTTTTCTCTTGAAAATATTACCAGTGATAGTTACTCAATAAGCTGCAATCTTGAGGGCGGTGAACCTTTTGCTATTGGATTTGGTTCAATTTGATTATTTAAGTGCTGAAATAAATAGTGTATAATACATATATCCATGTCAGTACAATTTGAAGAACAAGATTTTTATCAAAGCAACGCACGTCCGCAAGGTGAAAACATTGGACCAGTAACCAAGCTATTTATGAAAATTGGTTTAGTGAAGGATGAGAGATCTGCAAATATACCAATGATGGTTGTTGCGGTTATTTGTTTTAGTTTGGCAATTTTCTTTTTTACAAGATAATTTATTAATATGTTTACAAAATCACGAACCTCAGGCTTCACATTAATTGAACTTTTGGTGGTAGTTGCAATTATTGCCATGTTAGCAAGTATTGTTGTTTCTTCTCTAAATGTTGCGCGCGCGAAAGCAAGAGATGCGAGGAGAATGCAAGATATTCATGAAATTGATAACGCAATACAGTTGTATATTGCTGATAATGGGCATGCTCCGTATTTGGGATGTGATGTCGATGATGATTGTGTCGCGGTGGATACTGGTGATCATTGGGGTGATTTGGCTTCAGAACTTTCTAAATATATACCAAAATTACCTGTAGACCCGATGGGTGGACAGGGGAAGGACGAGAACGGAGATGATGCAGGATATTATTCATATTATTATGCAACACCGGGGCACATAAAGGTCCATATAGGTGAATATGATCAGCCATTTGATAATAGTTCTTATCTTATTGCTGCACAGTTATTGGAATCTACAGAAGGAGAGTCGTTTTCAAAGGGTTTCGGTTCGTTCTAACTCAATCTTCGTAATTTAAAAACACCCCGTTCTCCTAAGCGGGGTGTTTTTTTGGATGTGATATTCAATTAAAAATAAATACAAAAAAACCCGCGCAGTTTGCACTGTGCGGGCCTAGATCGAAAATCGATCAGGTTACTTCATGCTTGTTGTCACCAGATAACCACCGCCTAGGACCATCGAGATCCCAATTAGTAGCTTTGGCAACAAAACATGTTCGGCCTCATCAAACACTGTCAGGCCGATTATCGAAGAAATTACTGGGTAAGTTGCAAAAAGAACAATTACAATGCACATCTTTGATTCTGGATGTGCAAGTGAATGTGAACTTGCAATAAAACCAATGCCACAGATAATTGCTGCCACAGCTCCAATCAATGCAGATTGAACATTTGGAAAGCAATTATTTGCGGCAATTGATTCCCTGGATATAATCGAGACCAATGCAATAGCTCCGAGGCAAAGTCCGTAGATAAGGTTGAAACCTTCTGCGGTCAGACCTTTACCAAGAGCGAGTTTGGCGATTGGGCCAGATATACCAAAGCAAACTGAGGCGACAAGCGCCCAAAAAATATCAATTTTCAACTTCTTTCTCCTTTGTTAAGTGAACGGTTAAATCTTCTTCCCGCGCAAATTTATACTAAAAATGTTATGTTTTGTCAATTGCGGTTTTAAGTTCTGTTTAGCTTTTTGATTTCGTTTATATCCAAGCTATAATACATTATTGTTCGTTTAATAGTTTAAATAATTTCAATATGTCATTTAACATCTCTCGTCGTTCTAGCACACAGAAGGGTTTCACTCTCTTAGAAATGCTTTTGGTGATTGCAATCATTGCAATACTTGCGGCAATTGTCATCGTCGCAATTAATCCTGCTCGACAATTAGCTCAGGCACGTAATGCACAGAGAGCTAGTGATTTAAATGCTCTATACAAAGCCACACAGCAATATTTAATTGATAATAACGGTGTATGGCCCGAAGCAGCTAGTTTGGATGAGGATCTACAAGAAATTTGTGGTACTGGTGGTGGCACCAGCGGGTGTGTTGATTTGACGGCTGAACTTGTCCCAGACTATATAGCTGCTCTTCCACAAAATCCAGACGGTGGTAATTATCATATAGCGATTAGACAAAATAAACCCGCTCTTATGGCTCCTGGTAGTACAGAAAATGATCTTGTTGGTGTAGTCATTGGAAATGTTGAACAAAGTGAAGTTTCAGAAGGTGAGGAAGATCCAGAAGATTGTTCTGATTTAACTGGTGATGATAGACGAGTTTGTGATTTGGCAGCAATTCATGAAGCAATAGAAGATTATATTGCTGATAATGATCATGCGCCTTATTTGGGTGGTGGGTGTACCATGGAAAATGGTCAAGATGATCTTTGCATCGCTTACGATTTTTCTGGTTCTTGGGATATTCTTGCGGGTGAACTTGCTGATTATATTGATCCATTACCAGTCGACCCTTGCGGTGAGGATTGTTATTATGAGGCAGACGGCACAAAGTTCTTTTTTTCATATGGATATGCTGCACCAGGAGAATTAGTTGATTTTTGTGCGGACCGCGAATGTGTAGGTGATAATACTGCGTATGGTTTACATGCCGAACAGTTAGAGGATGAGGTTGGCGGTCGAATTAGTTACGGTTTTGGTTCTTGGTAAATTCAGTATAAAAAGCTAACATATAGAAATGTCATATATTATTTCAATTTCTCACGCGCTGCTAGATATTTTTGCAGGCGGCCGAAGTAATGTAAAAGTTTACCTATTCTTTGTATATTTTGCGGTTTTATTTTTGATTACTTTTCTTGTAAAAAGAAATCTTTCTGAAAAAACAAAAAAAATAAGCCAATATTTATTTTTATCAACGATAATCGCGGGACATATTCTTGGTTCAATTGTTTTTTTGAATTTCGCCCATCAGTATGGTTTTGAAAAGAATGATTTTGTTTTGACATTTAATAACGGGGAAGTTTCCAGTTCCCAATTGTCGCATAATCATGTTTTGAAAGGTTCTGTTGGATTGGGTCTAAATCATTTTGACAGTGGAAAATTTGAAAACATTGATGCCGGGCTTCCTTTCGTTGGAATTATTCCAGGTTACATTTTGTGGGTTGGAATAATCTTGGTTTTACTAGCGGCATTTTCTTCTCTAGTATTTTTTGCAACTTTAATTTCGCAAAGAACTAATTTATCCAAAAAAGTTATATTTTTGGTGGCATTTGCATTTGCAGCGTTTCCCTTGATAAAAGCGATTTCTGATGGGGGACTTTTCTTATCAAATACTTTGCCAATATTGGCAGCACTCTTTTATGGAATATATAACAGTAAAAATGGAAAAAAACTTTGTGTGATTACGTCCGCACTTTATGTCGCATGGACAATTATCGCCTGGAAATATTTCTTCTTTGAAGAGGATTATCAATTAAAAGCCCATATTTTGGCCAGCATTATTCCTTTTACAATTTTAATGACCCTTTTTGTCGTAGAAAAACACGCGACGAGAAGAGTCTCATATCTATTAGGAATAGTTCTTGTTCTTTCAATTATTTATTACCCGATGTACACCGAATTAAGTACGATTTCAAAATATCGAGAACACAAAGCCGTGGGCGGGATTGTTGCGCTTTATTCTACGCCAACAGATTTTCCTGGAACATTTAAATCAAGTCTAGGTGGCTTAAATTTTTATGAAATCAATGAAAATATTTTGGTTGATGACGTTATTAATAAATATTATTTGTTAGACAATATTTATCCTGTTGCTGTACCGTGGAAAACATGTATTCCAACAACGTTTGGTGATGAATATACTTTTTCTGTTAATGTGAAAAGTGATCAGGTTATTGATTTAGAAAATAAAATTAAATTATCACAATTTAATAAAACCGAAGTTAAGTTTGTTGAGGAAAAGGATGGAATATCAAAATATGATGCGGCAGTCACAATAAAACCTTGTTTGCCAAGGCACTTGAACGTTATGCAAGAATATTTAAAGAGTAAATTTGTCGAACCATTCTTTGTATATAATATTAATAAAATATAATGAAAGAAATTTTTATTAATGTTTTTATCTTTTTAATTCCCCCGATGATTGTTAACGGATCGTTTAATTTCTTATCACCATTACGTAGAAAAAATTCTTTTTTTGCAAAATTAGATAGACCAATTGATTTTGGTAAATTGTTTTTTGATGGCCGCAGAATACTGGGGGATTCCACGACTTTTCCTGGAATTATTGTCGCAATAATAGTCGGACCTATCGTTGGTTTTATTGTTTATAATTCACTTTACATTGGTCTACTTATTGGAATTTGTACTTATCTTGGCCACGCGGTTGGAAGTTTTTTGAAAAGAAGAGTGGGAATTTCAGATGGTAAATTTTTGCCAGTAATTGATCATAGTGATTATATAATGTTCAATGGAATTGTTTGGTTAGTGCTCGGACTATTAAGTTTTAAAATATTCTTAATTTCTTGGTTAACTATTTTAATTATTCACCCAATGTTTTGCTATTTAGGATATAAATTAGGAATTCGCACAACAATACTTTAACTAACTTTCTTTTTTTTATAAAAAACTAAAATTGTTAACAACAACATAATTATTATTCCCAAAGAAAATCCAATCAATCCGTATTTGCCTGTGAAAATATAAATGTAATGGGAGGCTTGCCAGCCGATTAGACCTAAAATAGTGATTCTAATAATTGATCCAAGAAATGTAACAATTAAAAATGTTTTGAGTGAAAAATTCCACAAACCACCAATGACTGTCGCCACAAGACCTGAAAAATTTGGCAATAATCGCATTAAAAAAAACATAGAAATAGAACCATCTTTGTGAGAAAGGGAGTTTTCTTTAATTTTATGAATTATTTTTTGTAATTTGGTTTGTTTTTCATCAATCTTTGTAAATCCATATTTTGATAAGAGAAAGATCGGAATAGAGCCAATAGCGACGCCAAGAGCGGCGGGTAAAACTAAAAATAAAAAGAAATATCCAAAATTTAAAAAATTTAGCGGATTGCCAATCATAAATCCACCGATTGATACTTGGGCGACTGTCGAAGGAATAAAGAAAAGAATTTCTTCAAGAACTGAAAGTGACAATGATATATAAATAAAAAATAGTGCAGTCATTTAATTTGTTTATCAATTATAATTTGGTTTTAACAAGAATGCGAATATTATTCAATTTCTGAAGAATTTTAAAACCCGCTGCAGTTGCAACGGGTTTTGTTGAGGGATGTTAATCTCTCGCTTTGCGAACATCCTTTATCGTGATGAGTTTTTCGCCCCTTGGCAGAAGTGCCATGTTTCCATTTCCACCCAGGATTTCGAGCCCTCCATTTGGGAGGCGACGCCACCCATGTTTCAAAAGAACGACCAGGAAACCGTCGCTTCGATCATCAAGTTTCCAGTCGATTTTGTCAAACGGCTGGTGAGCTATCCAATCACATTCGATTTCGATTGAACCACTGATGAGAATGATTGAACGAATTCTCCCACCAACTAGTTTGTCACGAGTAACGTGATGTGATAAAACTGCTTGGCAACCGATGTAGCCATTCAGCATGGATTGACTCAGTGTATCCGCCCCGCGTTCGACAAGGGCGTCGAGCATGGCTTCGTACAAATATGTATGTCTTGGCACGTAACGTTCTCCTTTGCTTTCTGTTTATAGTTCCAATTCCGTATATGACATTACCACTGGTTATTATATGTGTCAACTTCGCAGAAAGTTATAGAAAATAATCAAAATAAAAAGCCCCGCCGGTGTTTTTAGGGCGGGGGATAAGGGTTTAGGAACAAATTGAAATAATTATCTGACTTTCCGATTCGCTGCCATCAAGTGATTCGTGATAGATTTCTTTTTTTCTTTCTGTCGTTGTTGCGGCCTCAAGGTCACTTATAGATTGTCTCTCTATTGCTTTTTCAATCGCAATTGCTTCTTTGCTTCCGGGCCGTGCTTCTGCCAGTAAGTCATGTCTGTCACGCTGGGTTATTGCTTCTCTTAGTCTTTCCATCAAATCGTCGTGCGCAGGTAGTTTGATACCAAACGCAACGGCAATTTTCCAAGCATCGATACCGTGCTTTCTGTGGAGCGCGATACAATCTTTATATGTTTTTGGTGCCATCTGTAATGTCCTTTCTGAGGAAAATATTATCACAAATTTTGTGATAATATAGTAAATATGAGTCATGAAACATTTAAAAAAATAGATCCACCAATTGAATCAGAATTGGCGCTCGACACAAGGCAAGCGCTTTTGGATTTAATAAAATTAAAAAATTACGGCGGTTTGGATACTGAAAAAATTAATATACAGTTATTATTTATAAAAGAGAGAATTAAAAATCTTTTTGAAAATAATGATCCGTATGCAGAAGAGCTAAGCGATATGTTAAAAGGGAATTTTAGTGGTTTTGAACAAGGCTCTATTGAATAGTAGATTTTTTTGAATAAAAAGAAAACACCTCGCGCTCGCGGGTGTTCTTGTTTTTTTGTTTCATGTGAAGATCCTCCGAACAGCCCGCCAAAATGCGCGGAATATTCGTCGGACCAGGTTCAGCATTCCTCTTGCGAGAAACAGTGCAAACCTTTTGAGATGACAACTTGCCCATCTCAGGATCGCCTTTGTGGGTTTTGCGATGAATGTTTTGAACATCCATCGCAAGGGCTTGATCACAAGGTTCTGGCCAATAACTCGCCAGTAACCCTTGAACAATTTAGGCCCGCCCAGAATCAGGGCAATACCTGATCCCGCGACGACCATGACCAGGATGTTTTGCAACATCATCAACGTTTCGTTCACCTGAAATCCTTTCTTTAAGATTTGTGAATGTACTATTTATAAAATTATACCAGATTGTGATGGTATTGTCAAATGTAAATATTTATTTCAAAAAGAAAGCTAATTTTGGAAGTAATGGGTCTATTTGAACTCCAACTCCTTCGTTTACTAAAAAATCTAAACCCGTCATATGATGTGCTAGATCCTCGTAGTTTGTTCCAAGTATTGTATTATATTCTTCGACAAGAATACCTTGGTTTGGGATACAAGATGTTTCGCTAATACCTTTTAGTTTTGCATAAGTAGCAGTGTGTTCCGCCTCACTTTCTTTTGGCTTAAAAATATTTTGCAAACCCTCGTCGTTTACAACAACATTTCGGTATTCTCTCTTTTCCCAATAGGCCGTATCGATAATTTGATCTCGTGTTGGAAACTCGGCACAATGCACAACAATACTTTTTACCATTTTAAGCATTTTTTCTGTACCATCAATACTGCTTTTAAGTTTATCTGTTAGTGCAGCCTCATTTGGTAAGTTATTTGCCGCGGCTTCTTTTTTGTATTCAGAAGAATCAACAAAAAAATGTAAATGAGCGGTATCTGATTCTTTAAACTCGAAGCCTCTTTTTTGAGCTTCTAAAAGTGCAATTTTAAGTTTTTCGCCCAGCTGTTGAACAATAAGTTCTTGTGTTTGTGGATTAAAACTTTCGGCAAAATTGGCGTGGTAAACATCAGTCATCCTGGCTGAAGTTTTCTCTATACTGGAGGCGATTTTTTCATATTCAGCCTGAGTCAAGGAAATTCTACCGCCGGTTATTGGAAGGGTATGATTGATTACTCTTTCTACTGCTTCAATTTTTGATTCGGCTGAATCATTTGTTTCATGTTTATCGGCCAAAGTTGCAAAAGGAAGCATTCCAATAGCACCAAATGCTATGGCTTTTTTTAAAAACTCACGTCTCGAAAGATTACTATCCTCAGGATTATTTTTCTCAGGTGTTTCTATTTTTGGTTGTGGGGGACCTTCGAATTTCATATTTTTATTGTATTTACTTAATATAAGTATATCAAGTAAATACTAAACGATATTAAACAAAACAAAAGGACCAGATTTTGCAATCTGGTCCGTAGGTACATTTTCCGTTATTCTGAGCTGGTCGTTTCGTCGTTCGATAACGCGTCCAGTTCTCTTGCCAATTTGACTAGCTTGGCTTTTGCCTTCTCGCTAATCGGCATGGCGTCTTTCAAAATAGGAAGCATTTTTTCAGATGTAATATCTAAATCCATGCAGACTAACGCCATCCAGAAACTGGCTGCCGTAGCGATTCTATCCGATTCGGATTCTTCATCATTTAGACTTGGCAACGTTGTCACTTGACCCGCATCGATAATATAGTTCATTATATTATCGTAACGTTCACCGTCTGATTCTCCAGAGCACACGTCAATGACGAAATTTCCGTCAAGGTTAATTACTCTCCAGGTTTGTTTTATTGGCATAAATTCCTCTATGCCTAAAAACCTTGGTGACATATAAAATCCCGAACTCTGTGAGTCTTCCGGAGGAGGAAATTCCAAGTTCACCAAGAGAGCAGCCAACGTGGATTTCACGTCAGTAACCTCCAATGAAATTGTGACATCCCAATCGTCGCCCGATTGTTCCTCGGCAAGAATGGAAAAATTTCTCCATTGAATCGGGGTTGTTTTCATCGCTTCAATGAAAACGTCCTTATCCCTTGAATTGACTGTTTGCTCTTGCATTTGACTGTAGCGCTCAAACTTCCAATTCTTGAAAAAAGACTGAACAACTTTGCCGGCCGGGCTTAAGGATTTCTCAGGCACAGCCTGTTTAAAACCACACCCAGACCAAGCAAACACCATTGCCAATATCATGGCAAAACAAACCATTTTCGTCTTCATCAGCATCTCCCTTTGTTTTAATGTACTTTATTTAGTTTAGTATCTTCTTACCTAAAATTCTCAAAAAAATATACAAAATAATATTGTGCTTGTCAAATTATCAAAAAATAAAAAACCCCGCGCGAATGCGACGGGGCAAGTATTCTATTGTTGCATCACTTGTTCATTGATCGAATAGGTGATGACACCCGAATCAAAATTTGAAGGATTGTCAGTGCCGATTGCCGCTTTGACAATTGCGATTGCTTCAAATTGAATTGATTCGCCATTGTAGCACATTGGACCAACAGGTGGGGTTAACACACCTTTCACTTTGAATCCCTCAGTTCCATCTTTCCAGAAGCACACGTGGCTAATTGTTCTGCATTTGAAGACAACGTGTCCCGCAAAATGCATTTCCATTCTGTGCTCAACGGCCAACATAGCTGCTTCGATTTTATCAGTAAGAACTATTTTTTTCATTTTCAACCTCACTTGCTGCGGTTTACTTATAGAAATATTCTATAAATAGTTAACATTGCGCTAACATTTATTACATTGCCAGACAATTTAAAAATGTCAAAGTACACAATTTATTTAAAATGAAAACACCCCGTCAGAAAACGTGCGATGTTTTCACGACGAGGTGTCTAAAATATCCAAGAGAATGGCGCTAGTGCCGCTTCGACGCACCACTGAAGGATACTTCTTACGACTATTTCTAGCCATAGAATAACCCAGAAGATTCCGCCGATGATGGCGAGAATAGCATAGGCCACGATGACCCACAGAACAGTTTCTGCCAAGAATTCCAGTGCCCTTGCAGCGGCACTTTTCTCGGCATAGCGGTGGCTATTTTCGCTGGCCACGATGGCGGCGACAACAACAATCACCGCGAGGATCAGGAAACCAATCAAGTCTTGCATGTTTCTCCTTTTTTAACGGCAGGTGTTGATGTATATTGCAATCCGCCCAACTATTTCGGTTTCTGCCCCAACAGTTGCGTTAGGGAACGATTCGTTTATGGTGCGAATCACGAAATTTTGTTGAGATTCAGACAGTACGGCATCGGTGTTCACTGCTTGCCATATTTGTTCCGTGAAATCTCGAGCGTGTGATCCTGAAGCTCGACTGGTTATCAGTTTCGCCAAAAACTCCTTTGCGTTCATTTTTCTCCTTTTTTTGTTTCTTAAATGTACAAGTTTAGTAAGATTATACTATGTTTATTGTAAATGTCAAATATAAATTAAACGATTAAAAAACCACTCATCGAAATGAGTGGTATGTTGAGTCAGAAAGTATATTTTTCTATAACTCGCATTTTTCCAAGTAAGCCAACAGCTCGTCAAGCTTTTCGGTGGAAATATAGTTTGGGTTGTCCAACCAAACTTTTTTTGCAAGCTTACCAAAATATTGGTTATTGCTTGCTTTGGCAATCTGTATCGCTTCATCATGCGACATCCAGAGGAGCCGTAGGGCAGTTGCCAACATCACAGCTTCGTCGGCCAATTCGGGTAATCCAGAAAATGACATAATGAGATTTTTTGCTGGACCAACGCGAATTGCTCCTCCGTAGCAATTCTTCTCCGGATTTCGGCTTTGCCAACTGCTGATGTGCTCACTGTTCTGAGCCAATCTCACAGCTTTTTCTTGCGAATAGGCGAAGTATTGCTCTCTTTTTTCCGGGGGGCAAACATCGACAGCAAAAATTATGATGGGGATGCCTTTTATCGAGGCGGCATCATAAAGGGTGAAGTACCCACTGTCACGACGTGGTTTTTCCTTGCCGTTTTCTGCTTGGATAATTTCGGCCATGTCACCGACTGTCCACTGTAGAAATCCCAAGATGTCTACATGACTGCGTCCTAATATCATCATGATCTTTCTCCTTCCATTTTTATTTTTACATTGTTCAAAATCTGTCCGTGATACTACAATGAAATATGTTTAAGTCAAATTTTACGGACATCGTACGAATCACGGGGAATTAGATTAAGAGCTGGGCAAGGGAAGTGTGTGATATAATATTTTTTATGAAAAAATATATGTCATTATTAGTTGTTTTATTTATTTCTTTTTTTATAAATAATAATGCTGTTTTTGCATATGAACCGTACGGGTTTAGTTCGTATGGAGCTACTGCATCTAATGCAATTTTGAGTATCACCTCTGTGAAAGAACTAAATGAAATTTCGAAGGTGGTTAAGGCACAGATTAAAAATTTAAAAAGTGGTAGTCTCAGAGAAAATCTTTATATTCCAGAAATCACTCTTTCATTACCAGGTGGAACCGATTTTGGTTCAGCAGGGATGGTCATGGATCAGCAATTAAAAGTTGTTGTCAAAAATGATAATCAGTTTGGTCAAGTTTTGGGTAGGAAAGATGTTGATTATGCTGTCTATTTGTATGAAACAACTAAAAATAAAAATAAAAAATTATTTGAAGCGGCTACCGGAACTGTTAATATTTTTGAAGGATATGGTGAGTTTTTCGTCAATATAGAAGGTGGTCAGCCCTTTGATGGGAAAAATATGGAGAAAACCTACCGAGCCATGGTTGTGATTGACTCATCAAAAGTTATTAAAGAATCAGATGAAAAAGATAACAGTGTCTGGTCTGATGAATGGCATATTACTTACTATAAAGGTTAATAAAATGTTGTTTACTATCTAAGTTGTGTGCATTGTGCGAAACACTTAGAACCAAATAGAAATATGGGTTTTACAGACATATGATTTATTAGTTAAACTAGAAAATAGGGAATTGCACATTCTGAAGTACCAAGATTAGATATCACATAGTGGTAATTAAATTGTTATAATGTATTAATATGAAATTATTAGTATACAGTCTTTTTTCATTGTTAATCTCGGTGGGTGTCGGATTTTCTTACCCAAATTATACCCAGAGCCAGAATCTAACAAGAATGTTTATTGTTTTGATGCTAATTATCATCTCAATATTATTTTCATATAGAAGCTTAAAAAATGCCAGATTAAATTTGGTGAAAAATAATCGAGCAACTTCCATAAATCATATTGTAGCTACGTCAGTTCTTTCCATATCAATAATGTATTTTTTACTTTCAATTCTAAGTATCGTTATAATATTAATTTCTGGAGGAGATCTCCGCCAGTTTTAATTATTTAAAAACTTACCAAATTTATCATTACAATTTTGATTTGTTATTTTACTCTTAATTTTATATACCAGATAAAAACCCCTATTAAACCGATGACGTTAGTAATTTTCCAAGCAAACAACCACCATGGACCAGGAATAAAACCGTTAGTAATGATCTCTATAAAATCTGATATGCCAAAAAATATCAAAACAATTGCTGAAAATATTGCCAATTTTTTATAGATTGTAGGAACAAGCCCATGAAGAATAATAGAGCTCAAACCTAAAAAAATCCAAAATATTCCTTCTAATAAATTAAATTGAATATAATCGTTCATATTTTATTTATTATATCAAAAGTAGATATCACATAGTGGTAATTAAATGATATTATTTAAATATATAGAATAAAGCTAATTAAAACCGATTAAAAACTTATTCAAAAAATATAATAAACTTTCAAAAAAATATAAAGTTTTTGCTATTTTTCTAATTTCGGTACTCGCTTTGATTATTTTGTCTAAAATACTTGTTTTCAGTATTTTTATAGGGGAACGACTGCCCGAGGTAACAAGCACTAATACTTCAGAGTTCTTATTTTATTCAGTTACTCAGGTTATTGACGGGGATGTGATTGAAATAAGAATCAATGGAAAAGAGCATGTATTTCGTCTCATTGGACTAGATACTCCAGAAAGTGTAGACCCCATAAGAGAAGTTCAATGTTTTGGAAAAGAGGCTTCAAATAAAGCAAAGGAACTTCTGTTTAATAAAAAGGTTCGCATAGAAACAGATATGAGCCAAGGAGCTACAGATAAGTACGGTCGTATGCTTGCATATGTATATCGTGAAGATGGTCTTTTCTTTAATAAATATATGATTGAACAAGGATATGCCCGAGAATATACTTATGAAACAGTATATAAGTATCAATCTGAGTTCAAGGCAGCCCAAAAGAACGCGGAAATCTCCCAATTAGGACTTTGGTCTCCAGGTACCTGTAATGGAAATACTGCAGGTGCAAGCATCCAAACATTAGCTCAAACATATCCCTCTACGACCACCCAATCCTCAGGAAGTATTTATTATACTTCAGCTCGTTACAACGCTAAATATTATTACCCAGAAGTCTGTGAGGAGTGGAAAGAATTAAGCCCGACCTTTTTGAAGTCATCTAATAATTTAGAAGAACTTTTATTTGTATATCCAGCAAGAACCAAGAGTCCTCTGTGTCCATAGAGTTTAAGGTTATAAAATTTCAACATTAATCTTAAGTAATAAGTGCCTTGTCAGAATGATATTTTCTGATTTATTAGTTTACTTAATTTCACCACTGGCGGTGTTTAAAATATTCAATGGACATCGTAAAAAATACTTGGAACCAAATAGAAATATGGGTATTTAAAATGCATGAAAAACTGTTTAAGCTAGAAAAGAGGGAATTACCCACTCTTGGATATAAATAATTAACATCACATCTAATTAGTTAAATGTTATTATTTAATTATGAATATTAAAAAAAATATATTAACAATATCGTCACTTGTTATTTTAATAGTAGCAGCACTATTTATTTTTTTACAGAAAGATAAATTTGTTGAGAGTGATTTGGGACTTAAGGATGAAGATATAAAAGAAGTATCAGGTGATGGATTTAAAAATTGGATAGAAAATGAAGTTGTAAATAAAGAGCTTTGTTCACTCGAAGGTTCAGATAAAATTGTTTCTGTAACAACTTTGGAGGTCGGCAACTTTGGTGCTAAAAAAGTTTCTATCAATATAACAAACTCAGAAGGAAGTTCTCTAAAGTCATTTGATTATGATGGTTCTGTTTGTCCTAGGGTTATAAAAAATAATAAAATATATTTTGAAAAACATGTGTATGAATCCGAAGGTCAAATTTTACTGTTGGATATGAATAAACAAAATGGTTTTTTAAATCTAAATATTGGAAGTTTTGGTAGGGTAACGGATGATAAAAATTATTATATTTATGTTGCAGATACGAAGGATGAAGATGGCGTAAAGGTGTGTGATAGTATTGAAAATTCATTTAAATATCCAAGGTCTGCTATTTGGGCAATGAATTTAGATACTTTAGAAAAGAGAGTATTAATTGAGAGAAAAGATAAATATCTTGCATTAATAGATATATCTGGAAATGATATAAAATATTATGTATATGGAGTTGGCACAGATGAAGATGAATATGGTTGTCCATCAATAAATCAAGAAGAGAAATTATCTTTAAAATTCAGTAGCATATTTTAATTTGTGGACATCGTACAAAATACTTGGAACCAAATAGAAATATGGGTTTTTTGAGCCGTATGATTTGCTAGTTAATCCAAAGAAGAGGGGATTATGATCCCTTGAGCATCAAAACTAGATGTCACATTACGGGAATTGAATATTGGTGAGGTACGAGGTGGCATTAGATAATTATTTATACAAAAGAAGAACCCCACCAAGTGCGGACCAGATAGGATTCGACTTGATGGGGTTGGTTTACCTCACTATTCACTTTTTTTTATTTTTACCGGTATGCATAACCCACTTTTTCTACCGGACTTGTATCTAACTTCAATTTTATCGTTTGTGACGACGCTATCGAAAAGCTCCTTTTCGACACTGGATGAAATTTCTTCACCCTTTATATCGAAGCGAAGTTGATAGGACTCGGGCTTATCCTTGCTGACCATTACTCTCCCGAATGGGACCATTGTGCTGGAAGCAGGGATTATCAGCTTTGTTTCGATTGTTGTAACCGTCGTCTTGATTGGTGCGACACACACATCAATCAATATGATGGCCATAAACATTAAAAGTCCGACCATGGCGAGTACAATCAACAGCAAAATGAACGCACAGAATTCTTTGAACACAGTAAACTCCTTTTTAAATTAAATGTACTACTCAAATTCAAATAATATTATAACAAATATATATAAAATGTCAAATATATTTAAACAATTAAAAAGACCCCACAGGCGTGAGGTCTCGAGATTCCATTTCAATCTCGAAAGTGTGGCGGTCCTATACCTTGACTAGAACCACCTGCAGGCCGTAATTGACCGCCGGTTCATGACCAAAGTTTGTCGACCCATCATTCCGAACGTATGCAACGGTGAGGACTTTCCATCCATTCGTAACCATACGTTCAATGAGCTTGCTGGGGTTGATGTATTTCGTGACAGAATCATCACCCTGGTGGTCAGGGTCGACAACGACCGAACCATCCATTTGAACCATGTGGCAGTTTCTGACGTCGGCGGCTTTTATGGCGGCCTTTTCAACTAGACCAACGACATGTCCCATTTCTTCGATTTCCAGGATTCCATTCTTTGCACTCATCTTTTTTCCTTTCGGCCTATGACCGTGTGTATATATGTAAACCCACAATGAGCCTACATAAGTATTATATCAGATATACAGAAAATGTCAAACTGGTGGACATCGTACGAAATACTTGGAACCAAACAGAAATATGGGTATTTAAGACTTATGAAAAACTGTTTAAGCTAGAAAAGAGGGAATTACACTCTCTTGTTCATCAGAAATAGACATCACATCTTGTTAGTTAAATGATATAATTTTAATATGAAAAACCGAAGACAAGGTTTCACTCTCCTTGAAATGCTTCTCGTTATAGCTATCATTGCGATTCTTGCTGCCATAGTAATCGTCGCAATTAATCCAGCTCGTCAATTAGCTCAAGCACGTAATGCCGAGAGAATTTCTGACCTAAATGCATTACATAAAGCTGTTCAACAATACTATATTGATAATCGTGTCTGGCCACCACCAGATGACGATCTACCATCAGCACTAACCGATATCTGTAATACTGGTAATGGTGAAACAAACCCTTGTGTTCATCTAGAAGTCCTTGTCCCAGATTATTTACAATCTTTACCTCAAAACCCTGGTGGAGAGAACTATAAGATTGCATTCAATAGTAAAAAGTTTGCTTTTACTGCTCCTGGTTCAAAAGAACAAGGTTTGCCTGGTGTAGTCCTTGGAACATCTACTGATGCTGTCGATGATGAAGGTGGTGGAGGAGACACTGATCCAGAATGTAACGATGGAGAAGATAATGACGGCGATGGAGACATTGATTATCCGGATGATGCTGGATGCGATGATGCTGAGGATGATAGTGAAGCTGATGGCGTAGTACCGGTCGCCGGGGTTTGTGGGGCGGCTGATGGGCAGACACTTATTGAAGAACCAACTGAAGATTTATGTTCAGTTGGTGATACATCTGAGGTTCTTGGTGAAGGACCGTGGTTCTGGACTTGTGCTGGTCAAGACGGTGGAGAAGATGATGAGTGTCATGCAGACTATGATTTGCAACCAGTTTTAGTTGGGCAATATAATACTTCCGGTTGTTCACATGCTGTCCATATTTCCGGAAACTATGCATATGTTGCAGATGAAAGTTCTGGCTTACAAATAATAAACATTTCAGACCCAGCGAACCCAATCTGGACTGGTTCATATGACACTCCTTATAATTCATACGGCGTCTATGTTTCGGGAAATTACGCATATGTTGCTGACGGAAGTTCAGGCTTACAAATAATAAACATTTCAAACCCAGCGAGCCCAGCCTTGACTGGTTCATATGATACACCTGGTGTGGCACGCGATGTCTATGTTTCTGGAAATTATGCATATGTTGCCGATCAAAGTTCAGGCTTACAAATAATAAACATTTCAGACCCAGCGAACCCAACCTGGACTGGTTCATATGACACCCCCGGTAGTTCACACGATGTCTATGTCTTTGGAAATTACGCATATGTCGCCGATGCCATTTCAGGTTTACAAATAATAAACATTTCAGACCCAGCGAGCCCGGCCTGGACGGGTTCATATAATACTCCCAATAGTTCATATGGTGTCTATGTCTTTGGAAATTACGCATATGTAGCCGATGACAGTTCTGGCTTACAAATAATAAACATTTCAGACCCAGCGAACCCAACCTGGACTGGTTCATATGACACCCCCAGTAGTTCAAGCGATGTCTATGTTTCTGGAAACTATGCATATGTTGCTGATAACAGTTCTGGCTTACAAATAATAAACATTTCTAACCCTTCGAGCCCAGCACAAGTTGGATCTTATTATGGTGGGGACGGTAATGCCTTCGGAGTTTATGTCTATGGAAATTATATATATTCAGCTTTTTGTGCTTCCGGTTTGATTATTCACACCCCTTAATCTGCTGGGTTTATTATTAAAAAAGTCAGATTAAAAATCTTGATGCAAAAATATTTTGTGGACATCGTACGAAATACTTGGAACCAAATAGAACATTGGGTATTTAAGACGTACGATAAGTTGTTTAATAAGGAAAAGAGGGGATTACACTCTCTTGTTCATCAGAAATAGACATCACATCTTGTTATTTAAACAACCATTGTGCAATTAGATAAGTGAATAAACCTGCAAATATGGAGCACAAATTTAACACAGTTGATAGAAAGAGACTTTTTCTTATACCTATCCTTAAAAATATTTTATAACCAATCGCTTCAACTATTATAATTATAATTTCACTGATTAGAATAATGTTTGTTAGATTTGCACCAGCAGTTGAAGTTAATAACCAAAAGGGAGTAAAAGTTATTAAGTTTAATATGACAAGTAAGATTGCTGCGTTTTTAAATTTGTTACCAGTTTTCTTGATTTGTTTTAAGAAAACTAGCAATGCAATTAATTCAATTACTATTGTTAATAATAATGGAAAAAGATATTGAATATAAGTTTCCGGAATTTTTGCAGTTCTTGTTTTCTCGATAATCAAGTTACCGTCCGATGATTTATTTAAAGAATATGTGACAGTTTGTTGCAGTAAGACATCATTATTTGATATCCAGACATCGTTTGGAGATATTTTGTCTGATAATAAGTGTAAATCTGAGGTATTATTTTGGCTACCCCACCAAATAGAATAACTACTGAATTTATAAACCGACTTCAAACATTTATTAAACTCGATTGGTTCATAAGTATCTTTGTTGTTGAACCCCTTGAATCCAGGTGGTGAAACCCTATTGAATAAATAAATGTTCTCATAATTATTAGAATTTTCTATGATGACGCATGTTTTCACTGGATGTGCGTTTGTTGGCGCTAAATCTGCATGTGCGATTCTTCCACTAAAAACAATAACAATAAAAAATAATGTATAAACAATTTTTCTAATCATGAATCGATTATATCAAATAGTAAATGTTAGATATATCAGAGATTTTTAGTGGACATCGTACGAAATACTTGGAACTAAATAGAATGTTGGGTTTTTAAGACGTATGATTTGCTAGTTAACCCCAAAAGGAGAGGATTAAGCACTCCGAAGTATAAAGATTAGATATCACATAGTGATAATTAAGTGGTATTATTTGTTATACAAATGCAAAAAGATACAAGACAGATTGTGATTTTTAATGGATATTTAATACTAACAATAATTAATTACTCCGCATTGTTATTTATCAATTTATTTGGTTTAACACAAAAAAGTTTTTATATATTTGAAAAATATTACCCCTATGTAAGTAATTTTTGGCTGTTACTTACTGTGGTGGCACTTATATATTTTTTGAAGCAAAAAACCAATAGGATTATTTTATGGATTCCAATTTTATATTTTTTAAATAGCGTAGTTAATTTAATATTTACAATGGTGTTGGATTTAAAGAATGGCAGTGTGTTAGTAGACACAAGCTCTGCGTTAGTGAGAGCATATTTAAATTATGGTCGCATTTTCTTAATCTATATATTACTATTTTCAGTAGTTTTATTTTTAAAACAATTTTTTGCAAAATCTAAATAAAAGTTTATTTTTATTGTTTTCTTTGTGGAGATGGCGGGAATCGAACCCACGTGCAAACAGAGCAAACATATGATTCTACAAAGCCTAGTTAATCTTTTTATTTCGATCTCAAGGCTTAAAGATAAACAGAACACCTTGAAATTATAGTCCTTTGTTTTGAAATGAATTCGGACGTAAACATTTCTATCTCGATGATTGTCGCTTTATCTAACTTATCGAGCTTTGGTTAGTAAAACGTCGCTTAGGCTAAAGCGTAAGCGAATGCAAAATTGCCGACTTTACCGTAAGGTGAAGCTACAGCTTTTTGATTTTCTGCACTTAGTGTTTGTTGCCTTTTAAAGAGTTGCAACAGCTCTGCTTTGCACATATGTTATGCGTCTGCCTGTCTAAGCCGATCATCCCCGCACCATTGTTTAGCTTGATAACAAATATAAGTTTTTGAGTTCCTCCGCAGGGCGTAGCCTGAGGACTGGAACGAACAAAACTCATATTTGTGATCTCCTACACAACAATGCGCGAATGATCTTAACGCAATTTTTTCAAAGAACGACTCATCTCTCGATCTGCTTCACGACGTTTAATAGTTTCTCTTTTATCACGAGTCTTTTTTCCGCGTGCAACAGTAAACGAAAGTTTAATATTTCGGCCTTTATTATACATCGAAATTGGGATAAGTGTCAACCCCTTCTCATTATCATAATCAACCAGTTTTTGCAGTTCGCGTTTTGTTAGCAAAAGTTTTCTAGTTCTCTTTGGATCGTATTCAATAGGAGAGTTATTTGGTTGGTAAAGCGGAATTTCTGCTCCGATTAAAAATGCTTCACCACCGCGAACAGCAACATAAGAACCCAAAATACTGCCTCTTTTATTTTTGACAGATTTTACTTCAATACCCAAAAGCTCAATTCCGGCTTCGAATTGATCCATCAAATCGTAATTCCATTTTGCTTTTCTGTTTTCCAGTAAATTTGTCATATTTTTACTTTCTCCATAGTAGCAATCAAACTTTCTATAATCAATTTTTTGTTGTAAGATAAAAATCTATGAACGATGAAAAACAGACTCCGAAATTAAAAATTAAGATTAAAAAAGCAGGGAAGGGACGCTTTGGCCAAACACCAAATGGTATCTGGGGGAATTTAATTACGACTATTCTTGTTATTTTTACGATTGTTTTTATTTATTCTTCAATTGCAGAAGGCACAAAGAATCAAGAAGAAATTGCCTTGTCAAAACTTACCCAGGATATCAAATCTGGAATTGTTGAAACTATCACAATTCGTGGAGACGAAGTCGAAGCAAAATACAAAGACAGTGAAATAATTCGAACTACAAAGAAAGAAGCCGCAGCATCTTTTTCAGAAACTCTTGTGGACTACGGTTTAACTGCAGAAGAAATTTCAAAAGTTACTATTGATATAAAAAATGAGACAGGTTTTGGCTACTGGTTTTACAATTTAGCACCATTTTTACTTCCACTATTTTTCGTTCTCTTTTTAATTTGGTATTTAACACGACAAGTTAAAGGTGCTGGCATGCAGGCGTTTACCTTTGGTCAAACAAACGCACGTTTAGTAAATCCAAAAGATAAAAGCAAAGTTACGTTTAAAGATGTCGCTGGCGCAAAGGAAGCCAAAGAAGAATTGATGGAAATTGTTGATTTCTTAAAAAATCCTAAAAAGTTTTTGGACATCGGCGCGCAGATTCCAAAAGGAATTCTGCTTATGGGTGCTCCTGGTACAGGAAAAACTTTACTTGCTCGTGCGACCGCCGGGGAAGCCGGTGTCTCATTCTTTTCTGTTTCTGGTTCTGAATTCGTCGAAATGTTTGTCGGTGTTGGTGCAAGCCGTGTTCGTGATTTATTTAAATTAGCAAAATCTGCTTCGCCAGCCATAATTTTTATTGATGAAATAGATGCTGTTGGCCGCGCTCGTGGAGTTGGTGTTGGTGGTGGAAATGATGAAAGAGAACAAACTTTGAATCAAATATTGGTTGAAATGGATGGTTTTGAACCGGCTGACAAAGTTATTGTTATGGCTGCGACAAATAGACCAGATGTTTTGGATCCAGCAATTTTACGACCAGGACGATTTGATCGTCGCGTTACTATTGATTTACCTGATCGAAAAGATCGTGAAGATATTTTGAAAGTTCATGCGTTGAATAAACCTCTTGCTGAAGATGTAAATTTCATTGTTTTAGCAGAAAGAACACCAGGATTTTCTGGAGCAGATTTGTATTCAATGGTTAACGAAGCAGCAATTCTTGCGGCACGTGAAAGTCGAAAGAAAGTCGCACAATTTGATTTAATCCGTTCGATTGAAAAAGTTATGCTTGGTCCAGAACGTCGCAGCCACTTACTTTCTGAGAAAGAAAAGAAAATTACGGCATATCACGAAGCGGGGCACGCATTAGTTGCTTCACTACTACCAAATTCTGATCCGGTTCATAAAATTTCTATTATTGCTCGTGGTCGCGCAGGTGGTTACACAATTAAACTGCCATCAGAAGATCGAAAATTACAATCACGCAAAGAATTTTTGGATGATTTGGTTATGACACTTGGTGGTTATGTTACCGAACAAATGATTTTTGGTGATATCACAACTGGTCCATCAAATGATTTACAAGTGGCGACATCTTTGGCACGCGATATGGTAACCAGATTTGGAATGTCAGAAAAATTTGGACCAATCGCCCTGGAAGGAAACGGTGGACGTACAATTTTTGGTCACGGAGTCGCTGATAAAGAATACGCAGATAAATTTGGTGATGAAATTGATAATGAAGTTTCAAAAATGTTATCAACCGCAAGAACTCATGCCGAAAAACTTCTTTCTGAAAATAAAATAGTTTTGGATGCAATTGCCAATAAATTATTAGAAGTTGAAACCCTTGAAAGAGAAGAATATGAAAAATTATTAGCGGTTCACGGAATTACTGTTCACGACTCACGAAAAGATAAAGATAGTTTAAATTTAAATTAAAATTTTGTTGAAATATTAAAAAAGAGACGGGCCTTGTGGCTCGCCTCTTTGCGTTTGCTTTGGCGATTATGACGCCGCAGCAGAAAGTGGTGTGATGTCAAAACAGTACCAGAATCGCTGAACCGTCGGCCAATATCCGCAGCCGATCAGCATCTGAGCGGTTTTAGAGCTGAGTTTTTGGCACTTATTAGCGTGAAGTGCACAGATCAGATAGATAATCCGATTTGATGTGATCAAACTTTGGGCGAACTCGTCAACAATGTCAACGGTAAGACGATACTTCGCGCCGATCGGATCAGTGACGATAAACTTTCGTTTGGGTATTACTTCTAGCATGACATCCGCCTTTCATTTGGTTTGTGGAATGAACGTTTCAGCCACAAATTCTACATATAAAAGTAAAGATGTCAATTTCTTCATTAGACAACAAAATTGTGCACCAGCTAGGACTCGAACCTAGGACCACCGAGGTATAAGCTCGGCGCTCTACCAACTGAGCTACTGGTGCATTCAGCGCTTTTGATTCTATTATTTTAGAGTGAGGATGTAAAGGTTTTAGTCAATATTCATTAAAAGTGCTCGATCTGTTTCTGCAATAACTTTTCTTATAATCTCTCTTAATTCATCTATTGCAGCAAATTCTCCAATTGGCCCTGTTGTTAATTCAACTTGCAATTGATTTATCATTTGGCCACGATTAATCTCTACACCTTTTTTACCTCCGCTTAAAGTCATTCTTGCTTTTTCGTAATATTCTTTAAGTCTAGGATTTTTTTCAATCTGAAATCTAACCATTTTTTGTTCAACTGCGCCCAAGAGTGAAGCAATACCAGTCTGTGGTCGTTCCAATAATTTTTCCTGAGTAGGGTCTCGTTCTGGTATTTCTGCAGTAACTCCTTCTACAACATTTGGTAGGTCATCTCCTTCAGGAAGTAATTCTTCTTCTCCAATTTTATCAATTCCTGGTTTTCTAATATCTTTTTCGAATGACATAAATTTTTAATAGTTATTAATAAACTAATCCTATCAAAAAACAGTAATCTCTACTATTCAAAATGTATAAAGCTTCTAGAATTTATCTTTTCCAATAATTTAGGAAAAGTTTTCAATTCGGCATCTTGTTCGATAATATTTTTTGCTTCAATCTGAGCAGCCTCAACCATTTTTATATTTTTAATAGCTTCCATTCCGATATCAGAAATACCCCATTGTTTTATTCCAGCAAGTTCACCGGCGCCCCTGATTCCCAGATCCAGCTCCGCTAATTCAAATCCATTTTTTGCGGTTTTAATAGCCCGTAATCTTTTAATTGAATTCTCTGTTTTTGAATCCGTGAAAATAAAACAAAATGACTGATAATTACTGCGCAAAACCCGACCGCGTAATTGATGCAATTGTGCGAGACCAAATCTATCAGCACCTTCAATAATAATCATCGTCGCATTTGGAATATTTACACCGACTTCAATAACAGAAGTAGAAACCAAAATATCAATCTCAGCATTCTCAAAGCTTTTCATGATATTTTCTTTTTCTGTTGGGCTCATTTTGCTGTGAATTTCAGCAATTTCTAAATTAGGAAAAACTTCTTCACGTAGTCTTTTAGCTTCAGCTTTTACTGATTTTGCATACAAAGCTCCAATTTTCTTTTCATCCGGCTCATCAATTCTTGGACAAATTATAAAAGCTTGTCGGCCACTCGCAATTTCTTTTTTCATTTTTTCATAAACATTTTGTCTTTCTTCCGGTAAAACAATTTCTGTAATCACGGGTTTTCTTCCTGCTGGCATTTGATCAAGTAAAGTTAAATCCAGATCTCCATAAACTGTTAGTGACAAAGTGCGGGGAATAGGAGTCGCAGTCATTGATAACAAATGTGGGATAGCCTCGTCTTTTTGGGCTAATTTTCTTCTTTGCTCAGTTCCAAAACGATGTTGCTCGTCAATAATTACCAGTCCTAAATGTTTAAATTTAATACTTTTTTGAATCAAAGCGTGTGTTCCAACAACAATTGGGATTTCACCGTTTTCAACCCATTTCGACAATTGTTGGCGTGAAATTTTTGTAGCTTCTCGGGGATTAACTTTTGAAGGGAATTTATAACAATTTGACCCCGTAATTAAGCCAACTTGAATTCCACTTCCTGTGAAATATCGAACAAAATTTTCGAAATGTTGTTTGGCCAAAATTTCTGTTGGAACCATATAGGCAGTTTGTAAATTGCCGTGTTGGCGACCATGGGGCGTACAGTTTGTCACGGCGTAGACGGCGGCAGCTGCAACAGCAGTTTTTCCAGAACCGACATCTCCCTCAAGAAGTCGTGACATTGGGTAATCTTTTTTCATGTCATCCAAAATTGTTTTTATTGATAATTCCTGGGCAGCAGTTAAAGCGAAAGGGTATTTATCGGTGAACTTTTTTACATCTTTTAATGTAGTTATGACTCTATGTGATTTTATTTTTTTTATTTCGGCTCTTTGTTTCTGTTTTTGTAGTTGTATATAGAAAATTTCCTCAAAGGCAAATCTTTTTCTGGCAGAAATCGCGTCGGTTTCTTTTTTGGGGCTGTGAATCCAAATCAAGGAAGTTTTTAAGGATGGTAAATTATATTTATTAAGAATTTCTTCTGGTAGAGAATCGGAAATCTCATCCAGAATTCCGGATTTCAAAATTTTTTGAACAGTATGAAAAAACCAATTTGAAGTAATTCCTCGTGATTCCGAATATACTGGATGGAGAGTTGTTGAATTATCTTCAAATTTTGATTCATTTGAAAAAAGCGAACCACTTGCTGAGTCAGGGATATTCGAAACTCGTTCAATTTGAGGATTTGGAATAGAGAAAAAGTTTCCAGTTTTTTTATTGCTAACTGTTCCTTCAACACGAACTAACTCCCCGTCATGAAACATTTTTGCAATGTAGGGCTGGCTAAACCAAATTAATTTTGCAGAACCAGTTTCGTCGGAAATTGTAGCTCTGGCGATAGGGAGGCGCCCATGAAAAGTTTTACCTGTATCCAATGATTTAATTTCTCCATAAATCATGACTTTCTTTCCGGCCGCTAAACTATCTATTTTTATTTGCTCAAAATTTTCTCCATATTTGTTTGGGAAATGATAAAGAACGTCCGCAATAGTTTCTATTTGCAGTTTTGCCAGCGCTTTTTTTTGAGGTGTCAAAAGTCTAAAAGTATTTTCAACTTTATCGGTTAGATTCATTAGCTTGATATTACCATTCGAAAATGACTTTTAAAACTCGTCTTTCTTTCTTCTTTTCTCAATATATTTTTGAATTTTCTCGCGCATTGCAATTTTTGGAAATATCATTTTTAGTCCAACAAGAAAAACCAAACCAAACGGAGTGAATGGGGTAATAATTGCGATTAGGCCGATTACAATAAAAATCCAGCCAATTATTTTTCGAGTGGTTTTATTCTGTGGTTTGTCCATCAAATTCTGCGTCGTTTGCTTCGGCTTCTTCTTTAGTAGCTCTAACAATTCCGTCTTTGTGGTGTGCGGGGGAATAAATAGTGTAAAGTTTCAAATCTTCGGTTTCAGAAATATTTATAATATTGTGTTGTGCGCCGGCAGGAACGACGATGGCGCTGCCATCTTCTAAGTTATAACTATTACCATCTATAATGCATTGTCCTTGACCTTTTTCAAAACGAAAGAATTGATCATTGTCGGTGTGAACTTCCATTCCAATTTCTTCTTTTGGTTTTAAACTCATTAAAACTAACTGGCTGTTTTTACCGGTATATAAAACTTTTCTAAAATTATTATTTTCTAATGTATCTTTTTCTATATTTCCCGAAAATCCTTTCATGTTTTTATTTAGTTATATTAATAACAATATTCGAATTGTATGATAATTCTTCTTTTTTTCAAAATTAGGCAATTGAAAGTAATACGACTGCAATTATTGCAAAAATTATTCCAGCTATACCAAACGCATTTAATTTTTCACCAAAAACCATGATACCTATTAGCACGGTAAGAGCCAAACTTAACACTGACCAAGTTGTTCCTACTATTGAAAGTTGATTTTTTTGCATTAGCGCCGGCAGCCAAGCTAATAAACTTAAGGTATTAACGATAATTAATAGAAAAATGAACGAAAAACTGGGTGCCAACGCAAATTTCTTTGATAAAAATTCTCCGGCAGCAAAAAATAGTGCTGATATAAGAAGCCAAGCCATAACTGGCATTGCGAAAATAAAATTCATTTCCAGATTATAGCACGGCCCCAAGTATTTTTAATTATGACGTTACGAACTTTTCGATCAGTTGCGGAGAGTGTGGGATTCGAACCCACGAGGGCTTTAAGACCCTACCTCGTTAGCAGTGAGGCGCTTTCGGCCAGCTCAGCCAACTCTCCAAAAATTCCTAGAATAGTCTATAATAAACATAATTATCATTAAAGTCCAAACAATATGAATATGAACGAACAAATAATGGGGAATATCTTTAGTCTTACAGGAAATATTGGCACAGACTTAGCAATTTTTATTCTCATGTTGCTGTGGGTTTTTTTCTGGAAGGGGCGCGCATTATGGGTTGCCGCGAAACAAAATTCTGTTAAATGGTTTATGGTTTTATTTGTTGTGCAAACCGCCGGAATTTTAGAAATACTTTATATATTTATTTTTAGTGATAAGGAAACAAAAATTGAAAACATAGATTCTGGTGATATTAATGCGCAACAGTAAAAGATAAAACTTTTTTTGCGCCACTGCCAATAATAATATTTACTAGTTCAGTTAAAGTTGCGCCTGTTGTTAAAACATCATCAACAATAATTACATTTTTATTTTTTAATAATTCCACTTTCACTATTGAAAAAACACCCTTCATATTTTCTATTCTTTCTTTTCTGTTGCTCCACGATTGTTTTTGCTTGTAAATAATTCTATTAACTGCCCCGGGTTCATATTGTAAGAACTTTCCTTGATCAATTTTCATTATTTCTTCACAAATCCATTCACATTGGTTAAAACCACGTTCTTTTCGACGTTTTTTATGAATAGGAACGGGAATAATAATATAGCGTAATTTCTTATCTATTATTTCAAAAATTTTGTCATATAAAAATTTTCCACAATATTCCGCGTACTTTCTTTGTCCATTAAATTTAATTTGCCACAGCATTTCTTTTATCAAAAGATCTTTGTAAGCAAATATTGACCAAATATTTTTATTAGTAGAATTTTTTTTCTGACACTTTGTAAATATTTCCTCCATAGATAGGGAATCAAGCTCTTTTGCTATCTTTGATAGCGGAAACAACAGATCTAATAACAACCTGATGATTTTTTTCATAGACCTATGTTATAATTTAGTAGATTAATCATGAGCAGTTTTCTTGATAATTTCTTTAATAGTTTTTCAAAAAAAGCCGAGGAAAGCGCCATCGGTATTGACATTGGGTCTTCTTCTATAAAAGTTGTTGAAATTAAAAAACGAAACGATCGTGCGGTTCTTCATACATATGGTGAAATTGCTCTTGGGCCATATGCGGGGATAGAGGTTGGTCGTGCTACAAAACTTCAACCCGATCAAATTGTTCAGGCCCTAAATGATGTATTAAAAGAATCAAATGTTTCAACTCGAATTGGTGCCATTTCAATACCGATGCGATCCAGCATGGTTTCAATTTTCAGTATGCCAATTATGGACAACAAACAATTGGCTGAAATGATTCCAATTGAAGCTAGAAAATATATTCCAGTTCCGATCGGCGAGGTTACTTTGGATTGGTTTATTATTCCTGAAGATCCAAATTCTGAAGTTGATAAGAAACACCGAAAATTTGTTGAGGCAATGGTTGTAGCAATTCATAATGATGTTTTGGCAGACTATAGCAACATCGCAAAAAATGCCCAAGTTCAAACTTCATTTTTCGAAGTTGAAATGTTCTCGACAATTCGCGCCGTTGTTGATTCAACAGACAATGCGCCAGTCATGATTATTGATATCGGCGCCTCTGCAACAAAAGTTTATATTGCGGAACGTGGAGTGATTAGAGATTCTCATACTATTAATCGTGGATCACAAGAAATTACTTTAAATATTGCCCAAGCTATGGGAATAAATATTGATTTTGCCGAAAAGATAAAAAGAAATTATGGATTTAATGAACAAAAACAAGATCAGTTGTTAAAAGAAACAATTGATTGGATTTTTGATCCAATCTTTTTGGAGATCAAAGATATTTTATTAGAGTTTCAAAGAAAAAATAACAAGATTGTCTCACGTGCGATTCTTGCAGGTGGTGGTGGATTACTAAATGGTCTTGCGATGAAAGCACAAACTAAAATGGAAATTGAAACTGTAAATGCTGATCCTTTTTCAAAAGTAGAAGCTCCAGCCTTTTTGACTGACGTATTAAGACAAACAGGAGCAAGTTTTACAACCGCCATAGGATTGGCTCTCAGAAAATTACAAGAAATGGATTAAATCCACAGTAATTGCTGAATAATTTCCTTGCTTTGTAAAATTTGTAGTATAATTAAAAATAGTAAAGCACATGACTGATCAAAATTTTAAAACTTCTTTTATACCAACAAAACCAATTCAGCCTGTTAGCCGCGGCGGCCGACTGGGAGGAGGACATGGTAATTTTCTTAACATTATTACTTTAGGTATTTTTATTCTCTCAATTGTTCTGTCTGGTGGGGTTTTTGGATATAAATTTATTCTTGAAAAAAATTATGATGACGGAATAGAAGAACTAGAGAATGTGAAAAAATCTCTTGATACTCCACTTGTAAATGAGGCGGACAGACTTAATAATAGAATCAATAGTGTAAAATCTATATTTGATAGTCACTTGGCTCCTTCAAGATTGATTACTCTATTAGAATCAAAGACCTTAAAGACTATTCAGTTTAATAGTTTATCATTTAGAAAAGAAGCGGACGGAAGTTTTAAAATTACTGCTGATGGAATTGCAAATGACTATGGATCAATTGTTGCCCAATCCGAACAATATGGAAAAACTACTTTCTTAAAAGACGTTCTATTTTCTGGATTACAGCCAAATTCACAAGGTGGTGTTAATTTTGTTCTTGATGCCATTGTTGATCAACCTTTAATTTCATTTAAAAAGAAAGTGGAAGATTTAAACAGTGGCACTCCAACTGAGCCAGTCAGTAACAGTCCTTCGAAAGGTGATAGTTTTGAATTTCCTAACGGAACGTCGACTAATAATTAAATGATATGAAATTCTTAACACCATTTGTATACATAGCACTAGCGATTACATTGTTCTTTATGATTATTAGTCCTGTAAATACAGAAAATCAAGCTTTAAGCCAAAAGATAAATGAAAATAAAGAGCGTTTAATTAATGCGAACAAACTTTACGATGCACAGGGTAAACTTAAAACTAGAAATAATGCTATCAGCCAGGCTGAGAGGGATGCGTTGCTAAAAATTCTTCCTGATGCCGTTGATAACGTAAAGTTGATTTTGGATATTTCAGAAATAGACACAACAATAGTCCCAAAAAACATTGGTGTGGGCGGAGAGGCAGTTGGTAATAACAGTGCATCAAAAGCAAAAACGATTTCTGGTAATAATAATTACGGTTCAATACAGTTAAGTTTTGCTTTCACAACTAATTATCAAAATGTTAAGTCATTTATTAATAAACTTGAAGATTCTCTAAGAATAGTCGATATAACAGATTTAAAGATTTCGACATCAAATGTAGTTGACGGCGCATCACAATATAATGTCGCAATTAAATTAAATACGTACTGGTTACGTTAAAAAATAAAACATGTTAGGACAATATAAAAAAATAATATTAGCCATAATCGTTGCAGTTATTGTTTTTGGTGCTTACTATTTTCTTAACAAAGATGGCACAGATGCAAAAACAAGCACTGGCGTTGTAAAATCAGCTCCAATGGGTAAACAGACTAGTGAATCGGTTTTGGGAAATGAAATTTTAAGTGTTCTTGGACGCGTTGAGAGAATTACACTTGATCGCGGAGTTTTTGATGATCAGGTTTATAAATATTTATCATCCGAGTACGCAAAAAAGAAACCAAAGGAAATCATTGAACAAGTTCCCGGTCGTGAAAATATATTTTCTCCTTACGTAAAAGATTCTTCCCTTAGTTCCGGAACAGTTTTAGATAATAATTAAAAATTAATATGGCTTTATTAGACTTTTTAGTCGAAAAAGGAGTTGTTGACCAAAAAAGCGTCAAAAAAATTAGCGATGAGATGAAAAGCTCAGGTGCTTCTTTAGATTCTATTTTGACAAAAAATAGTATTTCACCAAAAGATTTAATAAAAGCGAAAAGCGAATATTATAATGTCCCAATCGGTAATATTGAGGGTCATGATATTCCATTTGAAATTTTGAAATATATTCCCGAGGAGTCAGCTCGTCACTATCAATTTGCGCCTATTGGCAGAAAAGACGGGTTATTAGAAGTCGGTATGATTGATCCAAATAATATTCAAGCACGGGATGCTTTGAATTTTATTTCCTCAAAAGAAGACACTCCTTTTAAAGTTTTTCTTATAACCGAAGAAGATCTTGAAAAAGTTCTTGAAGTGTACAAAAGTCTTTCGGGGGAGGTAACAAAGGCTTTGGGGGAATTGGAAGTCGATTTATCTAATGATGATGTTTTGGCAGCACCAAAACCTCGCCCAGGTGACAAAAATAGTGAAACACAAATTATTGAAGATGCACCGGTGACAAAAATCGTTGCAACGATTTTGCGTTATGCCGTTGAAGGGAATGCCTCTGATGTTCATATCGAGTCAATGAAGGATAAGGTCCGCGTTAGATTTCGAGTTGATGGTGAATTACACACAAGTCTGATTTTGCCACCAAAAGTTTTGTCAGCCCTTGTAGCACGTGTCAAAATTTTGTCTCAAATGAAGCTTGATGAGAAACGAAAACCTCAAGACGGTCGTTTTTCAGCTCGAATTGAAAATAGAAAAATTGATTTTCGTGTTTCAACTTTCCCTTCATATTATGGAGAAAAGGTTGTTATGAGAATTTTGGATCAAGAAAAAGGTGTTCTTTCAATTGATCAACTTGGTTTGTCAGATAGAAATCTTGAATTGCTAAAAAATGCTATTACACGACCATACGGCATGATTTTGATTTCTGGCCCAACAGGATCAGGAAAATCAACGACACTTTATTCTGTACTAAAAGAAATAGATTGTGATACTCAAAATGTTTTGAGTCTTGAGGATCCGGTTGAATACAGTATTGATGGAGTCAGTCAGTCTCAGGTTTTTCCAGAAATTGGTTACACCTTTGCTAATGGTCTGCGTACAACTTTACGACAAGACCCTGACATAATCATGGTTGGTGAGATTCGTGATGCAGAAACAGCAAAATTGGCCATCCAAGCCGCATTAACTGGTCACCTTGTATTGTCTACAATTCACACTAACACCGCAGCAGGTATTGTTCCACGACTAATAGACATGGGAGTTGATCCTTATTTGATTGCGCCAACTTTAATTTTGGGTATTGCTCAACGTTTGGTTAGAAAGATTTGTCCTGGTTCTGGTGAAGCGCTACCCGTAGAAGGTAGTATAAAAGAAATGATTACAAAGCAGTTTTCAGATTTGCCAGAACAGTATCGAACAAAAATTCCAACGGCTTCTGAATTTTTGAAAATAAAACCAAACACAACCTGTCCGACAGGAACACGTGGTCGTGAAGCGGTTTTTGAAATGTACGAAATGAATAGGGAATTGGAAAAAATCATTTTAACTGGACCTACAGAAAATGCTGTTTATGACGAAGCTCGTAAACAGGGAATGTTAACGATGAAGGAAGATGCCATTATCAAAGCTCTGAAAAAAGAAATACCGTTCGAGGAGGTAAACAAGCTATAATCTGATATAATTTTAAATATGGAAGAATCAAAAAAGATAAAAATAATGATAGTAGACGATGACAAATTTTTACTTGATATGTATTCAAGAAAATTTTCTCAGAGTAATTATGAAGTAAATGTCTGTATTGGTTCAGACGATTGCTTGGAAAAACTTAAATCTGGTTTCGTTCCAGACATTTTAGTGCTTGATTTAATTATGCCAAAAATGGATGGAATATCTCTTTTCAAAGAAATTCAAAAGTTAAAACTTTCTCCAAAATCAAAAAATATAATTTTGACTAACCAGGGACAGCAAAGTGATTTAGATAAAGTCAAAGATTTAGGAATCGATGGATATATTATAAAAGCACTGTATACACCGACAGAAGTTGTAGAAAAGATTAAAGAAATTTTTAATAAATAAAATATTATGGAAGGATACAAAAATAAACTTGATGAATTGATAAAGCTGGTTGTACAACAAAATGCTTCAGATTTGCATATTTCTGAGGGAAGAAAGCCTACTGTTCGAATTAATGGCGACCTTAACCCTGTGATGAAATATGAAGTGTCAGATCAAAAAGAAGTCAGAGAAATTTTGTATTCATTGATAAATTCTACTTTTAAAGAAAGATTTGAAAAAGAACAACAAATCGACTTTTCTTATGCGCACATTGATGGAACTAGATTTCGTGGAAATGGTTTTATTCAACAGGGTAAGATTGGAATTGTTTTGCGATTAATTCCGCGTGATATTAAATCAATAAAAGAATTAAATTTGCCACCAATTCTAGAAACTTTTGCAAGAAAAAAACAAGGATTTTTCTTGGTTGTAGGACCAGTAGGTGAAGGTAAATCAACTACGCTTGCTTCTATGATTGATTTGATTAATTCAGAAAGACCAGAACACATAATTACAATCGAAGATCCAGTTGAATATGTTTATCATCCAAAAAAATCTATTATCGATCAGCGCGAAGTTGGTATTGATACAGATAGTTTTCATTCAGCATTGGTTGCGACATTCAGACAAGACGTTGATGTGATTTTGGTTGGTGAAATGCGTGATCGAGATACGATGGCTGCTGCTGTTACAGCTGCTGAAACCGGACACTTGGTTTTTTCAACACTTCATACAAATAATGCTTCACAAACAATTGATCGTATTATCGACAGTTTCCCAGCAGATCAACAAGCACAAATTAGAATTCAACTTGCAAGCTCACTAATTGGAATTTTCTCACAAAGATTGATTCCAAGAATTTCTGGAGGAATGATTCCTGCTTACGAGCTTCTAATAAATAATAATGCTGTTTCAAACTTGATTCGAGAAAAGAGAACTCACGAAATTGATACAGTTATTGAAACAGGTTCAGAACTTGGAATGATTGATATGAATAGAAATATGGCAGATTTGGTTCGTCGTGGCGAAATTACTGTCGAAAACGCCTTTTCAAATTCCTTCAGACCAAAAGTCTTAGAAAAAATGATTTAAAATTATGGCAACATATTATTACAAAGCATTAGATAAAGATGGAAATCAAAAAGACGGAACAGTTACAGCTGTAAACGTTGATGTGGCAATAAATTCATTGCAACAGAGAGGATTTATTATTTCTGATATTAAATCAGACGAAGACCGGGCAGGTTTTCTTGGAAAAAATATTTCATTTTTTGAAAGAGTAAAACTAAGAGATTTGGTTATTATTTCAAGACAGATGGCGACTTTGTTTGAGGCCCAAATTTCTGCGCTTAGAATTTTTAGACTTTTGTCTGCTGAATGTGAAAATGCAAAATTAGGAAGAGCACTTGCAGGAGTGGGGGAAGACTTACAAGGAGGAAGTTCAATTTCTGCGGCCTTATCGAAATATCCAGATATTTTTTCTGGATTTTATATCAGCATGGTAAAGGCGGGTGAAGAGTCTGGTCGACTTGATCAAACTTTTTTGTTCCTTGCTGATTATTTGGATAGAACATATGAAATCACTTCAAAAGCTAAAAATGCTTTTATTTACCCAGCTTTCATTGTTTTCACTTTCTTTGCGGTTATGGGATTGATGTTAACAATGGTTATTCCAAAGATTAGTGCTATTTTGATTGAATCAGGACAAGCAATTCCGGTGTATACAAAAATTATTATTGGTATTTCAAATTTTTTGGTTGATTACGGTATATTTTTCTTGATTGCACTTGTTATTGGTGGATACTTCTTGTATCGATTTGTTCAAACAGGACCAGGAAAAGAATCGTTGGATCAGTTCAAACTTTCTATACCAGTACTTGGAAACCTATATTCAAAGTTATATTTGGCTAGAATTTCAGACAATTTGAATACAATGCTATCCAGCGGTATTCCAATGGTTAAATCACTAGAATTAACACAGGATGTCGTCGATAATGATTTGTATAAAAATGCTGTTGCACAGAGTGTGGAGGATGTGAAGGCGGGTTTGCCATTGTCTGGGGCTTTTGCAAAACATGAAATTTTTCCTGGCATCATTATTCAATTGATTAAAGTTGGTGAAGAAACTGGTAACCTCGGAGAAATTTTGGGTACGTTAGCAAAGTTTTATCAAAGAGAAGTTACAAATGCCGTTGATACATTAGTTGGTTTGATTGAACCGATAATGATCGTGATGCTTGCCGTTGGAGTAGGATTCTTGTTGGCTTCGGTTTTGATCCCAATTTACAATATCAGTTCTGCTTTCTAATTTTATTGCGAAAATTTGCAAAAAGAAAAGACAACGAGAAATCGTTGTCTTTTTAAAATGGTCGGAATTCTATGAGGGAAATTCCGCAAGCCCATCTGGTTTTTGAGAGAGGATACCCCATCAACCTGCTCACGTCTTTATGGCCATCAATAATCATGATGACCAGTATAAATAATACGAACAGGATCATTAGGGCACAAAAGCCCATATTGGTCCCAAGAACGCACATTATCTTGTCCATCTTTCTTCTCATATGATTTTAAGTAGCTTTATGGCTACTTAATCCTTTGTGTTTGTTGTTTGTACAGTACTCCCAGTATTAAACGCTATCACCTTATAGAAAGGTGTCAAAGGCTCTTGTTAGACGCATCAATTATCACAAATTATGTGTATTTATCTTGAATAAAGGTATAAAAAACGATACTATTCAAGTTAACGTTTATGGCAAAATATATTACAACTATTGGTCTTGAAATACATGCAGAATTAAAAACCAAAACAAAGATGTTTTGCGATTCTATTAATGATCCAGATGAAACAGAACCGAATGTTAATGTTTGCTCAATTTGTCTTGGTCATCCTGGAACTTTACCTACACTAAATAAAGAAGCGATTAAATTGGTTTTGAAAATTGGTCATTCTATTAATGCAGAAATTGCTGATTATACAGAATGGGATAGAAAAAATTATTTTTATCCTGATATTCCAAAAGGTTATCAAATCAGTCAGTATAAATATCCACTAGTTCGGGGCGGAAATATTCGTGGCATAGATATAACCAGAATTCATTTGGAGGAAGATACAGGAACCTCTGTTCATGATCGTGGTGAATATTCTTTGATAAATTATAATCGTGCCGGTGTTCCATTAATGGAACTTGTTACAGAACCTGTCATTCATTCTGCAAAAGACGCTGTTGATTTTGCAAAGGAATTGCAACTGTTGCTTCGTTATCTGGGTGCGTCAGAAGCAAACATGGAAAAGGGTGAAATGCGCGTAGAGGCTAATATTTCTATTGCCCCAGAAGAATCAAAAAAACTTGGTACAAAAGTTGAAGTTAAAAATTTGAATTCATTCAAGACTGTTGAAAGAGCAATTGAATATGAAGTAAAAAGAATGACTGATTTATTAGAACAAGGAAAAGGATCAGAAATTATCCAAGAAACTAGAGGATGGGATGATAGTAAACAAAAAACTTATAGCCAAAGAATAAAAGAGAGCAGCGATGATTATCGATATTTTCCAGAACCAGATTTACCGAAACTAAAAATTTCGGAAATTCCAGAATTTTCTCGTGAAATTTTAACTAAAGAATTACCTGAATTACCTTGGCAGAAAAGGGATAGACTGCTTGGCCTAAAATTAGGCAAAGACCAAGTTGAAACATTTGTAGTTGATCAAAAACTTTCAAAATTATTTGATGAAATTTTACTTGTTCTAAAAGATGAGAAAGAAATAAAATTGGCGGCAAATTATATAACAACAGATTTAATTTCATTATTAAAATCTGAAGATTCTGAAAATATAATTGATAAATTAAATATTTCTGCAAATCAAATCATTGAATTAGTTAAAATGATTTCTGGTGGAGAGATTTCCTCTCGTGGGGCAAAAGATACTCTCGCAATTCTAGTAAAGGAAGGTGGTTCTCCAAAAGAAATTGCCAAGAATAATAATTTTATTCAACAAAGCGATTTGGGAGCCCTTGAAATTGCCGTTAAAAAGATTATCGCCGACAATAAAAAAGTTGTTGATGAATATAAATCTGGGAAAGAAGCCTCTTTACAATTTTTGATTGGGCAGGGAATGAAGGAAACAAAAGGTTCAGCTAATCCAAAGATTCTCTCTGACCTATTTAAAAAATTAATTTAGTAGTTGAGTTAAATAAAATACTCCAAGTCCGATAAATACAATTGCTTGAACAAGAGCAAGGTGTTTTGTTATTTTTTGACCACCGACCCAGATTTTCATTGCAAAGACACCAATTAAAAATACAACAATTTCATCTATTAAATACAAAGCCATGTATACAATTAAGTAAGATATTTTTGCCCATAAACCGATACCTGCCTCAGTCAAAATTGCCGCAAAGGCCACCGGTATCACGGCTGAACATGGAAATTCAATAATTGTTACAGCAAACGAAAACAGAATTACAGCTAGTCCAATTATCCAGATATTCTTGTTTTCATTAAAGGCGTTTTGTAATTTTTTTGTAACTTTTTTAATCCATTCAGATTCAGTCATCTCGCACATCGGACCGTATTTTAAAAATCTTATGTATTGTCTGATGAAATAAATACCGCCGATAATACCCATTGCTCCAATTATTACCTGAAGTACTGTGACAAAAGATGAGAAAAAACTAAACAAACCAAACCATAAAAATATAAGTGCAGCATAAGTTACTCCGGTAATAACAAGGAAAATCGCCCCAAATAAAAATGTTTTTTTTCTTGATTTAAAAACAAAAACCAGACTTAGAATTAATAGTAATGCGCCGAGTGAACAAACATTAAATCCGTCAAAGAATCCAAGGGTGACCGCCAAAACAGGCAACGAAAGATCTTTGGCATTAATTCCGAAGAGACTCAAATTACTTAGTTGGTTGATCGTTGTGTAGTTTTTATCAACATTTTCTGTTGTTTCAGATGAAACAACGCACGCCTCTTTTGTATCCTCGCATATTTCGTTTTGTTTTATTGGTTCTGCTATTTTTTTATCGACTAATTCCGTGATTGTTATTCCAGTGGTTTCAGCAGTATTAAAGCCAATCACAAATGAATCACCAACAAATGTTAGTGGCACAACCCCAAGATATTCTTTAACATCATATTTTTCACCAAATTTCTTTAATAAATTAGTTGTCGCTTTTTCGGCGATATCATGCTTGTTTATTTTTAATTCAGGATATTTTATTTGCAGCTCACTTAGGAATTTTTGTTCTTCATGACAATGTGGGCATGTTTGGCTGTAAAAGAAGTTAATATCTGCATTATCGTCGGCAATATTATTAGATGTATCTGAAATTAATATAAAGAAAAAACCAATGATAAATACCAAAATAATCCCAAGAACGGTTAATAATGCTCTTTTTAATGAATAGGTCATAATTAGAAAGATTATATCAGTTTTTTAAAAATTTGTTATAATTTGCTTACTATGAAAAATGGAAAATTTCCAGTTAATCCTGGACCGGAAGATTTTAAAAATTACAAATTTGAGGTTGAAATGGACAAAGAAACAGGCGCAGATAATGGCGAAACCATTGAAAATACTGAGGAAACAATGAATGTTAACCTTGATGTAATACTTGATGATAAAAATTTTGTTGATTACTTGTCAAAATTTCCAGACGCTGGGGTACTTGATCTTTCTGATGAAAATTCAATAGAAATTGCAAAACGATACGAAACATTTAAAAAAGTTGGACAAATGGCTGAATCTTTAAAGGGAATTTATTCTTCCGAGCTAGAGTCAGAGATTGGTATCGCCGGGGCCAAATTTGAGGAAATTGATGGGTTGATTTATCTAATCTCCATAGAGGATCCGGATAAATTCAAAGCACTTTCAGAAGGTGTGTCTAGAAATAAAGCGCTAAAGGAAGCTGTTGCCAAAGAAAAAGGAACAATGGCAGAATCATTCGGGCTAAGTTCAACAGAAGATTTGAAAAATAAAATCACTGAAACGAAAGAAAAAGTGGATAATCTTATTAATGAACGTAATGCCGATACAGTGAGGATGCGTGAAATAAGGGGTCGTTTTATCGCCAGATTATTCTCTGGAAAACTATTAGACGAGGAGGATGCCTTGTTTGAAAGTAGAAATAAAAAGATGGGAGAGATTATTGAGCTTCAAGAGTTGGTTAAAAAAATGGAGGAATCTGAAAACAACATTGAACATCTCGATAAATCGTCTGAGTCACAACGAGAGAGTCTAATTTACTCAGGACTTATTCCTTTGGAAGTTTACACAGATACAATGAGAAAAGTTGTAACTGATGCATTAATTGATATTGAGAATTCTGGATCAGGTGAAAAGGTAAAGGGTGCAAAAAAAGAAAAAACTATAGATGACTTGGGTGGATTTGCTGATTTATTGAATAAAGTGATGGAATCAAAGGGATATAAAATTGATAATGACGCTTTGAATAAGAGTAAGTATGAAGAGCTAACAGCAAAATATAAACTTGAGTTAACTAAAAAAATTGATGCGTTAATTTCAAGATCAATTGATTTAATTAAAGATACACCTCTTACAATTATTGAGGTAGGTATTAATGCTATTTTAGCAAAACACAAATTTGACGTCGGTGCCGAGATATCATCTGAAAAATTTGTTGTTAATATTTTGGCAGAGAGGGAGGCTAAAGAAAAAGATCTTTCAAAGAAATTAATGATTCGTCGATTATTGGCAAAATACAAAGCACGGGTTTCTAAAAAATAAATATGTCTACATCTGATATTAAAAAAGAAATAAATAATTTAATCGATGATCAGAAAACTGATAATAACAGCATCATAAATTCTATAATTGCGCATATCAATGCGGAGAATATCCTTTTGGAGGAATATAAAAACAGGCTCGCGGAATTAAATGATGTTTTGAAAAAGATGGAAGAAGTACATCGTACGGTTTCTGAAAAAATAAATCTTGAGGAGGTGAGAAAAAAATTGAAATAACAATATTAATCTAATGACCACAAAAATTCACATAGGGGCTGATCACGCGGGTTTTGAATTAAAAGAGGAACTTATCAAATTTCTAGAAAAATCTGATTACGAGGTAACTGATTATGGGGCTTATGAATATGATGAAGATGATGATTATACAGATTTTGTTTTTCCTGTAGCCAAGGCAGTTTCAATTGACCCAGAGTCAAAAGGAATCGTAATAGGTGGTTCAGGTCAAGGAGAAGCAATGGCCGCAAATAGACTTCCTGGAATTCGTGCCGCCGTTTTTAATGGACAATACGAACCTGCGGATGGTCGGGAAGTACCGAATGAAATTGTTCTATCTCGTGAACATAACGATGCAAATATTTTATCTTTAGGGGCTAGATTTTTATCTATTGATGAAGCGAAGGAAGCGGTAGAATTGTGGCTTGAAACGGAATTTTCTGGTGATGAAAGGCATGTTCGCCGAATTTCTAAAATTGAACAATTTGGTCTATGAAAAAAATTGAAATAATTCCAACAGTGATGCCAACAAATCACAATGACTTTGTGGAAAAAATTAGTCGTGTAAAACAATTTGTTAAAACTATTCAAATTGATGTTATGGACGGGAAATTTGTTCAATCCATCAGTTGGCCGTACAATTCGAATGATAATTCTGATTGGTTAAAATATGTTAATCAAGAAGCCGGCCTACCATATCGGGACAAAGTTGATTTCGAAATTGATTTGATGGTTGCTGACCAAATTGAGGAAGCAAAAAAATGGATCGCGGCCGGTGTCATGCGAGTTATTTGTCACGTTGAAGCACTAAAAGAATCAGACAAAGAAGAGTTTTTTAAATTACGCGAAGATTTTAATGTTGAAATATATTTAGCACTTGTACCAGAAACTTCTCTTGATATATTAAATCCTTATTTAGATAAGATCGATGGCGTACAATTTATGGGAATTAATAAAATTGGTTTTCAGGGTCAACCTTTTGAATCCTCTATCTTAGATAAGATTAAAAAAATTCGTTCAATAAAACCAGATATGGAAATTGCCGTTGATGGGGGAGTAAATTTTGAAACAGCAGAAGCTTTAGTTACAGCCGGAGCTACCAAGCTTGCTTCTGGATCTCTTATTTTTGAATCAGATAATGTAAAAGAGACTATTGATCAATTAAAAGACTTAGTAAGAGTAAAATAAAAGTTGTTTTTATTTTACTCTAATCTTTGTGTTATAATTTTCACTAGATATGGGAAACATAAGTGATGAAAAAGTAAAAGAGTTACAATTAAAAGCTAACGAAATTCGCAAATCTGTTATTGAGGCTTTAACAGAAGCAAAATCTGGCCATACAGCTGGTTCTCTTGGAATGGCAGACATTTTTACTTATCTCTATTTTTACGGAATGAAGCACGATCCACAGAGACCTTTTTGGGAAGAACGTGATATTTTAGTTTTATCGAACGGACATATATGTCCAGGACTTTACGCAACATTGGCTCATGCTGGATATTTTGGTGTAGAGGAATTACAAACATTAAGAAAACTTGGCAGTCGACTACAAGGACATCCCCATCGTGGAACTTTACCTGGAATTGAAACCACTTCTGGTCCACTTGGTTCTGGAATCTCTCAAGCAGTTGGAATGGCACTGGCTTTGAAAATTGATCAAGGTAGAGCCTCTTCTCGTTCAATTTTTTGTTTAGTTGGTGACGGTGAATTAAATGAAGGTCAAAATTGGGAAGCTATTATGTCTGCTGCAAAATATCGTTTAAACAATATTATTTTAATTGTTGATCGAAATAATATTCAAATTGATGGTTATACAGAGGATGTTATGCCGCTTAATAAACTGGCAGATAAATTTGAAAGTTTTAATTGGCAAGTTCAAGAAATTGATGGGCATAATTTTGAAATGGTCGATGACGCTGTTGGTCAGGCAAAATCTTTTTTTGATAAACCATCAGTAATTATTGCAAACACTATTCCAGGCAAAGGAGTTCCTGAATTTGAACGAAAACCAGAGTGGCACGGAAAATCGCCGAATCCAAAAGAGGCGGAAAATGCGCTGAAAGAACTGCGAACGCTCGGAGGAAAAATTATTTGTGATCAATTGAATTAAATTTATGATAAGTAAAACAGCAAAAATAAATCCCGATGTCTTTGAATCAAACGTTTCGTTAAAACCTAATCGTGATGGTTTTGGTGATGGAGTTGTCGAGGCCGGAAAAACTGATAAAAGAATTGTTGTTTTAACTGCCGATCTTTCTGAATCAACGCGCGCAAATAAATTTGCTGAAAGTTTTCCTAATAGATTTTTTGATGTAGGTATCGCAGAACAAAACATGGTTTCTGTCGCATCAGGTCTTGCGGCGATGGGGAAGATCCCGTTTGCAACGAGCTACGCCGCATTTTCTCCGGGTAGGAATTGGGAACAAATTAGAACAACAGTTTGCTATAACAATCAGCCAGTTAAAATAATTGGTTCACACGCAGGTTTGTTTACCGGCCCAGATGGTGGAACACATCAATCTCTTGAGGATTTGGCTTTGATGCGAGTTTTGCCAAATATAGTGGTAATTTGTCCTTGTGATTACGAAGAGGCCAGGAAAGCGACAATTGCTTGTTCTACAAACAATAAACCGACTTATATCAGATTATGTCGAGAAAAAACCCCAGAAATTACAACAAAAGTGAAGGTTTTTGAATCTGAAGGCGGTAAACCATCCGTGGGAATTATCTCAACCGGAATTTTATTACATAAAGTTTTAAAAGTTGCTGATGAACTAGAACAATCAGGAACAAAAGTAGAAGTTTTAAATATTCATACAATAAAACCAATTGATGAAGAAGCAATTATTGATTTAGCAAAAAAATCCGGTGCAATTGTGACAGTAGAGGAACATCAAATTGCTGGTGGTCTTGGTAGTGCTGTTTCAGAAGTTTTAGCAAAAAATTTTCCAACACCAATAGAGTTTGTTGGAGTTAAAGATCAATATGGTCAGTCAGGTGAGGGGGAAGAGCTACTAACTGAATACGAACTTGATGAAAATGCAATTTCAAAAGCAGTTAAAAAAGTTTTAGGAAGAAAATAAAAAATCCGGCGATATGCCGGTTTTTATTAAATCTAACTTTCAATTACAATTTTATTTGCCTAAAATTCCTTAATTTCCTCGTGAAAATTTTTAATAGTTTCAACTCCTAATTCAAGTACAAACAAAAAACCAACAAATATCCAGTAAACTAGTAGCATCGCTCCAACTATTGGCCAGAGAATGTAATAAATAATCGTTCCGAAATTCATACTCCCTAAATTAAATTAATGATGGTTTGTAATAACTCGGTGCTTTTTCTAATAGTGCAAGCAATTCATTCTTTGAGAGATGTCCCGCTTGAGCACCGATGTATTGTACTACATTCATTGAATTTATTGGACCCCACATAAGTGCTTCTTCCGTTGTTTTTCCAAGAGCGAGTGCAACTGTAAAAGTACTTGAGAACGCGTCGCCTGCGCCTGTTCGACTAATTGGAGGTTTTGGATCTGGATACATTTTGCCTTGTAAATATTTTTTTCCATCAAAAACATATGCGCCGTTTGGTCCATCTGTAATAACTACAGTTTTAGGTCCGGCTTCATGAATTCCTGAAAGTAGATTTTTAATGTCAGAATCTTTTGTTTTTAAAATACTCTGGGCTTCTTCTTTGTTGCAGAAGAAAATTTCTGTGACTTCGTACAAATCTTTTAATTCTTCTTTACCTAATTTAATTTGGAATGTTCCAGGCTGAAAAGCTAATTTTGTTTCAGGATGTTTTTTTAAATATTTTGCAATTTCGTGGTGATGTTCCAGAGAATTGTTAGCAAGGGAACTCAAGTACATCCATCTTGGTCCCGGAGCAATATCAGGAAATTTATAATCATACTCATTATGATGAACTAGAATTGTTCTCTCTTCTCTATAGCGCAAAATGTAGTTGTGATTTGACTTGTGACCACGATGAATTGTGACATATTTAGTATCAATATTATTTTCTCTCAAAGCCAAAAGAATTTGTGATCCATTAAAATCGTCACCAATGTTTGTAACGATTCCGGTTCGTAAGCCAAGTTTCATCGCTGCGTGAACTGCGTTCGGCGCGTTTCCAGCCGCAGGAATGGTTACTTCATCCTGGTAGGGAGTTTTACCACCAAATTTCATACACAATTCTTTTGATTTTTCTGGGTTATCGGTTTCGATCCATGCGTCTATTAATTCTATAAAAGTGTCGACGACAACATCGCCGACACCTAAAAAGTCAATTTGTTCATCGCTGTTCATATATACATTATTTTAACATGAAAATATTTGTTTCTGTTATAATTAACAATATGGAAAAAGATAATCTAAATAAAAAATTATTAGAACAAATTGTTGCGCAATTAATGACTAAAAGTAAGGGTATTCTGGCAGCTGATGAATCAAATGAGACAGCAGGGAAAAGATTAGCTGAAATAGGAGTTCAAAATACCGAAGAAAATCGAAGGCTTTTCCGGGAACTATTTTTTGGAATGGCTGATATAGAAAAATATATTAGCGGTGTAATTCTTTATGATGAAACTTTTTGGCAAGAATCAGATAATGGAGTTAAATATCCAAAATTTCTAGCAGATAAAGATATTTTGCCTGGAATAAAAATCGATCTCGGTGCAAAAGATTTTCCCGGTTTTCCAGGTGAAAAATTGACTGTTGGTTTGGATGACTTACCAGTTCGAGTAAAAAAATATGCAGAAAATGGAGCAATGTTCGTAAAGTGGCGAGCGGTTATTACGATTGATGAGCCTAATAATTTACCAACTGATGAGGCAATTGATGCAAATGCCGATACGTTGGGTAGATACGCTAGGATTTGTCAGGAAGCCGGCCTAGTTCCAATTATTGAACCGGAAGTTTTACTTGATGGCCCACATTCAATTTTAAAATCTGAGGAAGTTACTCGAGTTGTTCTTAAAAAAGTTTTTGGAAGTTTAAAAAAATACAAAGCACATGTTCCAGGTTTAATTTTAAAGACCAGTATGGTTATTCAGGGTAATAAAAATCCCGACGAAAACTCTCCAAAGGAAATTGCTGATGCAACGGTTCGTGTATTACTTGAAATCGTGCCAAAAAATATTGGAGGAGTCGTGTTTTTGTCAGGAGGTCAAACACCGGTAGAAGCCTCGGCTCATTTCGATGCAATTGCAGAAAAAGAACCGCTGCCATTTGAAATTGCTTTCTCATACGCTAGAGCTTTACAGGGTCCCGTAATACAAATTTGGAAAGGAAAACCAGAAAATGTGGCAGCTGCTCGTGCGGAATTCAAAAAACGTCTTGAACTTAATACTCTTGCAGATTCAGGGGATTACGATATTGGTTTAGAATATTAAGATTAAATCACCACAAACTGATATTGCTATTTCAAAATATCTATGTATAATCATTGTTCATGATTGAATTACAAGTAGAAAAAAGAGACAGCAAAGAAAACAGCGTTGTTCTTAGAAAAAAAGGCTTTATTCCGGCTATATTTTATGGTCCAAAAGAAAAAGCAACTCCTATTAAAATAAAAGAAGGAAGTTTCCTAAGTTTGTATGAAACTGCTGGTGAATCTGCTGTTGTCGGTTTGAAACTTGAATCAGATGAACACGAAGCTCTAATCCACGATGTACAATTTGACGCTGTTTCAGGTCGTCCAATTCACGCTGACTTTTATATAATTGAAAAAGGAAAGAAAATCGAAGTTTCAATTCCTCTACACTTTATTGGTGAATCTGCTGCCGAAAAAAATCTTGGTGGTATTTTGATAAAAGTTATTCACGAGCTTGATATCAAGGCAATGCCAAAAGATTTACCAGCACATATTGATGTTGATATTAGCTCTCTTGTTGATTTCACTTCAAAAATTAAAACTGCTGATATCAAACTTCCAGCCGGTGTAGAACTTGATATAGATGAAAACGAAGTTGTTGTTCTTGTTCAAGAACCAAAGGAGGAAGTTGAAGAAGCTCCTGCTCCTATCGATCTTGAATCTATTGAAGTTGAAGCAAGGGGTAAGAAAGAAGAGGAAGGTGCTGAAGGCGCAGAGGCTGCTTCTGCCGGAGCTGCAAAAGAAGCTAAATAATCTGGGTCGGAATAATTTCCAAGATGATGATATAATTAATGACGCTGTATGGCGTCATTTTTTTTAACGGATAAAAAATTGTGTTTAAGGGCAATTTTATTAATTGTTCTTGCAATTTTTATACTTAATTTTGGTCATTCTTTTGTTTCTGCAGCGACACTTAGTAAGAGCGATGAACGCGAAAGAGCTAATTTACAGGAAGAATTGGATAAACTTGAAGAAGAAAGAAAGGAACTAGAAGCGACACTAAATAAACAAAAAGGAGAATCGGCATCTATTCAAGGTGATATTGGTATTTTGGCGAATCAAATATACCAGGCTGAATTAAATATCAAGAAAAAAAATCTAGAAATAGAAAGGTTAAGTGGAGTAATTTCTTTAAAAAAAGAAACAATTGATGAGTTAAATGAACAAATGTCTGATAGCAAGATGATTTTGGCTGAATTGATTCGTAGAAAAAATGGCACAGATAATACTTCACTACCAGAGATTTTGTTGGTAAGTGACAATTTGTCAGATTTCTTTTCAGAAGTTGACTCTTATTCAAGTTTAAATAAACAATTACAAAATCTTTTTTATAAAATTCAAGAAATTGCCGCCAAAACTCAAACTGAAAAAGAGCAATTGGCTTCTCAACAGGCAAAAGAGCTTGATGCAAAATATGTTATTCAATCTGAAAAACAAGTAATAAATTCAAAAAAATCTGAAAAAAATAATTTATTAGCAGTTAGTAAACAATCTGAGGCAACTTATCAGCAAGTTTTAACCGAGAAAGAAATTGAAATTGCAAAAATTCGTTCGGCGCTAATAAAATTTGAAGGTTCCGGTGTTACAGGAAAATCTATTTCTTTCGGAGAGGCATATGATTTTGCAAAATCTGCATCTCAGAAAACGGCTGTACGAGCTGCATTTATTATGGCGATCATGCAACAAGAATCCGGTTTCGGTAGAAATGTTGGAGGTTGTTATGTTTTGAATGGAGATACTGGTGATGGTATTTACATAAGTTCTGGTTCTCCATCAATTAGAAATATGGTACCGGGAAATTTTGATAACTTTGTTAATATTACAAAATCACTGGGAATGGATTGGAAATCAACACCTATTTCTTGTACTGCTTATTACAATGGAAAACCATATGGATACGGTGGAGCAATGGGTTACACACAATTTATTCCAAATACCTGGATGTTAGTGGAGGCTCGTGTTAGAAGTTATTTGGGTATTAGTGTTGCAAATCCATGGGAAGCCAGAGATGCCGTTATGGCTACGGCTGTATTTTTGCAGGATCTTGGTGCGGCTCAACAAACGTATTCTGCAGAGTATAACGCCGCATGTCGATATTATGGTTCATGTGCTATTCACGGATACGGTACTAGTGTTATGCAAAAAGCTATTAATATTCAAGTGATGATTAATAAGTTGGAAGATTAATTTAATTTTATTGTTATAATATCTCTATTATTAAATTAAGTACTTTTATATATGTTATTTAAAAATTTAAATCATTCGAATAAGCAGAAGGGTTTCACTCTCCTTGAATTGCTTTTGGTGATTGCAATCATTGCAATACTTGCTGCAATTGTCATCGTCGCAATTAATCCTGCTCGACAATTAGCCCAAGCTAGAAATGCACAACGAGCCAGTGATTTAAATGCGCTTCATAAAGCTGTTCAACAATACTATATTGATGAAGGAGAATGGCCAGCAGATGGTAATAATGAATTAGATGCTGTTCTAGAAGATATCTGTGGTACGGGCGTTAATACAAGCTGTATAGATCTTGAGGCTGTTCTTGTCCCCACATATATTCCTGCTATGCCAGTGAATCCATCAGGCGGTGCTTATCAAATTGCTCTTAATGATAATGGAAAACTAGAATTAGCCGCTGAAGGTTCTGGTGAACAAGATTTAACTCCTGTTGTCATTGGAACTACTACTGCTGTTGTGACGGTTGGTGGTGGAGGTGATGATCCTGAGTGTTCTGACGGTGAAGATAACGATGGTGATGAAGCGATTGATTATGACGATGGAAATGGCGACCCAGATTGTACTTCTGATTCTGATGATAACGAGACTGGCGCAGTTGTTGTTGCATGTGAAGCGACTGGTGGAACAATAGATACATCAAGCGTTCCGGGCTATAAAATACATATTTTCGATACAGTGGGTAGTGATACTTTCAATGTTAATTCGGAAAGTTGTGAAATTGATATTGTAGTCGTCGCAGGCGGTGGAGGTGGTGGTGGTTTTTATCACGCCGGCGGTGGAGGTGCCGGTGGAGTAGTTTATTCTCCAGGTGGTATTGTTGAAATCGGTAGTTATGCCATTACTGTTGGGTCTGGAGGTTCAGGTGGAGAAGGTGAAATTGATTCAGCAGGGGTCTCGGGAGGTGATTCTAGTTTTGATGATTATATTGCATATGGCGGTGGCGGAGGAGGAACATTTCATTCGTATTCACCTGCAAGTGATGGCGGTTCAGGTGGTGGTGCAGGATGGTTTTCGACTACCCTTGGAGGAAACGCAGATCCCTTGGATCAAGGTAATGATGGTGGTTCACATTTACCTGGACATCAAGATGATTCGAGAGCTGCTTCTGGTGGTGGAGGAGCTGGAAGTGTCGGTGAAAGCGCACCAATATTTTCACCATATCTAAAATCAGGCGACGGTGGAGTTGGTGTTGATTTTTCAAGTATATTTGGCTACAGCATAGGTGATGATGGATGGTTTGCAGGTGGTGGCGGTGGAGGTGGACACATGGGTTATTCTCAGCCTACTCATGCTGGACATGGAGGTTTGGGTGGTGGTGGCGATGGTTCAGATAATAGTAGTCCTGCTAGTTCTGGAATTTCTGGAACCGGTGGTGGTGGAGGCGGAACAGGTGTAGAGGGTAGTGACGGTGGTTCTGGTGGCTCTGGAATTGTTATTGTTAGATACGCAATATAATTTATTTTGTTACGTATAAAATATTGCAAATCTAATCTTATTTTGATATAGTCAATCGGCAATGAAAAAAGATATACATCCAGAAGGACATAGAGATATCATCTTTGTCGACGACTCAAGCGGCGAGCGTTTTCTTATTTCATCTACTTTAAAAACAGAAAAAACAGAAAAATGGACTGACGGTAAAGAGTACCCATCTGTTCATGTCGAAATTTCAAGCGCCTCACATCCTTTTTATACTGGTCGCGAAAATATTGTTGACACTGCCGGTCGAGTTGAGAAATTCAAAAACCGCGCTCTTAAATCAAGTAAACCAAAAAAGGCTTAACCACTCCACTTAGTTAGAAATCAGAAACAAACTTCTGATTTTTTGTTATATTAAACACATGGAATTATCTGAATATAAAAAAAATCCAAAAACAAAATTTATCGCCGAAGAATACGAACGTCTTTTAAATAAAAAAAACGAGGCTTTATCTTTGTCAGAAAATGATGCAGAAATGCGTGAAATGGCCGAGGAAGAAATAAAAGAACTAGATACTCAACTTGCAGATGTCAAAAAACAAATTGATGATATTTTGGAATCAGAAAAAGAAGAAATTGAATATCCAAACGAAATTTTACTTGAAATTCGTGCGGGCGCTGGTGGTGATGAGGCCTCTTTATTTGCTGCTGAATTATCAAATATGTACATTCGTTTTGCCGAGAGAAATGGCTGGCAAGTTGAAAGAATTTCTGATTCCGAGAATGACGCGGGAGGATACAAAGAAGTTACCTTTGAAATTCATGGCCAGGGAGTTTATAAAAAAATGATGCAGGAAACTGGCGTCCACCGTGTACAAAGAGTTCCTATTACAGAAAAGCTTGGCCGAGTACATACTTCGACTGCTTCAGTCGCGATTTTGCCAATTCGTAAGAATATTAAATTTGTATTAAATTTGTCTGAATTAGAGTTTGAAACTTCACGTGCAGGAGGAAAGGGGGGCCAAAATGTTAACAAAGTTGAAACCGCCGTTCGAGTAATTCATAAACCAACAGGCTTGGCTGTTCGTTCTACTTCCCAACGCAGTCAGCTTAAAAACAAAGAAACAGCCATGGGAATTTTGTCAGCAAAGCTGGATCAGCTACAAAGGGAAGAAGAAAACAAAAAATTTGGCGCAGAGCGCAATAGTCAAATTGGAACCAGCGATCGTTCAGAAAAAATAAGAACTTATAATTTTCCTCAAAACCGTGTTACAGATCACAGAATTAATGAATCGTTTCATAATTTGGAAGGAATTATGGACGGTGAATTAGACGATATTATTGAATTATTTAATAAGGAAACTCCAAAGGCAGAGTAACTTGCCATTCGGAGCCTTATTTGTTAGACTCATCCCTACATGATTTTCGCAAAAGAGCAAAAAAAAGATCAAATAAAAGAGATGTTTGAAGTCGGAGCACATTTCGGCTATGCAAAGTCTCGCCGACATCCTTCAACAATGTCTTATATATTAGGTAGAAAAAATGGTGTTGAAATTTTTGATTTGGAAAAAGTTGAAAAGAAATTAAATGCAGCTAAAGATTTTGTTACAAAACTTGCGAGTGAAGGAAGACAAATTCTATTTGTCGGTGGAAAAATTGAAGCTCAAAGAATTATAAGAGAAATTGCAGAAAAGATAGAAATGCCTTATGTTGCTGGTCGTTGGATTGGAGGAACTTTAACTAACTTTGAACAAATCCGAAAAAGAATTAATCGTTTTATTGAACTTTCTGATCAGAGAGATAAAGGTCTACTTGGTAAATATACTAAGAAAGAAAGACTATTAATCGATCGCGAGATTGTAAAGCTTGAAACTGCTTTTGGTGGAATTGTTAATATGGAAAGAAAACCAGCTGCAATGTTTATAATTGATGCTGATAGAGAGAAAAATGCACGAGACGAAGCTATAAAAATGAAAGTTCCAATCATTAGTTTATGTAGTACTGATTGTAATATTGCTCTTGTTAAATACCCAATTCCTGCGAATGACTCTTCAATAAAGAGTATTTCATACTTTGCAAATGAAATCGCGACTACTTATAAAGACAATAAGAACAAGAAAACTTTCAAGCCTGAATTAAAGTAACTTTTTCTCTAAAAAGTGATAGAATAATTCTTGCTGTTTATTATTTAATTAATTTTTATTATGGCAATTACAACCGAGCAAATAAAGGAATTAAGAGACGCAACGAAAGTTTCAGTTATGCAGTGTAAAAAAGCTTTAGAAGAAGCAGAAGGTGATATCGAAAAAGCAAAAATTATTTTAAGAAAACAAAGTGCTATCACTGCTTCAAAAAAAGCTGAGAGAACATTGAATGCTGGAGTCGTTGCTTCTTATATTCATTCAGGAGGTAATGTTGGTGCCATGATTGAATTATTTTCTGAAACTGATTTCGTTTCAAAGAATGAAGAATTCAAAGTTCTTGCAAGAGAAATTGCCATGCAAGTTGCTGCGACTGCTCCTGAATTTGTTAAACCAGAAGATATCGATGAAAATTCAATGGTCAAAGCTAAAGAATTATTTGAAAAAGAGGCCGAAGGTAAACCTGCAGATATCAAAGAAAAGATTGTTGCTGGAAAACTAGATGCATATTTTGCTGAAAAAACTCTTATTAATCAGCCATACATAAAGAATCCGGAAACAACAATAAAAAATTTAATTAATGAAGCAACCCTAAAATTTGGAGAAAAAATTGAAGTGGGTCGCATCTCTAGGTTCTCGGTGTTAGGATAATACCATGTCAATTCTAATCTGGTTTTTTGTTATATCACTTGCTTTTCTATCGGTGATGATTTCATATCGAGCATATGAAATTAAAAAAAACAGATCAATCATTTCTTTGGAATTTAGAAATAAAGTTGATGGTATTGTTATAAAACTTTTGTCTCGATCGATTATATTTTTTAATCGACTCTATATTAGAATAAAATTATTTTTTGCAAATTTGACTCATTCATTTTATGAAAAGTTACATTTTGCATGGCGCAAACTTTCTGGTAAGGTAGACAGGTATTTATTGAAATTAAAGGGTCGTAGAAATATTGGAAAAAAAGGCTCAGTTTCGATATACTGGCAGCAAGTGACAAAAAAGACGGAGGACGATAATTAATCGCCACCTTAGCTCAGTTGGTAGAGCAACGGTTTTGTAAACCGTAGGTCGTCGGTTCAAGCCCGACAGGTGGCTCAAAATATGGAATACAAAGATACACCTTATTTCCATGTAGCACACGCTCGCGATTTGAGTGGAAAAGACAGAGTTATTTATAGACTTTTGGAAATGTTTCCAGGTGTTTTGTCGTGGGGCACACTAGTCGGAATTGTGGTTGCTTCAATTTACAAGCCTGTTTGGGCTGCTATTTTCATTATCATTTTTGATTTATATTGGTTACTTAAAACCATTGATCTTGGGTACCATCAATATCACAATTGGAAGAGAATGAAACATAATATGGCCGAGGATTGGTATTCTCAACTTTCAAAATTTCGATATGAACATTTACAACACTTAATTCTTTTGCCTTTTTATAATGAGGATGAATCAGTTATAGAAACCACATTACGCGCAATTGTAAATTCAGAATATCGTAAAGAAAATTTACATGTTGTTTTGGCAACCGAAGAGCGTGCGGGGGAAGAAGCTGCAGAAATCGCAAAAAAATTGAAATCAAAATATCAAAATCAAATTGGTGAAATTTTGATTACGGTTCATCCAAAAGATTTGCCAGGAGAAATTTCTGGTAAAGGTCCAAATATTAGTTTTGCGGCAGAGGAAGCAAGATTAAAAATTATAAATGTTTTAAATTGGAAATATGAAGACGTAATTGTTTCTGCTTTTGATGTTGATACTGTAGTTGGTCCACAATATTTTGCTTGTTTAACTTGGCATTTTTTGACGACTCCGGAACCAATGAAAGTCTCATTTCAACCAGTTCCTTTATATAACAATAATATTTGGCAAGCACCTTTTTTGTCGAGAATTGCAGCAATGTCCAGTACATTTTGGCAAATGATTCAACAGGAGAGACCAGAAAAATTAGTGACATTTTCTTCCCATGCTGTTCCATTCAAAGCATTGCACGAAGTGAATTACTGGCAAAGAAATATGATTTCTGATGATTCCAGAATTTTTTGGAATTTATTTTTGGCGCACGATGGTGATTATTCTGTTGTACCAATTGCATATCCAGTTTCTATGGACGCTAATTTGGCGCCAACAACTTGGCAGACATTAAAAAATATTTATAAACAGCATAGACGCTGGATGTGGGGAGTAGAAAACATCCCATATATTTTATTTGGTTTTGTTAAGAATAAAAAAATTCCTTTAATAAAAAAATTACAGCATTTACAAATTCAAGTTACAGGTTTTTGGTCACTCGCAACAAATCCGCTGTTAATTCTTTTCCTTGGTTGGTTACCAATAATTTTAGGAGGTGATGAATTTAGAACAACTGTTTTATCTTATAATCTCCCTAGAGTTACTAGAAATTTGATGTTTGTAGCAATGCTTGGATTAGTTTTGTCTGCAATTGTGGCTGTCAGTTTGATGCCCCCAATGCCGGGTGAATATACAAAGAGAAAAAGACGTTGGATTGCAGTTGTACTCCAATGGGTTTTTATTCCATTTTCAATTATAATTTTCGGATCAATTCCCGGTCTTGATTCACAAACAAGATTAATGATCGGACATTATTTTGGAAAGTTCTGGGTTACACCAAAACATCGAAAACAATAAATATGATTCCATTAACAAAGAAAACCAGAAGAAATATTTTTATTACCTTGATGGTGGTGTTTGTTTTGGCCGCACCAGTTATTTTGGCAAAATCGCTTGGTTACAAAATTGAACAGCTTGATGATATTTTTACTTTAGTTAAAACTGGTGGAATTTATTTACATTCCGATATTACAAATGCACAAATTTATCTAGATGATAAATATGTAGAAAAAAATGGACTGTTGTTGCGAAATACATTGATTCAAAGTTTGAAACCTGAAAAGACATATCACGTTGTGGTTAAAAAAGAGGGAATGAATTCCTGGGAGAAAACATTAATGGTTTATCCTTCAGTTGTCTCTGAGGCCAGGGTTTTGATGTTACCAGTTGAAGTTAAAACAACGGCTGTTTACCCATTTTTAGATAAGGATGGAATTGGGACAACAACACCGCAAACTTTTGTTTCAACTCAAAATGGAATTCCAACTAATCTTGAATATTTAGAATTGCAAAAATTATTTATTGAAGCGACATCCACACCAATTGCTGTCACAAAACCGTCAAAAAAAATATCGAGTGCAACGACAACTTCAACAACCACTAAAACAATTCCTGATTATTTTATAAAACTTGGTATTGCAGATCCAGATTCTTTAAAAAATCTTATTGTTAGTGGTGATCAAGTTTCATGGCTTTCAAATGATAATGTTGCAGTTAATTGGGTTTCAGACAATAATATCCAGCCATATTATTATTGTCTCGATTTAACAAACTGTAGAACGTTAATTAACGTTGATTTAGAAAAACCCGTTATTTCATTTGATTTTCTTCAAGGAAGAGACGATGCTTTGATAGTTTTACATGATAATGGTTTGTATGCTGTTGAAATTGATGATCGTTCCGAAAGAAATATTCAACCAATATATTTAGGTAAAGACTTGAAATTTGAAATAAACTCTCGTGATCAGATTGTGGTTTTGGATTCTGAAATATTTTACAAAATTGAGCTCTAGTTTTCGCGGGGAATGAAACCTGGCTTTAAAACTATTTTTGATATAAAATTGCCCTCATGAACGAAGAAAAAGGGCATATTCACGTTATAAATCGTATTACTGATGACATTGTTAAAGTTTTTAAAGAAATGGATTTCGAAGTTGTTTTAAGTAACGAAATAGAGGATGAATACCACAATTTTGACGCTTTGAATGTTCCAAAGGATCATCCTGCAAGAGATATGCAAGATACATTTTGGTTGGCAACAAATCCAGCAAGCCTTTTGCGTACACAGACTTCAGGAACACAAATTCGATATATGGAGAAAAATAAACCGCCATTAAAAATTGTTGTTCCTGGAAAAGTTTATAGATATGAGGCCACTGACAGAACTCACGAAGTTCAATTCCATCAAATTGAAGGTTTGGTTGTTGGTGAGGGAATTAATATGCGCCACCTAAAATTTGCGTTGAATAGTTTTATAAAAAAACTTTATGGTAAGAAAACCGAAATAAGATTTCGTCCTGGATATTTTCCATTCGTTGAACCGGGAATTGAAATTGATATGAGACGTAAAGACGGTAGTTGGGTGGAAGTTCTAGGCGCCGGCATGGTTCATCCAAACGTTTTAAATAATGTTGGAATTGATTCAAAAAAATATACAGGATTTGCTTTCGGTGCAGGCTTGGATCGATTAGCAATGATCAAATATGGAATTGATGATATTAGAGGACTTTATAATGGTGATTTACGTTTGGTTAATCAGTTTTAATTAAATAATTAATAACATGCTTATTTCCTATAATTGGCTAAAAGAATATTTTAAAAAGTTACCAAAACCAGAAAAATTGGAGGAACTTTTGACTAAAAGATCTTATGAAGTTGAAGACCTGGATAAAATCGATGATGATTATGTTTTTAATATTGATGTCCTTCCAAACCGCTCACATGATTCGCTTTGTCATTATGGAATAGCAAAAGAGGTTTCTACTATTACGGGTTTAAAGTTTCTAGATAAACTTTCTAAAATAGAAAAAATTATTACTGGTAAAAAATCACCAGTCAAAGTATCTATTTCTGGAAATTTTTGCAAGAGATATATTGCCAGACAAATTGATGGTATAGAAATAAAAGATTCTCCAAAAGAAATAAAAGATAAGTTAAAGTCCTTGGGTCAAAAATCTATTAATAACATTGTTGATATTACAAATATTGTAATGTTTGAAATGGGTCAGCCGATGCATGCGTTTGATACACAAAAATTGTCTGGCAATACAATTTTCGTTCGAAGTGCTATAGATGGAGAACAGATTACTACTTTGGATAAGCAAGAAATTAAACTTTCTGTAAAAGATTATGTAATTGCGGATAAAGATAGTGTGTTAGCTGTTGCCGGAATTAAAGGCGGCAAGAAAGCCGAAGTAAATAAAAATACAACAAGCATTGTTTTGGAAGCCGCAAATTTTAATCAAACTGATACCAGAAAAACATCAAAGAGAATAAATGTTGGAACCGAATCGTCCAAACGTTTTGAAAACGAAATTACACCAGCGATTGCTGAACAAGCGATTGATTTGGCAACTGATTTAATTTTGAAATACGCTGCAACAGATGGTGTGGTTGTTTATGATTCAGTCGATGTTTATCCACGACAAGCAAATATTTATAAAACTGGAGTTTCAGTTGCGGATGTTGAGGCCTTACTTGGTTTAAAACTATCCGAAAGACAAATTAGAAAAACTTTACAAGCTTTAGATTTTCCATTTGAAATTGTTGATGTAAGAAAAAAAATAGTTGAAGAAGCAAAAAAATATTTAGGACAACCATATGAACTACACGCTAGTGTCCGATTTGATGCACCACGCAAGTTTGATTGTTCTTCTTTTACGGCTTTCGTCTTTGCACAGGCTGGGCTAACTATCCCAAGAATTTCTATTGATCAGTTTGTATTTGGTCGTGAAATAAAACGTGCAGAGTTGCAGGCAGGAGATTTAGTATTCGGTAATAATGAGGTTGGACATGTCTGGGATAAAACAGTCGAATATTTGCCTGGAACTTCTGTTCTAGGCGGAATTGATCATGTTGGAATTTACCTAGGCGAAAATAAAGTTATTCATTGTAGTCGATACAATAAAAATGGGGTCGAGATTTCTGATCTTGATAATTGTTCATCTTTTAAAAAACTTACAAAATGTGCGAGTCTTATTGAATCTGAAAAACGATTTGTAGTTAGTGTTCCAGTTAGACGTCTAGATATTACAAATAAAACTGAACTTGTAGAAGAAATCGGACGAATCTTTGGTTATGAATATGTTAAAGATCAAGAAATACCAAAAAATTCTTTTGAATCAAAAATTCAAAAAGCCTATGCTTACAATAATTTAATTAGAAAAACATTGTCAGATTTAGGTTTTTCAGAAGTTATTACTTACACTTTCGTGAAAGAAGGGGATATTACGCCAGAAAAGCCAATCGCAGATGATAAGGCGTTTCTGCGTACAACTTTACGAACAGGCATGATTGATGCTCTAGAGAAGAATCTAAGAAATATTGATTTATTTGGTCTTGATCAAATAAAATTATTTGAAATTGGTAAGGTTTTTCCAAAGGATGGCGAAAAACTATTTTTATCAATTGGTGTCATAAATAAAAATGGTTTTAAAAAACAAAAACCAACTGAAAGTGTAAAACTTGCTGTTGAGGCGTTATCGGTTGCTTTCAACCAGAAAATCACTGTTAGTATTTCTGATAATGATAATTTTGTCGAAATAAATTTGGATAAATTCTACGAGTCATTATCAGTACCGACTGAACTATATAATTTACCAGAAATTGAATCTGTAACTTACAAACCAATTTCGGCTTTTCCATTCATCTTGCGCGACATAGCTGTTTGGATACCAAACAATATTGATCCATTAAAACTATTAAATATTATTAATAAATACTCAGAAAATTTGCTTGTTAAAACAAAACTTTTTGATGTCTATAAGAAGGAAGACAAAACTTCTTTTGCCTACCGATTGGTATTCCAGTCTAATGAAAAGACATTAACTGATGCAGAAATAAATGTCATTATGGAATCAATAAATAAAGATTTGTCCGATAAGGGTTGGGAAGTTAGATAAGTAGTCATAAAAACTTTAGAACTTTTTTAAAAAGATTTTAACTAAATCAGCTATAACAGTTATGGAAAAAAAGAAAGGAAATAAAATGAAAGTTGTTTTGAATGTACCTTATTTTTCACAAAATTCTGATTTGGTTCCCGAGAAATGGAGAAACGTTTCTTGTGGTATTGCAGCTGTAAAAATGATTCTGGATTTTTTAGTAAAAAAATCACCACTAATTAATTTATTAATTGATGAGGGAATTGCAATTAATGGTTATACAAAAGATGGGTGGTCACATGAATCTTTAGTCAGACTTTTGCGGAATCACGGTGTAATGGCATATTCTCAGGAGTTTCGTTCCGTCAGTATCCAGATTGATGAAATTCATGGCGTTACAATGCTTTCTGGAAAATATGATTTGTCACTTTCAGAATTTGGTATCAATAAAATAACATCAAAATTATTAAATGGTTTACCCGTAATAGTTTCTGTTAAACCAAATTTTAATAACAACAAACATTCGCATTTAATATTGATTGTTGGTTTTGACAATAAAAAGAAAATTCTTTATTACCATGACCCAGATTCTCGTGATGGAATATGTTTAAAAAGCACGGAAATTAAGGTCAAAGAATTTATCAAATATTGGCGAAAACTTGCAATATTTATTGATTAAAAAACCACCCGTAATTTCATATATACGAGTGGTTATTACACTTGTTAATATTGGGGATTTTGATAAAATATAGAAATAATGACACTCAAAAAAGACGATGCAAAAGAAGTAGGAAAGGCCCCACAAAAAGGGGCTAAAAATAACGCAAAAGGGGGAGGAAAAGGACATCTATATAATGCCGACGAAATCACCGTTTTAGAGGGGCTAGAACCCGTCAGAATGCGTCCCGGTATGTATATTGGTACAACAGGCCCTGATGGTTTGCATCACCTTGTAACAGAGATTTTTGACAATTCCCGCGACGAAGCCATGGGTGGGTTTGCTGATCACATAGAGGTGGCCTTGCTACCAGAGGGTTACGTCAGAGTCGCTGATAACGGTCGTGGTATTCCTATTGATAAACACAAACAAACAAAAGTTTCAGCTCTTGAGACTGTTATGACGACGTTACACGCCGGAGGTAAATTCGGTGGTGAGGACAGCGGCTACAAAGTTTCTGGAGGTTTGCACGGCGTCGGTGCTTCTGTGGTAAACGCTTTATCTGAACATCTTTTTGTTGAAGTCCATCGTGATGGGGGAAAATATTTTCAGGAATACAATATTGGAAAGAAAAAATCTGCTGTAAAGCAAATTTCGAAAAGTAAATATACTGGAACAGTTGTGACATTTAAACCAGATGCTTCTATTTTTGAAACAGTTGAGTTTGATTTTAAAAAGGTTGTTGAACATTTACGACTTCAGGCCTACCTTGTAAAAGGTCTACGAATCACAGTTATTGATGCTAGAAATTATAAGGAAAAAATTAATTTGGATGATGTTTTATATATTGCCGAGACTGGTGAATCAGTTGATTCTAAAACATTTTATTTTGAGGGCGGCCTTGCATCACTCGTAAGTTTTAAAAATAAATTTAATAAACCAGTTCATCGAAATATTTTTTATGTCGACAAATCTTCTGAGGATAACAAAGTCGAAGTAGAAGTGGCTCTTCAATATATTGATGATATTTCTCCACGTCTTACCGCTTTTGCGAACAATATTTATAACAGCGAAGGCGGAACACATATTACTGGTTTTAAAACTGCTCTAACACGATGTTTAAACAATTACGGTAAGAAAAATAATTTAATAAAAGAAGCTGACGGTGGTTTCACTGGTGATGATGCGCTCGAGGGAATCACAGCTGTTGTTTCTATTAAAATGGGTGCGGAAATTCAATTTGAAGGTCAGACAAAGTCAAAGTTGGGTTCAACCGAAGCTCGTGGTGCAGTCGAGGGGATTTTCGGTGAAGCTTTTAATGCTTTCCTTGAAGAAAATCCTGATGATGCAAAATCTATTATAAGTAAAGTTGTTTTGGCTTTACGAGCACGAAAAGCGGCAAAAGCTGCAAAAGATTCTGTTCTTCGAAAGGGAGCTTTGGAAGGAATGACTTTGCCAGGAAAATTGGCAGATTGTCAGACAAAATTGGCTGAAGAATCAGAAATATTTATTGTGGAGGGAGACTCTGCGGGTGGTACAGCAAAAACTGGTCGTGATCGACGTACTCAGGCCGTTCTACCTTTGCGAGGTAAAATTTTGAATGTTGAAAGAGCCCGTCTAGATAGAATGTTGGGTTCAGAACAAATTAAAAACTTAGTCGTCGCGATGGGTACAGCAATTGGCGATACATTTGATATATCAAAATTGCGATATCACAAGATTATTATTGCAACAGATGCCGATGTCGATGGTGCTCACATTAGAACTTTGCTTTTGACTTTATTTTATAGATATTTTAAACCCGTAATTGATGGAGGATTTTTGTATATTGCGCAACCACCGTTATATAAACTGGCTCGAGGAAAAGAAGTTCATTATGTTTTTAGTGATGAGGAAAAAAATAAATTAGTCGGAAAGGGTGGTGATGTTATTGAGGAAGATGTAGAAGAATCAGATGAAGAGCCTACTGCAGAGGATGTTGAAAAAACTGCAAAAAGAGCAGAAACCAAATGGCGAATTCAAAGATATAAAGGTCTTGGAGAAATGAATGCTGATGAATTGGCTGAGACAACAATGAATGTGAAGAATCGTATTTTGAAGCAAGTTAGAATCGATGATGCGATAGAGGCCGATTCAATTTTTGACATGCTAATGGGTACAGATGTTCCAGCTAGAAAATCTTATATTACAAACAACGCAAAATACGCTGATTTGGATATTTAGAAGTTAAGAAATACAAAAAACACCTTTTATTCGATCCAGTCCTCGATTTGTTTTATAAACAAATCTGCGGAGGATCTCAAAAAGGTGTTTTTTGTATTAGTTAGAAACTTCTAAAGATTCAGAATCAGTATTATTGTTTTCTTTTTCTTCATCAACATCATCATCAGAATCTACTTCAATTCTAATGTTGTAATCACCCTCATCAGGGTTTTCAAATTCAACAGTTATTATTGTTGATTCTCCTGGTTCGAGTGAATCTTGATCTTTTGATTCATAATCATCTTCATCATCGTATGGTAAATTGGTGACTTTGAATTTCCAATCATCAGTATCTTCACCACCACGATTAACAACAACGAATTGTATTGCGGCATCATCATCTTCATCGATTTCATCATCTTCAATAAATTTTGAACCAGACATTCTGCCAACTTTGTAGTTTTCAATTTGTAAATCAGCATCATCATTTTCATCATAATCATTATCAACGCCGCTACCGTTTTCATCACCTTTAATGTTTATTGAAACGTTATTATTTGATTCAGAATTTTCTTTTATTTTATTGTTGGAATCAATAATAATAGTTGTTTTTCCTGCTGGAGTTCCTCCATCAAATTTCAATGTGTATTTAATCGTATCTCCGGGTCGCAAGTTTGGTTGAGAAGGGGAATTTTCTGTTCCTTCTCCTGGTGTTGAGTAACTAAATATCCAACTTCCTGAATCTTGTCCACCAATATTTCTAACAACAAATTGTACAGCTAGGTCGCCAGTAGGGTCAGCATTTATAATGGCCAAATCAGCAGGAATTTTTGGTAAAACAGGATTAGAAACTGGTTTATCGTCTGTAGAGTCATTTGTTTCGGCAGGAGTAACGTTTCCAGCAGAAATTGTTGCGCCAGCATTAGTACCAATTGGAGTTGGATCTTTTGAATCCTGAACGGTAATGGTCGCCTGTCCACTTGCAACGATAGTATTATTTGAAGTTTCAATATAAGAAACCTCTAAAGGTAAATCAATGAACGAATTTTCTTGATTGTAGCTAATACCAAGCTCAATGTTTTTGGCATTTTGTGGTAATGGATAACGTGTATTACATAAAACTGTTCTTTTGCCTGATTGTTCCGTTGCGGTAATTTTTAAATTATCAATACATTTATATGTTAAATAAAAAGCACCAATTTTTTCTGATTTGTAATCCCAATTAATAGAAAATTTGTCTCCGTCTATTAGGCTAGGGTCATTCACGCTGACAGAAACCTCATTTTTCTTGAATGGGGAAGAGATTGCATCACCAACTGATGCAAATCCAGAAAACAACATCGGTAGAAACTTTATAATGGCAAAAGCCAAAATAAAGATCACGGCAATTATCGCGATTATGAATAAAACTCTCAAAACAATGTTTTTTGCTATTGTCATAGGTATTTCCAATATAATATCATATTTATACCCACCTTGTCAATAGTTAAATACTGGCCCAGTTAAAGGCTGATTTTGTGGCTTATGTGTAGCTTAAAACAATTGCGTTTCTACAATAAATGTAGTAATCTGTTTCTACTATGTCACAAGACAACTTAATTCAATTAAAAAACAAGCAAACAGGCGAGGTTTATTGGTCACGCAAGAATCGTAGAAAGGTTGAAAGAAAAATTGAACTTAAAAAATACAGCAAAAAGCTAAAGAAGATGGTTGTATTTAAGGAAGCAAAGAAATAAAGAAAAGCCGGCGAAATGCCGGTTTTTTGTTAGCGCAACAGCGTATAAATGTGATATATTAGTTTTTGAAGGGCCTATAGTTTCAATGGTAAAACGTCGGTCTCCAAAACCGTTGTTCCAGGTTCAAATCCTGGTGGGCCCGCAGAATATTAATTGAGGTTGTTTTAAATTATATTTAATTTAATAAATATGAAATCACCAGAATATATTGTGCACGGAACTAGTTCTGAGGTAGATGCCGGAAAAATAGAGCAAGAAAAGTTTAAAGCACAAGAAGGTCGGGCCACCATATCGAGTGATCTCATATATGCATTTGAATGGGCCACCCAAAAAGAACGTCGCGATGGAAGTAAAAGTGAAACAGAAGTTTCTAATAATGAAAGCGGTCGAATTATTATTATGGAAAAACCGGATAATAAATCAATTAATTATGCTACTCACACTGATATTGAAATTAATGAGCAAGAAAAAGAAATTGTTGGTTATACATCAAAATATGAATCTGGCAGAAAACAACTGGCCATTTATAACGGTGACGACCCAATAGAAAGAAAAAAACAAATTGAACAAGCAAAGGATGAGCTAAAAAATATTGGTGAGCAGATGAAAAGTTTTTTAGAGGGAAATGATCTTGATCCAAGTAAAATTGATTCAATGGAACATTTATTAATTGCCATTAAAGCTTTTGATCTAGATAAACAAATTAAAATTTTACGTGGAGTGGAGGAGCTGGCGTTGCAAATTGAGAACAAAAGGAAGACCGCTGAAATTGATATTTCAATTGAAAAAGAAAACATTTTGATGAGTATTGTTGCTTCGGTAGAACTTGGTGAAAAATTAAGAGATTTATCGTCCAAAATCAAGAATCTAGAAAAAGTAGATTTGGATTTTTTTGCGGAACAAGTATCAAAAATTGTTAGGGAAAATAAAGATAATTATTTATCGAAGAATATTGATATTAAAAGTATTATTTCAGAATTATTAAAATCAACGATTGAAACTGAAATTATAAGCATGATGAGATCTCTGTCTTTAGATGTCCAGAGAGCAAGAGGTTTTTCCGTTTATAACAGAGAACGTAATGAAATTAAAGAGAAAGAAGTTAATAGAAATGAATTAAAACAAAGACTAGAAAAAATCAGAACAACTGTTTTTGATAATAATTTTGATACAGGCTTGGAAAGTATAAATAGATATATACGAATTAATATTGAAAAACTAATAAAAGAATTAGAATAAAAGTTATTCTACGGATAGTGTATTCTAAAAATCTTCTAAATTTTCGTATTTGCTTTCGACAAGTTTTTTTACATCCTCAGCTTTTTGAATATCGTTGCGTGCTTCGGTTATAGTTGGTGTTCCTGTTTGTATGTCAAAATTATTATTTTCTGTATTATGTATTTTTTGAGTTTTGTTTGAATATAAATAAAACCACATTGCAATTATTACCATAGTAATTAGGAGTCCGATCAATGTTAAGAATCCACTGGATTTATTTTTCATAATCTAATTATTTCGAAGTATCAATGAAATGGCAAATTAATTATATAAATGAATGTGGAAATAAAGAATTAAAGCCAAAAATTTGTCTGTTGATCAATCACAAATAATGTGATAATCTCCTGTTTGGAAATAGTAAGCAAAACGGCTTATTATGTGTTATTTGGCACAAAATAAAAGGAAATGTACATGAAAAAACCGTGGGTATCAGTTCTAATCGGATCGGTTTTGTTGTTTGTTATCGCATTGCTTTATTTGTCGCCTAAAAATGGATGATTTGTGACTAAGTCTGTGAAGCCAGAATTGGTTCATCAGATGACACATATTCCGACCACTGGTTCAGATGACGATTCGGTGGTAAAGGCTAAACTTTTCTAGACGAACAGGGCCATGATGAAGAAATTCACCATGGTTTTTTTATTATTTATTTAGTAATCAAAATATTAGAAATTAGCAACTAATTTTTCAGCTGGTTTAATTTTATTTTGCTCGATCCAAATAATTTTTTTGTCTTTTTTAAACCAAGTCATTTGACGTTTCGCATACTGATAAATTTTGTTTTTCAGTTCCTCAACCATTTCTTTGCGAGAAAGTTTATTTTGCAAAAATAGAGAGATATATCTGTATTCAAGCCCTAACATTTCTAATCTTTTCCAAGAAAGACCATTTTCATGTAAATCGGAAACCTCTTTTATTAAACCTTTTTTAATTCGCGTAATGAGACGTTTTTCAATTCTTTCTTCTAATTTTTCCTTTGGCCAAGAAAGTCCAATTAGTAAACAGTCATATTTTGGGGCAGAAATAATTTCTGGTACTTTACCAATAGCAGTAGCGATTTCGATTGCTCGGATCAATCGAACTTTATTATTTACATCAATTTCAGCAAATCTTTTCTCATCTAATTTCTTCAAAATGTTTTGTAACCAAACTAAATCAAGTTTTTCTAGTTTTTTTCTCAAGACTTTATTTTCTGGAACTTCCGGTAAAATAATTCCGTGAACAACAGATTGAATGTAAAATCCTGTTCCACCACAAATGATGGGTAATTTTTTGCGAGACAAAATCTCCGCAATTTTTTTCTCAGTTAATTTTTTATAATCAGAAACAGAAAAAACTTTTTTTGGAGAAACTACGTCCAATAAATAATGGGGAATATCACACATTTCTTTTTTGGTAATTTTTCCACTTCCGATATCAAGTCCTTTATAGACTTGTCTTGAGTCAGCAGAAATGATCTCGCCATTAAATTTTTTTGCGAGCAAAACCGCTAAATCACTTTTACCGCTAGAAGTTGGGCCCAAAATAACAACAATTTTAGGTTTCATAATTTGTGCCGAGAGAGGGACTCGAACCCTCACACCCAGAGGATACACGATTTTGAGTCGTGTGCGTCTACCAATTCCGCCATCCCGGCATGTTATCGCCAAAGTATTTACTATGCGAATAACACACAGCTTAATACTTTTTTTCGCTTTAATCAATTGACGAAGAGTGTTAAAATAAAAAACAAATTTATGGAACCAGAGAACCCGCACGAAAAATCAGCTTTTCAAAATAACGCAGTTTTCTTTATTGAAGTTGATAAAGTTCATCCAAACCCATATCAGCCAAGAAAAGAGTTTGATGTTGCACGTTTAAATGATTTGGCGAGCTCTATTAGAATGTATGGTGTTTTGCAACCGCTTGTTGTTACCAGAAAGGAAGTTATAAAAGAAGATGGCGGTATTACTACTGAATATGAATTGATTGCGGGCGAAAGACGTTTGCGGGCTTCAAAAATTGCCGGACTTCGTGAAGTTCCAGCCCTGATTCGCACTCATGCTGATGATGAAAGGACAAAATTAGAATTAGCAATTATTGAAAATTTGCAAAGAGAAGATTTGAATCCAATCGATCGGGCTCGAGCTTTTCAACAATTAGCCGATCAATTTGGTTTCAAACATACAGAGATTGCAAAAAAAGTTGGTAAAAGTCGTGAATATGTTACGAACTCAATTAGAATTTTGGCTTTGCCAGAAGAAATTCAAACAGCTCTTGCTGATAAAAAAATCTCGGAGGGTCACGCTAGAACTTTACTCATGTTAACTGATCGCGTTGAAGAACAAAATGTTTTATTCCGTGAAATTCTTCTAAAAAAATTAACTGTCCGTGATGCAGAAAAAATTTCTCGACAAATCGCTTTTGAAAAAGTACGAAAGAAAGAAAGAATGTTTGATCCTGATATTGTTTTGATGGAAGAGAAAGCAAGTCAGAAACTGGGTGCTCGTGTCTATATCGAACCAAAAAATGTAGGTGGCCGAATTCGAATTGATTATATGGATGAAGATGAATTACGACAGATAATGTTTGCCTTGAATGAAGGAAGAAAAACAGCAAAAGATGATTCTGTTACAGAAATAACAACTCTGGACGGTGATACCGCAGAAGGCTCTGTCGTAATTGCTAATTCAGAAGCACTATTAGAAAATGCAACACCACTTTCTTTTGTGGAAGAAAAAGATGCTGAATGGGAAACAGAGAATCAATCAGAGGACGATGACACTTTTGGTTTGGATAAATTTTCTATTTAATATTTGTTATAATATCTTTATTATTAAATTA
>CAYOAT010000004.1:0-4894 GCA_964402215.1 uncultured Candidatus Saccharibacteria bacterium
TTTCTCCCAAACACATCAGCAAAAGCTCCTGTCGGAATTTCTGCCAAAGAAAGTGTCAGGAAAAAAGCCAAGTTCACCATATTTATCTGAAACAAATCCAATCCATGCGACAACAAATACATAACATACGTCGCACAAATGATTGAATGTCCCGCACACGACAACGCTGTCAACATATAATATTCAGTTGTAATCTTCTTGATCATCTTCTGTCTCCTTGTTTTATAAAGAACTATCTATTTCTGCTGAACAAAAAACCGGCTTCTGTTCAGCCGGCATAACATTAATTATTTAAGAGAATTATTACATTAGGTTAAAATTATCTCGGCTGAATATAAACGGGTGTGATTTTCTGGTGTATAGAAAAACCCGCAATCCACTGACATTGCATTTAGAACGTCGATATTCAACTTTCGATAATTTCTTATCATACCAATAACGCTAACACGGTTATATTTGCTGTCAAACTAGATAAAATTTTATAAATTGACAGTTATAACCAACTATAATATCCTGACAAACTGAAAGGAGTACATTGATTATGATGAATTGGTTGGATTATATAGCTGTTGCAGTGATGTTGTGGGGTGCTCTTAGTGGTATGTTTACACCATCTAAATGGTTACGCGTACCACGGGGTCAAAAAAGCATTCAGTACTTCAAATTTTGGCCTCTAGGGGCTAAAAACTTGTTAATTGGCAGCATTGGCATGTTCATTGGAATTGTGTATTTTGTAGCCAGAATTGGCTATTGCGGCATGACCAATTGACCAAAACGGAACACCCTAATCCTGTCACAAATTGTCAGGATACAGACTCACCTGCCCAGCGTATGGTGAGTTTTTTTTATAACACAAAACAAATTTGACATGGGAAATAATTTTTAATATAAATCAAAACAGAAATGGAGGTGATGCAGATGTACCTGAAAGCAAGGAGACGAGACCAAATAGCACGTGGTCTGCTAGAAAGCTTGGCCAGAAAAAAAGGTCAAATTTTGTCTAAAAAAGAAATAACGGAACGTGCATACGTTCTGTCGCATGAGCCCGAACTGAGACGACTACGGGTTAGCAGAACGGAGCTCTTCTTTTTTATTAAAGGTCTAATTGACAAAATTCCGAAAAACGAAGCCGAGCAAACACCAGCAACAAAATGAACATTGCAGAAAGAGAGTAAGAGATTGAAAAAACTTTCAAAAAATATGAGACTCAGAATCGCAGAGGCGTTTTTGGTAAAACGGCTGGCAAGCCATTTTCCACATCTGAAACGCGCTCACGATCTAAAAGCGGAAGCAAAAAAAATTGCTTCATGGGAAGAACTGAAGGATGAGAAGATATCCGAAAAGGACATCCTCGCTTTCCTCGGCATAATTCTCAAAAAAGCGCTGAAAGACATGCTCCAAAAAGCTGTGTCAAAAAAGTAGCCGCGATCCAAAATCGCACCCCGCCTTCGATAAATTCGGGCGGGTTTTTGTATTGAATAATTTGTCGTTGTATAATTGTTAGTAGATTTTATTAACTTAATATTAATTTATGGATGAACAAAATCAAAATATTCCAGCAGAAAATACTTCTGGATCAAAGAACAGATTATATATAACAATTGGAATTATTATTCTAGTTTTAGTTGCGATTTTTATGTTTAGCAGCAAAAAAACTATTGCACCAGGTGTAAAAGTAGATGAAAAATTAAATGGAGATGTTACATATACCTCTGAAGATGGTTCAATAACTGTTGGTAATTCCTTGCCAAAAAATTGGCCAAAAGATGTACCAAATTATCCAAACGCTGTAATTCAATACTCTGGATTAGTTAATGAACAAGATGGTGAAAATGGTGTGACCGTTAATTTTATGACAAAGGATAATGCCCAGTCAGTTGCGACATTCTACAACAAAGAATTGCAAAATGCAGGATGGTCATTAACACAGTTATCTTCTATGGGTGAAGCTTCAGTAATTTCAGGAACAAAAGATAATAGAAGTTTGGGAATTTTCATCAGCAGATCAGATGATGGTCAAACAGTCGCGGTGGTAAGTGTTTATTTAGCAAAGTAAATTCTACAATTAAAAAACTCCGCAGATAAATATCACGCGGAGTACTGTGTTTGGCACACGTCTATCCAAATAACCTAGAGGCAATTATTTCTAACTCAGCAAATGAGCCCGGAGCAATCTTATCCAGCATTGTCTTGAAAGATTTCACGTCGCTATCAAAAAACTCGTCATATTCAACAATGTGCCGAGCAATAACAAACGCATAAGCAACTGCCTGTTCGTTATTAATAAAGATTCTTGGCATTAACCCTATTATGTGACTACAGCAATTTTTTGACTGTCCAAGAAAGCCAACTATTCGGCATTCCTTCGAAAGGGCCAAAATAATTGAATTTCCTGCGGGGTAAGGCTTTTGACAATGTGGGCAAGAAAATTGAAATTCGCCTTCAGCAGAAAGTTGAAAGGCCGAAATAATTACTGTTCTCTCCATTTTAATCTCCTTAAATTAAATGATCGTCCTGATATAGAGACTACTCGCTTTTTGAAATAAATCAATTATGCTCCCCTCTGCTCTGGTTGACCGCCCCTAATTTGATTATATTTTTCTTTATATTTTTCTATGAGAGATTCGACTTCTTCATGTGGAATTTCTAGTCGAACTAAATCAATAATATTTATAGCTTCATAAATATCTAACTTATTTTCTAATTTAAAAATTGCATCTCTCCATAAAACTGCCTTTTCATATTCCCTGTTAAGGGCAGCTTTTTGTTCAAGATTCTTCATCATTTCAATAAAAGCATAATAGACGCCCTCTTCTGAACCACCAACGCCTACTGTTCGGTCCTTTAATGGAATTCTGGTGACGGTTTGCTGTTCTCTTGCCATTGCTCGAACTTTGCCAGTTCTCTGCCAATCGCAAGCCGTAGAAATAATTTTCATATACAAATTTTCAGCGGTTTTGATGATTTCAGGAGAAGCACCAATTTCACTTCTAACAACATCAAGTAACATGAACGCTCCGGCCTCTATCATTTCCAAACTCCACCAAGGTTTTGCGGATGCCCACCAAAAATGATCACTGGCAGTTGCAATATCCATTTTCTTTTGAACAATTTCCAGTTCAGTTCCAGATAATTTTGTTTTCTTAACTGAATCATTTACCAAATTAAATAATTGCCATTGCCATTCATGAATTGGATTATCTGGATCAGACCAAGATAAAAATTGAACATGTCGATCGATATCACTTTGGCTGCTGGCCCAAGTGGAAGGAGCTGGTTCTGTTTCAATTGTCTCTTTATAAAAGTTAAACAATTCGGAAATTGTCACAAGCTCAAAACGATTATCAACATAAATTTCATTAAGTAATTTTTCAAGTCCTGGGCGGTGGTGCCCAAAAGTTTCTCCATCCATTCCAGTCACAACATAATTATCAATAGATATTTCCTTACTCATTACTTCTGCCAGAGAATCTGCATTTCTAACAACAGCGCTCATTATAACGTTACTTAATCTACGTTCACGATAGAAAGCGTTCAATTTAGTTCCCTTAATTTTATAAATTTTTGAGTAATCAACTGCCCCAACTTTCCCTGTTGCAGTAATCTCATCCAAAATCATCCATTCAAATCCGGCTTCTTCTACTGCTAGAGCCACATTCTTTGAATAACCCATTTCTGGCGGGAAAAATCCTTTTGGTTTATATGCATTTCCCAAATAGAAAGAATTAGTTTCATCATTAATTCTGATTTGTCGTAAAATTTCATCTTTTTCTAAGAAAGGTAAAAAAGCATGGTATTTTGCAGAACCGACAAATTCAACCTGGCCACGCTCACCAACAGCTCGCAACATTTGAATCAAATCTTTGTATCCAAATTTATCAAATAATTCTAAAAGTGAACCATTAATATTTATTGTTAGTTTAGCTCGCGGATTATTAAAAATACTAGCTATAACGGGCCTGTAACATTGGGCGACAACCGCTTCCAAAATATCAGCCTGCTGTTGAGCTGGTTGATAAAAGTGTAAAAAATTGGCCCATTTCATATAAAAATTATCGTAGATTACGTGTTGCAATTGCTTGCAAAAATAATTTCACATATTTTTCTGCAGAATGTTGCCAAGAAAAATCTTTTGCCATTGCTCGCTTCTGCAACGCCTGCCATCTTTCCTTATCACGAAAATTTTCAAAGGCACGAATAATAGCAATCATGAGAGACGAAGAATCAAATTTTTCAAAAACAAACCCAGTACCAGTTTGTTTTTCTGGACTATAATCTTCGACGCTGTCCGCCAAACCGCCAGTTTTTCTAACGATCGGAATAGTTCCCATTCGCATTGCTTCCATCTGAACAAGTCCACATGGCTCAAATCTAGATGGAATTAAAGTCACATCAGACCCAGAAAAAATCTTTGGAGCAAGAACACTGTCAAATTTCAGATGAGTCGCAACTTTATCAGGATACTTTGTCTCAAGATTATGGAAAAACTGCATGTACTCCGATTCTCCTTCTCCTACAACAACGAGTTGCATTGGTAATTCCTGAATTAACAAATCCAGAATTGGCATCATAAGATCAAAACCTTTTTGTTTTGCTAGACGACCAATATAAGACATTATGAAAGCATCTTTTTTAACAGGTAAATTAAACTGACTTTGCAAAGCAGCTTTATTTTTTGCTCGAGCAGAAAGATTTTTTATGCTGTATGGTGCAGCAACATGAGGGTTTTCTTCTGAATTCCAAAAATCATAATCAATGCCGTTCAATATTCCGGTTAAAACCGATCGTCGTTCACGCAACAAATCATCAAGTAATTCACCATAATCTTTGGTCATTATTTCTTTGGCATAATTTGGAGAAACAGTGTTAATCATATCCGAATACATAACCCCTC
>CAYOAT010000004.1:4904-9328 GCA_964402215.1 uncultured Candidatus Saccharibacteria bacterium
CTCTCCTCATCCAATTCAACTTTTCTAAACGCGGATTATCAAAACCAGGAACATCCGAATGCCCATCATCAAAATCCATTTCAGAAACAAACCGGTGATCATACATCGCCTGAAAATATAAATTGTGAATAGAAAAGACAGTAGCAATTTTTGATAATTTTGGATTGTCGCTATATACCTTCTTTAAAAGATTTGGGATAAGGGCCGTTTGCCAATCAGAACAAACAATTACATCAGGTACCCAGTTTTGATTTTTTCTTATAAATTCTATTGCCCCACGACAAAACAAGGCCCATCTAATTGGATCATCTGAATATCCATAAACATTGGCGCGCTTTTCATAATATTCTTGATTTTCCAAAAAATAAGTCGTGACGGTATCCTCATCCTTGACCGGGTCGCAACGTTTGATATTACAAATTAAATTTTCTGGACCGTCGGTATTTCCAGTTGGAACTTCAAGTCCTTCACGTTCCATCTTTAAAAAATATTTTTCTGTATCAATAGAAAGGTATTTTGGTACCAAGACGCGCGCATCATGACCAATCTCATTTAGAGCTTTTGGTAAAGACTTCATAACCGAACTGAGACCCCCGACTTTTACGAACGGAGCAGCTTCGGCCGCCACAAACAAGATCTTAAGATTCTTCTGACGAAAAATGCTTATCACAGTAAAATATTATAGCAGGTTTTTGTGTACAAGAAAAGTTTCTAATCAACCAAGTATAGCTTTGTGAAATAGTCATCGAGCATTCTGGTTGTAGTGTAGTTTTTAAGTATTATTTCCTGTGTTTTTCTCATCTTATCTTCCCAACTACCAAAAGCAAATTCATTACCTAAATCAGCATAAAATTCTGGAATAATCTCTTTTTCAAGCAAATCAAATAGTGCATCTGCTGTTGTTTTTGTATCAGCATCAGGTAAAGTCCAGCCAATTTCATTTAAATTAATTTCATCAATCCAGCCGTCGGAAACACTGCATTGTAAAGTTCCATTTAAACCCGCTTTCATTCCACTCGTTCCGCAGGCTTCCATTCCTCTTTCGGGTGTATTAAGCCAAACATCTGCACCAGCGGTTAAGTAATGTGAAATTTTTGGACAATAATTTGGTAAGTAAACAATTTTTGACTTTAAATTATTTTTTTCAATAAAATCCTGGATCATCCCCAAAGTATTTTGACCATATTCATCTGCAGGATGAGCCTTTCCAGACAAAACAATCTGAATTGGATATTTATTATCACTTAAAAGTTTTAAAAGTTTTTCAGGTTCTGAAAACAAGAGATCTGGTCGTTTATACTTTGCAAAACGTCTCGCCCAAACAAAAGTTAAAGCTGTCTCAGAAATTGTTGTTCCTGTTTCTTTTTTGATATATTCAACCAATCTCTTTCTCAAAATATTTTTTGTTTCCTTAAAAGAATTTTTATTTGAAATTCCCCACTCTTTTGCAATCCAACGATTTTTGTTAACACCATTTGTAATTGCAATTAAATCACTTTCAGGATGAGCTTTCTTTTCACAAACTGTATGCAAACGACTAACTCCATTTTGACGTCCAGCTACCTTTATTAAAAATTTTGTGGTTGAAAAAATATTATCATCATTTTTACTACCTTGTTCAAAATCAAACACCTCGTCTACTGAAAAACCATTTTCTAAACAATACTTTCCGAGATAGAACCCAAAAAGATTTTTATCAAGATTTACTCCAGCAGCAGATAAAATCGTATGTTTTGTAGCCACAATTTTGCTTGTGATCAAGGTAAATGCTTCTTTTAATGAAATTTGTTTTGTGCAAGCTTCTTCAAGTAGCAACCCAAGTGCCGCAAAAGCCGTATGCCCCTCGTTCAAATGATAAACACTTGGAGAAATAAATAATTTTTGCAAAACCATGTTACCACCAAGTCCCAAAATCATTTGCTGTTTCAAAAATGTTTCCATCTCCGAATCATAAATATTTTTCAAAATTTCTTTATTTACTGCGGAATTTTCTGGAACATCAGTATCAAGAAAAATTAAATAAACATTTTCTGAATATTTTTTAACTAAAGCTCTAAAAGCAATCCTTTGATCAATGATTGGCAAATACAAAACTGACTCATTATTATCAAATTGAATTTCTTGAAAATCAGAAGATAAATCCGCATTCGAATATTTTAATCCCAATGCCACAAACGGAATATTTTGTTCGCTGGCCTCCAATACAAAATCTGCCGATAAAATTCCAAGTCCACCAGCAAATTGATTTTTTTCATCATCAAAACCATATTCGACGGAGAAAAAAGCAATTGGGGGTTTAGAAAATTTTATTTGGTGTGATTCTAATTTATTAAACATAAAACAATTTAACCTTATTTCATCTCTTTAAGCCAATTATCAATTAAGTTCATTGTATCATCAGGTCCATCAACTTTTTCACACTTAACACCAATTTTTGATACCGGCTCATCATTTCCACCAGGAAATAGTGCGTCACCAACATAGATCATGTCCATTTTTGTCATACCAAGATAAGGTAACAATTTTGTTATACCAACCGCTTTATCGAAACCTTTTGGCAAAATATCAATTGAGGTTGTACCACCAACCCTGACCTCAAGTTCCGGCAGCATTTTTGCCAATTCATTCCTAATCGCAATTTTTTTCTTTTGATCCTTGTCCCAAGATTGTTTTTCAATAAAATGTGCCATTTGTCCAAGTGCAGAAAATGTAATCTGCGTTCCACGGTCCTCAATATACGGTCCCGTTGGATTTTCTGATATATCAAATTTTCCACTTGTAATAACATAATCAACGGCCGCCAAAACCTTCTCCTTCAATAAAGAATCGAAACTTTCAGAATTATTTAAAAACCAATTATTTGAAATTTGATCATAAAAATACTGCTGAGTTCCACATACTGGCAAAAGAATTAAATTTTTATCAGCGATTTCTGATATTTTTTTTGTACTACTATTTTTAATGGCTAGCCATGAAGGAAAAATCTGTTTTTTGAACTGGACAATGGACCCACCCGAAATAACCACGACTTTTAATTTTGTTGCTAGTTCAAAAAGTTTTTCAGCCATTTTTAAAGAAACTTCCTGTTTACTTTCAGCGATAGTTCCATCCAAATCAAAAGCGGCTATTTTATAATTAAACGACATAAATTACTTTTCATAATAATAACATAAAATTATTTGATAAAAGTTTAATTAATTGACACAAAATTCAATATCGTCGACAATATTGAGAAGTGATTAAAGATAAAACAAAATTTAAAAATGGGTTTACCTTATTAGAATTAATAATCGTTATTGCTATTGTTTCTATTCTTTACAGTATCGTAATTACAGTTATTGGACCCGCAGAAAAAATTGCTAGGGCTTATGATTCACAAAGACTTTCTGATATGAATGCTTTAAATAAGGCTATTCAGCAATATTATATTGATAATCAAAGTTATGACCTTCTTGGAATATCTAGCGTAGAAACAGAAATTTGTGACAGCAGATACACCGAATTCACAGAGAAAATTAGCTGCGGGAATTTTATTAATCTTTCAAAATTAACCCCCGATTTTATTGTAGCGATACCTACTGATCCATTGAATTTAATTGCTCAGCCTAAAAATAATCCAGAAAAAATATCAGGTAATGGATATACAATTATGATTAATGACTCGAAAATAATTACTATAAGCTCTTTAAATTTATCCACAAACAACACTCCAATTTCAAAGATTAATAGTCTGAAAGTTATCGATATTAGATATCAAATTACTTTACTAGCAGTAATTGTGATTATTTGTGTAGTTATCGCAAGCTATTTTATTGTAAAAAGATACAGAAATGAAGATTAATTGCTCGGCTTGACAATATACCAAAATAAATGGTATAATCTGATAAGGAAAACTAATTAGATAGTGGATTCCCCACTATCTACAGGAGGACATTGAGATGAAGTTTAAATGGATTTGGATTGCGTTGGTTGGGATTCTCGCACTTTTCGTCGCCGGTTGCGACGATGAGGAGAATATCAAGGACATTCGTCCTGTTAACACCCAGCCGGTGCAACCTGTCATCGTTGTTGTCGAAGAAAATGACAATAACAACGGCAATTCCAGCGAAGGCGACGAGCCGATATACACCAGCAGCAACTACAATCCTGCCACGCAGGATGACGAAGTGTTGCCGGACTACTCGGATGACGGATACGCCTACGGCGAATACGTCTATGACGACTACGGGTACGATTTGTACCTGTATCGTGATGACGGGTCGCTGTACGATCACGTCCGAGTGGACTACAGGTTGGCCAAGCAAACAATCGAAAGAGGTTTGAGCGGCCCCAACAAGGCTACTCGCCGCCCTGATCTGGCTCGCCGGATCGAATACAACTAACCCATTGCGGGAAGAGCAGATTACCCATCAGCTTTTGCGCGA
>CAYOAT010000004.1:9338-16652 GCA_964402215.1 uncultured Candidatus Saccharibacteria bacterium
GTTTTCTTTTTGCTAAATTACTCTAAAGGAAGTTGTTTATTTTGTTTATAAAAAATAACGTCATCTACACTAATGTTTAGAATATTACCTTGCAAACGTGGGTGCAGCATAAAATTGGAATCATTTTCAATGTAATGATAAGTTTTTGAAAAAGATTCATCACCTCCTTCTGACCAAAAAAACATTATATTATTTCTGTTATCTTTAATTTTCAAATCAACATTTTCATCTTTCAACAACCTATACATCGCAGTCGCAAGTCTGATCTGATTTTCCAAACGATTCTTTGGAACCACCTCACCATTAGCAAGACCAATTTCTCTTTCGTGTGGATCCTGTTGTATTTCTAATTCTTCAGTTTTCATATATTTATATTATCACAACTTTTACTCGCCAGTATCATATTGTTCAAGATAGGTTGTCAGTTGTTGATTAACTTTTATAAAAGTCGCCCGTTTTGAAAATTCTTTTAATTGTCTTGCACCAAGATACGTTCCAGTACTTCTTAATGAACCAAATAAATCCTGAAGAAAATTATTTAGATCCCCTTTGAATGGTATCAAAGTGTATCTCCCCTCGCTCGCTCGATAAGAATCTTTTTTTCCATAAAGTTCCTCCATGGCTTTGTTTGAAGAAGAACCAAAATATTCTTTGAACTTTTTACCATCTTTTTCAATTAATTTTCCATCACTTTGTTCAAAACCAGAAAAAAGAGATCCACACATATTAAAATCAGCTCCACCACAAAACGCCTTGGCAATATCAGAGATATATTGTTGCCCACCATCGGCAATAATTCGTCCGACACCTTGATCATTAGCAATGCCGTGTGCAGCATCAGCACATTCTATTACTGCCGACAATTGAGGATAACCAACACCCGTCATTTTACGTGTCGTACAAGCAGATCCTGGCCCAATTCCAATTTTTACAATGTCAGCGCCCGCTAAAATTATTTCTTCAGTCATTTCATTTGTCACAACATTTCCAGCAATCAAAATATGCTCTGGAAAAAGACTACGAATTAATCGCACATTTTCCAAAAATCTTTGAAGATAGCCATTCGGTACATCTAAACAAATAAAAGAAAAGTTTTTCATTAAATCTTTTTCTTTCATTTCTTTAATTTTTTCTATGTCTTCATCACGTATACCTAGTGTGTAACAAACATAATCCGGATTATCAAAAGTTTTGAAAAATTCTTCAAATTCTGCTACGGAATAATATTTATGAAAAGTTGTGATTAATTTTTGTGGAGCTAAAATTTTTGCAATTCCAAAAGTTCCACAAGTTGCCATATTAGACGCCATAATTGGAACGCCCGTCCAAGTTTTTGGTGAATGATAAAATGAAAAAGTTCTTTCTAATACAACTTCTTTTCTTGAGGTAAGGGTGCTACGTTTTGGTCTTATTAATACGTCTCGATAATCAAGTTTTGTTTGTTCATCAATTCTCATAACACAAACAGTATACACTACGGCCAGAATTATAAAAAATAATATAAAGACGGAGAACTATCTAACAAACTGAATGTCACCCCCCACAAATTTTATCAATCTTGATGGCTGTCCATCAAGAATTCCTCCATCAATGTAAAAATCAACATTACTTCCAAAGTATTTTTGTGCTTCATCAATATTCTTTGCTGGCGGGAGACCTTCTATATTTGCACTCGGAGCAATTATTGGACCAGTTTGTTTTAAAAATTCAATTAAATTTTTATTGTCTGGAAGACGAAAAGCAATTTCATTTGCTCCATGATGAAGATATTTAAATTTTTCTAATTGGCACGGAAAAATTATGCTATTTGGTCCAGGCCAAAATTTTTCAATTTTTTCTAAAATTTCATCGGAAGTATTTATCTCGAATTTTTTAATATCAGAAATATCACTAATTAAAATCACAACTGACTTATTAATGTTGCGTTTTTTGAGCTCATAAATTTTTTCAATGGCCTTTTCATTAAAAGCCGAGCAAACTATACCGTACAAAGTATCGGTCGGAATAACGCCAACCTCCCCGGCCGCTATCCTTTGCGCAAATATTGAATTATATGGGTTCTTATTAAACATGGTTATGACTATTTTAACATACCTATATCTGTTATAATTTACAAAGAATAGCGATCATTCTCAATTTGTAAAAGCTACGTTTTAGACATCCCCATTGATCAAACAGATCATTGAGGGTTGCTCATAATTATTGATGTATCACATTTATATACGCCGAGCAACGTTTGTGGTATGTGAAATAATTATTAACAAATAACAAACTAAACTGAACTAAACTGAACTAAACTAAACTAAATCGTTCAATTTATAAATTATCATTTGGTAATTTATATCTGAAATGTAGCTTTTACAGATCTAGAATATTCAAAAATGACTTACGATGAAATTATATCTCAAAAAAATATTGAGACGGCTTATCTGTCTGTTGTTTCACAATTTGAAAAAAAATCTAAAAATAGCACGTACCGTGGTTATGATGGTTTAACAATTAAAAATTATGATTTGCATTTAAGCGAATTAATCAACCAGATACATAAAGAGCTAATAGATTTTGATGAAATATCGCCCGCAATCAAAATGTCTATTTTAAAAAGTAAAAAACCAGGAAGAAGACCCATATTTATACATACGATTAAAGAAAGAGTTAAGGCCCAGGCCATCTATCAAATTGTTGCGCCAATATTTGATAAACATTTTTCAGACTACTTATTTTCGCACAGATCTTCTCATCCATATTATGAGGCGGCAAAAAGCGTGGCAAAAAGATATAAAAAGTTTTTTAAAGATGATTTTGTTTTGATCGGTGATATATCTGATTACAGTGGAAATATCGACAAGAATATTCTAAAAGAAAAAATTGAAAAAATTGGACTTGATAAAAAAACAAACAAGTTAATAAACCTATTTGTAGATAGTTGCTATTCAGAAAATGGTATTAAAAAACATCTTGAAAAAGGAATTGTGCATGGTCAACCGCTAAGTGCCCTATTTGATAATATTTATATTAACGATATTGATAATTATGTTGGCAAAAAAGTGTCTCTATATAGAAGAGTCGGCGACGATTTTATTATTCTGGATAAAAATATTAATAAAATTAATGAGCAAAAAAAATATATTTTAGAAAAACTAACGGAATATAAAATTCCTAATGAAAAACAAAAAATTTCTGTTGCGCCAGCTTCTCATGCTTTTAATTTCCTGGGTTACAAGTTTGAAAACGGCAAAATATCAATAAGTTTACAGTCTGAAAATAAAATAAAAAATAGAATTAAAACTAGATTAAAATATCGCCCAATAAATATAAAAAGTAAAATAAGTATCCTTAAAAAAATAATGTTTTATAAAGATCCGATGGAATTGGATTTCTCGGAAACCATCAAGCATTACTCACAAGCTTCTGATACAGAGCAATTTAGAAGGATATCTGAATTTTTCTTTAAAAGACTCACAATATACTTTTTTGGATCATATTCTATGCGTAACCAGAAATTAACGAAAATAATAACCGAAGAAGAGCATATCCCTTCTTTATTCAAGCTGTTTATTGACAAACATCGTGGGATAACACGAAAATACAGATAATTGTAGTAATATTAGAAATAATCATGGATGATTTTAAAAGACAGATAAGATTATATAGACTCAAAAACAATATTAGAAATGAAATTTCTCCGCTAAAGTTACTTTTTTTTCAAAAACAATATATTCGATGGTTCATTGCAAAAAATAGAAAAACTATTTTATTAATTTTTGCTTTAATTCTTTCAATAATCTCGATAGAAATTATCATCCCAATTTTTACAAACATATTTGTTAATAGCATATTTCACTTATCAATTACGGACATTTTTTATAAATACTTTTTGATAATTTTTATTATTTTGTTGGTTTACTTAGCTTTGTATTTTACAAATATTAAAATGCAAAAAAGTATTCTTCTTAAATTTATAAACGAATTAAGAGAAAATTGGGTAAAACTATATTTTAGAAAATCTATATCAAATATTAGCCCAGAGGATAATGGAAAATTGCTTGTAAAAATTACTTATCATCTTTCCCTCTTACAGGTTGGCCTTAGCAATGCTTTTTTCTCGGTTTTTGAATGGGTGATTTTAACCTTTGGTGTTTTATTGGTGACAACTATTATTGATACAAAACTATTAGTTATCAGTTTCATTGTGACAATAATTAATCTTGTTATTTTTTATATTGGTTATGTTGTATCTATTTATTACGTTGGACAAGATCAGACATTATATTCAAAGATATTACAACATGTTTCGGACTCGATAAATAATTTGTATTTTAATAAACAACACAATAAAAGAGATTGCATTCTTGGCAATCTTAGGAAGCTAGTCGAAATGGACACGTTCTTGAGAGTAAGGAGGGAAATATTTTTACACTTTGGAGACAAAATAATTTTTTCTATTTTAATAATCATGTCAATTGTTGGTTATATTATTGGATCAAGATGGCCAATATTTACATTTAATAATCTGCAAGCTTCAATAATTTATGCGACGATTTTTATTTTACTCACCAGGCTTGTTTACTTGAGTCTAAGAATTGGACTGTATTTCTTTCCACTTAAACTTGGTTTGATAATATCAATTCCAAACGTACATATAAAATCAATACTAAGCGACGGACATAGAATCTACCCGCTTAGAATAAATAATTTTGAAATACACAGCAAAAAGTTTAAATTAAATAATAGTCATACATATCTCAGAAACGTAAAATATATATTTGAAAAAGGAAAAAGTTATTTGTTTTGCGGTGAAAACGGTTCCGGTAAAAGCCTTCTTGCAAACATAATTTCAGGGACTGCCCCATTTTCGACTGGCAAACCGTGGGTGACTATAATTAATAATGAAAATAGATTTTTGTATTTTAAATGGGCCCAAGAAAACAAATCATTGTACTATGTAAATCCACACTTTTCTTCCAATCTAACTCTCTACGAAATACTTAACGATATCAATTCAAACTCTAATGATAATTTTATTACTCTGCAAGAAATATTATTAAAATACAGAGAATTTAAACCATTTGATTTTATTTTTTCGAAAGACAAATCACCTGCTGTAAACATCAACAAACGGGCATTTTCATTTTCTCAAATTGCAATTATACAATTATTATATTGCATAATTAATAAACCAGATGTTGTTGTAATTGATAATTTGTGGCTAGACATAAATAATAAAGATATAAATGAAACTATTAAATTAGTAAAAAAGGAATTAAATAAATCGATATTAATATGCTTTTCAACGGTAAATGCAGAAATAATCGATTATGATCAAAAATATTATTTATAAAATTAATAGAAAAAAAATTAAAATCGCCGCTTTTGCATTACTGTTCGTAATACTATTTTTCGCAGTTTTATTACTAATATCAACAAAGATATCGATTCTTCCGTTAATTATTGGAAACCGCTTTACACCCCATGAAGAAGTAACCTTAAACCAAGATTTTGAATATGAAATATACTTCAACAATGAAGAAACTAACAAAATATTTTCAAACACAATAATTGAAAATATTTCCGCTGCAAATACCTCAATTGAAATGGCAATTTACTCTATCGATTTAAAAGATGTAATTTCCACATTAAAACAAAAAAGTAACGAGGGCATCGCAGTAACATTGGTAGTACCAACGAGCAAAATACAGAAATATCAAAATTTGTTTAATGATTCAAAAGTAAATTTAATAGGAGTAGGAAATGTTCAAGAGAATGGTGAAAATTTGATGCATCATAAATTTATATTAATTGATGCTGAGGGTGTTAATAAAAAAATATTATTTGGTGGCACAAATTTTACGGGCTACCAAGAAAAATACGACTCAAGCTATTTAATGGAAACTGCTGACTCTGAAATTATATCAACATTTAAAAAAGAATTTGATCTTTTATCTAATGGTAAAAACGGATTTAATAAATTTTTTGACTCCAATTATTACGTTTACTCAAAAAAAATAAATTATAACAACGGTTTTATTGAACTATGGTTTGGTCCCGGTACTAAAAAATATTCAATAAAAGACAGAATGATAGATTTAATTTCGCAATCAAAAAAAAGCATACAAATAATTATTTGGAATTTTACCGATAATGACTTATATAGAGAAATATTGAAATCTGCTGGTTTAGGTGTGACTACTAAAATAATTACTGACGATTCCAATATTTGGTCTAGTGAATCGGTAATAAAGAAAAATTCTATTATTGAAACAGTTAGCGACAGTTTTACTAGTTTGAAGTTAATAGATGTCATCAAAAAAGATAGTTTAGTTGGCGACGATTTCAAACCATACATACACCACCATTTTATGATAGTCGATGACTCAATATTGCTTACGGGAACAAATAATTGGAGCGAGGGTGGATTTTATCTGAATGATGAGAGTATTTTGGTGACAAATATCAGCTCGCTTATTAAAGAATTTTCCGATGTGTTTAATATGCAATATAAAGTGAATAAAAATAAAACTTTAAATTTTGAACTAACTGGTGATTCGAAAATTATAATTCATGACGACATACCGTCTGATTCAAAAATAATTTTATTTTTAGAAAATAGTGAAATAGAACAAATTGACAAAAAAATCTGTTTTGAGGGCGTCATACCTAAAAATAAAGAACTGCCTCTACCCCAAATTTGTGATACAGACAAAACTATAATTTTTGTAGTAGATAAAAACACAAATCTTTTATCAAGTGCCTATTTAAGATAATAAAAAACACCTAATATGTTTTTTTCTTCATTTCTATTATAATAGCCTATTATGATGAAAATATTCAGTGAATTCAAGGATTTCGCCGTTAAAGGCAACTTTATAGACATGGCAGTAGGTATTATTATCGGTGGTGCATTTGGAACAATAGTTAATTCCCTTGTCCGCGATATATTGATGCCGCCGCTTGGCTTTATAACTGGTGGAATTGATTTTTCAGACAAAATGTTCATATTGAAAGCCGCGACAGAGACAACTCCTGCTATCACACTAAATTACGGTTTATTTATAAATAATATAATTAGTTTCTTAATTGTCGCCTGGGCGATATTCATAGTTGTAAAACAAGTTAATCGTTTAAAGAAAAAAGAAGAGGCCAAACCAATTCAAACCCCTGCAGATATTGTACTTTTAACAGAAATTAGGGATTTACTTAAAAAATAATAAAATGGAACAACTAAAAGAAATTTTGTTTTCAAAAAGAAGAAACGTTATTAATACAATTTTGTTTGTAATAATTATCGGGTTAGCTTCCTGGCAAACAATTATT
>CAYOAT010000004.1:16662-41622 GCA_964402215.1 uncultured Candidatus Saccharibacteria bacterium
CAAAGTTTCAAAAATAGAAAATCAGGCGGACGAACAAAATAGCACAGTTAATCAAAAAATTACTGATATTGAAACTATTTTATTGGCGACTCAGGAAAATAATACGACCATGGCCGAAGCACTTCAGGCTGCCAAAGAAAAGGCCGATGATCTTTCAAAAGAATTTGAGGATGTTAGCGATGATATCAATGATTTAGAAAAAATTACTTTGACTGATCCGGAATTGCTTCAAAAATATTCAAAAGTCTACTTTTTAAATGAACACTATGCTCCATCAGGTTTGAAAACTATACCGACCGAATTTAGTTATGATAAAAACAAAAAATATCAAATCATGGATGAGGTTTATCCGCATTTAAAAGATCTTCTCGAAGATTCAAAAGACGAGGGTGTAAATTTGCAAATTATTTCAGCCTACAGATCATTTTCTGAACAATCATCATTAAAAGGCGCATATTCTGTAACTTATGGAGTTGGTGCAAATCAGTTTTCTGCAGATCAAGGATATTCCGAACATCAATTAGGCACGACGGTTGATTTTACAAACCCAACAGTTGGAAACACATTTAGCGGGTTCTCAAAAACTGCTGAGTATACATGGTTACTTGAAAATGCACATAATTATGGTTTTGTTCTTTCCTATCCTGAAAACAATGCTTATTATCAATTCGAACCTTGGCACTGGAGATTTGTCGGCGAAAGACTAGCAAAAAATCTTCACAAAAAAGGACAGAATTTCTACGACGCCAGCCAAAGAGATATTGATGAATATATTCTCTATTTGTTTGATTAAACATGAACAATACGGAGCAACTAGTAAAAAAATATACTGAATTAAACAATAAAATTTCTAAAATTTCTCCGAAAAAGAAACAAATATTATTTATTATATTTTGTGCGATGGTGTTTTTTGCACTTTTCATTAGCCCAGTAATTTCCATATTTTTAATTGTTGCCTATATTGGCATCAAAGCGACAATTAAACATTTTGCTTTCATGAAGAGATTTGCTAATGAAAATAATCTTAATTATGAATTTTCTATTCCAAGTGAAAATTTATCGGGCCGACTATTTTCCATTTCAAATAGTGAATTTACCAGTAACGTTTTGTCAGGTATACACAACGAAACACCAATAAAAATATTTAACTATCAATATACTGTTGGGAGTGGAGATAATTCGAGAACTTACAGTTTCACAATTTCTGAAATTACAACTGAAAAAACAAATTTTCCATATATTTTACTTAAATCAAATTCAATGCCCCACTACAATTCAATTGATTTATTTAAAAAAGAAAAAGATATTGAAATCAGCCTCGAACCAGAGTTTAAAAAAACCTATTCACTTTATACAAACGAAGGATATGAAATTGAGGCTTTGCAAATTTTTACTGCTGATTTATTAATGTTTCTAAGAGAAAATGGCTCACACTTCAGTATTGAGTTTGCCAATAACAAAATCTATGTTTACGATGATAAATTAATTCGTGATGAAAAAGATTTATCCATACTTTTAGATTTAACAAAAAAAATCATTGAAAAAATCGGTCCATTCTTAAATAGATTACATGACGATTTTTCTGCCCTTCATGCCTACTACAAAAAATAATCTTATTCAAAAACAACAGATTTTATTTCCACATCTGTAATTGGCCTATCAGGACCCTCTACTGCAACATCCTGAATTTTCATTACTACGTCCATTCCTTCAACAACTTTTCCGAAACCAGTGTGTTTATCTTGTAACCAAGGAGTTTCATCTGCGGTTATAATAAAGAACTGACTACCATTCGTATTTGGCCCCGCATTTGCCATTGCAACCACACCCTGCACCAAATCAACATTATTTATCTCATCATCAAAAACATAATTAGGTCCACCCGTTCCCCATAACTGTTTTTGAGAATTTTCCTTTGATAAAGGATCACCACCCTGAATCATAAAATCTTTGATAACTCGATGAAACTTTGTACCATTATAGAAACCAGATTCAGCTAATTTAACAAAATTACTTACTGTGTTTGGCGCTTCATTTGCTAATAATTCAATTTTTATACTTCCTAATGTTGTTTCAAATATAACTATTTTATTTTCCATATTTTTAACTGGTTCTTCGACGTTATTATTCATAATAAATAAACCGACAAGTAATACCACAACGACAATACTTATGCTTATTGTTTGTTTCATATTTTTAATAAATAAGTGATCTAAATTTTATCATAAATAGTGTTGATTTATTAATAAAATACTAGCTTGACAAAATAACCCATATCGGTTATACTTGTCTACATCAAATAACTGCTAAAGTAGAACTAAGTCGAGTTTAATCTTTTGTGTGTTTATTTGAGATTTTATTCGTTTAGTTTATTTTAAAGAGATGCAAAAAGGAACAATCGTTCGCGTCATGGACAAAGGCTACGGCTTTATCAAATATGACGGAGCAGAAAAAGATCTTTTCTTTCATTCAAATGAACTTCAGAATGCTGAGTTTAACGACCTAAAAGGTGGTGAAGCTGTAGAATTCGAAGTTGCACAAGGACAGAAAGGACCACAAGCTATCAAAGTTAGCGTTATATAAAACTTTACAAAAAGCCCCGCTTCGGCGGGGTTTTTTGTTTTGTTTAACTTTATTTTTTCAAAATTTCCTCTATATCAATCTTTCCATCAACCAGTCTAATTATTCTGTCTGTTTCTTTTGCATACTCTTCCTCGTGAGTAACCATAACAATGGTTTGCCCTTCTTGATTTAATTTTTTTAAAATATCAATTACTACTCTAGCTGATACAGAATCCAAATTTGCTGTTGGCTCATCACAAAAAATTATTTTTGGTTCATCTACTATCGCCCTTGCAATTGAAACTCTTTGCTGTTCTCCACCAGATAACTGACTTGGAAAATTATTAACCTGACGATTCAAATCTAAAGTATGCAAAACTTCTTCAGCTTTTTTTAGTGCTTCTTTTTGAGAAATTCCACGCATTAGTAATGGCAATGCTACATTTTCTACAGCGGTTAATTCTGGAACTAAGGCATAATCCTGAAAGACGTAACCCAAATATTCCAAACGAAAATCAGTTTTTTTTGACCAATTTAAATTAAGTACGTCAACACCATTAACCTCTAAATCTCCACCAGTTGGTTCATCCAGTAAACCCAATTGGTACATTAAAGTACTTTTACCTGCGCCCGAACGACCCATAATAGACAAAAATTCACCTTCTTTAACTTCTAGGTCGACTCCACACAAAACTGGAGTTTTTACTTCCCCATTTACGAAAGTTTTTATTATTTTTTTAGCTATTATAATTGGTTTCATAAATTAATTTCTACCCAAAATTGAATCCAGGGTATTTTTTTTCACTATCATTCGTGCCGGTATATAACCCGCCAAGGCAGTCACTATAATCAAAATAAATACTCTTACAATCGTAATGGATGTTGGTGCAACTAGAATTCCATCGCTAAATGGAAAATCAATAGGATTATTGTCAAAATACGGGATAAGCAATCCATAAACCATGACTAGGCCAATAATAGACCCTATAACAGCGTATATTAGCGATTGGAAGACGTAAGACAGCTCTATGGATCTTCCACTCGTTCCAATAGCCTTCATGATACCGATGTATTTTCGTCTTGTCACCGCATTGATGAAAATAACGATAAAAACAGTAATAGCCGCAACAGTTAAACCAATAGAACTGATGATTGTACCCAATAGTGCGAAAGTGTTTTTCATATCAATAATAAATTTTGGTTGGGCCTCATCAAAAGTCTGAATTCTAGCGTAACGGCCAAAACCATTTTGAATTAAAATGTCTCTAACATATTCTGGCTTATAGTTATCATCAACATCAATAGAAATTTCACCGACATTCATATCATTACGCCCAATCATGTTTCGCAATTGTTTTTCATTCATAAAAATACGTCGGTCAATTTCGTCCGCCTTTCCTTTTGTAATACCCTTTACGGTCATTTCACGAACACTGTCCCCTATTTTTAACCTAATTTTTGAACCAATTTCAACATTTCTTAAAACAACAAAACCTGGAGAATCAATATCTAGATATTTTTCAAGTAACATCGAACCAACAACAACTTTATCAAAGTCATCATCATTTAAATATTCACCTTCAATAATCAGTGATGCGAGGCCAGTAACGGAATCTTCTTTTTCTGGATTAATGCCGGCAATAACCGCACCAGTTTCCTCTGGAATGTCATCAAAATCAGTGCGCTCTTGATAATTCGCTTCTACAACTCCTGAAACTAAGTATCGAGCAGAAAAATTTGAAATACCAGGAGTATTTTCAATCGTTGTTATTATATTCTGGCTATTTTCAATATAATTTTTTTCTTTTAATTTAGAAACAAATACATCACTAATATAATGCTGTTTAATTGTCATTACTGCACCCTCAATCAAACCCACCAATAAACCCGAAACAACAACCAGGTTTAAAAAAGTCAAAATCATTATCAAAATAATCAGCAAATTAGTCCATAAAGAAGTTCTCTTTATTTGTCTATAGCCCAAAAACCAACCAACTTTGATAGATTTTGAATCAAACATGTTTATTTTGGAACAACAATTTTATCGCCAACAACCAATCCAGTAGTAACTACGATATTTCCACTTGAATCCTTTTGGCCAACATCAATTTTAACTTTATTATTTTTTACTCCTGACATTATTGTGACAAAATTTTCTCCTTTATCTGCGGTAATCAAATATCTTGGAATTACTATTTCATTTTTCAATCGATCTTTTTCAATCTGAATTTCTGCGCTCATGCCAGATAAAACGTTTGGATTAAATTCATTGAACTGAAGCAAAATACGATATGTTGTGACACCGTCCTTTATTGTTTCGCGCGGATCAATATGAGAAACAGTGGCCCATAATTTGTAGTCTTCGCTAAAAGCATCTAAGGTTATTCGCGCAGGATCACCAATATTAACTCCGGCTATATTTACTTCCGGAATAAAACTTTCAATTTCTAGTGGCTGTTTACTTACCATCGACAAAACCATTTCACCAGGACTAACAACAACGCCCAATTCAACGTCTTTGTCGGTAATTACGCCATCAAAAGGTGCTCTGATTATATAATTTCCACTCTTTGCATTTAATCTATCAACAACGGCTCTGGCGCTGTTTATTGCAGCTGTCAAAACTGGGACTTCAGCCTGGACAGATCTAACGGTTTCAGTTGCAGCATTAATATCAACAATTAATGAGGCGATTGTAGTTCTCGATTGACTAATATTTGATATATATACTTCAATTTGATCCCGCGTTTTATCGGCTGACAAACCAAACTCGCTGCCACCAGATGAAATTGTTGAAAGTAGATTTTCTATTTTCTTTAAATTACTTACGAATTTTTCTGCATCAGAAAGAGAAACGGTTTTTGAATCCAAATCAGTTGCATCCTCCTTCCAATCAGAAAGAAGTTTTTCAATTTCTCGGCGCTGATCTTCTATATCTTTTCTAATATAGTAATCTCCCAATGCCTTTGTAAATTCTAAACTAGTAGTATTTGGATCAGTAAAAAATAAATCAATATCATTTCTAACAACACCATCAGCAGAAATATATGATTTTTTTAAAATAGAAATTAATGATTCCTGTGAGCTTTTCAATTTGCTTTGTAATTCATCATTACCAGAAATTTCATTAAATTTAGCTTCCTGACTTGCCAAGTTGGCCATTGCCTCTTCGATTTCACTATCAATTTGCGCGGAATTTAAACGTGCCAAAATGTCACCCTCTTTTACTTCATCACCAATTTTGGCATTAATAACGCTAATTTTTCCAGTTGTTTCAAATGACAAGTTAATTTCTTGTCCAGGCACAACTTTACCTGAAACATTCGTTGTAATAACTAAATCGCTTTTACTTACAGTAAAAGTTTCATAACTTCCATTTTTAAATAAACTAACAACATATATCGCCACAATTATTAACACGAGCGAAACAAAAAATGTTATCAATTTTGATTTGATTTTTTTGATCATACTTCAAATATTATATCATCCTTTTAAATCAACGTCTGGAGAATTCTAAACATCTCTTTTATCTCTTTTGTTCTAATAGCAAAAATTTTAACTTTCGATTCTGTGCCCGTAATTTGGCCATCCCCATTAATCTGAAGTTTATTTTTGCCAGGATCCATTTCCACGCCCAAAATAGATAATCCATTGCAGATTCTTCTTCTAACTTCAGCAGATCTCTCGCCAATTGTACCTGTAAAAATTATTGCATCTAAACCGCCTAGAACAGTGAAATATGAGCCAATTGTTTTTTGAATTTGATAAATATATAAATCTAAAGCTTTTATTGCGTCTGGATTTCCTTTTGAAACTTCATCCAAAATTACACGCGTATCATTCGATAAACCGCTAAGCCCCTTCAAACCACATTCCTTATAAAGAAAATTTTGAAGTTCCTTAGTATCAAAATCTTCTGAATCCATGATAGAAATTAGTGCGTTTGGATCTGCACTACCAGCCCGAGTCGACATTGGCAGTCCTTCGAGTGGAGAAAAGCCCATCGTCGTATCAAAACTTTGTCCATTTTTTACAGCAGTGATACTGGAACCACCGCCAAGGTGGCAAACAACTAAATTATTATATTCAGTATAATTTTTTTTAACATCATCAACAACTGAACTAACCGAAATTCCGTGGTAACCATAACGATACAAACCCAATTTTTCTATTATCTTTTTTGGAAAAGCATAAAGTTTCGCGCTTTGATTCATCGTTTTGTGATATGCACTATCACTAATTGCAAATATTTTTACTTTACCCAACTCAGCTTTTATATTTAATATTTCTTGCTGCGTAGGTTTGACATGAAGTGGCGAAAGATCAGAAATATTATCTAAATTAAATAAATAAGTATCATCTACTAAATGATGTTCCTGAAAATATAATCCTGGAGCAACTACCCTAATCGCGATTGCTGATATTTCAGATTTTTCAGAAACAATTTTTTTATCAATTAATTTTCTGACAAAATTAGAAAAACTATTTGTAAAAATCTTTTCGTCAATTTTTGTCTCAGTGTCAGAATTACTAACTGTGTCCGTTAAAACATAATCAACCGGAGTTTTTTCATAGTGAGATGATAGTACTTCTTTTTCTGCGTCATAAAGAGCATATTTTTTTCATATTTGTCTTTTCCATTGCCAATTTTCAATTTCTTCAGGATCAATACCGAATTTTTTAATAAATACTCGGTGTTCTTTTAGTTTTTGATTATATTTTTTAGTTAATTTTTCAGCCAAATCTTTTTCTATGGTTTTATTTTCTAACAAAAACTTACAAGCGTCCAATAACAGATGATATCTGCTGGTTTCATTTCTAATATGCATATCAAATTGCGTTGTTGTTGAGCCATTTTCTACATATCCGTTGACCTTAAATCGATCTGGATCATCACCGTAATCAAACAAAATTTGTTTAATTGTTTGAGGATAACCATGAAAATCAATAATCACTGGCTTGTCTGCAGTGAAAAATCTATGAAAATCTTTTCTAGACATTACACAGCCACCGCAACCAAAACCAGAAGCTGACAAAGAAAGGATATTAACAAATCGAACTTTTATATTTGGAATTTCTTCTCGCAATAATTGAACAGCTGCCAAAGCTTCTTTGGTTAGATAATCACCAATACCAGCAAAAACAATATCCGGATTTTCATCACTAGCGAATTTCCAAATTCCAACACCATCTTCAAGTTGTTTTTTTGCTTCATCAAAATTAATCCATCTAGGTTCAACAGTTTTTCCTGCCACAATAACGTTTATACCATTAGTTGATGAAAGACTTTTTTCTAATACTGCCAAAGTCGAGCTGCCGTCTGCTGGAAAAAATACATTTATAAAATCGCCTTGTCTTTGCAAAACATTATCAATGAATCCTGGATTTTGATGTGAAAATCCGTTATGTTCTTGACGCCAACCTGATGAAGTTAAAATATAATTCAAAGATGGAATTGTTCCTCTCCAAGAAATCTCTTTGGCTTGTTTCAAAAACTTTGCATATTGATCAGCCATACTTGCCACAATCTGAATAAACGCTTCATAAGAAGCAAAAACTCCGTGACGACCAGTTAAAACATAACCTTGAATTAAGCCTTGCAAAGTATGTTCAGAGAGCATTTCAATTACTCTGCCATCATGACCAAGGTCTTCATCCCATTCTTTTAATGGCCAAACAAAACTGCGTTTAGTTGTTTCAAAAATTTTATCTAATTTATTTGAATAAGTTTCATCAGGTGAAAAAAATCTAAAATTGTTTTTATTTAATTTAAATATTTCATTTAAGTATTCACCTGCGCGGCGCATAGAACTTGAACCAACAAACCCTGGTTTTGAAGCGTCTTCTTCATACTTTTGCGCATTTGGTAAAACAAGAGGTTTGTAAACTTCTGGACCACCAAAAGCGTTTTTATTTTTTCCGATTCTCTTGTTTCCTTTTGGAATTAGATCAGTTATCTCTTTGATAAAACCAGTTTCTTTATCAAATAATTCTTCAAATTTATATGAGCGTAGCCAATTTTCTAATGCAGCAAATTCTTCTTTATCAATACGCGGATTTGTGGCAACAACCTGATGAGAATAGTGATTTCCTTCAACTTTTTTATTATGCAAAGTTTTAATACCAGTCCAACCTTTTGGTGTTCGTAAAACAATCATCGGCCATTTTGGCTTTTCTATTTTTTCTCCAGCCCTAGCCGCGGTTTGAATCTTTTTAATTTCTGAATAACACTGTTCTGTGATTTTCTCCATTTGTTCAAAAACATCTCCTCTTTCTTCATCAACAAAATATGGATTGTAACCATAACCAGTAAATAGATTTTTCAATTCTTCATCTGACATCCGGCCAAAAACTGTTGGACCAGAAATTTTATAACCATTCAAATGTAAAATTGGCAAAACGGCGCCATCAATTTTTGGATTTAAAAATTTATTAATGTGCCAGGCTGTTGCTGTTGCAGCACATTCAGCCTCACCGTCCCCAATTAAACAAGCGACCAACAAATCAGGATTATCTAACACTGCACCAAATGATGTAGAAAGTGAATAACCAAGTTCCCCGCCTTCAAGAATCACACCTGGAGTATGAGGACTTGAGTGACTTGGAAAACCATAAGGCCAAGAAAACTGTTTCGAAATATAAGCCACACCCTCGCCGTCAGTTTTTGCATTTGGATAATATTCGGAAAGAGTTCCTTCTATAAAAAGATTGGCCTGAACGGCAGGATAACCATGACCAGGACCAACAACATACATTAAATCCGCATTATGATCTTTTACTAATTTATTCAAGAAAATATAGACAAAATTTATACCTGGGCAAGTTCCCCAGTGACCAAGGAGTCTTGGTTTTATATGTTCCGGCTTTAAAGGTTCTTCAAGTAAAAAATTATCTTGTAAAAAAATCTGTGTCACGCATAAATAATTTGCTGCTCTAAAATACTTTTCAAAGTTCTCTTTCATATACTGATTATTTTATCAGGCAAAAGCCTTTTTCACCAATAAATATTTGTGGGCAATTTACTTTGCAACTGTAGTGCCCACTTGTCTACTAAATAATATCTTTCTATAAAAATACTTTCTAATTTCCTCAACAAATAAAATTGATGATGACGCCGCCAAAATAATTAGCCACTCAAGTAGACTTAATCCTGTCGTATGTAAAACATTTTGCATAAATGGGTTATAAATTGCAAACAAATGCAATATTAAAACGACAAGCAGACCAACTGCCATGTATTTATTTTCTAACCAACTTTTTGAAAATGCAGAATCTTTATTAGATCTAACATTAAATATATTATAAAAATGAAAAGCCGTAAGGAGGGTCAATGAAATTGTCAGTGCTTTTTCTGAATCAACGACCAAATATTGATTGAACAACCAAAGGGTTACAACAACCATTATGCTTGAAACTAAAATTATTCTAAAAGTCATAAACCAATCAAGCATATATTTACTTGGTTTAACAAAAATTTCCTTAAGAAGATTTTTCTCTTTTTTATCAAATGCCATCGCGCTAACTAAAAAAGTATCGGTCACCAAATTTAACCAAATAATTTGAATTGGCGATAAAGGTATTGGCATCCCTAATAAAACCGCAAAAACAATTAACAAAAGTTCTCCAAGACTTGTTGATAATAAAAACAAAAGAGCTTTTCTAATTGTTAAATATATATTTCTACCTTCTTCGGCAGCGCTAACAATATTTCCAAATTTATCATCAAGCAAAACTATATCAGCAGCCTCTCTGGCAACTTCAGTTCCTATTTTACCCATTGCGACACCAAGATCTGCTGCAACAAGTGACAGGGCATCATTTACGCCGTCGCCTGTCATTGCGATTGTCTCTCCTCGTCTTTTATAAGCCTCAATTACCCTTAATTTGTCGTTTGGACTGACGCGGGCAAAAACAGTTACGCCTTCAATTTTTGATGGCAAATCAGCATCGCTAATTTCGTTCATCTCAACACCAGAAAGAATTTTATCCCCTGCCGCCAGTATTCCAACTTTTGTCGCAATTGCTGTGGCCGTTTCAACGTGATCACCAGTAATCATCAAAACTTTTATTCCGGCATTCCTAACAGATTCAACAGATTCAGAAACTTCTGGACGAATTGCATCAGAAATTCCTACAAAGCCAATAAAAGTTAAATCTGGTAAATGTTTTGGGTGTATTTCATCTTCTGTCTTTGCATTAATTGCAATTGCCAAAACGCGATAACCTGAAGATGATAATTCACTGATTGCTTTATCTGTCGATGCAATGTCATTTTTTGTTATTTTTCTTGCTCGACCATTAATCAAAATATTTTTCGATTGTTGTAATATTACTTCAGGCCCGCCAGCAACAAATAAAATATTTTTATCTTTTATTTTATGTACTGCCGCGTGAAATTTATTACGCATATCAAATGGAATCTCCAAAATTTGCGGATATTTTTTACATAAATCAGATTTTTCGTAACCAAATTTCTTTGCCAAAACTAACAACGCTGCCTCTGTTGGATCACCATAATGCAGTGTCCATTCTCCATCAGAATTATTTGGAATAACGTCTGCACTTGCTGTAAATGCCGATGCATATAAAAACATTTCCAATCCCTTAACTTCTTTGGCTGACACTTTACTATGACCAGAAATCAAAACACCTTTCGGTTCATATCCAAGACCTGTAACTGTTAAAAATTGATTATTAATATAAATTCTTTCAACAGCCATTTGATTTTTTGTAATTGTACCGGTTTTATCTAGAGCAATTACTTTTGCTTGACCAAGAGCCTCAACTGCTTGAAGTTTTTTTACTAAAACATTTTGTTTGCTCATTCTCCAAACGCCGGTTGTCAAAACCAAAGTAACAACGACCGGAAGTCCTTCTGGAATTGCAGAAACAGAAATTGCTACGACTGTTGTGAAAAGTTCAAGTAATCCATAACCCGAGTACATCCCAACAAAAAATGTAAAAATAGCCGTCAAAATTACAAAATATACTATAAGTTTTGACAGATTATGAATGTTTCTCTTTAAAGGAACATCCATATGTAAATCCGAGAGTTTTTCAGAAATATTCCCAATAATTGTTTTTGTCCCGGTTCTAACAACTATAGCTTTTCCGACTCCAGCCACCACATAAGTTCCTCGAAAAACCATATTTACTTGGTCGGAATTTGAAAGTCCTGCGGCAATAATTGGTTCTGCAATTTTTGAAACCATTGTTGATTCGCCCGTCAAAGAGGATTCATTAACTGTAAGTGAGTTACTTTCAAAGACCCTCGCGTCTGCACCGATTGATTCTCCATCTTTTAATAATAAAATATCTCCAGGAACAATTTCATAATCAGGAATCTTCTTCTGAACACCATTTCTAATTACAATGACGTAACTTTTTATTATGCGACTAAGTGCAAGTAAAGTATTTTGAGCCTTACCCTCTTGAGTCGTTCCGATAACACTATTCACCAAAACAATTAATAAAATTACCACTGCCTCGAGAAAATCTCCAAGAATCAAAACAATAATTGCCGCAAATAATAGAACATAAATCAAAGGGCTTTTAAACTGACTAATAAAAATGTCTAGAACGGAGCGAGGATTTTCTTTTGATAAAATATTAGAACCAAATTTATGTCGACTGTCATCAACACGATTATCAGTTAGCCCACGATCAAGTGAGGAATTAAAAAGAACTGCAATTTTTTTGATATCTTCTCGATACCACTCTTTATTCATTATCTAAATTTTAGCACAAATAAATGTTTATGAAATTTTCTTCTTAAACTTTTCAATAAATGGAACTTTTTCAGGATCAATATTATATTTTTTAGCGATATTAATTGTTGTCCAATCAGCCAACAAAATAGAATTAAAAATTTGTTCAAATCTGCTATTACCATCTAAATATACTTGAGTTACTCCAAGCCCCTTTTCTTCAAATAGCTGTTGTAAAACGTCCATTCTCTTTATAATTCTCTCGTCATCGGTTTTATCTTTTAAGAGAATAAAATGGAAATTTTTTGATAGAGCTTCATTTTCCGCAATAAAATCATAACCCTGCATTTCATTATGATTCAGCTCTGGAAAAACGTTACAGAATGCAGGAATTTTTGCTGTTTCGTTATATTTAATTTTCCAATTATACGCAACGTGCTTATTTTTATTTGAAGAATAAATAACAGGTATTTTTCCAAACAAACTTTCAGCGATAGATAGTCCTTCGGCCTGAATTTTCTTTGGATTAAGTGTTTTAGATAGCAATAATAACTCTGGAACAAGTAACGGCAAAACTACCATCGCTAATGCAATAGTTGAATAACCAACCGCGAGTCTAGGTGGAATATTTACAGCTGGTAATTGTATATAAGGGAGTTTATTTTCTTTTGCAAAATCAATTAATTTACCACCAGTAGAAATAACAAAAACATCGTGTCCTTTTGAATAAGCCTCATCTAGAAAATCGTAAACTTCCTCGGTGTTTCCAGAATATGAGCTTGCGATAAAAAGGGCTTCCCGACAAAATTCCTTTGTATACTCAGGAACACTATAATCCTTGTGTATATATAAATTTAAATCAGGTTTGTAGGTTAATAAAATTCCTGCAGACAAATGCGATCCACCCATTCCAGATAAAACATAATTTTTGTAACCTGTACCAAGCTTTTCAACATTCTTAATTTCTGGTTTATAGTCAAACTGTTTTGCAAAATTTATTATTGATTCTTCCATAAATAGTATTTTAACTTGTAATTAGAATTATGCGAGCATTAAATATATCGTAATTTTTGTTTTAAATCTAAAATAAGAATATCTCTTTTCCTACATTCTTCTTCTTTTTCTGCAATTGCCATATTCAAACTTCTGATTTTCATACGGTCAAATTCTTTATTACCTTCTTTTCTAAAATTTCTTGCAATAATTACCCTTCTTTCAGATTCTAATCTAATTTTTTCTGCCTCTTTTAAACTTAGATTTTTTTCAAGTTCTTTGTATTTTTTTCGAATTTCCAGATCAAGGTCCTTCATTTTTTTTGCATAATCAGAACTACTTCGATTATTTTTTAGTACAGACTCAACATTTTTCTTTGAAAGCATCTCTTCACTTTTCAACTTTCCTTTCTGTAACTTAAGTTTTTCTATGGCCATCTTGCCATTAAATTGTTCTCTTCTGACCTCACTATTTAACTCATCAATCTTAAACTCATTTTTCTTTAATTCCATTTTTTCATCAACAACAATCATGGGTTGAACAGTCTGACTTGATAACAAAGCAACTTGATTTTTCAACATCAGTATCTCTGCTATTTCGGCACGCTGGCGATTACTTAGGATATTCAAATCCGTTTGCATAGCCAAATATTCTCTATCGCTGTATTTACTATTATTTATTGGTAAATCTAGTTCGGTCATATACAATAAATTATACCACGCAAAAATAGTTCAAATCGACAGTATTTTTATTCGAATTCAGATTCAGTCTTGTTTCTCATATAGTGACAAGCGCAATGTTCACAATTTTCACCAGGTGCGGGTATTTCCTCACAGTCTAAAACTTCCTTTATCTTAAAAATCATTGGTTCAACCCATTCGGTATTTCCAATATAATCTAAAACGGTTACTTCAAACTCAAGTTTTCCATCAAAACTCTTTTTATCTTTTAAACCATTTGCATAAACAAAATATCCTTTATCCGAAACATCAAAACCACTTTGACGAAATAACCACTGATAAACTTCCATTTGCCTTTTATATCCATCCTTCCATTTATCATCCAAAGTAACTTCCTCGTCTTTACTAGTTGCCTTGTAGTCAACTATATACAATTCACCTCTAGAATTTATCCAAATATCATCTATTGCACCAGAAATAATTAGTCCGGTTGGTTTGTGAAGATACTGCATTCCAACAAAATTTTCTCGCCACTTATCTAAATCTTTGTGCTGAAATGGAATAGCATCGATTTTATATTTTTGCATTAATGGATGCGGTTTTTTTGTAACGCGATAAATATCAAATTCTTTTTTAAGCAACGCATCGACAGCAGTATTTAAATTAAAAGGTGGCATTCCTGGACGTCGAACGCCAAGTTTGTTATCCAAATAAAAACATCTAGGACACTCATTGAATAAATCAATCTTTGAGCGACTTAGTTTCCAATTTGGCCCTCCATAATTCCAACTTGAGATTCTTTTTTTATATTCAGAAGACATATTCATTAGAATTAATATATAACATGTCACCAAATTTTACTAATTGGCAAATTTGAATTTATAATCTCTGAAATTCGACATTTAGTAGAAAAGGAAATATTTTTTGGTAAGTCTCTTATTAGAAACCAGCGAAATTCGGCAATTTCAAAAAAATCCAGTAAATTTCTATTTTTGTTTTCGCGGTTCGTACTTTTATAATTACTTGTAAACGTAGTAACAAATAAATGTACAATATCATTTTTACCATTACGAATGTTTTCAAATACACTGAAATGTTTTAGCTTATCGTTCAGTTTCAAAACTTCTATTCCTGTTTCCTCAAACAATTCCCTTGCGGCAGCTGCAACCGGAAGCTCATCCTTCTTTATGCCCCCTCCAGGAAAAACCCATAAATAGTGCCATCTATTCCTTACAAGTAAAACTTTATCATCATCAAAAACTGCAATTCGGACTCCGTGTGTTTGAATACGAAGAATTTTATATAAAACAATCTTCCTTAACCAGTAGAAAATTTCCATTTTTATAGTCTCTATAGTGCCCGAACAAATTCCTTAAATTTGTTTCCACGGTCTTTATAATCTTTAAAATAATTTTTACTGTATGACCCTGGAGAAAGTAAAACAACATCGCCAACTTCGGCAATTTTCGCCGCGAAGGTGGTAGCCTCAGCCAAATTATTAGTCTCGTTTATAGGAACATTTTCACTGGCTTTTGCGGCTTTAATAAGTTTCTTTGAAATCTCTCCCGGAATAATAATTAGATTTTTTACTTTTTCTGAAAAGAATTCTGCTAGATAATCAAATGACATATCTTTGTCATCACCTCCAGCAATCAAAATAATGTTTTTATTATTACCAAGAGCCTCTAAAGCCACACGAATAGAATCCGGACTGGTAGATTTGGAATCATTAACATAAACAACACCATTTTTTTCAGTTACTTTTTCTAATCGATGTTCAAGTGAGTCGAAACTTCTGATTATATTTATCACCGAATTATTAACTTCCAAATCAAGTAATTTTATAGTCAGTAAAATAAATGAAATATTATATAAATTATGTATACCAATTAATTTACGATTTTCGATTTTATCAAAAATAACATCACAATCTAATTTTGGATTACTCTTAAAGATTAGTGCATTATTTCTGTCGATATAAATTCCTGGCAAAATTATTTGATCTGTCGCAATTTCAAAAGAGACCACAAAAACTTGATCACATTTTATTTGATTTAATAAATATTTTTGTGTTCCCGGGTCATCTGCACAAACAATTGTTTTTGTTTTTTTCTTATCAATTCCTCGTAATTTTGCGGCTCCATATTCGAGCATACTGCCGTTGTAACGATCAAGGTGATTAGAACTGAGATTTGTTACAACACAAACATCTAAATAATGTTCCGGTCTAAATAGTTCTAATTGGTAGCTCGAAATTTCAAGAACTGCAACAACACCCTTTGGATAGCCAATGTCCAATAAATCCAGGGGTGAGTTTCCAATATTTCCCGCCAAAATTGTTGGCGTAATTTTTTTCAAAGCTTCATACATAAGCGAAACAGTTGTCGTTTTGCCGTTTGAGCCCGTGACACCAACAATTTTTCCAATTTTACGCCATGCCTCAATGAAAAGTGTTAAATCATTATGAACCGGAACACCCAAAGCCAATGCCTTTTTAATCGGTGAAATTTCTAGAGATGCGCCGGGACTAGTTACAAGATATGCATATTCTGTTGGATCAAAATCGTTTGTTTCGAAATGAAAAGTAACATCAAGAAATTTCTGTAATTCTACTGGATCAAAAGAGTCTCTTTTTTTACTATCGAACACGTGAACGTCAACATCTTTGGAAAGTAAAAATTTTGCAACAGATTTTCCTGTTACCCCAAAACCAATTACAGCGACTTTTTCACGATTACCTGACATGGAATTATTATACTTGGATATTATTTTTTAGAAATAGCGAACGAATTTTATAAATATCACCAGCCCCAATTGTGGCGATGACTGAATTTTCAGTGTATTTTGATTTAACATATTCAGCAATTTCTTTAAAGGAATTCATTATTTTTACGGGCTTACCAGAATTTACAGTAATTGATTCTGCAATTATTTTGGAATTTACCGATAAAATATCCTCATTTGTATCACCAAGACCAGGAACTATATCAGTTAGGATAACCTCATCAGCACCCGAAAAAGCCTCTCCATATTCTGTTAGAAAATTTTTCATCAAATTGTACTGACGCGGTTGAAAAATTGCGCAGACCTTTTGATCACTAAAAAATTGTTGTATTCCTTGAAAAAGGTTTTTAACTTGTGTCGGATGATGAGCAAAGTCATCAATAAATATTTGGCCCGTATCAAGTTTTGTCATTTCAAATCTGCGCCCAACACCAGTAAAATATTTTGCAGTTTCAATTATTCCATCAAAACTTAGACCCAATTCATGTAGAACAATGGCCGCGGCAGCAAAATTTAAAATATTATATGTTCCAGGCAGATTAATTGTGAGGCTGTTTAGAATTTTTTTTGATTTATGAAAAATTGAAAAAGTAGAACCAATTTTTGTTTTCAAGACGTCCCCAATTACAAAATCATTTCGAACATCAAAACCAAAATATCTTATTTTTTGGTCGACGCTGTTAGTAACCCTTCTGATATTTGAATCATCACCATTCGCAATAACAGTTGTACAAGTTTTGTGCCGATTAATATATTCCTTGAAAGACAAAACCATTTCATTTTCATCCTTGTAATATTCAAGATGACTTTTTTCAATAGACGTAATAATTGTTATGTCCCCAGTTAAATTAAAAAATGAGCGATCGAATTCGCAAGCCTCTATAACAGAATATTTGCTTTTACCCAAGTGATTGTAACTGTGTAGTTCTTTTGTGTATGCACCACCATAAACAGAAGTATCGATATTGGAATTAATCAAACTTAGTCCAACTAAGGCCGTGGTCGTACTTTTTCCGTGACTGCCCGCAATTGAAATTCGAAAATCATTTTCAGTCAAAAGACCCAAAAATGCAGCGCGTTTTATGATTTTTATATTAAGTTCCTTGGCGGCAATAATTTCGGGACAATCGTCTTTTATAATTGAAGAATAAACAACCAGATCCATTTCGGAATTGATATTTGACTTATCGTGCTTGAAAGAAATTTTTGCACCCATTTCGGCCAAGGCCACTGTTTCCGGCTTCTCTTGAATATCTACACCATAAACGTTAAAACCTTTTTCCAAACAAATTTTTGCAATACCATTTAAACCCTTTCCACCAATACCAATAAAGAATATATTTTTCATGCCACGAATTGTGACGGAAAAAAATAAAATTTTATTTAAAAAAAGTTAAAATTAAAATAAATTATCTATGGCTAAACAATCTTTCTTTTAAATAATCCCAAATTTCTGGATGACCATTTTGTTTCAAGTAGTACCACCACTCTGCTCCCCATAAATATTGATCATCAAAATTAGTTTTTGAAGAAATTTTAATAATTTCATCAATTCTTTCAATATTCATTGCTTTTAATTGTTCGTCAATTGGAGTTTCAATTACTGATTTTACTAACCATGGTTCCATTGATACTTCAATCAAAAAAGTCGGTTTGTAACCATAAAATAACATCGCAACTAATCTTTTGAATTTATAATAATTGTGATTTATAAGAGTTTTAATTTCACCAAGTCTTGGGTTTGCCAAATATACATAAAACGTTGAACCAAAAATATGGCCACGTTTATATGCACCAAGCCAAGTTCCAAGATTTCCGCTGTCAGTTGTAATTATTCTTCTTGATTTATCAAGTCTGCGGACAAGAGCAATTTCTTCATCCAAAAAGTTTTTATCCAATTCTGCCCCGCAAATTTCTGGGACATATGCCGTCAAAAAAGGTTCATTTTCTATTTGCCAATAAACAACAGCTTTGGAATCCTTGTAGCGATTCACAACTTCGCGAATGTAATCAATTAATTCATCCTGTTGATTTTCCCATGATTTTCCATAAACCCACTCTGGAAAATGGCATTCAGGCCAACGAGGTACGCGGCGACCAATAGCCAGAATAATATGCAAGTCATTTTCCTCAGCCTTTTTAATTTGCCAATCAAGACTGGTAAAATCATAAACATCTTTAACCTTTTCAATTTCATCCCAATAAGCAACGAGACGAATTTTCTTGATATCTAAATCATTTATAATGGCATCAAATGTTTTTACCGGATCAAGATTTAATTCCCTAGCGTATTTTGCACTAAAAGTTACACCATAATCATATTTGGTCATTTCTGATGGCCAATTTACAGCCACAGTAAAAAGTATTAAAAAAACGACAGTTAAAATAAATTTTCGACTTTTTATTATTCTTTTAAAAATTTCCATAAATTTACATGAACAAGAAAATAAATCCGGCGGTTAAGAGAACTACTGAAACTGTCTTATGAAATAAATCTCTGATCGTATTATTTTCACCAAAATCTTTGTGTGAAACTCGACCAAACAAAATAGATAAAATACCGAGGAACAAAAATTGTAATCCGCCCATAGCCTGAACCATTGTAACGTTTCCTAATTCTGTGGCTTTCAAGGAAATAAACGCCGCGATTCCCCCCAAAATTGCATTGCCTAGTACCCAGAAATTACCATTCCAATTTGTGCGACGGCTGTGAAATTGAATTTTTTCAGTCGAACTTGGAATAAGAAGTAAGCTGAACAAAACAATTAAAATTGCGACGCGTGACCAGAAAAAAGCTTGATCAAAACCGACAAGATTAAACATTTCCTTCATCATCACAACTTTTATCGAATACAAAAAACCGGAATGCAAAGTCAGAAAGAAAACTTCTTTATTAAATCTAAAATGCGAAACAAAAGCTGTTCCAAGAACAAGCAAAACAAAACCAACCAAGAAATTTTGTGATAATGGTTCGTAAACAAAAACAAAACTTAAAATAAGAGCGCCGATTGCACTGATTGAACTGACAACAGGAACCACGTCAGACGCATCTGCTTTTTTCAAGGCAGAATATAAAGACAATAATGCATAAAATCCCGCAAAAGCAGAAATTAGAGCCATGGCCAATAGCGAGGCCGTTGGACTTGAAACATTTTCAAATAGTGGTAAATCATAAGATCCGATTCTTAACTTAAATGGACTTAGAAAGAAAAGGCAAATCGGTACAACTGACAAAATACTGACATAAAAAGCATAAATAAAAGGTTTGGAGACTTTTTTGGAAGTTAAAATAAACTTGTCGACGATAGAAGCGACAGCGTATAAAAATTGAGCGACGACAATGATCAATATCCAACTTTGCATAACTTTATTATAGCAGATTATTTTTATTCAAAGGTAATCGGAAATTCCAACGCGTCATCATTCTCTGGTAAATCTGACATATTAGCTCTCTGGAAAATTATTACTCCACGATCTGAATAGTTTCCAGAAATTTGTGATTTATCAAATTCAATTGTGCCAGAAAAAGGAACAAACTCTGTGGTCATCCACTCATCTTTTGCTTGAACGGTTCCTTGTCCAATTATTTTTCCATCCCAATCAACAATTAGAACTGGGAGAATCCCCTCAAAAAACCAGTAGCCACGAGCCTCACCCCTAATCATAAGCGGATTTGAAATTTTTTGATTTACAGAAAGATTGGTGAGAACTATTAGATTTGTTTTATCTGCTGCATTATTCATTCCGTCTATTACGGTTGGTTTTCTATTTTCTTTAACAACAAGAAAAGCAACTAGAGAAATAGCGATGACAAAAAATACTGCAACAAGAATTTTTTTCATATATTAATTTGGTAAAGTTATAGTAAATGTTGAACCCTTGTCACGACCTGCGGATTCGGCTGTAATCGTTCCGCCATGACCTTCAATAACACGTTTAGAAATATACAATCCGTAGCCCGTACTGTTAACATTGTATTTCAATGAATCTGCTCCACGACTACCAGAATTAAATAATTTTTGTTTATCACTCTCAGTTAAACCAACACCAGTGTCATGAACTATGATTTTTATTTGTTTTGATTCTTTGGACAAAGTCACATCAATTTCACCTGACATGGTGTAATTTACGGAGTTATTTATAATGTTCCCAATTGCATCTTTCAAACGATCTTCATCACCAAGGAATTCAATCATTTTTTCAGTACAGTTGTATTTCAAAGAAATTCCCTTTTTCTCGGCCAAAGATTTGTTGTGGTCAATAATTTTTTCAACCAGCATATTTAGGTAGAATTTCTTTTTATTAAATTGGATCTTTCCAGTTTTCAAGTTCGCGGCGTTCAAAATATTTGTGACAACTTTTATTCCTTCATTGTCAGAACGAATACCCTCTTCAACCAATGCGTGCAAATCACCCGGTATCGAAGCAGCCTCATCATGCATTGTGGCAAAAATATTGCGAGATTTTGTGAAAAAACCTTTAACCTGATGAGAAATAAAGTGAATTAAGTTTTCTTGTTCGCTGTTCGCAAGTTCCAATAATTCTTTTTGTTCATCGACTTTTCTGACAGAACGAATAAGAATTAGACCAATAGAACATGAAGCGATTAAGGTCACGGCAATTAGTAATTTATTCATGTTACTGTTTGCGTATAAGAATTGTGAACTAATAAGAATTAAAAGAGCAATAACTAGAGCCTGAGCGCCTAGAAGTTTTATATTGAAGGCTTTGTAGCGGACGATGAGGAAAGCAAGAAAAGCTAAAAATACCAACATCCCAAATAAACCATAAAACTCCATATCAAAATCAACAATAAGACCGGCATCAATAAGATATAAACCCAATGAACTAGTTGAAAAAAAAGAAATAAGAAATAGAGTAATACCAATTGATAAGTATAATATTTCTGATTTAAACGATCCTTCCGCTTTTCTGTAATATAAAAAGGCAACAGATAAACCCCAAAATAGTGAGAGAAATCCTAAAAACAAAAAGTAATACGTAAATATTGGCAATTCAGTTGGATTACAATTAACTAAATCAAAACTAGCAATGTAAGTTTTTGTTGGTGAAAACAACAATACTGGCAAAGCTAAAATTGCCCAAATCAACTTAAAGAGAAAGGGCAAATCTTTTTTTGTAATAAAGGAATACAAAAAATAAAAACTGAAAAATGAGATGCCGGTAAAAATGATAGCTAAGAGTGACCAATAAAATATTATTATTCTACTATCAATATTTGTCCACAAAATTAGATTAACAAGCGCCCAAATAGAAAAAACAACTGACAGGGATAGTAGTAATTTACTACTTAGTGATTCTCTATTTTTTAAAAAAACAAAAAAACCTATCACAAGTGAAACAACGATCGCGGGTACATGAGAATAATATAGAAGTGTTGGGACCTGATCAGAAATTATTAAATATATTGGTTGTAATATGTCAGTACAAAACATAAATTATTTTTTATCTATTTTTCTCTGTAAAAACCATTGGAAGTAACCATTGTATCTTTTTTGTAATTCTAATATCTTCCAATCATCCTCCGTTATAATATGTCTACATTTTTTTGAACCGCAAAAACAATTCATTGTGAAATATGATTTACTTTTCGTATTTGAATTCATCACCATCCCATAATCAAAACACACCTCCTGTCCTTTTTTAATTTTTTTCATCGCAACTAGAAATATTTGACCATTAAATCCTGAGTTCGGATCACAACTATGATTAACGTAGTGTTGTGGCATAAGTTTCATATCAGAATCTTTTAATGGCCCAATTGAAAATAAGTCTGATATCTCAATCGGCTTATCGTGAGTGGGATTATTTGTTCTAACTAATTCGTCCTCATCTTCTAGAGTTAAAATATATCCACCTATTACAAATAGTGTTTCATTTTTTTTCAAATCTGCTTTTGCGAATACACCTTTACCATATTTTTTTGTATCTCTTATCTCAAGTTTTGGATTCATCCAGGAAAACGGTCTTTGTTTTTTATTTTTTTTCATATATTTTAATTTATATCATCACACATCTCACCTTCTTCCAAATTTTCAATATCACAATAAGATACTTCGCAATTCTCTTCTTCGTCTTCACAGAATAATTCTTCACATTCATCTATACCCGGATTACAAACCGGAACATTTGCTGCGTTTTTATTTATCAACTTATAATAATATAATTCTGTCTCCTCATCCTCGTATGAAAAACAACTTTCCGTTTCAGGTTCACACGAGATTTCTGCCACCACTTGATAATCTCTTGTTATGAAAAATCTATAATATGCTGCTGCAATTGCATAAATTATAAGCAAAACAATTATAGCTAATAGTATTTTATTACCTTTATTCATTATTAAATATTATAACACGCCCTAAGAGATAAACAGACTATCAATCCACTAAAACATATATCTAGATAATATAATTCCACCAATTGTAACAATTATTAAACCAATTATTTTGTTCTTCAAACTCTTTTTATCAAAAATTTCCATAAGAAACTTTGGGTAAAAAATATTCAAGATCAATGCACCAATAAAAACAAAAACTGGTTGTGTCGATGCAAGCGCCTGTACAATTGCCACTGGAAAAAATAGTTTCGCCACGTCAAAAATTGCGTCACCCGCAATAAAAATGGTTTCCGTAATAGACATTAGCCATAATTTTGTTTTGAGTCCTTTTGTGAACCCTCTCATCGCTCCAGGTGAAAAAATAAAAACTAATGCCCATGCAGATTTTCCAATTAAATCAGAAAATAGGGCAGAAGAAATGTTTATCTCTCTTCCCCAGTAAGCAAACGCCACATCATTAACAGAAATTAATAAACTGGATAAAAGCATCAACCACATTAATTTACCTCTCAAAACCCCGTCCTTGGTGGTCATTATTATCGAACCAAAGATAACCAAGAATATTGCTACGATCGAAAAAATGTTCAGACTCTCAGAAAGAAAAACCCAACTACCAACCAGACCAAAAATAGGTATTGTCTGATACCAAACAATTGCTCGATCTGTATCTTCATTTTTAAGTACCTTTAAATAAACCCATATTGCTATCGTGAATATAATCCCATTTAAAAATAGCCCCCAAGAAAATACAAATGAACCCTTATAAAGCAAAAATATAAAAATTGGAATCGCAATCACTAAATTAAAAAAACCACCAACAGCATTAGAGATGCGGGTGAAGAATCTTCTTCTTCACCCACAGTTAATTTTTTATCAATCAGATTTGAAGTCGCAAACAACAGTGGTGGTAACAAAAGTAATAAATAATACATAAAATTATGAGAATAATTATATCATATTATTCTGGCTTGATTTTTGGCTATTTTCCGGGATAATAAAAGAACTGTGAAAGTATTGTTTATATCAGACAACCTTATTGCGGCCGACGTGGCACGACTTATAAAAGACGAAGGAAACGACGTAAAACTTTTTATAAACAACAAAAACTCTAAGCAAAATTTTGATAATGTCGTTCCAAAAACAAATAATTGGCGCAAGGAATTGAAATGGGTCGCAAAAGATGGTTTGATAGTTTTTGATGATGTCGGCTATGGAAAAATTCAAGATAATCTACGAAAAAAAGGCTATACGGTTTTTGGCGGATCTGAATTAGCAGACAAGTTGGAAACGAACCGAGAATTCGGTCAAAAGATTCTAAAAGAATGCGGAATTGAAACTGTTGAACTAAAGGATTTTGAAAACATGAGTGACGCAGTAGATTTTATTAAAAATAATCCCGCTGCTTGGGTTATTAAAAAAAATGATCACGAATCACAGAATTTAAACTATGTTGGTGCTTTCTCTGACGGTAGAGACGTCATTTCTGTTTTAAAAAATTATTTGCAAAACAAAGACTTAAATAGAGAAAAAATTACCCTGCAAAAAAGAATTGATGGAATTGAAATTGGCGTCGGAAGATATTTCAATGGCACTGATTGGGTTGGACCAATTGAATTCAATGTTGAACACAAGAAAATGTTTGATGGTGACATCGGTCCAATTACCAGTGAAATGGGCACATTGGCTTGGTATGACGACAATGAAAATATCAAACTTTACAAAGAAACTTTGGCAAAGTTAAAACCTTTTCTACAAAAAGCCGATTTTCGCGGTGATATGGAAATTAATTTTATTGTTAACAAAGATCACGCCTACCCCGTTGAAGCCACACCACGTTTTGGTACACCGATAGTCCATTTACATAGTGAAATTCACT
>CAYOAT010000004.1:41632-61957 GCA_964402215.1 uncultured Candidatus Saccharibacteria bacterium
TGAATTTTTATACAGCGTTGCCGCCGGAAAAAAATATGAACTAAAATGGAAAAAAGGATTTGGTATCGTCATCCTTTTGGCCACACCCCCATTTCCTTTCGCTGGTAAAAAACAAAGAGATGAAAATAATTTACTTTACGGTGTAAACATATATTTTGATGGTATTACAAATGACGAGATGAAATACATTCACCTTGAAGATGTATCTCGCCGTGTAAAAGACAGCGATCAATTATATATTTCAAGCAAATACGGCTACATCCTGTATGTTGCGGCTGTTGAAAAAACAATGAAAGAAGCCCAACAAAAAGTTTACGACCTAACTAAAAAAATAATTATTCCAAAAATGTTTTACAGAACAGACATTGGTGATTCATTCATCAATTCAGGACTTGAAAAATTAAAAACTTGGGGTTGGTTATAATATTTATATGGAAACATTTCTTATCGACCTTTCATACTACATTCACTTTATTTCTGGAGACAAAATTATTGCCGGAATTTGTGCGGCAGTGGCCTTGATACTTTTGGCAAAAAAACAATTTACTCAATTTAAGATTTTTTCTATCTCTACCGTGTTGACTGTCGGATTAACATTACTTATCAAAAATATAACCAGAATAGATAGACCAATCGACGCCCTGATCGGTCTTGATGGTTATGCCTTCCCCAGTGGCCACGCAGCAATTAGTTTTTTCTTTTTAACTTTCTTAATTAATTATATTTTAAAATCAAAACGTAATAAAACTTTTAAAATTATCAGTATAAGTATCTTTGCAATAATCGCTGTTCTTGTCAGCGCAAGTCGAATAATTTTAGGAGTTCACACAATTTTCCAAGTCACCGCTGGTGCAATTCTGGGAACACTGGTTACCGCTTGGGCGATTAAAATAGTTTCTTCATTACCTAGTAAGCATTCTGAGTAATTTTCTTGATCTCTTTTCCATTTCTGCAACATACTCCTGAAAATTATTTATTCTATTCAAAACTCCATTTTCCAAAACATATAAAGTGTCCGTTTTATTTTTTTCTACAAAGAAACGATCATGGGTCGCGGTAACTACTGTTCCCTCAAATTTTCCTAACGCTTTATCCAAAGCTTCACCCGCCTCCATATCCAAATGGTTTGTTGGTTCATCCAATATCAAAGTATTTACACTGCTTGCCGCAAAGAATGCAAGCAATAATCTAGCTCGCCCACCAGGACTTAATTCCTTGATTTTTGTCTTTACCTGCCATTCACCGAAACCGAAATGCAATAAATGATTTTGCAAAATACTTTTTTCCGCTTCTATTCTCTTTGATAAGAAATTTATTAAAGTTTCTTCTTTTGGCAAAGATTCGTGTTCCTGCATCAAATTTCCAAATTTCACTCCTTCACCAATAGAAATTTCACCTGCAATTTTCTTTATTCGGCCAGTAATCGTTTTTAACAATGTAGATTTTCCTGATCCGTTCAAACCTAAAATTGTGATTCTATTTCCAAAACGAACATCCAAATTTATTGGACCCATTTTAAATTCATTTCCGTAACCACAGAATAATTCAACTGCGCGAATATCACGACTTAATTCAGTATTATCCGCATTAATTTCAATTTTAAATTCATTACGCTCGTTCGGCTTTTCGATTTTCTCCATTCTCTTGATTCTGGCAAAAAGAACTTTTGCATCACGATATGAATCACCTGCTTTATCACGACGATAACCACGAAGCAATCTGTCATTATCTGGTCCTTTCTTTTTTGCTCCAATACGTGCCTTTTCCTGTTTTGCTTCAGCCACGCGAGTCAGTCGCAACTTATCTTCCTTTTGCAAAATATGTTGTTGCAATTGTCGTCTTCTTTCTTTTTCTTTCCTTATCAAATAATCCAAATATTTTCCATTTGAAATTTCAATTGTTCTTTCCTTCCAATCAATTTCATAAATTTTGTTGGCAACATTATTCAAAAACTTTTTATCATGAGAAACAACAATAAAAGTCGAACTGGTTCTTTGAAGAAAATCTTCAAGCCAAATAAGTGCGGGTAAATCCAAATTATTTGTTGGTTCGTCCAAAAGCATTATGTTCGGTTTTTTTAACAAAATCGCCGTTAAGAAAACTTTGGTTTTCTGTCCACTGCTAAGGTCGCCTATTTTCTTGAATTTAACTTCGCTTGGCAAAGCAAAACCAGCAAACATAATTTCGATATTTCTATAAAAAACTTCTGTATTTATTCCAACGTAAGTTTCAATATATTTCAAAACATTTTCTTTATTATAAGAATCTGTATCCTGTGGTAAAAAACCAATTGTAATATCTTTTCTTAATTCAATTTTTCCTGTGTCAGGTTTTAGTCCACCAGACAAGATTTTCAATAATGTCGATTTTCCAGTTCCATTAAAACCAACCAAAGCAATTTTTTGATTTTGTTCAACGTTAAAAGAAATCTTGTTCAAGACCTTTTCCGTGCCGTAATGTTTAGTTAGATTAGTTACTTTCAGCATTAGAGATTAAATTAACAGAAAAATCAAGATAACGCTAATTTTGGTCATTATTTGGTATAATATTCCGCATGAAGATAAGTCTCGGCCAAATAACATTTACACGCAAATTATCGACCTTTTTGACGGTTATATCGCTATTTATCACGTGCATAGTGGTGACTTTTGCTATGAATTATGCTGTTTATGCTGAACAGGCTTTTGCGGCTGAAACCGAGAAAACTAATGCGGGATTTGTTAACGGAATTTGGTTTTCTAAACTTCCATTTTTCGCCGATGAAACAGTCAGAATTTATGTGGCTTTTCAAAATCAATCCGGCAATGATATTACAGGAAAAATAGAATTTTATGACAATGGTAAAAGAGTTGATTCAAAAGAATTTTCAGCTCTAAGTAGTCGGTTGGTCGAAGGTTGGTCTGATTTTGCAGCTTCATATGGAAATCATAAAATTTCCGTAAAGCTTGCTGATGTTAAAAAAACTACGACTAGTGGCGGAAGTGAAAATATAATTATTGATCCAAATACTGTTGAATATAACGAAATATTTGTCGACTACGACACTGACAACGATGAAATTGGAAATAAAGACGACACAGATGATGACGATGATGGATTTTCCGATAAAGAAGAAGATGATGCCGACACTGATCCATTAAATAAAAAAGATTACCCAAAAAAATCTAGTGGCGGAGATGACAATGATAATGATGATTCCAAAGTCCTGGGTGTTCAATTCGTTAACTCCGTAAAAGATGCGGCAGACAATACAGTGGCAAGTATCAACACTGGTGCTGACTCTTTGAATGAAAAGATAAAAAACAAAATTGGTTCAATTGAAAACGAACTTAATGATTTAAAGAATAAAAACAACGGAATCAAACAAACTATTTTAGAGGGACGTGCAGAAATTACTGCCCCAGCTGAAACAAAACAGCTTTCAAGAAAAATTGCGCTAAAAACTGGTGAGTTGTATTTTTTTAAAACTCTTTTTGGAATTTTGGAATACAAAATTTTATTATATTTAGTAATACTTTTAATTGCCTGGTTTGCAATAAAAGGAATTTGGAACTTTTTTAGAAGATAAATAAAACCGCCAAATTGCTGGCGGTTTTATTTTGTTTTCTAACTTTTTAGAATTAGCTAACTAAATCTTCTGCTTCTTCTGCTAAATCTTTAGCTTCTTCTGCAGCATCTAGTGCATCTTCATATTCTTCATCATCAAAGTAGTCATTTGCATCGTCTAACAAATCTTCTGCTTCATCAAGTAGATCTTCGGCCTCCTCAATGTCATCGTCATCGGCATCAGAATCATCAATTGCATTCTCTGCATCCTCAATTGCATCTTCGGCATCTTCAATTGCATCTTCTGCGTCTGATTCATCGTCGCTACCACCACTACCGATTTCGTCAACAGCTTCTTCTGCCAAATCTTTTGCGTCTTCCGCCAAATCTAGAGCCTCTTCAAAATCCTCGTCATCAAAAGCATCTTTTGCATCATCCAAAGCATCGTTTGCATCATCTAACAAATCTTCTGCATCATCAACATCATCCCCGTCATCGTCCGCATCGGATATTTCGTCTTCTGCGTCCTCAATTGCATCTTCTGCATCCTCAATTGCATCTTCTGCGTCTGTCTCAAACGATTCTCCTCCCGCCTCTTCTAGTGCGTCAAAAGCATCAGCTTTTGCATCTTCTGCTGAATCAATAGCGTCTTCATAATCACCATCAAAATAAGAATTGACTGCTTCAAAAAGAGATCCTAGAGCGTCATCTAATGTGTCTCTTGCATCTTCTGCTTCCTCGTCATCGCCGTTTGATTCGGCCTCATTAATTTGACCTTGTGCATCATCAACCGCATTAATGGCACTTGTGATTGCGTCTTCAGCCTCTTTCTTCTCTGAACTATTTGAAGAAGAGTTTGAATTACTAGAAGAATTCGATGATGAATTACTTGACGCAGGTGTTGTTGGTGGTGTAATCACTGGAACAGTAACAGAAACTAATTCATTATATTTTGCACGTGATTTTGGACCAAATGTTCCGGTTGCTGGAGAAAGTCCTTTTGCAACCTGCCATTTCATCACAGCCTCCAATGTTAGTGATCTAAATAATGTTGTCTCGTTTCCTATTGAACCAACTCCTGTACTTGAAATAATAAAACCAGCGCTGTTTAAATATCTTTGTAAACAACGAACATCTTCACCTTCTGAACCCAAAGTTAAATCTCTAGTAAAAGTACATTTCGCTGCGGCGTTACTATCACCAGGATTAATAAAAAATAAAACAAACAAAGAAAACAACCAAAGCAATTTTTTTAAATTTTTCATAAATAAAAATTAACTAATAATTTCTTGTATGAATCATATTTTAACACAAAAAGTAGTTGATGTAATTATTAGTAATTACCATCCTCCGCCACCTCCGCCACCTCCTCCGCCCCCACTTGATCCTCCACCACCGCCGCCACTAAATCCAGAAGATGATCCTGGTGGATTTGATGAAGATGAGATTGAATGACCTATAGAATTAGACATCGATGACGCAAAACTAGACATTGAACTTGCTTGTAATGATTTTCCACTATACCAAATTGGACTATATGCAATACCATCAGAATCAAGCTTTTTAAAGACTTCGTTAAATTGCTCGGCCCATTTATTTTCAATACCAAGAACAAGGGCGTATGGTAGAAATTTTTCAAATAGCTCGGGTGTTTTATCCGGTGGATTATGAAAGTTCATCCTATCTTTTTCTGTCATTGTTAAGAAAAGTTTAAATCCTTCAATCTCGTCCTGAACAAGTCGACCTTTTTCTGTTCTTTTAGTCAATAGAAATGCAAATAGAATATTAATTACAATCATAATTAGTAAGTAGGCTGTGAAAAATATTGAGGTTGAAACTACTAATAAATAGATTACAAAAATTTCGGCGATTAAAAAAGGAATAATCAAAAAGGATGAAAATAATGCACGAATATTTTTTTTCACTATTATTTCTAAAAACTTTCCTTTTGTCATTGCAAATAGAGAGATTGTCCAAAACAACAACCAAATGGACATAAAAATTGTAATAATTAACTCTTCGATCGAAAGCGCTAAAATGGCAAAAATAATGCCAATACAGGAAATTATTATTCCATACATTAAGTACTTAAAATTAAAAACAAAATATTCGCTTTTAAATTTTTCTTTAAGTTTGGCTTGTAGTAAAGCCTCGACATGAATTATTTCGGAATAATTTTCTGGCTTAATTTCAAATGTATCTGTTGTATCAAAAATAAAATCATAAATTGCTTTTTCCTCATGAGATAACGCGCTGTTTTGTGGTGGAGTATTTTTTTGTAGTCTATAATTTTTTGTTAATTCCTTTATTGTTAGAAAACCTTTTATTGCAATATTAATAATCGCCGCGGTTAGCATTGATTTTGAACCAAAACCCATTGTATTCAAAAATCTAATTTCTGCTGGAGACATCCCTCTTGGAGATTCATATTGTGGAACAATTGCGAGCGCTTTTGGATCAATTCCGTAGTTATACCAGGTATAAAAATAATAATACAAACAAATCAATAAAATTATTGTGCTAATTGCAATAAAAATATTTTCATTAATAAATTTTCCTGTTTTATCTCCAAAAGTCGGTTCTACAACAAAACCTTTCGGCCACCCGATAACAACAGTCAAACCTTCACTAGGCATCAAACTTCTTGTCGCAGAAAAATAAACAGTGCCATCTGTATTAATATTTCCTACGTAATCATTTTCTTTGGAATTAAATTTTCCTGTATAAGCCTCGATTTTTATTTGATCAACAGGAACATTATCAGGCAAAGATATTTCGGCTTCTACTTGATCAATATTATAAATCCAACCGTTACCCGTAACATTCCAATATAATTCATCGTGATCTTCAAAAAATCCCAACTGACTATCTGTTTTATAAGTAAATTCATAAGTATATACTCCGTGATCTAAAAATACATTTGAATTACCAAAATACACTCTTTCTCCATTCGATCTAGATTCTGTATGATAATCCTCTTTAACTCCATCACGTAATACTTTAATTACATCGAACTTAACTTTATAATTATTACCTAATTTATCTTTGTAGGACGTTGGAAAATCTCGATAAATTCCTCTTTTTATTGTGTCGCCAAGAGACACAACAGTTATAACTTCTTTAACTGTTAAAGATGAGTCATCTTCAACAGTGATATAACTTTTGAAATAAGTTATCCTTTCACCCATTGCGGATAATTCCTCATCCGTAAATTGAGCGAATGTATTAATTGGAAAAGCAACGGAAAAAATAAAAAATAAGAAAAAAATCTTGAAATATTTTAACATTTATAAATTATACCAAATTATATAACCATTTCTCAAAACCTATTTCCCTAAATCAAGAGTTTCATCTATACGAATCTTTTTAACAAAATCCGGAACGTGGCTAACCATAATCATTGCGCCTTCGTATTTATTCAGTGCTTCAGCGATAATTGGTAAATGGCGAAAGTTTATATGGTTTGTAGGTTCATCCAATATCAAAAGTCCAGGTTTTTGCAACACCAATCGAATTATAGAAACAAGGCCTTTTTGCCCCTCTGACAAACTGCCGATTTTGGTGTGGATAACTTCACCTGTAATCAAAAATCCTGCAGCAGTTGCACGCATTTTTTCCTCATCACGATGCTCCATTACTGACATAAGAGAAGAAAAAACTGTATCTTCAAAATTTAATGTTGAAAAATCCTGTCGATAATATCCAATTTTTACGCCGTCTGTAATAGTTACTCCTTTCGCAGTTTTATTAACAATTGATTCAAGTAAAGAGCTTTTCCCAATTCCATTTGGCCCGCGAAGAAGTAAATGACTATTTTTCTTTAGAGAAAGATCACATTTATGTGCAACAGGTTTGTGATTTTTAAAAGTCGTGAAAGAATTTATTCTAAATAATATTCCGGTCAAATCTGCCTGAGCTGGAATAATAAAAGGACGGATGGATTTGTCTTCACGACGAATATCCACTTTTTCTTCTTCCATCTCTTCAACTTTATTTCTCATTCTTTTTGCTACCAAACGCATCTTTCCACCTTTCTGAGCAAAGAAATTGGCCTTATCTTTATTTTCTTGAATTTCTTTTGCAAGTTGAGCATTTTTTCTATTTTCTTTTTCAACTCTCGCTTTTATTTGTTCAACAACATCAAAATAGTTTCCAACATATTGTTCGACTTTTTTTGTGAAAACATCTAAATATAAAACTCCATCAGTAAAAGCATTCAAAAAATCTGCATCGTGAGAAATTACTAAACAAGTTTTTTTATACTTAACCAAAAAATCTGTAAGATGTTCAATTCCAGCTTTATCCAAATTATTTGTCGGTTCATCAAGCAAAAGCAAATCAGGATCCTGGATTAACGCAGATGCAAGAAGCAATCGCGCTTGTTGACCACCAGAAAAAGATTTTACGTGACGATCACGCGGTGCATTCAAATGTACAACTTCGAGAATTTCATCAATCTTTGGATCAATATCATAAACTTTTTTTGAAAAGCAATTCTCAAAAAATTCCTGCACTGTAAAATTCATTTGTTCACGTGGAATTACCTGTTTTGAAATGGCAATTGAAATTCCATTAACCACGTTCACTTGGCCAGAATCAGGATGTTGCAGACCGGTAATTAAACCGAAAATTGTGCTTTTACCGGCACCATTTTGACCCATGATTGTAATTTTTGAACCCTGACGAACAGAAAAATCAACCTCATCTAAAATGGGTTTATTATATCCATATCCGAAAGAAACACTTTCGAATCGAAGAATGGTGTCGTTTTTAGACATAGGACATTAGGATACTGTGCTTTAACCGTTGACGCAAGAGGTTTTTTATTCTTTTGGCTTTAACAAAGGAAACATTACGACGTCGCGCAAATTTGGTTGTTCAGTCAAAAGAGCGACGATTCTTTCAATTCCCATTCCCCAACCAGAAACTGGAGGCATTCCGTATTCCATCGCCTCAACATAATCATCATCTTTTTGCATTGCTTCTTCATCACCGCCTTCTTTTGCGACAGTTTGTTTTTCAAATCTTTCTTTTTGATCAATTGGATCAATAAGCTCACTATAAGCATTAACAATTTCCCAACCATTAATAACTAATTGGAATCTGTCAGTAATAAGTTCGTTTTTATCATTTTTTCTAGCTAGCGGAGACAAATCAATTGGGTGATTAGTCAAAAATGTGGGATTAATTAATTTTGGTCTTGAGACCTTTTTATATAAAGAATCAATCAGATTTCCGCGACCCAATTTTTCAGCACCCTCAATTACAATTTTCTTCTTCTCAATTGCTTTTCTTAAACTATCTACGTCTGGGCAAGTATCAATATCAATTCCGCAGTCTTCGATTAATAAATCACGGAAAGAAACTTTTTTCCAAGGTAAAGAGAAATCCACTTCAATTGATTCATTATCACGATTCAAAGCTTTTACTTTTAGTCCGCCTTTCAATTTGTTGATTATTGTAGTTAACATTTTTTCAGTAAATTTCATATTGTCCTCAAAATCCCAATATGCCGCGTAATGTTCAAGCATTGAAAAATCCTGCAAATGGCTAGCATCCATTCCTTCATTTCGGAATACCCGTGCAATTTCAAAAATTTTCTCGAAACCGCCGACAATTGCCTCTTTCAAATATAGTTCTGGTGCGATACGAAGATAAACATCAATATCAAGAGCGTTGTAGTGGGTTTTGAAAGGTTTTGCGAGCGCACCTGAAGCGGTATTTGATAAAACTGGTGTGTCAATTTCAGTAAAACCATTTTCTTTATAAAATTTTCGTAATTCCCAGATAAAATCACTGCGAAATTGAAATCTGTCTTTTGTTTCTGAATTTGCGATCAAATCTAAATATCTTTTTCGATACTTTAATTCCACATCTTTTAGTCCGTGCCATTTTTCTGGTAACGGTCGCAAAGATTTACTTAAGAAAGTATATTCTTTTACTAAAATAGAAATCTCACCTTTTTGAGTTGTAAAAACCTCCCCACTAACTCCAACGAAATCACCGACGGAAATAATCTTTGTAAAATTTTTATAAATCTGTGCATCAATTTGATCAATCTTTAGAACAATCTGAATCTTTCCAGAAGAATCTAATAGTTGGGCAAAAGTAACTTTCCCCATATCACGAAATAGAACGATTCGACCTGCTGTCGCAACCTTTGTACCTTCTGTTGCTATACGCGCATCGGCGACCGAATGAGTTTTATTAAATTTATCAGCATAAGGTACTTGCCCAAGTTTTTTTATTAATTCAAGTTTCTTTATCCGATCCTGTCGTTCATCCCTTGATATTTCTGTTGTTTTTTCTTCTTTTTCCATAGTTACTTGATTATAATCTTAAAATCCAAAAACATCAAAAATAAAAAACCTCTGCCAATTCCACGAATGGATTTTGACAGAGGTTACAGATATAAAATTACCTTTTTCTTCGCCCACGACGAATCGATGGCGCGGCACAAGCTGCAGCAATCGAACCATCTCTCTCCTGGACCAAATGAACGGCCACATCGCCAATTCCGATTTCTTTCTTGGCACGGCGAGTCATCGGCGGTCCAGGATTCGGGTTTGGTGTTCTGCGAACCAAATCAGCAATTCGAGAACGAATAATCCGTCTGGCAATATGGTGAAAATGACGTTTGAACCATTTTGAGTAGCCGGCTTTTCGAGTCGTGCTAAAACCGGTTGATCTACCATTTTCAAACGGTTTATAAAAATGCTTATCTCGCCTGCTTTCGGCTCGCTTATTTTCTTTGATTTCCGGATGACGAACTTTCAATGCAGCTCCTTTTGTTGGTCGTTATAAAAAAACAATTCAAAAAAACTATACGCTAGTATAGTTAATTTGTCAAAAAAATCTTTATTTATATTTAATTAAAACTAGTCGTTAATTAACTCACCAACCGCCGTACTAAATAAACCAATTCCAAGCATCGCCAAAATTATTTGGGTACTACCTACACCAGTAAGTGCAATGACCGCAACAATAACACCAATTACTAATGGAATGGTATTCAAAATTTTGCTAATACTTCTTTTTGTATTTGTTTCCATAAGAAAATTGTATCACAAAACATAATTTTGGTATTAATTCCAAGTGATTATTGATATTTGACTTGTTAAATAAATAATAGTATAATATATTAGGATTTGATTTGAAACGATTTAAAAAACAACCCGCTGATAAATCAGCAAAGGAGTAAAGGTGAAAAGAACATTGAGAATTGGTATCGGACTACTACTCGGACTGCTGGCATTATTTGTCGCCGGCTGCGAGCAGGAACGGTATGGGGATGAAAATCCCGAAAACGTCACTGTGGAATATTATTCCTACACAGCGTATTACGTCGACGTATACGCCGGTGACGCTTTTGAGGAGAGGCTCGAACCGGGCGATTGGGGACGCTATTCAAAACGTCTATACCCTGGTGAAAGAATCAATCTGAAATTCATCATCTGGAATCCGGCCGGACCGAGTGAAATATCGACGTCATGGGACGACGATTACGACCTTTACCACTTGAACATCTATAATAATCGAGTGGAAGAATTTTAGAGTAATCTAAGGTTCTACAGCGGCGGGAAAACAATCCCGCCGCTTTTTTAATTTTATTTGTAATTGAAAGTTTTTGTATCAAAAAATAAAGCGCGCTTCCCTTGTGGGTTGCGCGCTTGTTTCTGTGTGGGTTTTAGGCCCACAAAGACTTAGAATCGAACTTCGATTCTGACAATGACTCGATTGTCATTATGTTGGTTTTCGACCATCTCGTAGTCGACGGTTAGGGACACTTGGTCCCGTGGCGCCCAAACTCTGGAGCCAACTGTCCAGATATTGTCAGCATTGATCTGCCGATCTATCTGAGCGTGCACTTCGACTCGGCGAAAGACTTCATAACCGGTATAACCGTAGAATCCCTTCACCTCATCACCGCAAACTTTCATGCATTTGCTATACACCGCTCCGCGCAGAAGCAATTTTCCAAGTTGATACTCGGAATCAATCGCCCCTGTCGCAGCCTCATCCGACATTTGGAAGGTTATTCCAAGCGTCAGATTCGTGGCGACTTTCTCACTTAGCCGGATGGAACCTTCCAGTCCGTCAAAGTTGTCACCATCGTTAAACGCCAAGCCGGACCGTCCACTAATATCAGCGATGAGACTGAATCCGTCCTTGAAGTTTCCCTTCGTCTGAACGCCATAGGCATAACAGTTGAAAGGGGTTCGAGGATACAGAACCGTTTCGATATTCGCCGGACTCGGGGTAATATACCCCGCCGCCAAGAATATCCGACCCGCGCTCAAGCTCCAGTCTTTGTTGAGCTTGTAGTTCAGGTAGGCTTGACGAAGCCAGTTACGGTCTGCGTCCGACAAATCAACGGCCTCGATCTCGTAAGCGGCACTCAAGGGAGTACCAATACAAGTCGTCTCAACCTTCAGTCGGGCAAGACCCCACTGAAAGGGCGAGTCGTCATCCGGAATGCCGATTTTGTCGGCCACCGGACGCGTTTCGCTCGACGGCAGATAGTAGAGATGCGTATACCCAGAAATCTGGGTGGAATACACATCCCCAATTGTGATCGGATCGATCACACTCTGCGCCATCGACACCTGTCCGATTCCGAACAACGCGATCATCAAAACAACCAACCATTTCAAGGTACTCACTTTTTCTTCTCCTTTGCCGGGTCACGGCTTGTTTCTGTTTTTAAAGTGTTTCTAAACCTAAATCTCTGTGTATAATTATAACAAATTTAGCAGATTTGTCAATATATAAATTATCCCTTGTTTAAGCCGTAATCGGCCGATTTTGCAGAATATAAAACTTCCCTTTTTCTAATGCCCATTCGACATCACATTTTACACCAAAATATTTCTCAATTTTAATTATCAATTTTGACAAATTTAATATCTGCGACTTATTTAATAATTTTTGTTTTCTTAGGCTTAAACTATTTTTACAAATTTTTATTGGATATTTTTCAACTAAATATGAATGTGGTGTAACTAATCCTGAAACCAACTTATCGGCCAAACCATGCACAGCCTCAATATATATTTGATTATTGTTGCCTGTTATAGGATGAGCAGAAAAAGCAACACCGGACATTTCTGATTTAACCATTTCTTGAATGACGACGGCCATTCGAATTTTTTTGTTATTTAATTTATTTTCAAATCTATACAGAATTGCGCGAGTATTATATAAAGAAGCCAAACATTGTCTAATCTCTCTTAATAAATCTTTACTTGAAACATTTAAATAAGAATCAAATTGCCCTGCCCACGAATTTTTTGCTCCATCTTCTACAGTCGCAGAGGAACGAACAGCTACAAATTTCGAATTTAATTTTTTATAATGTTCTAGAATTTCAAAAGAAATATTTTTTGGTATCGCAGCACTATTAATTAAAGATTGAATCCTTTTTGAAGACACACCAACTGAACGAATACTTTTGTAATTAATTTTACTTAAAATTTTTTTTATCTTGAGAGATAAATTATTTTCTTTTGCAAAAAAATCAAAAGCCAAAGTTGTTACCACAAAACCGGGAGGAACATTTATTTCGGCACAAATCAGTTTTCCCAAAGAAGTTGCCTTTCCGCCAATAAACGGTGCATCTTTTTTTCTCAACTCTTTTAAATCTATAACCAAATTCATTAAAATATTCTTATGCTTGTTGCCAGACTTGGACTCGAACCAAGATACCCGCCTCCAGAGGGCGATGTCCTACCATTAGACGATCTGGCAATTATTCAGAAATACACGGTCGCAACTGCAAATCCAAAGAAACCGGAAGTAACCGCGACGTTATTTCACCATTATTTTTTAACACAATTTCTGCTGCCCCGCCATTTTTTACGCTTTCCATCCAATACTGATCAAAAATAAAATTTCCGAGCGAATAAAAAATTGGTTTATCTTTGTATATTTCTACCTCTTGCAAAACATGTGGATGTGTACCAATTATTATATCAGCACCAAGATCAACAAAATTTCTAGCGAGTTTTTTAACTCTATCGGACGCCGGTGTATATTCATCACCCCAATGGGTAAAAACAATTATCGGATCGGAACTTGAGGCAAAATTATTTATTAATGAAATAGTTTCATTCGATGTAGAAGAAAACTCATTGAATGGCACAAGATGAAAATTTATGCCGTCTTTTTGTAAAGTCAAAGTTTTAAAATCTAAATTAATTGGGTCACCAAAATATGACAAATCTGATGCCAATATATTTTCACCAGTTTGTTTAATTCCCTCTTTTCCATAATCGTAAATATGATTATTTACGATTGAAACAACATCAATGCCGCTATTTTTAACAGCGGATAAAACTTTCTCTGACATTGTAAATCTATAAAGATTTGGATCTTCAACTGTTTTTACTCGACTAACTGACTGAAAATTTGTTACGGGCCCTTCCAAATTGGCGATGACATAATCATATTTTTCAAAAGTTGGTTTGGCACATTCAAAGTAAAAATCATAACCTTTTTTTTCTGCAACTGTTCGGATATTTCTATCCATCATAATATCCCCAACAAAAAGTAGTTTCACTTCCTTAATGGGATTTTTATTAAAAAATTCTGGAACCTTCAAAGTGTATTCAGGCAAAATTCCATTCGGAGCAAAAACCCTGTTCGCTGTGGCTAATACAATAATAAAAGACACTAAAATAATTGTAATGATAAAATTCTTCAGCATTTTAAAAAATTAAAGAATATTTTTAAGATAAGCAAAGCCACCAAAAATTCCCCCGATTGAACCAAGCTCGGCAATTCTAATTTCTGGAATTTCTGGGTGAATTTTCATTAGTTTTGCAATTTGTTCTCGCAGTCTGTCCGCATTCAAATCGCGCGCCATTGCCCCACCGACTACCACGACATCTGGTGACCAATGTAAAATTGAATTATGTAGTCCAATTGAAATATCGCGTTCAACGGTTAACCATGCATCAGTCTTTGCAACTTCTTTTGGATGAGCCTTGTATTTTTTTTCTACAGCGGTACCACTTGCCAAGTCTTCCCAATTTTCACCAGTTTCATTATTCAAAATTTGGTATCCAGGTTCAAAACCAAATTTATTTTTTTCAAATTTTCCACGAACAACTTTTGTCCCACCAATTCCTGTTGAAATAGTTATATAGACAACGGAATCAAATCCTTTTCCTGCTCCAGCCAATGCCTCGCCAAGACCCACCATGTCGGCATCATTTTCAATAAAAACCTTTGCCTCAAATTCCTTCTCAAAAAACTCTTTGATTGGAACTCTTTCCCAAGCTTTGAGATGGTTAGCTTTTAATAAAAAATCATGAGTTGGATTTAAAACTCCTGCAATTCCAATAACAATTGCTTCAACTTTTTCTTTTTTTACTAAATTTTTAATTGTTTCTGCAACCAATTTAAGTCCTGCTTTTGGATTTTCAGGTGTTTCTTCAATAATTGGCTCCTCAAATTCCACCAAATCCTTTGATTTAGCTACCCTAAATTGTGTTCCTCCTATATCACATGCAATATACATAATGGGTAAATTATATCATGAAGATATAGAAAACGTCTTTTGACAGCCTAGATATTATCTATTTCCAATTGATTGTCCTCGGCAATAGTTTTATAGATATAGGCAGAATCGCGAACAGTTCTTTCCTTATTTTTTTGATCAACTTTCACCAAACCAAAACGTGGCCAGTAGCCTTTATCCCATTCAAAATTATCAAATAAGGACCAATAAAAATACCCACGGACATCAACCCCTTCGCCAAGCGCTGCGTGGACCGAAGCAACGGCTCGAACAATAAATTTTTCACGCATAACATCAAATGCGTCAGCAATTCCATTTTCGGTAATATAAATTGGTTTATTGTATTTTTTCAACTCCAAAAGAGCCTCGAAAATTGATTCCGGGTGAAATTCCCAACCAAAGTCAGTTTGTTCTAAATTTGGATTTTTGCTATATCCATTATTAATAACATTTCTATTGTAGTGATTAAGACCAACAAAATCCTGATGATTTTTAATTTTATTTATAAATAATTCATTTCCAAATTTATCAGCAATTTTTTTCAAAATTTTATTTATTATTGTTGGACGAGTCATTTCATAATAAACTCGATGTTCGGCGATACCAATTTGTGCACTTTGCGAAAAATTCTTTATAACCTGATAAGCAATTTTATGGGCTTTTGCTAGATTATTCAAAGCTCTAAAATAAAAACGTGGGCATCTTTTTTGCGGTGGCCATTGTTTTTTTAGATAAGCAAAAGACGTTTGTAAACTTGGCTCATTCAAAGTAATCCAAAATTTTACATCCTCACCAAAGGCTTTTACTAATTTCTCGGTGTATTTCTTGAATTTCTCTGGAAATTCTGGTGAAATGGTTCCTCCTTTTTCTGATAGCCAAATTGGCAGCGTCCAATGCCACAAAGTTACAAACGGTTCAATTTTGCGTTTACGCAAAGATTTTATCATCCACTTATATTTTGAAATTGCAGATTCATCAAACTGTCCTTCTTTTGGTTCCACTCGTGACCACTCAATAGAAAAACGATAAGCACTTAATCCCAAAAAATTAACAATATTAAAATCATCTTCATATTTGTTCCATGAATTACAAGCAGATCCTGAAATATAATTTTCTGGATTTGTGGCCTCTGTTTTAAACTTTGGCCAATTTGGATTCCAAAAAAAAGATTTTTCAGACTCTTTTGCTAACCTATCTGCATTTTGTTTTTCCCATACAGTCCAATCATTATTTTGACCACCCTCAACTTGATGTGAAGATGTTGCTGCCCCCCAAAAAAATCCAGGTGGAAATTTTAAAATCTTTTTCATAATTTGAGATTATCTATTTTGAAGATAACGTTTTATTGCGACAAAACTTGAAATACTACCAATAAATATTCCGGAACCAACTATGATCAGCAAAATCTGACCGAAATTTTCTAAATAATATTCAAATAAATTCAAACCAAAGAAAAGTCGCGCTGTATCTTTTCCAATATACAAAGTGATTGGATAAAGTAAAATCATGACTAGAACTGACGAAACGATTCCATAAATTGCACCGGCAACGACAAACGGACCGCTGATGTAACTGTGATCTGCACCCACCAAATTCATTACCCTGATTTCATCACGAGAAACATACATCGCGAGACGAATAGTATTTAATGTAATTAAAATTGAAAGTATTACGAAAATTATTGTGACAATAAATCCAAATTTCTCACCGGCGTCAACAATTCCCTTTAATTTTTCAATTATTGCTTGTTTCTTTGTTGAATTAACCTCATCAATAATTGAATTAACGGTGCCAATTTCATAATTATCTTCTAGAAATTTGTTAATGATTTCATATTGAGATAAATCAATGGCCTTAATTTTTAATGAGGCGCCAAATGGATTATCATTTAATAATTTCAAGGCGTCCAGCGTAATTTGTTCATCCTCATTATTAAGAGTGAATTCATCTAATACTTCTTCTTTTGACAATAATTGGACCGACTCTATTTGTGGCAAAGATTCCAAATCCATTTTCATCTTTTGGACCTTATCATCGGGAGCGCTAGCTAATAGGTTTATATTTATATCTACTTTTTTTTCAAGAGAGCTAAGTGTATATTTCAAGAGAACACTTGAAAACATGGCACCAGACAAAATTAAAAGTGTTATAACCATAACTAGAACTGCAGAAAGAGAAACGACGCCGTTTCGCCAAAAATCAATGAATCCAGTCTTTAATATTCTTTTTAAATTTAGCCAGGCCATAATTATTTATTATAAAACATAACGTCCTGTCGGATCGTCTCTAATAATTCTTCCGCTCTCCATGGTAATTACTCTTTTACCCAATTCATCAATCACACCTTTGTTATGAGTAGTTAAAATAACAGTTGTGCCTAAATCATTAATTTTCTTTAAAATTTGAATGATTTCAAAGGTGTTCATTGGATCAAGATTTCCTGTCGGTTCGTCAGCCACAATAATATCCGGCTGGTTTACTATTGCTCGTGCGATAGCTACTCTTTGTTTTTCACCACCAGATAATTCTGTTGGAAAATTCCATGATTTATCGGCCAAATCAACCAATTCCAAAACATATGGAACGTCGGCCACAATATCTTCATCCGTTCGACCAGCGGCTTCCATTGCAAAAGCAATATTTTCGTAAACAGTTTTGTTTGGTAAAAGTCTAAAATCTTGGAAAATTGTTCCGATTCGGCGTCGTAGTTTATTTACTTGTGTTCTTTTCAAAGAATGAATATCGGTTGATTCAAAATAGACTTTACCGTGAGTTGGAGTTTCTTCAGCGAGTAACATTTTTATCAAAGTACTTTTACCGGCACCAGAGTGACCAACAATAGAAACAAACTCTTTTGGTTCGATTTTTAATGTAATATCACAAAGAGCCTTTGTGTTGTCATCGTAGATTTTTGTAACTTTATCAAAATAAATCATTTCTTTTTTATTATTCTTTCATAGCTTCGATAAACAAGTCAATTTTACCACCTAGAACTGCCTCCACATCAGATGTTTCAGCCTTATTTCTATGATCTTTGACCATTTTATAAGGATGCAAAACATAAGACCTTATCTGACTTCCCCACGTAGCTTCAGTGTTTTTTGAAACAGATAACTCTGAAATCTTCTCTTTATTTTGTTTCTCGAGCAGAGTATATATTTTACCACGAATTAATTCGAATGCCTTTTCTTTATTTTGAGCCTGGCTGCGTTCATTAGAAACAAAAGCCGAAATTCCTGTTGGAATATGAATTACCCTAACTGCAGTTTCCCTCTTGTTAACATTTTGACCTCCAGGACCACTGGATTTTGTAAATTGAATTTCTACTTCGTCATCCTTTATTTTAAATTCATCATCCTTCTCAAATTTCGGTAAAACTTCAACCATCGCAAAAGAAGTCTGTCTTTTTCCGGCAGAATTAAACGGCGATTTTCGAACTAATCGATGAACACCTGATTCATGTTTCAATGTGCCATAAATATTCTTTCCCACAATTTCAAAAGTTACGGAGCGGAAACCACCGTTACTATTTTGATTTTCATCAAGAAAATTTATTTGCCATTTTTTTATGTCAGCATACTTTATATACATTTCCAGCAGCATTCTGACCCAATCTTCAGCATCCTCGCCACCTGCGCCAGCAAAAATATTTATTATTGCGTCTTTACGATCATGTTTACCAACTCCCGATAATTTATCCTTTAATTCATCAAACTCTTTTAGAACACTCTGGGCAGAGTCTTTATTCTGCCAAAAATCATTTTGCAACATTAATTGCTCAATTTCTGCAATACGATTTTCTATTTGAGATTTAGCACTTTTATCCATAAAATCCTGTTAATTTTAGCAAAATTTAGCTTGCTATACCAATTATTTATAATAGAATGATTTTCAGTATTAATTACCAAAAATGATTGAAAAAGATAGAAAAGAATTAATTCAAAATATAGCAGGCATAGCAATTATTTGTATTGTTATTTTTGTTTCATTTAAATTTTTTGATATGAAACAAATTCAAGCTTCGATTGAAAAAGCTGGAATTTGGGCACCAATTATATTTATTTTAACTAAAGCCTCAACAATTGTTTTTGCGCCACTATCTGGTTCGCCTCTTTATCCATTAGCGGGTGCAATCTTTGGACTAACAAATGGTTTTATTTATATTGTTATCGGAGATGCTTTGGGTGCGCTTATATCTTTTTATATTAGCCGATTACTTGGAAGAAAATTTGTAGAAAAATTTGCTCGTGGAAATATTGAATCAATAGATAAAATTTTAAGTTTCATAGAAAAGAAAAAAGGGTTTTTTATCGCCAGAGTCTGTTTTGCGGCCCTACCAGAAGTTGTTAGTTATGCAGCAGGTTTAACGCGCATAAAATTCACTACGTTCTTTGCCATTCACAATTTGGTTGGTCTTATACCTTCTGCAATTCTAGTCTATTCTGGGGTGTTTTTGGCCACATTTACGGCTAATCCGATGATCATGCTCGCAGCTGTAATAATTGGTTTTGCTGTAGCAGGAATTGGTGGTTGGTTGTTACTTAGATTTATTGGAAAAGAAAAAGCTATTTGAATTTGAATGACTTAACAACTTGATCAAAGAGAACTCTATTTGATTCAAAACTATTAGCAGCAGAAGTAAAAACCAAGGCATACACTTTTTTATTTTTAACTGTGGAGTAATATAAAATCTGTACTTTACCACCTTCTTCAACGCCGCTAAAAAGAATTTCAAACGCCGATACACCGTCCACGTTTACAACAAATGAGTTATCAACACTATAACTTTCATTAAATCCTAACAGCATTGATTGAGCGAAAATATCTGCTGATTCAAATAATTCAGATATTCCAATTGTCCCTTCTCGCAACTCCTCCATTATTTCTGAAGCAATTATAATTGAAGCGTCCTCTTTATACATTGCGACACGATTTCGAGGATTATACTCAGGATCACCTACACCAACACTATTCCAACCGGAACCAGGTAGTTGAACAGAAAAACCATCCTGTTCATCAACATACATTGTCATACCCGGATAACCCTCATTAAGTGAATTTGATACTTCCTGAAACCAATCTCCGTGGTAAACAGCTAGGTAAATAATTGTACTTGGAAGCAACAAAATACCGATTATTCCAGTAGCTAAATATTTTGCTTTTCTTTTTGGAGGAATGCGTGTTCTAGAACTAATATTAAAATCATTTGTGTCTAAATATCTTGTTCGGGAATATGGAGTCTTCATAAGTCTTTCCAC
>CAYOAT010000004.1:61967-63899 GCA_964402215.1 uncultured Candidatus Saccharibacteria bacterium
TTTCTTTTCTTTGTTACAACAAAATTACTAGTGTCACTAATTTGTTTAACTTTGGAGTACACAACATACATATAAACAGCAGCGAATGGTGTTAGAAATACATAACTAATTAATGGAATAATAAATATCGAAATAATTTCTTTATAAATATTTGATGCGCCTGAACTGACAATTTCAGAAATAATATTTAGGACTACAAAAAATAGTCCAATAACAAACATATACAATAAAATTTTGAAAAAATGTCCCTTTACATAGTCGCGGCTTTTTAACAAAGCATTCATTCCACGAACATCTTCTAAAATCAAAATCATAATTGAGAAAACAAACCAAATAGTAAAAATAAATCCAGGAATAAGGAATAGAATAAAACTTCCAACCATAATAATCCCAGTGATGAATGATAGCCAAAAATAAGAAATTATTTTTGATTTTGAATTTTTATAGGCAGTTTTCAGTGAAATTTTTTCGGCATGTCCATTAATCGCAAGTATCAAGGCAATCTGCGTCCACATTTGTAAAATTAAAGATATTATAAAAATCAACACTCCAATTGAGATTAACCAAGCTAATTCACTTGGTGAAAGATTTTCAAAGCTTCTGAACTTAAAGAAAGAAAATCCAAACAAACCGCTACCGGCTACTAATATAAAAACAGCCGGGATTAAATTAATAGCAACGAGTGTCCATAATCTATTTCTAAAAATTGACCATGCCTCAGACAAAACTTCCTTAATTTTTGGTAAGGAAGGTGTTATTTTTACCGTTTCTACGATAGAGGCAGCAACATTTGTGCTGTTTTCGACATTAATTGTGCTAGATAAATTCTCTGGTTCCATATTTATTATATTAGTTTTAATACCTAATATAATAACATGCTGGAATACTTTTTTGAGCCGTTGTCCGGGATTGAACCGGAGACCTCGTCATTACCAATGACGTGCTCTACCAACTGAGCTACAACGGCAATTACACAACATTCAATTGGTAATTAAATGTAATATAATTTTTAATTAATATCAATTTGAAATAAAAATGATGACGGATTTAGGTTTTATATTTGATATCGAACAATAACAATTCCGGAACCACCGGCACCTCCGCCATCAGTATTATTTCCTCCACCTCCTCCTCCACCTCCAGAACCATCTAAACCATCTTCACCAAAACCACTACCAGAATCCGTGTGTAAAGTTGCTGTCCCTCCTCCACCAGAACCGCCGGCTCCAACTGTACCAGAAACTTGTAATGTTCCTCCTCCTCCTCCAGCAAAATAACCAGAATCTCCAAAACTAGAAAAAACAGAACTTAAATCCATACCATTACCACCTGACCCACCAGTTGTATTGTTTGGAGCATTATTTCCAACACTACCAGCCCCGCCACCTCCTCCAGCAGGATAACTTGCACCAGTCGTGCCTGTGCCACCACTATTTCCTTGATCTCCTGTACCATTACCTGCTGATCCGGAATAACAAGCACCTCCACCAGAACCGCCGGTACCACCATCCTCACCATACGCAGACGCACCAAAACCACCACCTTCAGCTGTTAAATCTCCAAGTGAACTATCATCGCCTTTTGATGCAAGATGCTCCACGCCATTCCAACTTGGACTTCCATCACCACCATCACCAACTGTCACATCATAATCACCAACAGTTAATTCTGCATAAGAGTTTTCATAAATTAAACCTCCTGCGCCACCTCCACCACAAGCTCCTCCTCCACCTCCAGCAACGACTAATACATCAGCAACGCAAGTTGCAGAAGTGACAGAAAAAGTATCTGAACCAACGTCATCAAAAACGTGATATTTATAACCACCAGCCGTACTTTCTGTACCGCCAGTTGCTGCACATTCTGGATCGCCACCCTCATCATCCCCGCCATCGCCAACCGTCACAACAGCAGTAGTTGTTCCAATAACAA
>CAYOAT010000005.1:0-244 GCA_964402215.1 uncultured Candidatus Saccharibacteria bacterium
TATGATAATTACCACCGTCTGGATTTTGTGGAAGAGCAGCTATATAGTCTGGAACAAGTTCAGCCGTCAAATCAACACATCCGCTGGTGCCCCCGCCAGTACCACAAATTTCTTTTAAATCATCAGTTAGTTTAGCTGCTTCAGGCCATACTCCGTTGTTATCAATTAAATATTGTTGCGTAGCTTTATATAGAGCATTTAAATCACTGGCTCGTTGTGCATTTCTAGCCTGAGCTAATTGTCG
>CAYOAT010000005.1:456-3860 GCA_964402215.1 uncultured Candidatus Saccharibacteria bacterium
TGACATATTGAAATATTAAATTACCTATTGTTAATTATGTAATTATAACCCAAATACTGTAATGCGTCAGTATTACTTCAATAATATGTCTGATAACTCACCAATACCGATTTTTGCTTCTGAAGAATATGGAATAATTTTGTGACCGATGATTTGTTCAGCAATTTTTTTAAGTTGATTATGATATTGTGATTTTTTTATTTTATCGACTTTATTGGCCACAATAATAATTTGTTTACCTCTTTCTTCTAAATTTCTTAACACACGCAAATCATCTTTTGTCGGACCAATCTCAGCATCAATTATCAAAACAACTAGAGGATTATGAACGGAGTCAAAAATATACCAATAAATAAGTTTATTTAGTTTTTGCCAACTACCTTGATCAGCTTCCGCAAACCCATAACCAGGAAGATCCACAAAATAATGTGAATTATTTATTTTAAAAATGTTTAATTCCTGAGTTCGACCTGGAGTATTACTAACTCTCGCTAGATTTTTTACACCAGTCAAAGAATTTAAAAGACTTGATTTACCGACATTTGATCGACCCATAAAAGCGATCTGTGGAATGCCGTCTTCTAATATTTCATTGCTGCCCTTAAGGCCACGCATAAATACTGCTGACTTTATTTTCATATTTGAACATTAACAAGAAATTGAGCTATTGGCGATTTATTTAATTAAAAAGAGCAGTCCAACTAGTGAACTGCTCAAAATCCTTTTTATTTTCCACGCGATGCGCGGAGTCCTTTTCTATTCAGAACAAATGGCTTCTGAGCAGCTGGCTTCCGAACAGATAGCGGCTTCTTGCAAATCCATTGCTGTTTATGCCGATGTTTGTCTTTGTCTTTTCGATAGAGGCAGACATCATCGGGCAACGTTTGCAAATCAAATTTCAGTGGCTCGCGCGGAAGCATCGCTTCGATATCCGCAAAGCTTGGTGCATCTTTGATAACAGCTGCCACCAACATAGCCATCCACAAGGATTGCGGACGAAATCGTTGTGTCTGCATTGCCCTGATTGCCGTCTGTGCTTCGGAGTCATCAATTCTTATAACTACAACGTCCATCGTTTATTCCCTTCGTTTTTGAAAATCCTAAAATACCATACACTTTTTTAGTGATTTTGTCAAATCTTATTATATTAAAATTATGCAAAGAAAATTTACATTTTGCTCAACAAAACTAGCTCGAATAACTTGTCATCACCTATTATTTCTTCCATTTTTAAATGTTTTAGCAACAGACTGTCATTTTCTATATCATCACTTTTACCAGGAAGAATAAAAATATTTCCAGTTTCAGGATTTTTTCCCAAAACGATTTTCATCCCTTCAATTTGAAATCTATCTATTAAAACATCTATTGGTGTTGAGTATCCTGGCAATTCTTCTTGTTCAGCCCTAATAGTTAAATAATGTGTGTAATCAATTCCGGGGAAAGGAAGAACCTCCCCTTTTTCTATCATTTCTAACGCTAGTGCAATACGTTTTTTTCTATTTTGAATTTTTTCTGCCTTATCATCTGGTGTTGTTGGTATGTTTTCGTTCATACGAGAATTATATCACGAGCGCAATATAAATATTTACAAATAAAAAACACCCAAAACCTTTCGATTTCGGGTGTGTAAGAAAAACAAAACGTTACTTCGGCACGAGGTCTTTTACAAGCATCTCGGCCAGATCACGAGCTTCGCTGAAGTTGCGTCTCGCAATTGCTATTTCAAAAACACGTGCCAACTGTTCGGTGCGTGTCGGTTCGGACATGAGCCCAATCGTCTTTTCGGGGTTATGCCACGAACCACGTTCCGTACCACTTTTGATATCTGCTTCGAGTATTTTCATCAAACACTCTGTCCGTTGTGGCTCTGGAATTTGCTCGGCAATTTCGCGGGCATCCCGTATTTCGGAATATCCCATGTGCTTTTCAAAAAGCATTAGTAAACATTTCAATTGCTGAGTCGGTTTCATCGCTGAAATCGCTTCTTTCGCTGAGAATTCAGATCTCTTTGCCATGTTTTTTTCAAACAACTCATCCAATTCATCTTGTGTTGGCTCCCTGCCCAACAGTCCGATTACTTCGATGGTGTTGCTAACATCGCAAGAATTTTTCAAAAGAACAAGGAGCGTTTCTAGCTCCTCTTTTCTTAGCGACCTCGGAATGGTTTCTGCCGCCTTGATAGCCAACCAAGAACGACCATCTGCAACTGCTTTTGCAGTTATTTCTTCGAGTTCCTTCGTGCGCAGTGGTTCAGGAAGAAGTGTGGCAACTTCACACAGATTGTGACTCTTGGCTTTACAAACCAAAAGAAGTTGTTTAACTTCTTCAACCGTTAATTTTCGTTTCAAGACTTTTGCGGTTTCAATTGCCGAAGCAGTCAGTCCCTCGGCAATTTGGTTTTTGAGAATAGTCTCGAGATCGTCTTTTTTCAAAGTTCGATTCAAAAGTTCGGCGGTTTCCGTTGCGTCTGATAAATAGCCCAACCTCTTCTGACTTTCCAAAATTGCCTCGAGCTCGGCGGTCGTTATTTCGCGTCCACGTATTCGAGCAATTCTTAAAGCATCTCGCATATAACCGTGCGCAATTTTCTCTGCCATCAATTCTTGGATTTTTTCCGAGAATTGTGGCTCGGGTAAAAGACTTACGGCCATTTCAATATATGTGAAATCAAGACCACACAGTAACTTATACAACTTTAGACTCTTCATTATATTTCTCCTGTTTTGTTTTTTAAATTATTTAAAGAGCTTATGCAAACCAAATTACCATAAAAAATATAAAAGTCAAGATGTTGTGAGCCGAATCGTAATTGAACCGTTATCGGTTATATTCTGTAAGGCTATTTTAATGTTTTTTATTATAACAATTTCACCCCTTTCGAGCGATTACAAAAAGTGTCACTTTTTAACGCATATTGTTATGATGTAATGTAATTTTATATATACTTTTGAGGATTGTATTAGAGTATATTTGACAATATAGTATAATTCATGCTATAATATTAAGGTAAATTGATCTTTAAACACTTTTAAAAAACAAGGAGAAAACATGAAGATTAAGAAGAGCTACATTGATGCGATTTCGGGTGCGGTGGCGTGTATTGTGACGATTGTGATAGTAATCGTCGCTCACAACAAGAAGGTCAGCACACCTCTCACCGATCAACAAAAGGAAGACCGGTCTATCCAGCAGAATGCTGAGTTCATCACCAATTCGTGGCTCAATGCCGAGAATGATGGGGGCACCGATCGGACATTTTTTGTCGGCAAGGTCCTATCACAGAGACCGCTGGCATCTGAAATGTTCGAAACCAAGGTTATACGAGTTCGCGATAACGCGATCTTCCTTGCTTTGACAGGTAGACCAGTGGTGGTTGGTGAACAAGTTCGTGTACAAATGTA
>CAYOAT010000005.1:3870-6741 GCA_964402215.1 uncultured Candidatus Saccharibacteria bacterium
CTCGCAACTTCCACCAACTGATGCCATATTTCTCATCCAATAAATAGCTTGAAGCTATTTATCCCCCGCGGTTACGACCGTGGGGGTTTTCTTATATTTGACTTCCCCGTTTTTTATTGTAATGTCCAATCAGGTAGATCTAAACGATTTAAAAAAGGAGAAAGTAACAATGCAAGTTGAAATGATCAAGTGGATGGCGGAAAAACTTTTCGACCTATTCAAGGGAGAAACTCGCCAAGTATTTCTGGATAACTTGAAGAATGAGCCAGATCTTGTGGTGAGAACCTTCAGTTATGATATTGATCTTCTTTTAATGCGATATAGCAAGGAAACATCACGTCGAGCAGAAGCCGTCGCTGAAAATGATGATGTCTCTGCATTTGTCTCATGTGCCAGAGCAATTGTTGCATACATGCGCCATGATCTTCTGAAAGAAGAATTGGAATCTATACCGTCGAGAGATCCTCGTGGTGAACCAATTGATCTCAAGAATTTCAGAGTGGACCCTAACAACATGGCAAAATGGCAACGTGAAGGCCCTCTACCAGGATTACATTCGTAAACTTGATTCACACTGCCGCCAGACCTGAAAAGCTGGCGGTTTTTAATTTAAATAAAAAATACACCACGCATGTGTGGTGTATTTAGATTCGGGACTACCCCTTTTCAATCTTTAAGATAATGTCCGCTTCAACCTTGTGTACTTTGCACAAAGCGATTGCTTGCAATTGCGTGATTGGCCGATAATAAATCTCTTCAGCGCTTGAAGTCGTAGCCAACCAGATTTTTTCTCCAGTTACTTCATCATACACATATCGCAATATCAGATTTGCAGTAACAAAGAAATCAAAAATCTCTTTGTCTGTTTTAGAATGCTTCATTACATACCTCCACTCGTCACATTATTAAAAACACAAACTGATGTCAATAATATTGTGACCCGTCGTCGTGGCTTTCCGAACTTGTTGATTATTCAGAATTTATTAAGACTCGTGTAGAAGATTTAGAAAGTATAGTTAATTGAGTAAACTAATGACTTTACTAAGGTGAGCGTCAGTATCGCATCGATTTTGATATACAGAATCAAGTGACGAACGGATAGAATCTTGAGTAACTTTCCCTATCACATTTTCAGTTAGGTAAAAAGTAATAAAATTATTTGGAGTAAGTTTTTCAAGTCCTCTTATATTCTTAAGGTTATCACAGGATATATTTAGATTTTTAATTTGTTCACGAGTATAATTAGCATCTAGTTGCTTAGTTTCATTTGGCCTATAATAGTAAAAGTTTTTTATATTGATTTTAGATAGATTTTTTGACTCCTCAGAAAAATTATACATAAAATCTTCTTTGTCATTCAGTAAAGAAATAAGTTGATTAATCGTTGCTTCTCTCATTTTGTGTTCAATAATAAAAGCGCTAGCGAGTCCCTTTTTAGAGTCATACATTTTACTTAATTCATTAGAGTAACTAGTCAGTTCAGCTTTATTAAAATTAGATTTAGATATTATTTTTTCAACAGAATCCAAGCCCGTATTCTTTATGGCAATACCTACAAGATATTCAATTAACGATACATTAGAATCAGTAATTAATTGGCCAACTTTAACTGACTTAATTGCTTCAGCCATAGCCTCCGCATTTTTACCTTGGCTTAATAAAATCTGGGCCTTAATTGAGCTTATATGTGATATGGTCCTCCAGTTATTTAACTTTGGTAACGGCATTTCTAGAGAAACATTCAAAAGGTCATTGTACGCGGGATTTTGAAATTCACTTTTTTCGGCGGCCAGTGAAAACTCCAAAATAGCTTGGTTATTTTTTGTAACTATATCCTGCGCTAATTTTATATCAATGTTATTACTAGAATATAGCTCGTTGATGATTCTTGTTGTACCAGTAGCCTGTGTGGGTACATACAGTGATAATGATGCTTTTTCTAAATTAATGAAACCATTATCTGTATCTGAAATAGGTTTAATATTTAACTCTAAACCTGATTCATTTACTTCTTTGATATCACTAGTAATCATACCTAAAATACTTGGCAAATTATAAAACAATACTAGAATCAAAATTATTATGAGAATAATTATACTAATGATTATAAAGTTTTTTTTCACAATAAAATTCTATCACATTCTCCCCCGCATCCCCACTCATTATAATAAAGTTCTGAATACCCACTTGTGTGTCTGAAAAAATGTTGAAAAACATGAGTTAAATAATTTGTGACCCTACGCGGAATCGAACCGCGCTTTGAGCCTTGAGAAGGCTCCGTCCTAGCCGATAGACGATAGGGCCAATGGAAATTAATATAACATTTTTATGTTACCTTGCTAGCCACTCTTTCTCTTGTCTAACAAGTAAATCAGCAGCCGCTTCTTTATTACGTAAAATTGCCTTTGATATTTTCTCTAATCTCATTGACTGAGAACCTTTCACCAAAATAATATTATTCGGTTTCAAGTATTTTCGAACTGTGGAAATCGCTTCCTCTGAATTAGCAAAATGAAAATTTTTTGTTTTAGCCATTCCATCTTCTATTGCCTGTTCATTTATAAGTTCAGAAGCTCGTCCAACAGTTATCAAAATATTTATTTTCTTCTCTTTAATTAACGAGCCAATTTTTCTATGTTCACTGGCAGAAAATCTACCAATTTCGGCCATGTCTCCAAGTACCGCGATTCTTGCGCCAACAGTTTCAATTGCCGCTAAATTTCTGATCGCACTTCCTGCCGCAATCGGTGAAGAGTTGTAACAATCATCAATAATTGTTGTATCGTTTTCTCCAGCAACCAAATTCATGCGACCTTTTGGTGCCCTAAAATTTGCCAAACCTTCTGACAAAGAAACTAACGACAAATTTAT
>CAYOAT010000005.1:6751-12794 GCA_964402215.1 uncultured Candidatus Saccharibacteria bacterium
AACACAGGATAAACAAATTGATCACCCATAACGTTTTTTATAGAAATTGGTAGAACACTGCCACGATAATTAACTTTAAAAGTCACGCCCTTTGGTTTCTTTATACCTTCAACTTCATCATAAATTACCGAGTAATTCGAAGCTGTCATATCGGCTTGCTCCTGCTTTCCAAAAGTATAAACCTTGTGTTCGGTCTTTCCTTTTAATTTCAAAGCTTTCTCATCATCCGCATTCAAAATAATTATTCCATCTTTTCGTAAATAATTAATTATGTCAGCTTCTTCTTTTGTCACATCATCTGGTTCATTAAAAAATTCTACGTGTGATGGAACTTGGCCGAATGCCGTAAGAACAACCATGTTTGGTTTTAACCAACTTGCAATCCTTTTCATCTCACCCGGATGATCGATACCAACCTCTATCACCAACCAATCTGGATATTTTGGAAAATAAATTATTTCAACAAAACCAACAAGCATATTTACCAACCAGTGCCACATACTATTCCATCCTGTTTCAAGTCCAAGAATAGTTAAGGGGACGCCAATTTCACTATTCAAACTTTTATGATTTCTACGAACGTGTAATGTTTTTGAAAGCGCAAAATAAATAGCATCCTTTGTTGTTGTTTTTCCAACTGTACCACTGACTGCAATTATTTTTGGTCGATAACGCAACAGCACTAATTGGGCTTCAATTTTTAGTATAAAAAATATTATTTTTTTAATTGATTCTTTCATTTTAATTTTGCCTGTCAGCCGGTATCTCGTAATAATTTATCAGAAATTTCGCAATATTCATAAAAGGTTCTGTTAACGTATCGGCAGCATACTGACTACTGTTTGGTTCCGTTTGATACAAAAAAACAATAAATTTTGGATCATATGCTGGAAAATATCCAAAAAATGAATGCAAAAATCTATCATCATAATACCCTGCTTTTGCTTTATCTGGAATTTGAGCCGTTCCAGTTTTGGCCGCGATACTATAATTGTTCATTGAAAATTGACCGCCACGTAATGATCCATCAACCACGGTAATCAACATTCTGGTAATCGCTTCTGATGTCTCAGGTTTAAAAATTTGAACTGGTTCAGGATAAGTGATTTCCTTTGAAAAACCCATGTCATATTCGATTCTACTGACAATGTGTGGAGTCACTAATTTACCACCATTTCCCAGGGCCGCAAGCGCCCTAGTAACGCTGATTGGGCTCATAGCGATACCTTGACCATACGAAGCCGTTATATATTCAATGTCATTTTTACTGCTTAGGTTTGGATATAGAATTGCACCCTGCTCTCCAGGCAAATCAATACCAGTTTTTTCTCCGAAAAGCTTTGCCATATAATCTGCAAAAACTTTATTACCGGTTCTTTGTTCAACATATCCAGCTCCGGTATTAAGAGATTGATTCAAAACTTGCTGCATACTAGTAATTCCATGAGCAGTTTTATCGTGGTTCCAAATTGTTTTTTTATTCAAGGAAATATAACCTTTATCATCGTATGTTGTTGTTGGCGTAATTGAATTAGTATCTAAACCAATAGACAAGGTTAAAGGTTTAACAATTGATCCCATTTCATAAACGCTTTCAATCAAATCGTTTTTATAAATCGAAGAGTCATCAACTAAATTAAATTTATTTAAATCAAAATTAGGACTAAGAGCCATCGCACGAATTGCTCCAGTATTTGGATCCATAACAATAATTCCGGCTTTTTTGGGATCCCAAGTTTTCTGAATATTTTTTAATTCTTCATCAACAAATGATTGAACTTCTGGCTCAATAGTTGTGACGATCGAACCGTCAACTTCATTATTATTTTTCATTGTTTCAGCGGTTTTTGAAAAAATTTCCACAAAGAAATTGCTAAAGGTATTTTTGTGATCTCTCATTAAAATATCTTCATAATAACTTTCCAAACCATATCGTCCGCGTATTTCATTCTCGTCATTGAAAGCAGTAAAACCAATTGTTTGCGCAGCCAATTCGTTTCCAGGATAATATCGCCAGTTTTCATCAATAACCGAAACTCCGCTAATATTTAAATCTTTAATTTGTTTACCAATTTCATATGGTACGCGTTTGGCAATTTCTTCGTAAGGGTCGTCAGTTTTTCCGGCTTTCGCTATATAAAAATCTGGATCAATATCAAGATAGAATCCTAAATTATTAAATACGTCCTCTGGATGCGTGATTAATTTTGGACTAATCGCTACTTTAAAACCAGATTTCAAAGTTGCCGCATTAATTTTTTCGCCCTCCTTTGTTGTAAAAAAAATTGACCCACGGTCAAACGTATTTGCAGCAGGTCTAATATGTTGTTTATCTGCTCTTTCCGAATATGATTCACCCTCAACGATTTGAACCATATAAAGTCTGGAAATAATTATAAAACTAACTAATATAAAAATAACAAAAACAAAATACACCCTATTTCTAACAATCAAATTCTTCTTATTCATTGAAGGTCAAACGAGTATTACTATCACGTACCACAACAATAGCTTCGTTTTCCACCGATTTTACTAAACCAAGATTTCTTGCAATTTCGCGATTAATTTTTCTACTATTAGCCAAAAATTGACTTTCAAGGTCACTAATTTCTGATTGTCTTATTGAAATCAAATCACTAATTCTTTCTCTAGCTGCGGTATTAAAAGAAATTGCATTAATCATATAAACATAGCAAAAAACAGCTCCTACAATGGCTATAGATATGATTTTTACGAACTGTATTCTATTTATTTGTAATGTTCTAGTTGTCATTTTTTTCTAAAATTCTAAGTTTTGCGCTTCTTGATCGAGGATTCTCAATTGATTCATCACGACTCGCTATAATTGGTTTTTTAGTAAGTAGTGTTGCCTCTCCTGCTTTTGCTCTATCTCTAAAAAAATTTTTAACAATTCGGTCTTCCAGTGAATGGAAACTTATTACCGCCATCCGACCACCTGAACTTAATTTTGAGAAAACAATTGGTAAAGTTTTTTCTAATCTTTCCAATTCCTTATTAACTGTAATTCGCAAGGCTTGAAAAGTTTTTGTGGCTGGATGGATTTTTGATCTTCGATAAAAAGCAGGAACACAATTTTTAATTATTTCCGCAAGCTCGACTGTCGTTTCTATCGGCTTAATTTCTCTTGCAGTTACAATGGCTTTTGCAATTTTTCTTGAAAAACCCTCTTCACCAAAACCATAAATAATGTTTGCCAGCAGTTCTTCCTCCCATTCATTTACAATCATTCGAGCATTTATCTTTGCATCTTTTGCAAACGACATATCAAGAGGGCCATCTTTTTGAATCGAAAACCCGCGTTCTGGTGAATCAATTTGATCTGATCGAAATCCTAGATCGAAAATAACTCTGTCTATTTTTGAAATTGAATTTTTTTCTAAAATTTCTGAAATTGAATCAAAATAACTATTTTCTAAAATAACTTTGCTACTAATTCCTGAGAGATTTTTCTTGGTTTCTTCAATAGCTATTTTATCTGCGTCAATTCCGACTAGAGTCAAATTTTTTGCTCCGCCTTCCAAAATTGCTTTTGAGTGACCACCGTTTCCAATTGTCATATCAACTACAATTTCGTTATCTTTTACTGATAGACCGTTTATTATTTCTTTTAAAAGAACAGGTATATGGCTCATAACTTTACAGAGCTCCTATGTCTCCAAGCTTTTCTGCAATATCATCAGCACCCTTAACTACTTTGGCTTTGTATTGTTCCCAAGCTGTTTCTTCCCAAATTTCAATTCGATTATAAACACCGGCAAAAACAACTTTTGAAATTATTTTTGCAAATGTACGAAGATGTTCTGGAAGCAATATTCGACCAACTGAGTCAACAGATAATTCAGAAGCTCCGGCTAACATAAAGCGATTGAAACCTCGACGATCTGCCTGACCCATTCCAAGCTCTCCTATTTTCTGAGAAATTTTTTCCCATTCTTTGACAGAGTACATAAATAAACATTGATCAAGACCGTGTGTCACAACAATTTTTTTACCAATTTCTTTTCGAAATTTCATCGGTAAAGAAATTCTTTTTTTATCATCTAATGTGTGTTTGTATTCACCGATCAACATATTTTTATATACACGTTTTATTAGTTCCCACTCTATCCCACTTATCTACTATAATACACCACTTTGCACCAAAATAATAACAAAGTTATCCACTTTTTTGCATGCTATTAAACAAACAAAAAATCGGCCATTCTATTGGTCGATTTTCGTTTTAGCTGACTAAAAAATGTGTGATTTATTCGATATCAATAACCGTATATCCAATAACACCTCTTGGTGTTTCTAAAGTAATTTTATCTTTTTTCTTTTTGCCCAAAATTGCACGTCCAAGTGGTGATGCATACGAAATTTTTCCACCCACCAAATCTGATTCTTCTTTACCAACAATTGTGTATGTTATTTTTTCATCATCTTTGTCTTTTTTCAAAGTTACAGAAGAACCAACAATAACTGTTTCTGATTTTTTGTGATCAATTATTTCAGCGTATTTTATTAAATTAGATAGAACCTCAATTCTTGATTCTATTTCACCTTGATCATCACGTGCAGAATGATATTCAGCATTTTCAGCCAAATCACCAAGAGATCTTGCATACTCAAGACGCTCCGCAACTTCTTTGCGTTTAACTGTTACAAGTTCTTGAAGTTCTTTTTCAAGCTCGTTAAATTTTTCTTTTGAAAGATATTCTTTTTCCATGGCTTAATCAAATATTAGGGTCAAATTATACACACATAGTTTTTAAAGTCAAAGAGAAAAATCAGCTTTTATTTAATACTTGTTAAACCACGCGTTTACTTGGTATATTCTGGTTTTTCAACTCTCATCCAATCAAACAAAATCTTTGCTGCATATACCGCACTACCCTGATTTATAAGCGGTCCATTCTCTAATACAATCACAAATGCATATCTTGGATTTTTATATGGATAAAATCCCGTCACCCAAGCATTTACATATTCTTTTGCTTGCCCAAGTTCTGCTGTACCAGTTTTTGCTGCAATTTCCAAATCTGGATATTTCAATAATTGAATAATTTCTGATGTTACACCCTGTCTCATTCCCTCTTTTACAACCTTAAAATCTTCATGTGGAATATTTATTTGTCTCCTAATAATTGGAGAACCCGTGGAATCAGAAACAAGTCTGGGTTCAAGGACAATACCTTCATTTGCCACAGCGGCCTCAGCAACAACCATTTGTAATGGATTAACTAGAAAACCGTATTGACCAATAGAAGTAAAATACGTATCTCCAAGACGCCAATCATCATTAAATTCTTTTTTCTTCCATTCGGGATTAGGAATAATTCCTGCTGGTGTATTGAACTCTCTAGTTTTAACTGATTCACCAAAACCAAACATATTTAAATACTTATTAATATTAGTGATTCCCAAACCTTTTTGATCTTCAAACCCTCCACCTACCTGATAAAAGTAAATGTTTGACGAAACAGCAATAGCCTTTCTCATATCAACAGCTCCATGTGCTTTCCAATCAGAAAAAACTGATGGATTATCTGGATTATATGGATTTGGAACATACATTTTTTTTGCACTGTATATTTCCTTCAATGGATTAATAATATCTTCTGAAAGGGCTGCCAATGCAATAAAAGGTTTTACAATTGAACCAGGAGTATAAGTACCATTTATTACCCTATTTAAAAATGGATTATCTGGATTTTTAACAAAAGAATTAATTTTTTCTTTATCATCACCATCAGACAAAATAGCAGAATCATACTCTGGTAGACTGACCATCGCTAAAATATCTCCAGTTTGAACATCCATAATTACTCCGCCCCCAGCATGAAAATTTCTTTCCGCAATAATTTGAGACATTCCATCTCTTAATTTTTTTTGAATATCACGATCAATAGTTAAATGAAGATCCTCACCATTTTTTGGTTTACGAATAGTGCTTGTATCTATAATTTTATCCAAAGCATCAGTTTCAACAAATTCTGAACCGTTCTCACCAGACAAAAGATCATTATAAATTAATTCAATA
>CAYOAT010000005.1:12804-29179 GCA_964402215.1 uncultured Candidatus Saccharibacteria bacterium
ATACCTTCAATTCCGGCTGTTTCCTCTTCAAAATAAAATCCGGCTCTATCTTTTTTTGGATAAGTTACATAACCAAGTAAATTAGAAAAACCGGGTAATTCAATGTAATGGCGGCGGCTAACATCACGAGGATTTTCACCCGGCTCATTCCAAACTAATGGATTATTTTTTACATCATAAATTATTCCTCGATCGGCAAAAATTACTGATTGGCGTAAACGATTATTTTCACTAATTGCAACATTTTCTTTTCCTTTAACAATCTGCAAATACCAAACACGCGAAATGAAAGCAATACCAATTAGTAGAAAAATGATCGATATAATGTAAATAGTTTTTCGAGTAATTGGCCTTTCGATTCTTCCTTCAAACTGATACGTATCAAATCCTGGCAAATTTTCTGCATCAATCAAAATCTCGTCAGGATCAATTTCTAAACGTTGCTTGATTATTCCCCTTTTCTTTCGAAACAAAAACATATTTTAAATTAGTAAATTTTTTCTTAAACGTAAAACAACATAAAATGACACAATAAAAAATAAAGTAAAAACAAAACTAAAATTAAGAATTTCTAAATTTGAGCCGTACAAAGAATCAATTATTATGCCTACGGCTATTACCTCATACAAATTCTTAAAATAAAATAATCCCAAAAAAGAGAAAACTACGCTAATCCACCAGGGCGCGAGAAATGCACATAAAATTATGAACAAACCATATAATATCCTCGGTATCATATTCACTACTATCTTACTAAATTATTACAGTTCTCCTAATCTTACCAAAACGAAGTCCATATCCTTCAACATGAAAGGATATTTAAAATATATATTCTGAAAAGTATTTGATGATTCTGCTTCAAAACCTTGAACCAAACCAATAAAATCATTATTTGGTAGCGTGACGATTTCACCATTTTCTATATTAATATCTTTTGGCACCTCTACCTTGAATGCTCCGTTTCCAATTCCGACAGCTTCAACGTTGCTTAGATCCTCGCCAATATTTACATAGATTTTTTCATTTGATGATGAGTACATTTTTACAACAGAAGAATTTTTATAAACCTCAAGAATGTAACCTATTGGTAAATTTTCATAAAAAACTTTTTGACCAACAATTGATTTATCTTCCCCAAGATCAATAACAAGAGTGTCATATGGTGAAACAGGCGGTTTATTTAATACTTTTGCCAAAACATACTCGGAAGTTTTTCTTTCATAACCCAATGCTTTTTTTAAACCATCATTCTCTAATCGCAAAGAATCAATTGTTAATAACTCAATTTTTAATTTCTTATTTTCTTGATCCAAATTTTTATTTTGTTCAGCTAGTTTATTTTTTGAATAAAAATAGTTAAAAAATGAATTGATTGGTTTTACTATAATTTCATTGGCGGCATTTATCGGTGTATTAAATAGTTGTACAGCACCACGAACAAATGAACCAAAGAAAAATAAAACGAGAATTAATATAATTATAAAAATTACTTGCTTTGACTTTTTTTTCAAAGCTTGTCGACTATTTTTTTGGAGGTAGTTCGTCTTCATTTTCTAATAAAACATCTTTATATAAATCTAAATTTTCCAAAATAATTCCTGTTCCTCTAGCCACTGCAGTTAATGGATCAGGGGCAATCTTAACAGGAATTTGTAATTCTTGTGCTAACAATTTATCAATACCACGAATAAGTGCCCCGCCGCCTGCCAAATAAATACCAGATCGCATTATATCAGCCACAACCTCTGGCGGAGTTGTTTCCAAAACTTCCCTTGCTGCTTCTACAATAGTGTCAACTGACTGAGCAATTGCTTCGCGAACATCAGATTCGGTTATAACAACCTCACGTGGTAGACCAGAAACCAAATCTCGACCACGGACAGAAGATTCTAGCGATTCGCCATCCTGTAATACTTTACAAATATCAATTTTTGCCTGTTCAGCAGTTCTCTCGCCAATTAAAATTTTAAATTCGCCGCGAATATAATTGATGATATCACTGTTCATTTTATCTCCAGCGACTTTCAAATTTTTTGATCTAACAATTCCACCAAGAGAAATTACAGCAATATCAGTGGTACCACCTCCAATATCAATAATCATACTTCCAACAGGATCATTAACTGGTAATTTAATACCAATTGCAGCGGCCATTGGTTCCTCAACAATAAAAACTTGGCGAGCACCAGCATTAATTGTTGCGTCACGCGCAGCTCTTGCTTCAACATTTGTCACACCACTTGGAACTCCAATAACAACTCTTGGGCCAAAGAATTTCTTATTACCCTCTTGGGATTTATTAACCAAATACGAAATCATTTCCTCGGTTACTTCGAAATCAGAAATAACGCCTTCTACAATTGGTTTCGCTGCAATCAAATGGGCTGGCGTACGACCAAGCATCCTTTTGGCTTCGGTACCAACAGCAACGACTTGGCCAGTTTTTTGATTAACTGCAACAACAGATGGTTCATTTATGACAACACCTTTTCCGGGAACATAAACCAAAGTATTAGCCGTACCCAAATCAATACCAATATCATTCGATAACATCGGCTTGATTCGATCTATATATTTTTTGATTCCCCACCAATTTTTCATTTGATATCAGATTATAGTTTTTTTATTCTTTTGCAAACTGCCCGTTCAAAATATCGGCCTCACTCATTTTTTTGACAGAACCAGTTTGTCGATCTTTTACTTCAAATTCACCTGATTGAATTGATTTTGCTCCAACAATTATTTGAATTTTTATACCAATTAAATCCGCATCAGCTAATTTTTCACCCATACCAACTTTTCTATCATCATAAAGAACAGAAAAATTATTATTTGAAAGATTTTCATAAAATTCATCAGCTGTTTTTACGGCAACATTTTCATCCGGTGAAACATTTATTAAGTGAACTGCAAAAGGAGAAACTTCTTTTGGCCAAATCAAACCTTTTTCATCTGCCCACACTTCGGCAATTGTTCCCATGAGACGACCAAGACCAATTCCATAACTTCCCATTATTACGGTTTGTTTTTTTCCACTTTCATCATCAAAAATTAGTTCAAGTGGTTTTGAAAATCTAGTTCCAAGACCAAAAATATTTCCGACTTCAACGGCTTTAGCTTCTTTTAAATTATTTTTATCAAGTTTTAAATCAGATAAAACTTCATCTGTATAAACTTCCTTATTTACCGCCATTCCTGTTTTTTCATCAATGTAAATTATATCTTCACCGGCATCAGTGATTGTTTGAAATTCGTGTGAAAATTTACTAAATGCACCTCCAGATGCAAATGTTAGATGGGTTTTTTCACCTATACCGACTCTGTTATAAATAGCTTTATAAGCCTCTTTTGCTTTTTCATAAAATGCGTCGTGTTCGGCTTCATTTCTAGAAAAGGAATATAAATCTTTCATCAAAAATTCACGGCCACGCATAATTCCAGATTTTGCGCGTAATTCATTTCGAAATTTTGTTTGAAATTGAAATGGATAAACTGGTAAATCTTTATAGGAGTGAATATGATTTTTCATCAATTCTGTTAATGGCTCTTCATGAGTAACAGCGAGACCAAGTTCGGTTCCGTTTTTTAACTGGGTCTTAAACCAATTATCAATCACCGAGTCATCCCATCGTTCAGTTTTTTTCCAAACTTCTGGATCCTGTAGTGCCGTTAAATTCATTTCGACTCCACCGATTTTATTCATTTCTTCACGAATAACTTGTTCTATCTTTTTCATCGTCAATAATCCAAGTGGCAACAATGTATAAACTCCAGCCATTTGTTTATGAATAAACCCTGCCATTATTAATAATTGTGCGCTTTTTGATACTTCATCTTTTGGCGCGTCTCGCCTTGTTTTTGTGAAAAGTTTTGATTGTTTCATTACCGGTAAATATAACAAAATAACGACAATTTTAGAAGTTGACAAAATCATGAAAAATAAAAAATCCCGCCGATTTTGTCGTGCGGGATAAGCGTGAACTTCGAATCAAAGCATGATTTCGTAGGCCAAACTCTTGATCACAATTTTTTTGGACCAACCAAAAGTGATATGAGCCTCCACTTTGCCGTTTTTGATTTGAACAAACCGAATCGAATATTCTTTGTGATTCTCCAGACCAACAGCGACTTCTGCATCAGTAACAATTTCTGCCAGCCAATCCTCAAAGGATTTGACTTGCTTTGCATAGTAGCCGTCAAAAAGCTTTCTCAAGCTATTGTTCAGAATTTGAACAAAAAACTTGATACTATTTTCTGAACCAAAGGCGAATTGATTTTTCACTTGGTTTTTATTGCGCAAGACGAGAACTGGCCGGTGACAGATACAAGTAAAACTCACATCTGTTCTCGGAATCTTTGCCACAATGTTACCACTCTCATCAAAAACATTATAAAACTCACCGATTTTTGCTCGTTCTTCAGAACTTCTCATGATTCTTTCTCCTTTATTTCCTAAATAATGTACTGTTTCAAAAAAAGATTAACATTTTTTAAATGCGCAGTGAATAAAAATCAATATTCAAACACTTTTTAAATCAATCGCAAGATGTCGTTTACAGTAATAACAAGCATAAATAAAATAAGCAGTGCAAAACCGATTCCGTTTATCCAATTAACTATTTTTGATTTTATTGGGCGACGAATAATAACCTCAAGCAAAATTACAAGTAATCTTCCACCATCAAGAGCTGGCAAAGGTAAAATATTTAAAACTGCTAGGTTTAAAGAAATAAAAGCAGTGAAGGTCAACAAATAGTAGAATCCGAAACTGCGTGCACTATCAATCAAACCAACAATACCAACAGGACCAGCGACATCATCAAGAGATGCGTTTCCAACAACAGCTGTTCCGATTAATGTTACCAAACCAACTGCCACAGCCTTTATCGTCTGTCCAGTTAGAATCAAACCATTGCCCAACGCCTTGAAAAAAGAATATTTTAATATTCCAATTCTCTCCATTGAAATACCAATTGCCGGTTTATCAGAAATAATTCCAATTTCAGAATTTAACGTAATAATTTTTTCTTCTCCGCTACGCCTAACAGTTAAAACTACTTCACTAGTATCGTTATTAGCGATTGTATCTTGAATATTTGAAATTGTGATTTCATCGCCACTGACAGTTTTTTCTCCTTTTACAATTTGTAAAATCTGATCTCCTGGTTCAATTCCAGAAATTTTCGCAGGTGAATCATTAATTACGCCACTAACAATAACGTATGAATCAGAAAAATCACCAGAATTTTGATCAGTTACAATTGATGGAAATCCTGCCATGAGACTGATTGAAATCAAAATATAAGCAAAAATTACATTAAACAAAACTCCACCAACTAGAACAGAGGCCTGAACAAACTTTGATTTATTTAGAAAGCTGTCTTTGCGATTTGGGTCACCCGCTTCTTCGTCAATATTTTCACCAAAAATTTTCACAAAACCGCCAAAAGGAATTAAATTAATAGAATATTTTGTTCCATTTTTTTCAATACTCCACAATTTTGGAGGAAAACCAATTGCAAACTCATCAACTCGGATTCCATTTTTTTTGGCAATTAGAAAATGACCAAGTTCATGAACAAAAATAAGAACTCCTAAAATTATTATAAGTAATATTGTGGCCAAAAACATGCAGAATTATGATTTAATTTCTTTTTCCTTTACAGCGAGAGATTCATCAAATTGTTTTTGAACATCATCAACAATCTTTTGCATTTCATCTTTTGCTCGGAACTTATCATCTTCACTCATTCCACCTTCCTTTTCTTTAGCTTGAATATCACTCCAAGTTTCATCTCGCTCTTTTCTAATAGATATACGCGCTTCCTCAATTTTTTTACCGACTTGTTTTACCAATATATCTCGTCTTTCAGCAGTTAGCTCTGGAAAAATAACTCTAATACCGGCATCATTTACAACAACAGAAACTCCCAAATCAGCGTCAGCTATCGCCTTTTCTATATTTTTGGTTTGAGTTTTATCGTATGGATTAATTTTTAAAGTTCTAGCATCTTCTGAAACAATTGCTGCAGTCTGATTAAGCGGTGTGTGCGCACCATAAAAATTTACTTTTACTCCATCCAAAAGCGCCGATGAAGCACGACCAGTTCTAATTGCTGCTAATTCTGTTTTTAACCACTCTTTTATCTCGTTTGTACGAGCTTTAAATTGTTTGAAATCGTATGCCATATTTGAATTATATCAAAAATAATTATTTTGGTAATGATAGAACCGCTTTCTCTAATAAAATCTTTGTAGAAGAAGATTGATCGGCAATGTAATTATTAATAATCTGAAGTTTTTTTAATGAGTCAAAATATTCAGGATTACTTGAAATTCCCTTTTCAAGTTCAATAATTAACGATTCAATAATTTCTTTTGCAAAGGATTTTGGTTTTTTCTCGTCTTTTATCTCTTTCACAACAGAGTCAATAAATTTAATTCTTTCCCCAATATTTTTATCAAGTAATTCCTTTAGAAAATTTTTAGACTTTTTTTCGTTTTCTTTTATCAGAACTGCACGAGATAAAACTGTTGGTAAAAAGAAATTTGAATCAGGTACTACAAAAAAGAAGATTGTATCTTTTGTTGGTTCTTCTATACATTTCAAAAATGAATTCTGAGCTTCAGTCGTAATCTGATTAAAAGAAATAATAAAAATAGTTTTGCTACCCGTTTCTGCTTTCATTGCACTACGCGCGACAATAGCACGGGTATCATCTATTAATACTCGATCAAAATTATATTGAAAAATTGAAGATAAAAATTTTTCTTTCGGAACTAAATTTTTTTGGCAAAAGTCTAAAACCTCCGCTACAATTTTTTCCTTATCACCAACTAAAATATAAAAATGGTGCAAGGTTTTTGTCTTCTTATATTGTTCGATAATTTCATTCATTATCTCTTTGAAATAATTGTCTTTTTATAAGTATCCAAATGGTTGAGTGCAATTCCAGTTCCCTTCACTACACAAAATAATGGGTCCTTCGCTAAATGTGCCTTTACGCCCGTTCTTCTAAAAACTAGTTCGGTCAAATTTCGCAATTGTGAAGTTCCACCGGTCATGGTAATTCCAAAATCAATAATATCTGATGACAATTCTGGTGGAGTTTCTTGTAAGACATCTTTTATCGCCTTGATAATATCGCGCAATTCACGATTGATAGCTTTTACAATCTCGTTAGTTTTAATTTCTGTTGAACGAGGTAGACCAGTCAAAAAATCGCGACCTTTTATATCCATTTTTAATTCCTCATCAAGTAAAACGGCTGAACCGATTCTAATTTTTATTTTTTCCGCAGTTTTATCGCCGATAGCTAAATTAAAAGTTTTTTTAATATAATCTGTAATTGCACTATCAACCTTGTCACCTGCGACTTTTACCGAAGTCGAAGCCACAATTCCACCAAGAGAGATAACTGCAACATCGGTTGTTCCTCCGCCGATATCAACGACCATTCGTCCTTGTGCATCATTAATAGGAATACCCGCACCAATTGCCGCTAAAATTGGTTCCTTTACAACATAGGCATTTTTTGCGCCGGCTTTTATTGCTGCTTCAATAACTGCGCGTCTTTCCGTAGAAGTAATTCCAGCTGGAACAGAAATCAAAACTTCTGGTTTAAACAAATTGAATTTTGGTAAGGCTTTGTTTATAAAATAAGAAAGCATTGCTTCGGTCACACGATAATCAGCGATAACGCCATCTCGCATCGGACGATAAGCCACAATACTTTCAGGAGTTTTACCGATCATGTCACGCGCCTCCATTCCCACAGCCAAAATTCTGTTGTCCTGTTCTGATACAGCAACAACAGATGGTTCGTTTAAAATAATTCCTCGACCAGGAACAAAAACCAATGTATTAGCTGTCCCAAGGTCAATTCCCAATTTCGGTGTGAAAAATCCCATAAGTGACACCATACTAATACTTTTCTTTCTATTTTACAATTTGCTGGTAAAGTAATAAAAATAAGCTATGTATATAATAGAGGTTACACCATTTTCACGAGCCATCAGGAGTCCATCTCTATCTTATTTTTCTAGCCAGGATATTTCGCCAGGTTTAATTGTTTCAATTCCATTAAGAAATAAAACGATAAAAGGACTTGTTATAAATTCTTCTTTGGTGAGCGATTCAAAATCTGAAATTAAAACATCACAGTTTGCTTTGAAGAAAATTAAGGGTGTTTCAAAAAATATTTTATTTTCTAATGAATTTATAAAAGCAGCGGAAGAAACGGCAAATTTTTTTGCAACCGGAACGGGTTCAATTATTCAGGCATTAATTCCAGAAAACATTTTAGAGAATATTGATAAGCTACAAAAAAGTTCACCTATTAAAAAAGAAAAAAGAAATTTTGAAACAAAAAATCATCCAAAATATATTTTGCAGACGGAAGACAAAGATCGTTATTCAGAATATAAAAGTATTATTCGTGAACAATTTGCAAAATGTAAATCTATTCTATTCTGTGCACCCACAATAGAAGATGCTAATTTCGCCGAAAAAGAGCTTTCTAGGGGCATAGAAAAGCATACTTTTGTCCTACACAGCAAAGTCAACAAAAATGAGATTATCAAAAAATGGAATGAAATAACGACCCGCGATAAACCAAGCCTTGTTATTGTTACAGCAGGTTTTGTAGGAATTCCATTAAGTAATTTGGGAATAATAATTGTAGAAAGAGAAAATTCTATTTCGTACAAAACTAAAAAAAGACCATATTTTGATTATCGGTTCTTCTTTGAAAAATATGCAAATGCGCTCGAGGCAAATTATATGTTGGGCGATTTGATGTTACGAGCAGAAACTTTATGGAGATATAGCGAACAAGAATTTTTGGAACATACACCAATAAAATTCCGATCGATCACCGATGCAAATCAAAAAATTATTAATCTAAAAGATAAGAACGAAGTTGGTGATAATGAAACTTTTATTTCCGAAACTCTTCGCAGAACTCTTGCGGAATCAATAAAGAAAAATGAAAGAATTTTTCTTTTAACAAATCGTCGTGGAATTGCTCCAATTATTATTTGTGGTGATTGTGGAACAATTGTCCGTTGTGATTATTGCAGTTCACCCATGGTTTTACATGGAAAGAGTTTAAAAGAGCAAGGAAATCATTTATGTTGCCATTCATGTGGTCATAAAAGAGAAACTGATTACACCTGCAAAAATTGTAATAGCTGGAAATTAAATTTGCTGGGTGCTGGAGTAGAAAAAATTGAAGCAGAAATAAAGAGCCAAATTCCTGATGCAAAAATATTTATTTTAGATAAAGATCATGCGGAAACACATGAAAAAGCTAGAAAAATTGTTGATGCATTTTATGATTCACCAGCCGGAATAATGATAGGAACTGAAATGGCTTTATTGTATTTACATAATCAGGTTGAACGAGTTGGAATAATTTCTATTGATTCAATGTTTGCTTTGCCTGATTTTAGAATCAAAGAAAGAGTTTTGAATATTCTATTACGCGCTCGCGCACTGGCCTCCCAAGAATATGTTATTCAAACTCGTAATAGAGAAGAAACAATTTTCAGAAATATTATTGAAGGAAATTTAACTGATTTTTATCGCCAGGAATTTATTGATAGAAAAAAATTCAACTATCCACCATTCAGCTTGATTATAAAAATTTCACTTTCAACTAAAACAGCACTACAAAGTGAAAAACAATTTGCAGAAATTGCAGGAATTCTACAACCATATGAATTGATTACTTATCCGGCCTTTGTCGAAATGGTCCGCGGTCAAAGAATTGTTCACGGAATGATCAAGGTTCCACGAAATGAGTGGCCAAACAAATATTTAATTCATCAATTGCGTAATTTGCCGCCACAGTTTAAAGTTCAGGTTGATGCTGAAAGCGTGTTATAAGAAAGTAAATTAGTGGTATAATTAGCCTCGTAATGGCAAAAATCGTTCAAAAAGAGCATAAAGTTCTAAGAGAAATCGCTAAACCGGTAGATTTGAAAGCTATTGGTTCAGCAAAATTCAAAACAATGTTGGCTGAAATGGCCGACGCGCTGTCAAAAGAACATGACGGTGTGGCTTTGGCGGCTCCACAAATTGGTGAATCTTTGCGACTATTTATTATTTCTCCAATGGCATATGAAGCAACAAAATTTGAGGGTAACAAAAAATTGGTTTTCATTAACCCAATAATTACAAAAAGGTCACGCGATAAAAAATTGATGGAGGAAGGTTGTTTGTCTGTCCGACCTTTGTACGGAAAAGTCCGCAGATCTTCAAGGGTTACAATCGAAGCGTACGATGAGAACAGTGAAAAATTTCAAATGGACGCGAGCGGTTTGATTGCCCAGATTTTTCAACATGAAACTGATCATTTGGATGGAACTTTGTTTATTGATAAAGCCAAAGATATTGTAGAAATGCCAAAAAGATTTTATGAACAAGAATAAATATAATTTTGTTTTCTTTGGTACTGATAAATTCAGCACTATTGTCCTTGAAAGATTAAAACTGGCCGGATTTATTCCGCAGATTGTTGTTTGTGCACCAGATAAACCAAGTGGTCGTGGTCAACAAATTCAAAAACCAGAAAGTAAAATTTGGGCGGAAGAAAATTCTATTTCTGTTTTACAGCCTGAAAAATTAAATGATGATTTTGTTGGCGAACTAAAAAAAATTAACTGGGATTTTTTTGTTGTAGCTTCTTATGGGAAAATAATTCCAAAAACTGTAATTGATTTACCAGGGTTTGGTTCACTAAATGTTCATCCTTCCCTTTTGCCAAAGTTCCGTGGAGCAAGCCCAATTGAATCAGCAATTCTTGCTGATGAAAAAGAAACTGGAGTAACAATTATGTTAGTTGATGCTGAAATGGATCATGGTCCAATTTTGAATAAGGAAATTGTTAAATTTGATGAATGGCCAGCAAAAATTGTAGTTGAAAATAAATTGGCTGAAATTGGTGGAGATATGTTAGCGAAAACTATTACTGGATTTATTAGCGGTGATATTAAACCAGAAGAACAAAATCATAACGACGCGACTTTTACCAAAAAAATTACAAAAGAAGACGGTGAAATATCTTTTTCAGCAAATATAAATGGCGAGCCAAAAGAAGTGCAATATAAAAAATTCTTGAAAATTCAAGCTTTAAATCCTTGGCCAGGAGTCTACTTTTTTATAAAACACGGAGAAAAAGAGATTCGCGTAAAAATTACTGCTGCCAATTTTAATAATGAAAAATTGGAAATAGAAAAAGTTATTCCTGAAGGAAGAAAAGAGATGAGTTATAACGATTTTGAAAAAGGATTTTTAAAAAATTAGTCTTCTCGACCAAAACGAAGGAATTTCTTTATAGCGCTACCACCTCGGCGAATGAAATCAATATGACGAGCTTTACCTTTTGTAATTTCATGAACAATTTCACGAGTAGCAATTTCAACGGAACTAAAAATATCCTCGCTGGTTTCTTCTGATCGATAAACTTGGCCTTCATATTCCATAGTTATCTCGGCTCTAAAAATATTTCCGTGTTTATGATGCTCACCAGCAACTTTATCTAGTTCAACTTGAGCGATAATTTCTGTATCCTCTTTTATTTTGAGATATTTTTCAATACTAGAAATTTTTTCTGCAACATAATCTGTAACTTCCTCTGTTAAATCAAAATTTGTTGCCTTAATATTTGTCTTGATTGTGCTCATAGTTTTAATCGTTACCAATTTTTAATAATTTTACCGGTGAATGATGTCCATTTATTATTTTGACACCACCTACCGGGTTATTAAAATGTTTAACTAGTATTTCGCAAATTCTTTTGTTGGCTTCGTTGCGTTCGGCCGGTTCTCTAACACTAATCTCAAATTCGTTGTCTTTGATTTGCGTTAGGTTTTCTGTTTTTGCGCCAGGATTTGCTTTTACTCGAATATACATATTAATAATCTATGTATCCATTATATCAATTAATAATGCAGAAGATATACAAGGGCCTTGGTTTTTAAAAAATATTTTGGTATGATCTTATTCGTTCTATACAGGAACTATTCCGGGATAGCTCAGCGGTAGAGCAGTCGCCTGTTAAGCGATTGGTCGTAGGTTCGATCCCTACTCCCGGAGCAAAACTTTCGTTGACGAAACTAATTGTTTAATTTTGTTATAATCATTATATGAAAGAAGATGCATTATTTTGTGTTTGCCAAAAAGCTTTTATTGAAAAAGATGGAAAAGTTTTAATACTTGGTGATCCAGAAGAAGGTTTAGACTTCCCTGGTGGAAAAATACAAGAAGGTGAAGCAAAAGATGGTGATGCTAATAGTTTATTAGAAGCATTAAAAAGAGAAGTTCGAGAAGAAACAAATCTCGAGGTTGAAATTCAGGATCCGTTTGCGGTTTGGTATCATGAGTTTCCTAAAACTTCTAGAAACTTTGGAAAAGTTGTTTATATTGTTGGATTTCGATGTAAATATACTTCTGGTGAACTAAAACTCAGTAATGAACATAATAAATACCAATGGGTAGACAAAAGTGATTATAAGACTGTTGATGATGGCAGTGACTTTTTTGATGTACTTGAAAAGTATTTTGGTGACAGATAGGTTTGAACTAATTGAAGTTGGCGGAGCAATACTTTCGTTGACGAAACTATTTGTTTTTTTGGTATAATTGCAACATGAAAAAAATAATTTTAGGAATTATTGTTGTAATGGTGATTTTAGTTATTTTAATTTTTTTATATCCTCCAGAACGAATAGTGGTCGGTGGTTATTTAGGTACCCCTGGTTCATCATATTCAACTTGCCAAGGTCTATATTTAGAAACCTTTGATAACTCTTCATTCGATGGAGGTAGAGGTGGCTGGTGCTTTGGCAAAATAGTAGATACAAATAAAGCAACCGACACCGCGTCAACTAATACTCCCGACATAACTGATAACACGTCAAAGGCAACAGCCGCTACCATAACCGTTGGTAATGGAAAAGGCGGAACAATAACAAAAACAATGGGAGTATTATCGATTGCCGAATTTAATACTAATATTAAGAAAAATATTTTTGAAATTTTTGGAGATGTCACCTTTAACAGCGGTGAATATATAATCAAAGAAAAATCTAATTCTGGTATTTTTGCAACTGTAAATATTCCTAAAAATTTCGGCTATGGAGCATTGACATTTAATTATAAATTTACGGGTGGTGAAGATGGTGATTTTTTTATCGTCAGTATAAAAGACTTAGATACTAATTCAGAAACAACAGGATATATTGGTCAAAACCTTCAGCTTTCACGTGATGATTATATTGATGGCATAGCAGAGCCAATATCTGAATCAGATAAATTACAATTAATATTTAAATTGGTTAGTCGTGGTGAAGTCAATTCTACTTTATCGATTAAAGACATAAAACTTCAAACTGCGAACGAACTAATTGATAGTATAAAAAATAATTTACCTATTTAACTCATATTTACATTTAAGCAGGTTCGAACTAATTGAAGTCCGCGGAGCAAATTTATTTTTTACCAAACACCTTTCTTGATATTAATCTTTCTAATTATGTTTTGTCGATTTTTATGATACACAAACAATATTATTGAATTTAGATATAAAAGGATTGTTATATAAAGATTAGAAAAATATGGAAAAAATATTATTAAAAAAGTAGTCAGTTCATCATTATCAAGTTTATTATAATATCTAAAACTCGAGAAAATTATTATACTTGCAGTAATCCAAGTAACAGAAATTATTATTTTATCCAAAATCTTTATTGTTTTATGCCCAGGATCAATGATTAAACTCTCGTCATAGCCGTCAGAAACAGCGCCAGCAGTATCTGTAAGTAACTTTATTAATGGACTTGCCCAATATATGAAATCCATCATTTTTAAAAATTTCATTACTAAATTATACAACAAATATACCCATACAAAACATGTTCGAACTAATTGAAGCCCGCGGAGCCCACAAAAATAATCTTGTTTTGCAAGGTTATTTTTTATTTCCCCTTAGTGGAGTTAGAACCTCTATTATTTAAACAGAATATCTAGTTGGCTGAACCATGGTTAAAATATAACCCCGATCTTCACTGGTAGTTAAAAGTTCTGTTCTGAAACCAACATCTGAAAATAATTTAGTTACAGCGTATTCTGTAAATTTTATTGATCTACCTAATAATATACTTTCATCTTTATGGAGTATAAATTTTTCATTAGCAATTTTAACTTCGGAGTCCTTTTTGATCTGCGCACGAATTTCTATTTGACTATTCTTTTCATTCCATGAAGCTTTAGTGTCATAATCTTTAACGTTTAAGTATCTCAAAGTTTGTGTTACAAACTTTTCAGCATTCTTACTTTCATAATGAGGAATAATCTTTGAAACTTTTGCCAAGTTTGTTAACTCAACCCCTACAATTAAAAAATCTTTAGATGTCATAGAGTCCCTGAAATTAGATAGAACCCTATTCAGATCAGAGTGGTTTCCTAAAGTACTCCCTAAAAAGATCATCAAATTTACAGATCCATTTTGCTTTATGTCATACATCACGTCAGAAAATTGACCTAACTCAAAGTCTATTTGAATAGGTTTTGATTCAACATTAAATTTACTTGAAACTGTAGCTATGGCCAAATCGAGCATCTCATTACTAATATCCATTGGAACGTAATTAACCTTAATACCTCGTGACTTTAGCTCTTCTATAATTGGACAAGCAGGAATTCCATTACCACAACCAATGTCGACTAAATTAACTCCGTTTTCAGTGTTCAAAGTAGATATAAAATCATTGATTCTTTTCTTTAATAATTTTCCTTCTACAGAGTTAATACCTCCACCAACATTTCTCTCTTGTGCTATTTTATCCCAATTCTCTGCACCCTCTCCAAGATATGCAAATTTCAAAGGAACTTCACCTCGACCCTGAATAGCTGTTACTAATTCAGCTTCTTGTCTTTTTGTTAAATTCATATGGAAATAGTATATCAAAATTATTTTTTGAAATATAACGAGTGAACTATGGGTGATTTCCCTAACCTTTATCTAAACCATTTTTGCTATTAGAGAAGTTAGAACCAGTCGAATGTTTCGTGGAGCAAACTTTCGTTGACGAAACTAATTTAATTTAGTTTTGGTATAATTTCGATATGAAAAATATCTTTAGTAAATTTGTCCAGAAGCCATTACAAATTGCAATTGTGTGTGTATTAATCGGCAGTGGATTATATATTGCAAGTTATTTTAATAAAGACGGAAACACAATCATCGTTCCTGGCGATATGAAAACTTGCCCAAATGGTCTATCAACAAGTAGAAATCCTAATACTGGAGAATTTGTGTGTCCTGATTCAAAAAGTGAAACTATTAATTTAAAAAACTATAAAAACGATGAATACGGTTTTGAATTTAAATACCCAAATAATTATTCCATAGTAAGTGAGGGGTATAATAGTACTGGTAATAATTATTACATTGCATTTAGATGGGTCGGAATGCCTGAAAATGGGATGTATTATAGTCTTAGTGTTTATAACATTGATAATATAAAAGCTTGGGATGATTACCTATTAAGCCGGTTTGAGTTTCCTCCTGACGAGCCTACAAAATATGACGGCCCAATTAATATTTCAAAAAATCCAACAATAAATAAATATATCATTACTGGCTACTATGGTGAGTTATTTACTTACTACAATTTTATTGGGAAAGAATATAAAGTATATTTTGGATTTAAAACTGAGAATAACGGAACATCGAATGTAAATATCGATAATGTCTACAATCAAATGACCGATTCTATAAAAGATAGTTTTACTTGGTTAAAATAGTTTTACCTTACCCAATTCCCTCCCTATATTTATCCAATTCAAAGTTCTAAATGTATCCATCCGTGGGAGCAATACTTTCGTTGACGAAACTATTTTATGTTGTTTTTGGTATAATTTCGACATGAAAAATTTTATGCGCATTACAAAAGCCAAGTTAATTATTTTTATAATTCTTGGAATGTTATTTGTTTATTCACTAATTAAAAGCGACCAAATCATCGGTAATTTTAATTTTGAATTTTTGATATTTGGTTTAGTTATTTTATATATATTTTTATCAGCTATATTTTTTGCAACTACAAGCAAAAAAAATTTTGTAATTGGGATAATCGTTATAATTTTAATGGTAGTCTCATTATATTTAGTAAATATAGTTGCTGAAAATCAAATCGTTAAACACCAAGCTGCAATACTTGCAAAATGCACTACCGAAATTGGACAAGTAAATAGTGACAATATTAGCGAATGGCAAGCTTGTACAAAAAGAAACGGTTTAAAAAATTATAGATAGCATTACTGTTTATATTTAAACACTATTTTCGACTAAGCAGGTTCGAACTAATT
>CAYOAT010000005.1:29189-42590 GCA_964402215.1 uncultured Candidatus Saccharibacteria bacterium
GGATAACCTTGCCCATATTAATGGGAGTTGTTGGCGCTTTGTATGGATATTTAATTGATAAAACTATCAAATATTTTAGAAACAAGAAAACAAATAACCAACTATAATATATTCAATATTTAAACAAATTCTACATCACATAGGTTCGAACTAATTGAAGTCCGCGGAGCAATACTTTCGTTGACGAAACTAATTTATGCCAATTTTGGTATAATTATTTAATGAAAAAATTTACAAACACAGATACTCTTTCAATGTTATTTGCAATAATAACTTATATAATGATTGGACCTTTTATTTCAAATATTTCTTCCTACACTTATAATTTCTTTTCGAAAGAAGGTTTTAGTATCTTAAGCTTATTTGGGCTATTGCCGTTAATTTTTATGTATTTTATATATAGTTATGGATACAAAAAACAGATGGAGCTTCTTTCATCAGAAAAATTTAAAACTATTCTTGAAAAACAAAGAAAAAATATGTTGAATAACAGTGTATTTTTATTTGATTCGAAAGATAATATTGAAAAAAAATATTATGCAAATGTGGATGAATTTGCTAAACGATTAATTCCGGTTGGACTTCTAATATTGTTTGTATCTTTTTATACAAATCGAAACTTAATACCTCTATCAAACTATGCATCGATTGAGACATTGGGATTTTATATTGGCCTAATCGTGGTAATAATCACTTTTTTACCGAAGCAAAGTCATAAAACACCGGTAACTGATTCGAACTAATTGAAGTCCGCGGAGCCAACAAATTAGTTTAATTGTTTATTCCAAAAATTTCCAAAAGCGCTTCAAATAATTCAGATATTGCCTCACCGAACGAGATGTCTGATGTTAAGCTTAACAAAATTAGATAACCCAATATAAATAGAATAAAAAACAACAAAGTGAACCCTAAACCTTTTATATTTATTTTCTTTTTTGAAAAAAATCTAAAAACTGAAAAAAGCAAAACCGTAATTAAATAAATAAAAAAAGTAATAATAGCAAAAAACCCATCCCTATCTATTATCATTGATAAAGAAATTAATATAAAAAGAGCAATGACATTTCCTATAAGAATTTTCATATATTATATATTATCAAATTAATACTTATTTACTAAAATTTATGAAATGTAAGCTCTCCAATTTCCTTTCTATACTTACCCAATCCAGAGTTCTAAATGTATCCATCCGTGGGAGCCGACTAGACAAGAATTTATGAGTACTCTCAATAAGGAGATTTTGGTATAATATATTTATGTCGACAAAACAAGGAACTGTAGATTACATTTTAGATCAATTAGTTACCCTTAAGAATGTATCCGCCAGAAAAATGTTTGGAGAGTATGCTATTTATTGCAACAATAAAGTTGTTGGTTTGATATGTAACGATACCTTGTATGTAAAAATAACAAAAGAAGGAAAAGAATTTGTTGATAAATATTATAAGGAAGGATATGCCTATGATGGAGCAAAAGTATCTATGCAAATTAATGAAGATCAAATTGACAACCATGAATGGTTAAGTAGATTAGTTAGTATTACGGCTGAAAACCTTCCTATTCCTAAATATAAAAAATCAAAAACAAAAATGTCGAATCAGTGAAATAATTATTAGTAATTAATTATAAAAAATTCCTGGAAAATAGTTTTGGGTTTTATGGACGGAGACAACCCGACACTTCCACAGGTTAAAAAGAAGTATCGGAAACTAGCAATGACTCATCACTCAGATCATGGGGGAAATAATGAGATCATGACCGAGATAACAAATGCCTACAATGAGGCTATGAAGTTTCTGTCATGAAAGGTGAGCCGACCACCATAATCGTCGGATAGCCACAAGAAATCAGTCTTGTGGTTTTTGTTTGACTTTAAACTCTCAATCCACTAGTCTTAATTTAGAAAGAGCAGAAACAGAGAGGTGTAGAATGGAAAGTTTAGGTTTAAAGGTAGGTGACAAAATCTACGCAACGAAAAATAACTATCTCAGGATTAAAAGGGATGGTGATTGGGTGGCTTTCCTTGGTGTTAAGTCCGTGCGGGCTAGCTTCAAGGATATTCATCGGATTGCCAATGCTATCGCTTGGACTCACGGTCTCGAATCACATCTGGAAAGTGAAAACAAAGAAAGTGCCACTTTCATTCTTGGATAAACCCCGTCCACAACGCAAGCTCGTTGGAGGACGGGTTTTGCTTTATATAAAACTCAACTTTTCTAATTGAATCTCTATATTTACCCAATCCAGAGTTCTGAACGCGTCCAACGTTGGGAGCATTTGTTAAGCAAAGTAAAGTATTTTTCTTAAACTTTTTTAGCAATATAAACACCATAACTAAAACAGTCTTTGTATTTTTTATAAAGTTCTATTTCCTTTTTATTTTCTTCAACTACCACTCTTGCTTCTTCGCTGTTATTGTTTCTCTCTAGAAAATCATCAAAACCATTTTCAAGCGGGATGTAGTATTCATCAATCCAGCAATTCTCTGGTAAGACAAAGTAATCTGTCAATTCAAAACCATTGTCTTGTAATATTTTCTTCTTATTTTCGGCAAAATCAATTTCTGGATATTCAGTATTCCAATGATTTTTAATTTCTTCTGGGATATCATTTTTGAGCCAAGTTATTTCTGTTAAGACCATATAACCATTCTTTTTCAAAAACTTTTTCCATTCTGTAACACCTCTTTTAAAACCAATATTATAAATCGCGCCTTCTGACCAAATCAAATCAAATTGTTCATCTTGAAACGGTAAATTACCCATATCTGATTCAAGGGTTTTTATACGTTTATCAAATCCTTGCTCTCTAGCCACTACATTTAATTTTTTTAAAAATTCAGGAAGAAAATCAACAGCTGTAATTTTGAAGTTAGTATTTTTCAAAATTTCAATAGAAGATCCGCCTGTTCCGCAACCGATATCAGCCATTTCCAATTCTGAATTTTTATCTATGTTTAAGATACTCAAAATTTTCCTAACTGTCTCATCGGAGCCAGGTCCTTGTCTTTTGTTGTTGACGTGTAAATCAACTAGGAGTTGTAGTGTTTTTTTATCCATAAAGACAATTTTAACAGGTTAATTCATAATTTATAACTCTCTAGGCAGTCTTTTATTTGCTTATTTATTAAATAATTTATAGGAATATCCCTAACATAAGCCAAATATTAAAGCTCTTTTAATCTAGAAAGTTTTCTATGTATTGAGGAATATTTTTTTATTGTTTGTATTTGGACCAACACAAGGATAATAACGAGAATAAAGTATGTAAAACTATTTTGTATAATTATTTCATTTTGAACCAGACCTCTATGAACAAAGAAAAATCCAAAAACAACCAGTGCAACACCTGGACATATGAGCGACAAGTTACTTGAAGAAACCACATCTTTATTTAAGTACTTACTAAAATAATTATTATTTTTCATAATAGAAAATCCTAAAATTCCAAAGAAAATTTGAATTGATATGAATATGGTTGTAATTAGAAAATAGTCTCCATGGTTTATTGATGAGCCAATAACAGTATGAAGTGCGTGCTCATACCTAATGAATGATATTCCTATAAGAGTAAGAAATGGCAATATTATCCAAGTACTTGGTGAATGTTCAAAAGACCACCCCTTTTTGAAAACATTGTGTATACCAATCACAAACTGAACACTAAACAACAAAATTGCTATGGAATTAATAGAAAGTGATGCAATCAAAGCCAAAGCCGCCGTTTCATGAACATGTGCCATCGCAGCCGGACCTGACAGACCCACACCAATCATTGCCAATGCAAAAATTGGAAGAGCGTGAGACAAATGATTATGATCATCGTTCTCAAAACCTTGTTTACTAAATACCTGTGCATAATTTTCAATTAACATTCTAAATGCAAAAAAACCAATTACCAAAAAACCAAAAATTGATACAGGAAATAAATATTCAATATATATCCATAGGTTTGGAACAAATACTACAGCAAGAGAAAAAATAACATTCATGGACATACCCAAAGTAAGTGGAATAGCCATTCTTTGTAATCCGTGGTCGTCGATATATTCACCTGTTTTTTGATGAACTAAAAATCTGTATATATTATGTATAAGTGAAACAAAGTGCACAATCCCGAAAATTATTAAGCCAGAGAGAGCGATTAGAATAATTCCCTGTAAAAATGGACTACCATCTACAAATGATGTGCCAATAGATTCAAAAGTTGGTACAGGTGTTTCTGGGTGTTTTGTCATGAACATCAAATACATAAAAAAACTTATGGCTATACCGCCAGCACCAAGAGCATGCAGAAAATGAAGATTTTCAAAAGAATGTTTTATTTTGAACATATATATTTAATAGATTAATTATTCTAAAAGTCTTTCAAAAGCTTCTGGTTGAAATCCTACTAAAACATTCCCGTCAATATCTATAACTGGTACACCCATTTGTCCACTCTTTATAATCATCTCTTGAGCCTTAGCTCGATCCCTCGTTACATCAAGGTCCTCAAAAGAAACATTATTCCGTCTAAAATAATCCTTTGTATATACACAGTAAGGACATGCTGGTGTTGAATAAACAATAACCTTGTGATTTTTTGTACTCATTGTATTTTTTATGTTTAATTAATAAATTTATTTGTATTTACATACAAAATTTTTCAAATCCTTTACAAACTTTTCCTCAGAAAGTTTATAACAAATTCTTTTCCCTTCACGCACAGGCAATACAAGACCCTCTTTTGACATCACATGAAGATGGTGAGACGCAATAGCTACGCTCATACTCAATTCTTCAGCTATATCAGATACACACCTCTGTTCATTTCTAAAAACAATACACAGGATATTTAACCTGCTTTCATCTCCAGCTACACGCATTAATTTTGCTAATTCATTCAAATGCATATTTGAATGTTATATCTTTATGAAGCATATGTCAAATATATTATTAAGGACCGACTCTTAACTAACTCCCAAAACATAACTTCTTCCAAAACTTCCCAAGTTTAAAAACAATCGCGAATCACCATTGGTGACAAATACCCTTCTCTATATTTCCGGCAACACCTTCTATCATAGAGGTTCGAACGCTGTCTACTAGACGGAGCAATACTTTCGTTGACGAAACTAATTTGTATTAGTTTTGGTATAATTTACAGATATGCTAGATCAACAAACAAAAAATAAAATAGATAGACTATTTGCTGAGGGTAAAACTCCGCAGGACATTGAAAATTATTTTCTTTCGCAAGGATTAGACAATGAACAGATAAAAACAATAATTGACGATTATAATGGATGGAATAAAACACCAAAAAATAAATTAATAAAAATTGTATCGTTTATACTAATTATTTGTTTTATAGTCGCAGGATTATTGTCATATTTTATATTTAAAAATAAGATAGTAGAAACAGATACTGCAATGGAGAACAACGGGGACGATCTTCCGTTTTTGCAAAGCTTTAATTCAAACGATTTTATTCCCTATAAGGCACCAAAATATTATTCTTTAAATTATCCAAAAGATTGGTCTGTTTATCAGAAAAAAGGGCAAGACACCGAGGTAGATTCATTGTTAATTGTTCCGAAAGATGTTGGTGAAAAATATATAGATACTCCAACAACAGAAGTAATAATAAGTACTTATGGTATAACAAGAGATATTCAAAATAATGCTGGGCAATTTATTGAAATAACCGCAGGTTTTTTGTATTCGGAACCAATTTCAGATAGTAAACAAGCCGACTACATCGACCAAATAATTTCTTCCCAAAAAGAAAACGATAGTAAATCACTATTTAAAAGAGTAAGTTTTAACAATACTCCAGCAGTATATTCTGTATACATTCCAACAGACCATAGTGCAGATTCACGATATATCACTTCCGTTAGCTACGATGTGGCTAAAAATATTAGAACTGAATCTTTATCTTGGTTTGCAAAACCTGACCCAAAAAGAAGAGGTGGGAATGATACATACGCTCCAGTATTAATTAATATAACTTATGCGGCACCAGTAGAAGATTTTTCTGAACAGATATTCAGTGGTGTTGTAGCTTCAATAAATGAATCATTTTGGCAAGACTTTAACAATGAACTAGAAAAAGCAAAAATTGTTAATTCAGGAAATAATGATTTTCAACAAAATACCGAATACGGCGCTCAGTTACAAGAATCAGAAAATTTCGCAAGAGCAAAAGGTGACAATGCTTTAGCAAAATCAAAATTAGCGATGATGAGAGCTGATGCAGAATTATATTTTGATAAGAACAGCAATAGTTACGCGGGTGTATGTAATTCTGACCAATTTAGGCAAGGCATCGAAAGTGCAAATGAAGCGACTGGCTATAAGGTTATTTGTCTTGATACGCAACTTTCTTGGGCAGCAGAAGTAAAATTAAAGCTAAATGATGGATATTTTTGTGTTGATTATTTTGGTGAGGCAATCACAAATTCTGAACCAAGAATCGGTGCGTTTGTATCATGTAAATAAGGATACAAAGTAAAATATATAGATAATACAGAGTAAACTCAAATATTTATCTGCGTGTTAATTTATATCCACTTTCACCAACTCCCTCCCTATACTTCCCCAATCTAAAGTTCTAAATGTATCCATCCGTGGGAGCAATACTTTCGTTGACGAAACTTACTTATTTGATTTTGTTATAATTAAATTATGCCTGAAAAATTTAAACAAAATGCACCTGTAGAATATCCAAAGATTCATTGGAATTTAATAACTTCAACCATAAAGAAAAAGAACGATGAAGATATTGAAAACCACGACTCATTTTCTCACTCAGAAACTATGCGAGTGGTTGAGGCAGACTCTTTAGAATACGATAGCGATGGGTTTATTAATTTTTTTAAACAAACCGATGGTTCAGGTGTTGAACTTGCTCGAAGAAAAAATGAAGCCGGTCTATATGAATTAGATGATGCTGTATTTAAATCTGATAATGGAAAAGAGTTATTTAGATTATCAAGTTTATTTCCTAGAAAATACATTATTTTAGAAGAGGCGAAGTCATTAGGTTATGATTTTATGCTTATGACTGACCCACCGATAATCGTTATGAGTCCTAATTTTTTATCTACAGTGATTGGCAGAATGCATTTTCTACATGAATTAGGTCATATTCTTGACCATGAAGAAAACCCCCGAGATAGAAAAGAACTTGCTGATAATTTAAATGGTTTAACACATAAAAATAGAGAGGAAAATGCATGGATTAAAGCATTTGAGATAATAGAAAAAATAAAAAATCTTGGTGGACAATTTTTACCAAAAGATTTTGAAAAAAGTTTCTATTGGAGAGAATATGTAGAAGAAGCTGTAAGTCATCATAATTTTAAACAATAGTGAGAGCCTTGTAGGTACTATTCTTCTATATATTTGACATATCTCATTCTATTTAATAGTTTTGACCCAGGACAAGCAAAGGAGTTAATAATGAAAGTTGAGAAAAGTTATTTTATATATTATCGATTTAGCATCAAAAAAAATAGAAAAGAAATTGCAAGAGCGTTTCTTTTCTTAATCAATAACGACCTCCATGACGAACCTTATGGTCTTGTTGAAGATGTTTTTGTTGATGAATCATGCCGTGGTGAAGGCCGCGGAACCAAGATTGTGAAGGCCGTTATTGCAAAAGCAAGAGAACTCAGGTGCTACAAACTTATTGCGACAAGCCGTTTTGGAAGATCAAAAGTTCACAAAATATATCTTGGTCTTGGATTTAAAAAACATGGCACAGAATTCCGAATGGAACTCAAATAGCGCCCACCGAAAACTCACATCGGTGGGTTTTCTTTTTATTTGACATTATAATTATTATCATGTATAATATTGTTCAGAACTTAAGGTGACTTTGGGTATATCCCAAGCCTGCGTTCATTACAAACCAAAGCCTATATGGCGAAGGAGTCAGAATGAAATGGAGTAAGTACCTCGCGTTGTATGCACAGTATCCGTTCCTCAACATCGATTTGTGTTGGAGAGGAATGCTTCCAAGCGTGAAGGAGTTCGTCAGGAAAAAAGTCGGCTATATTGCCTTCCGCCCTTTCGAAAAGCTTGATCTGTCTGCAAAGTATTCACCGAGCAGCACAGAGATCAAGTCCATGTTTGTACATGTCAGGACAGAGTACTACACGGCAATCGAGTATCAAATCAGTTTTCACATCGAGGGTGAATCTGCTAGCACTCGCTCCCGTTATGTTGATCCTGGCATCGGCGACGGGAGTATTCAGGCCCACATCGACGACCTGATCAAGTGGTTTGAAGGCTGCGAAGTTTTTCAAGGCAAACAAATCATTTGGGAGCGCGTTATTAAACGCACTGTTAGTGGAAGTTCATATGCCGGCCTGACCAAAATGGATATTGAAATCTACTTGTTTCCTAGAAACTATCGGTGCAAACCGCAAAGTTTCAACGTGAGCGTTCCTATTCCGAATCCTGCGACAAGAGCCTACGTGCTCAATGAAGAAATGCCCCCTCTCGTTTTGGGCGGCATCTGATTCAACCCACCACCTCCGAATTTATTTCGTGAGGTGTTTTTTAATTCATGAAACTTACCTTCTCCAATTCCCCACTTATCTTTTCTCCAATCCAAAATCACAAATTTATTTTAAAATTAATTTTCGTCTGGCCGTATTAAAATAATCATTTACCAACTCATAACCATAAAAAACTCCATCGCGTTTTATTACTTCAAGGCCAATGTTTGCTGTACCCATAAAAGGATCCAAAACTTTATCACCTTTTTTATAGAAAACGTCTAGTAAAGTCTGGGCCATATAAATACTTGTTGGACATGGATGTTCTTTCGTTTCCTTGAATTTAAAAGTTTTATCATTAATTTTATTTGTATTTATGGTTGTTTTTTGATTTCTAGAAAAGACTAAAATTTTACCATTCTTACTATAAAACTTATTACTTCTATATTTATTCCACCCAAATAATTTCTTGATACTCCACTTATTATCTTCTTCAATTAATTTAGTATTAATAGATTCAATTAAATTAAATCCATATTTAGAAAATATACTATTATATAATTCTGGTAAATTAGTTTCTCTATTATTAAATTGTACCCTCTCTGCCAACGAAATAACACATAAACCCTCTATCGTTAAAACTCTTTTTATTTCCTGAACGACTTTACCAATAAATTTAATATAATCCTCTGGTGATTGTCGGTCTATTGTGTGTCCAAATTGAACACCTATATTCCATGGAGGATCAGTAATCACTAAATCAATAGTATTATCAGATATATCTGACATATTTTCTGAACTTTTATTGTATATATTTACATTATTCACAATTATAATTATACACTAAATTGCCTTAGGCAATTTATAATTAAAATGTATTAAAATTACATTTTTAGTAAAATAAAATAACCTATTTTATAGCTGAAAAAACTACGTCTCTTTCATCACGAAACAATATTTTTGATTCTCTTAAATTTATACCTTTCATATCCTCTAAAATATCTTTTTCATACCAAGCCATTGTTGGATCCATATCTCTCTTTTCATGTTCAATCATTTCGTTTTTCAAATCGGTTTTTCCTAATCTATCAAGGTCACTTAATCTATCAAGACTGGCCTGCCAATATGTTTCAAGCTCTGTCTTATCATCAGGCAAAACTTTATCGAATATAATGAAGAGACCTCCTGGTTTTAGAATTCTAGCCACTTCCTTCAAGAATACTTCTCGTTCGGCAACTGTAAAATTATGAATCACCCATGAAGCAGTGAAAATATCAAATGATTCATTTGGCTGATCTTTTATCCAGACAGTTGCATCGGCATTTATCATCGTTAACTTATCTTTGAATGATTCGAATTTTGCTGACAAATCATCTAGCGCATTTTTATCTGCCTCAACCAAAGTCATATTTGCTGAAACACTTTTTAAAATCATTTCAGTCATTTCGCCAAACCCTGGACCAATTTCCAGGATTTTAATATCATCCTTTGAATTATTAATTTTCCAATCTTGTATTGCTTTAACAACAAAAGGTCTACATGTTATGTGGCTGGGCCAATAATTAAGTAGTAATTTATAATCTACTAGTAAACTTTCTGGATAATGTTTATTTGTCATAATAATAAAAAAGTATATATCTTGATCACTTAAAAAGAAAGTTATAGATAATATGAAATTAAAAAAGGCCTGGCGAAAATCGTCAGGCCTTTCGGAAATCCGCCACAGTTCAAAATCAGAACTGGTAGCTAAATCCTGCGTACACGACGGCTTCAGTTTCCCGAGCGTCGTCTACAGTCAACGGCACATGGAGTTTTACCTCCGGAATCACGAGAGTGAGCTTTTCTGAAACCTTCCAATCAAGCTCGGCGCCTGTGTGGAGGAGAAAGCCAGTTTCGCGTCCATATGGACCTCCATCATACGCCGTTGATGCAGAAGATTTGATGGAAAGAAGCTTGTTCACTTCCATATTCTTGCTTGCGCCAATAGTGTAGACGTTGCCACCGGTCGTTCCGCTGTTATGCCAAACGGCATAATTTTCGAAACTTCCATACACGGTGCATAAACCAATGTCGCGACTGACCTTGATGTGACTGCACCAACTGTCCTGCTTGTCGAAAGCAAAACCCATCGGTTCATCAAAATAGGCCACTCCAACATCGAGACCAAACCCTCGAACAAGACCGTACCAGCCGAGTGACCAGTCAATCTCGTTTCCGTAGTTTTCCCAATCGGAATTCAGGCTTTTGGAATTCCAAAAATCGACATAGATGCCGTTCTGGAACGCGATGAACAAATCAGTTTGAAGAACCGGTTTGTCATACACCACGCCGCCGCTCGATGAACCGACGTATCGATCCGCCACAACAGAGCGCAGCGAGACCGACGGGTCCCAGCCCGAGACGGAAGTTTCCGCCAGGGCCACTGAACTCCACAGACAGGCCATAATCAGGCCAAGTACGCACCATTTCAAGGAACTTTTCTTCATTTGTCTTTTTTCCTTTTGTTTCAGTCATTACTGACTGTTGAGACTTTCGTCTCTTTGTTTAAATTTCTGATCAAAATAGTATCATAAATTAGTGATAAAGTCAATGAAATGCAGTCTGAGAAAATATTATTTTTACCTTACCCAATCCCCTCCCTATATTTACCCAATCTAAAGTTCCGAATGTATCCATCCGTGGGAGCAATACTTTCGTTGACGAAACTAATTTGTATTTGACAGTACGTCATAAAGTGTGCTATAATTTATTTTGTAAATTTGATCCTTAATTAATTTAAAACAAACAGCACATTAAGTTGTGCAAAGGAGTAATGAAGATGGCTACGTATCGTTATATTCACTGGCGGCATGACATGCCCAAAAAAGATGGAAAGGTCTATGCCAACATCCATTTGCTCGTTGGTTATAACCAACAATCAATCGCCAACTACCAGGAGATGGCGGCTGAACTTCGAAAAACCTTTCCTCAGGCAACTGACAAGGAAATTCACTGCCATATTGTGGTGAAGTCGGCCTACTGCGCAAACTTCAGTCTCATCACTTGGGATGCTTGCATCCCAGCTGGTGATTACCCCGGGTGGACGCAGATAAAGAATGGTCATCTGGAATACACTTGGATGTAGTTTGTTCAAGGTCATATGCTCACTCACCGAAAACTCACATCGGTGGGTTTTCTTTTACCATCCATATTCAATATTGCACTTTGGTTGACAAAATAATTAAACAAGTTATAATACCATTGCTGACAACACGTTTCGGCGGTGCAGCTTAAGGACAGCCGAATGGTCACCATTAGACGTCCCACGGTCTGGAGGACTAATGACAGTGGTAAGCAGGCAGAAAAGTGGCACTAAGTATGCTTGTATAATTAATCTAATGTGCTCCCCCGTTACAGGTCATGCTGGCGGGGGTTTCCTTTTTTTATACAAAACAGGTTCGAACTAATTGAAGTCCGCGGAGCAAACTTATTTATTTTGATAGTTTTGGTATAATTTGAGTATGAAAAAAATTATTCTTGTCGTTATTATATTATTCATTTTTTCATTAATATTTATCCTAATAAATGAAAACAAAAATGATAAAAACTCAATAGTTATTGGGACCCAGAAAAATATTTCTGAATGTGACCTCCTCCCAGAAACAGACCCTGTTTACAAAAATGAAGATGATTACAGGAATAAACGCGATTTGTGTCGAATTAGTGTGGCTACAATAAAAAATGATATATCGTTGTGCGAAAGTGTTGTCAATCAGAGAATGAAAAAAGACTGTCTTGGTCTTTTAGATAAAAATTTTGAACAAAAAATTTGTATTTATGACAATGATACTCCGTGGGGTCGAGATGGCTGTTTACAAACTTTAGCAATTGATTTGGGTAATCCAGAAATTTGTGATCTTCTTCAACAAAAAAAAGCAAGACCTGTAAGCTATTCAGATTACTCAGCTGACTCATGCTATATGTCTATCGCCACAATAAAAAACGATCTGGGTTTATGTGAAAAAATTATTGATAATTCAAAAAAAGAGTACTGTTTCAACGAGGTAAACAGAATAAAAAAAACAACAATAAATTGATACACGATTCCCCAATCCAAAGTTCTAAATGTATTCATCCGTTGGAGCATTACTTTCGTTGACGAAACTAATTTAGTACTTGACAATATATCTGCATGTGCTATAATATATTTAGCTTAGTACAAGTTACTTGTTCATTCCCTAAAACGGAAAAAGCGTTTGAAAAGCGGCTGTGTGAAAATAAGCACCTGTAATAGAGTCCAGAAATGGTCCAAAAGAGGTGTGATAAGATAACACTTTGACGCGGGTTAACTACCCCACCGAGAACGCCTGAACAACTAACTACAAACATAGGAGAAAAAGTTACCAAAATAAAGCAAACCACTGTCGGACCGAGCGCGGAAGTCCAAGACGGTGGTTTTATTTTTGTTTGACTTTCTTATTTTTTATTGTAATGTCCAATTAGGTTGATCTAAACAATTTAAAATAAAGAAAAGGGGTAAACAGATGAATACGGTTCTTTTCGGATTAGGTATTGTTTTTCTGGTATTTGCCATTGTTGTTCCGACCGTTATATTTTTAGAGTGGATAAACCGGCGGTCATTCAGAAAAACTTTTGATGGAAAATATCCATACCGACGCAACCAAAATGGTCGCACAGAGGTGCAAGGTATTGTTGTTTCGACGCTCACCGAGTTACGCAACAAGAGTTGCCAATTAAAAAGCAAAGCAGAAGTTACCGACAAAGAAATTGGGGTTTTGCCAATCGATACGGCAGCAAATGTGACAAAAAAACTTCAGCTTATCAGAAGTAATCGCCAGCTTTGGTTTGTAGTCAAAGCAGCTGAAAAAGTTTTTGAAAAGGCATGCGAAGCTGCTTTGGTGAACGGCTTC
>CAYOAT010000005.1:42600-49709 GCA_964402215.1 uncultured Candidatus Saccharibacteria bacterium
CACAGATGAAGTCGAGGTATTCGGTTACAAACAATAACCATCAGCACCAAACGTTTTGCCACACAGTATATGTGTGGCTTTTTTTATTTACCCAAACCACACCTTCTCCAATTCCCTACCTATAATTTTACGATCCAAAGTTCTAAATGTATCCATCTGTGGGAGCGATACTTTCATTGATGAAATCAATATGTAGTTTATCGCATAACATTATTCAATTTCGAGCCATTTATAATATGTGGTAAAATGCAAAAATGACTAAAATTAAGACATTTTACATATCATTTATAGTTTTGATATTTGTATTAACAATAACAATATTTTTTGTTCTTCGCGGACCATCAAATAATAGAAAAGTGACGATTGTCACTAATCCTGAGTTAGTTAAATCAGTTTTGAATGTAATAAAAGAGAAAAATTTACTTGACCAATATTTACCGGAGAGTGTGGAAGTTGATTGGGTAAATATAGACGGTACATCAAATATTAGAGATGCCTTATCAACCGGACAGGCCGACATTGGGCCATTAGGAACTATCGGATATATAAATGCGATAGAAAAACAGTACCCACTTTACCTAATATCAAACTCTGATAATGTGGCCCTATATCTTGTTTCAAATAATGATTCCATAAAAACAATAGGCGATCTTTATCGAGTCAAAAAAATAGCTATTAATTCCCTTGGTTCCAGCGCTCACGTTGCTCTACAAATTTTTGCGAAAGAAAATTTTGGAGATTATCATTATTTTGACGACAATTTATTATCTCCTGGTCAGGATGTAATTACAAATTCAATATTAACGTCAAAAGATATTGATGCGGCCGTTGTTAATATAAATCAATATTTTTTACTAAAAGACAAAGTAACCCTAGTTAAAAGAATTGATAAGGACGAGCTTCCTCTTTCAAATTATTTAGTTTCAAATATAGATTTTGCTAATAAGAATCAAGATATTATCGAAGCATTTTATAGGGCAACAGAAAAGGCTATCGACTATTTAAATGTAAGCTCAAATGATGCAAGCAAATTTCTGGCACCATTTTATAATTTGTCCCCAGAACAAGTATTATCTGAATTGGAAAATAATAAAAGACAAATATCAATAATTAATTATGACACCATTTCGCAAACATTATATGACCTAAAATTACTTGAAAAAAAACCTACGTTATATATTGATTTACCGAAATATAATGAATTACAAAAATAAGATAATCAAGATATTATTTTTCCTCACCGCAATCATGGTTTGGGAGGTTTTACCCAGAACCGCGATTGTCTATTCGTATATTTTGCCTCCATTCAGCCAGGTAATAAAAAAGCTGTTTAATGATTTGTTTTTTGGAGATTTATTTTTTAATGTAAAAACTTCACTTTTCTTTCTTTTTATCGGATTACTGATAAGTTTTATTTTAACTATTTTCAGTTTGATACTTTCATATGCATCAAAAACATTCCGAGAAATTTTTTTATCGGTTGCAATAATATTCAATTCAATTCCAAGTATGGCATTATTACCAATAATTATTATGTGGTTCGGTATTGGCAACTTAGCTTTAATTGTATTGGTGGTTCTGGCGACTTTTTGGCTTATGGGGCAACAACTTATTAATGCAATGGACGATATTCCTCAAGTATATAAAGATTTTAGCAAAAACATCGAATTGAGTCCGGTTCAAAATTTAATCTATGTTGTATTTGGAAGTTTAATAGTTAATTTTATTTCTGGACTAAGAATTGCCTACACAAGGGCATGGAGGAGTTTAATAGGAGCAGAAATAATTTTTGGTGTAATTGGAGTAAGTGGAGGTTTAGGATTTTACCTAAATTACAATAGGAATTTTGGTCAAATGGACGGGGTCTTTGCTGGAATAATCATAATTGCAATCGTAAGTCTATTGATAGATAAAATATTGTTTCAGAATTTGGAAAAAGTGACAATTAAAAAATGGGGATTGAAAAAAGATGAATAATAAAATTTTAACAATTAAAAATTTAGAAAAAAAACTCGTTAATAATAATGCTACGAAAGTTCTTTTTAGTGATATTAATCTTGAAATAGAAGAGAAAGAATTTATATCAATAATTGGTAAATCTGGATGTGGAAAAACCACACTTTTAAGGATCTTGTGCAGTTTAGATGACAACTATGATGGAGAAATATATTTTGAGAATAAAATAAAACAAAAACCCGATATAAACATAATTTTAATGTTTCAAGATTTTAATCAACTTTTTAATTGGCATACTGCGTTAGAAAATATTGTCATTCCCCTTTTAGCAAAATCAATGGTTAAAAACAGAACAGAAGCAATAGAAGTTGCTCAAAAATTTTTGGATGAAGTCGGATTGTTAGAATACAAAGATTTTTATCCCCAACAGCTTTCAAGCGGCATGAGACAAAGAGTAGCATTTGTTCGAGCGATTGCATTAAAACCGAAGATTTTATTATTAGATGAACCCTTTTCATCTCTGGATGATGAAGTGCGTAAAGAAATGTGTATTTTATTAAAGAGAATTTGTGAAAAACATCAGATTACTGTAATTTTTGTGACGCACAATATCGACGAAGCAAAAGAAATGTCGGATAAAATTTTGTTACTAAAAGATGGAAAATTAACTAATTTAGTATATTAAAAAATGAACAAACAAAAAAAACAAATAATAAATATGAGCTGCCGTGTTTTGGCGATACGTAAGATGAAAAACATGATCTTTGCCGATGTTTTTAATCAAGGTATTAAAAAACAGATAAAGATATCACCCTCTCTATATTCTAGAAACAATTTTATCGCTGGTGATTATGTGTCAGTAGTAGGAAAATTGGATAAAAACAATAGAGGAGAAGAACTAGTCGAGGTAAAAAAAATAAAAATAATTTCAAAATGGTTGAGTAACGTTCCGTACGGCGATATTGATAAACTACACAATAGTCCCCTTAAAATTTTTAAACATTCAACATACGAGGAAATATATAGAGTTAATACTTTAAGAAAAAGTATTAGAACTTTTTTTGACGAAAAGGGCTTCCTCGAGGTTCAAACTCCTATAATATTAAATAAGTACAATGGCGGAAAATCCTTCCCTGTTTACTCACATTATTTAAATGAAAAAATTGGATTTAACAGAACGACTATGGAAGAAAGGATGCAGGCGATTGTTGGGGTTGGTTTTGATAAAATATTTCAAATTGGTCAAACATTTAGAAGCGAAAAAGAAAGAGTAAATTTAGAATGTTACAGTTCCACTATTAACTTAAACAATGCGAAGGTACTGATAAAAGAAATGATGTCGTTTATCATAAAAGATTTATGCAAAACGGGTCTTCCTAAAAGCAACAACATCAATCTAATAATAAAGAAAAGGTGGAAACAAATAGATTTTTTTGATGGTATTGAAAAAGTTATTGGTATAGATAGAAAATTCTTGTATTTTCCAGACCAGAAAAAAATAAGCAAACTTATACAAATGAATATAGGTATAGATAAAGATTGTTCACTTGAAACCCTATCTGATAAATTGGGAATGATTATTGCAAAAAAATATGATTGTCCAATAATGATAAACCATTTTCCTTCTTGGTGTTCTCCGTTATATAAAAAGAATGACGAGTATACGCTTGAAAGAACTATGGTTTATTATTCAACGCAGACTAAACCATTTGATATGGGAATGCAAGAAAATGATTTAAAAGTTTTTGAACAAGGATTATCAAGACAAAAAAATAATTCAATAAATTCCCCAAAAACAGAGAGCGAATCAGAACTGAAAGATATAATATCCGCTGGCCTTCCTCCAATGTTTGGATTAGGAATGAACATAGATAGAATATTTAAAATATGGGGATTGAATTACGGTATTGATAATTATAAATAAAGAGATAACGACTACAATGTTGAGCAGCTACTTTCAACTCCGCGGGTATGGTTTAGTGGCATAATATGTCCTTCCCAATGATAAGACGTGGGTTCGATTCTCCCGATCCGCACGCAACCACACCTTCTCCAATTCCTTACCTATATTTACCAAATCCAAAGTTCCAAATGTATCCATCCATGGGAGAAATACTTTCGTTGACGAAACCAATTTAGTATTTGACAATGCGTTAATTATCTGCTATTATTTTGTTAAATAGTTATTTGATATTGGGTAGCGGCTTTGAAAGGAAGCCCTGGTGTCCTAAACAATACACCAAACAAAACCGAATGCGCATTCCTCAGACAGAATTACCCTGGACAACATCAGTTCAGGCAAAAGAGTATGCGGATGTTCTTACAGAAGTGTGGAAGCGTCCCATTGTTGCCTGGTTTTCATCCAACAAACATTGTGTTCATCAACTTTACAAGGTTACTCCTCGACTCGGAGATAACCATTGGGAGGTGATGGGTCATAACTACGATGATGAAACCGAATTGATGGTTACCGTGGGCGCCACAGAACTTCATAAGGCCCTCCGTTATCTCAAAAAAGAAAACGGCTGGACCATGTGCGAATTCCCTTGTGGTCGCGATTTCCATCAAGCCATTCTCGACTACATTCAAGGCTAATCAGCCCACCGAAAACTCACATCGGTGGGTTTTCCTTTTATTTGACAAAAACACAAATATGATTAATATCCTATTCAGAGCAGAGGTCCTTGAGTAAGACTAAAGCTTAGGAGGAACTACCACGGTTTCGAAAGACTAGTTTGCCTGATCCAGACTCGAACTGCGTTAAATCGCAAGCCAACGCCGCATCATGGTACTCAATGGTTGTTCGTGCTAAACAGTCAGATGGCCAAACGTATAATTGAGATTTTCGGCCAGTTTACTGCCCGTTAATTTCAAAACTTCTCAAACGAGTAAATCAATTATACGACCTGACAACGAGAAGTGTTTAACTAGTGGGAGATTAGTAGGTTGTCTCTGTGGTGGTTCCTCCGTTCCAATTTGTTCTTTCTGCGCATTACCAATAGGTGATGCGCTTTTTTATTATCCAAACGTCACCTTCTCCAATTCCATCCCTATATTTCCCCAATCTAAAATCCTAAATATATCCATCCATGGGAGAAATACTTTCGTTGATGAAACTAATTTATGCCAATTTTGGTATAATTTAATGATGGAATTAATAATTTTATTGTTTAAAATATCAAAAACAGTTTTATATATACTTATTCCGTTTGCTGCACTTATTACTATCTCCAATTTAGAGTTTCAACAAACATATTTAGTTGAAATAATTACGCTTTATACAATTTTAATAATAGTTCCGGCTCTTATTTTATTAATACCCCAATATATTGATAAATTTAATTTAAGAACGACAAAAATAAGCATTTTATTATTCAAAACATCTGCCTGGTTATTTCCTATATCACTTTTGCTTATTAAGCTTAATATTTTAAATTCAATACAAACTAAAAATTTTCTTTCATTAATACTAATAATAATTGTACTTACTTCCTTGTCGGCGAGTATACTTTCATTTTATTCTTTTTGGATCTATAAAAAACAGGTTCGAAATAATTGAAGTCCGCTGAGCAATACTTTCGTTGACGAAACTAATTTATTTAACTTTGGTATAATTTTGATATGAAAAAATATTTAATCATTCTCATCATCATTATTATTATTCCCATAAGCTTGCATCTTATAAAAGAAAATAAAAAGGATCACGATTTAAAAAATAAAATAGGTCAAATGCTGATAGTCGGTTTTCGTGGATCAGAGGTTGATAATAAATCTTCTATATATAAAACAATCAAAAAACTTAATTTAGGTGGCGTAATATTATTCGACAGAGACATTCCCTCTTCAGGTCAGGTTGATAGAAACATTATAAACTATCATCAAACTAAAAAACTTGTCTCTGATTTAAAAAAAATATCACCATTATTTATAGCAGTTGATGCAGAGGGTGGTTATATAAACAGACTAAAGGAAAAATATGGATTTAAAAATATTCCCTCAGCCCTTGAGCTTGGTAAAAGTGACCCAGTAAATACAGAGGACTTTGCGAATCAGCTTGGTAAACAACTTTCGGACATAGGTTTTAATTTAAATTTCGCACCAGTCGTTGATCTGAATACAAATCCGGATAATCCAGTTATTGGATATCTAGAAAGGTCCTTTTCCGATGATCCAATAACTGTTTTTAATCATGCTTCAGCTTTTATAAAAGGCTTAAATAACAACGGTATTATTTCGGCTATAAAACATTTTCCTGGACACGGTAGCTCTAGAGAAGATTCCCACCTCGGAATGACCGACATAACAAACTATTATCAGCAAAAGGAACTTCTTCCATATTCAATGCTAATTTCTGATGGCTATTCTGACATGATAATGACAGCACATATAATAAACAAAAATATTGACAATAATTATCCAGCAACACTATCACCATTATTTTTAGAAAATATTCTGAGAAAAGAATTAAAATTTGACGGTGTAATCGTATCAGATGACATGCAGATGGGAGCGATAGTCGATAACTACGGTTTTGAAGAATCATTAATAAGATCAATAAATGCGGGTTGTAATATTTTAATACTTTCAAACAATGGAAATTCATATAACGAAAATATTGCTGAGGAGGCAGTAAATCTAATTTTTAGAGCAACAAAAGATGGCCAAGTTGATGAATCCAAAATTAATGAATCTTATAATAAAATCACCACATTAAAAAACAAATATAAAATAATTTAAAAAACTAACTATACACAATAGTATAAACCCTTATCGCTAAAGGAATTTGTGCCACAAAATAAAATCCTGCTTATACCAGTGTTTTTTGATAGTTGTTATTTTTTTGTATCCCATTTTTTTTATTAGCGAAATTGATTGCTTATTATTTGTACGACTATCAAACCATATTTTATGCACCCCTTTCTTTATTGAGAGTTTTTCAAGATACTTAAAGAAGTTTATAGCGTAACCCTTTTTACGATATTTTTTTTCTATTATGAGCCAATCTGCCCAAAACATCCCTGATTCAAAGTATCCATTAAAGGATCCAATAATATTGTCCCCATCTTTTATAATAAGAAATAAATTGTCTCCATCTTCTAACTTCTTTTTAATATTATTATATCCAAATCTTTTTTTCTCTTCTCGCTTTGCTA
>CAYOAT010000006.1:0-18130 GCA_964402215.1 uncultured Candidatus Saccharibacteria bacterium
CGAATTATTAAAAGTTGTTATGCCAGAGGGCAATTTAAGTGTACCGCCAGATAAAGTGAAGTAATTACCAGAACCTACTGCACCAAAAGTCGTGTTACTGGTACCCCCGTCAAATATTCCGTCGGCTTGAGAGTATGAACTACTAAATACAACATTAATACCATCATCCACGGAAACCGTTCCGGAGTATCCCGCGTTTATATTAATATTGTATACGGTTAAATTGGCATTTATTGTCGACCCGTTATCACAGTCATCATCAAAAATGATTGTATCAGCTGTTGAAGGAAGAACCGTCCCGCCACCAGTACATGAGGTCGGATTAGACGTTGACCAATTGGACGCGACATTAGTATCTGCTCCATCAGTTGCTCCAACCCAATAATATGTAGTCGCAAAAGTATCACTTGGATTCAACAAAAAAATAGTAAAAAACAAAACAGCAAAAAAAGTTAATTTTTTAAAATTCATTACCTGTAAATTATACCAAATATATTAAACAAAAACCGGCTTTTTTGCCGGCTTTGTGGATTAAGAGATCTTTGTAATTTTAACCTTCATAAATGGCTGTCTATGACCATTCTTTTTGAAATATCGGCTTTTCGCTTTGTAATGAATAACCATTATTTTTTTATTTCTACCCTCTTCAACAATTTCTCCAGAAACAGTAGTTTTTAAAAATGGAGTTCCAAATTCTATTTTGTCACCATTAACAGCCATTAATACTTCATCAAAAGAAACTTTTCCATCCTCAACTTGTTTTGCATCAAGTTTCTCTATTTTAATAACTTCACCTTCACGTGCGACATATTGTTTACCACCAGTTTTAATAACGGCTAATTTATTTGAATTTGATTCTGTTTTAGTTTCTTTAGTCATGTAGGAAGACATATTACACGGAATATCGTCGTTTGGCAAGGTTTAATCAATATCTGGTTTACCAATTTCTAATGGCTCTATATCGCCCCCTTTTGCCGCTATTTTCAATACATCCTTATCAATTTTCTTGAATTCCTTGTATGCACCGTTATATGCGTTTACAGTTGTACCCAAATGACCACCAAGTTTTTGTAAAAAACTATCATAACTCGCAATATGTTTTGATAGAGACTCAACATTTTTTCGAATTTCTTTTGCTGACTCTTCTATTTGCATTGCTCGCAAACCTTGCAAAACAGTTTGAAGATAAGCCAAAAAACTAGTTGGAGAAACAATCACGACATGTTTTTCTTTGAACGCATATTCAATCAAATCTCGAGTCACAACTTTTGTCGTGCCTACTTTATTAACCAACAAATCATAATAAATTGCTTCGGAAGGAATAAACATGAAAGCAAAATCCATTGTACCTTCGGTTGGACGAATATACTTTGCTGTTTCGTCAATTCTCTTCTTTAAATCTTCTTTAAAAAGTTTTTCGTACTGTTCGCGACTACTTGTATCTTTTGCTTCTAGAATTCTTTGATAATTTTCCAGAGAAAATTTTGAATCTATCGGAACGATTTTTTCCTTAACAAAAACAGCTGCATCAACAATTTCGCCGTTCTTGAATTTATATTGCATCTCATACATTCCAGGACCCAAAACATTTTTTAATGTTTCTTCCAAATAATATTCACCCAAAATTCCACGTTGTTTCGGATTTGTTAATGTATCTTGCAATTGCTTTAATTGATCAGAAAAACTTAACACTTGTTTATTGGTTTCATCAAGACGTGTTAACTTTTCTGTCATTTCACGAATAATTTTCTTTGACTCTTCATTTACATTTCCAATAGTTTTTTGTGATTCACTGGATTGAAATTTAATAGACTCCATCATTTCCTTTCTGGACTCACCTAATTTTTGATCAACAGTTCGCCCAAGATCATTTAAATGTTGTAACAAAAGTTGTAGTCCACCCTCATCCTTTGGCTCTTTTTTACGTAAAAATAAAACAACAATTGAAACGTTTACAAATATTAAAACGATAATCAGAATGAATAAAAATGTTTGCATTTGTGAATTATTATAACATGCTAAAACATGGTAAAATACCTTTCACTATGACAATTCAAGCAAATATAAAAGAAGGAATAAAAGGGGCAATGAAAGCAAAGGACGAGGTTAGATTGTTGGTTTTAAGGGGCTTAACAGCAGCTTTTGTGAACGAATTAGTGACTTTGAAGAGAATGCCTCAAGACGCCTTAACAGATGAAGAAGCAATGGTTGTGATTAATCGCGCAGCGAAACAAAGAAAAGATTCTATTGAACAATTTACAAAAGGCGGTAGAGATGACTTGGTTCAAAGTGAACGAGCGGAATTGAAAGTAATCGAGGAATTTCTGCCAACATTGATGTCAGAAGATGCGATAAGAGATTATGTTAAGGCAAAGAAAACTGAAATGGGTGTAAACGGTAAAGAACAGATGGGGAAATTTATGGGTACAATTATGTCAGGGCTCAAAGGAAAGGCTGATGGTTCTCTAGTTAAAAAAATAGTTGAGGAAGTTCTATAGAAATTAAAAACAACAAATAACTTTTATTCGATCAGAGTCCTCGGTCTACGACCTGCGGAGGATCTCAAAAAGTATTTGTTGTTTTTAAATATATAAAATTTACTTTACTTTCTTAAGTTCCAAACACATAAACATTGGAAATTCTTTTCTTGCGGCATCTTCTGCTTTTGAATGAGCCCCTTCCTCACTTTTCTTGTGCGAAATCCATTCCTCGATTTTTGTAATGGCTAATTTGTTTTTTGCGAAGGCTTTTGAATAATCCTGAAGTGATCGATGAAAAGATTTTGTCATTTTCTTTTTCCCTTTTGCAATTTCACCGGGATTCATATCAATATTTATTTCGATTTGATTCAAATATGCATCTATTTTTCTTGATTGAATTTTTTTCTTGTCATCATAAAGCCAGTCACTGTGTTGTGGAATTCTAAAAGCTGGATGATTCAAAACAATATACGATCTACCATTTTCTTTCATTAGTCGCGCAATATTATTTGTAACAGCAGGTAAATTTTTGATATTTTGTAAAGCCAAAATAATTGTGACGACGTCAAAACTTTTTCCAGACAAAATTGTCTCATCATCAGCACTACCAACCAAATAATTTATTTCTGAATTACTTCTTTTAGCAATATTTATCAATTGATCACCAATATCAACGCCTGAAATATCTTTGGAGATAGTAAAAAACTTTTCGGTGAAAAAACCTTGCCCGCAACCAAGCTCAAGCATTGATTCTGTCGGTTTTAAGTCAACCAAACGCATTAAATTAGGTAAAACAACCTTTGAATGATAAGTATCATCCTCTTGCAAATGCTTGTCATACCAATTTGCCACCTTTCCCCAACTAGTTTTTTGATTATCTCTATTCATGGCTAGATATTAACATAACCCGCTTTTTATCGTAATATTGATGTTACTTTATGAATAAAATTGAAATTCCAGAGAAGTTTAATAGTCCGTACAATCCTCAGAACGAAGAAACGCGAATTTACGATATTTGGGAAAAAAGCGGTTATTTTAACCCAGATAATTTACCTGCACGTCACAAAAAACCATACTGTACGATTATGCCGCCTCCAAATGCGAACGGTCGCCTACACGCTGGTCACGGACTTGATATGACGCTAAAAGATATCGCTGTCAGATATCACAGAATGGCGGGTAAAAAAACTCTCTTTCTACCTGGAGCAGATCATGCGGGTTTTGAAACTCAAATGGTTTTTGAGAAAAAAATGAGTAAAGAAGGTCGTTCAAGATTCCACATGACGAATGATGAACTTTACAAAGAAATTTGGAATTTCACCATGGAAAATAAACAATTCATGGAAAGCGATATTCGACGACTAGGAACAAGTTGTGATTGGTCACGCCAAAAATTTACTCTTGATGTAGAAATTGTAAAAAGTGTTCAGGATACTTTTATAAAAATGCACAAAGATGGTTTGATTTATCGCGGTGAAAGAATAGTTAACTGGAATCCAAAATTTCAAACTTCCCTTTCTGATATTGAAACTGAATTCGTTGAACAAACTGATCCATTTTATTATTTTCAATATGGACCATTTGTTATTGGTACAGTTCGTCCAGAAACAAAATTCGGTGACAAATATGTCGTGATGCATCCTGATGACAAGCGTTATGCAGAATATACACATGGTCAAAAGATTGATTTGGAATGGATAAATGGACCAATTACTGCAACCGTTATAAAAGATGAATCAATTGATATGGAATTTGGTACAGGCGTTATGACTATTACTCCTTGGCACTCAGGAGTCGACTTTGAAATTGCCGAGAGACACGGACTGGATAAGGAACAAATAATTGATTGGAATGGAAAATTACTGCCAATTGCGGGCGAATTTGTTGGTATGAAAATTTTAGAGGCTCGGCCAAAAATTGTTGAGAAATTAAAAGCTAAAGGACTTTTGGTAAAAGTTGATGAAAAATATGTCCACGCAGTTTCAATTTGTGAAAGAACTGGAGTTCCAATCGAACCACAAATAAAAAAACAATGGTTTGTAAAAATGAAACCACTAGCAGAAATGGTTATAAACTCTGTTGAAAAGAAAAATGAAATAAATATTTTGCCAGATCATCAAAAGAAAATTTTGCTTCACTGGATGCACAACACAATTGATTGGAACATTTCACGACAAATTGTTTGGGGTATTCCAATTCCCGCTTGGTTTAAAGATAATGAAGTTCAAGTTGGACACGATTCACCAGGAGCAGATTGGAAAAAAGATCCCGACACTTTTGATACTTGGTTTTCATCAGGACAATGGCCACTTTTGACCCTAGGTTATCCAAATGGTGCCGATTTCAAAGAATATTATCCAACTGATCTCATGGAAACTGGATCTGATTTGGTTTTTAAATGGATCCCCCGAATGATTATGTTTGGAATTTATTTGGGTAAGAAAATTCCTTTTGAAAATATCTATTTCCACGGAATGGTTAATGATGCCAATAATCAAAAAATGAGTAAGTCTAAAGGAAATGTTGTTAGTCCGGTTGAAGTCAGCGATAAATTTGGAACTGATGCATTGCGAATGGCCTTGGTAATTGGAAATCCTCCTGGTGGAAGCATTCCTTTGGCAGATGGAAAAATAAAAGGTTACAAACATTTTGCAAATAAAATTTGGAATATCACAAGATTTGTTTTAATGAGCCTCGATGATTTTGATTTAAATTCAAAACCAAAACTTTCTGGCAAAGATAAAAAATATTTATCGGAACTTGATAAGGTTGTTGTAGAAGTTACAAAAAATATTGAAGAATTGCGTTTTGATTTGGGCGCAGATAAAATTTATCACTATATTTGGCATACTTTTGCTGATGTTATTTTGGAAGACAGCAAAAACTACATAAATGGCACTGATGTTGAGGCGAAAAAATCAACACAATATATGCTATACAAAATATTGATGACTTCTTTAAAACTTCTTCACCCTTTTATGCCTTTTGTTACTGAAGCAATTTGGGAAAATATTCCAGCGGGTTCAGAAAAAGAAAATTCACTATTAATGATAGAAAATTGGCCAAAGAAAAAGTTCAATATTTTTGCATTTTGGAAGAATTAATTTGCTTGACAATAACTATTTTACGGGTTACAATTGTGAAAGATTTGGCATTTTTACATCCGATTTAAAAAACAACTGCTGCGTAAAAACAGCAAAACCAAAGGAGCAGAAAATGAATAAGTTCATGAAGATGATGGATTCGAGGCAGGTCAGCTACATCATGGCCGGACTGATGATTGTGCTGGGGCTGGCGTTTGCCATCACAAGCTGGATTGTCGGGTTTAAGCCGCTGATGAACCACGGTGAGATCCATGTTTCCCTGCCTCTCTGGCTGGAAAAGATTACGATCGTCATCGGAATCATTCTGTGGGCTGGCGTCGTCTATTCCTGTTGGCAGGATTATCAAAATCGTGATCTGTCACGTTTTTGGTTTTGGACAAGTGCGGTCCTCGGTATGGCTTTTGCCGCCGGAATGATCTGGAGTATTCCGGTTCTATCGTTGTTTGGCTTTGGTTCTGCCGGACTTTTCTGTGCGGCCATTGCCATCGGTGGCGGGTTTCTTATCAAGATCACCCGCACTCAGCAGCCGCTGAAAATTCACTGAAATAGTTTCAGTGAAGCGAAACCTCGCGTACATAGTGCGCGAGGTTTTTTAATTAACAACAAAACTTATTTATTCATACCTTAAGGCATCAATTGGATTCAATTTTGAAGCACGTTTTGCGGGATAATAACCAAAAATAATACCAATTAATGCCGAAACTCCAAATGCTAGCAAGATAGAATTAATAGAGACAACTGTTGTTATTAAACCTGAATAATTTATTAATTTAGAAACAATTATCCCAAGCAAAACCCCGATCAGTCCACCAATCAAGGTTATTACAACTGCTTCAACTAAAAATTGAGTATTAATATCTTTTCTTTTTGCACCAACGGCTTTCCGGAGACCAATTTCACGAGTTCTCTCTGTAACCGTCGTCAGCATCATATTCATTATTCCGATTCCTCCAACGATTAATGAAATTCCAGCGATTGCACCAAGTAGAATTGTAAAAGTAGAAGTAATACTTGAAGCAGTTTCAATAATGTCATTCTGATTCAAAATACTAAAATCAGCCTCGTCAGAATTTGTAATATTATGTTTGGTCATCAACAGTTCAGTTATGTCAGTTTCTGCAGCAGACATTGAATCGGAATCAACTATTTGAACGCTAACATTAGAAAGATAATCATCACCGGCCAAAAACTTTTGAGCACTCGAAAGTGGAACATAAATCATATCGTCCTGACTACCGAAACCAGTTCCACCTTTTGCTTCGGTCAATCCAATAACTTTAAACTGCAATCCATTTATACGAATTGTTTGTCCAATCACAGAAACATCTTCGCCGAAAAGGTCGTCTCTTGCAGTAGGTCCAAGGACCGCAACTTTGGACATGCTTTTTACATTCAAATCAGAAATGAAAGATCCTTCAGCAACAGTAATATTTCTTACCTCAGGATAATCGTTGGTTACACCAGTTACCGATGTATTCGTGTTTGTACCTTTTGTTGTAATTTGATAGCGACCAGATAATTCAGATGAAACTGCTTTTACAGAAGAAATCTGATTTGCGATGGCCTCTGCATCAGACAAAGTTAATGTTTTTGCAGAACCGCGGCTTTGACTAACTTGAAATCCCGCCCCGCCCATTTTTCCAGGAAGAACTTGAATCAAATTTGAACCTATTGATTCTATTTTTGTTTCAACAGAATTTTGTGCGCCCTGACCAATTGAAACCATGGCAATTACAGAACCAATGCCGATAACAATTCCAAGCATTGTTAATCCAGTTCTAACTTTATTTGAGACAAGAGCAATATATGTTTCTGTAATAGTATCAATGAATTTCATGTTTTATATTTTTACTTCTCTTCTTTTATGTTTTTTGGTATCCTCAACAATCTTTCCATCTCGAACAAAAATTATTCGATCCGCATGTTCAGCGACATCTTGTTCATGTGTAATTAAAATAATTGTGCGTCCAAGTTCTTTGTTCAATTTTTGAAATGTACCAAGTACAATTAAACCTGTTTTTGTATCAAGATTACCTGTTGGTTCATCAGCTAAAATAATTGATGGATTATTCACAAGCGCTCTGGCAATAGCAACTCGCTGAATTTGACCGCCAGATAATTGATTCGACAAATGATTGTAATGCTCTTTGTCTAAACCTGCCGCCTCGAGTGCTGTTATTGCGCGTTTTTTTCTTTCGCTCGGGTCAATCCCTTCATACATAAGTGGAAGCATTACATTCCTGAGAACAGAAGTTCTTGGAAGCAAATTAAAAGATTGAAAAACAAAACCAATTTTATCCTGACGAATGTCCGCCAATTCATCATCGGACAAAGTTGAAACATCTTTGCCATCCAAAAAATACGAACCTGATGTAGCTGTGTCTAGGGCGCCCAAAATATGCATTAAGGTCGATTTGCCTGATCCTGATGGACCCATAATAGCAACGAATTCCCCATCATCAATTTTGAACGAGACGCCGCTTAAGGCAAGAAATCCCTCACCGCCATCATTATATTTTTTAGTAACGTTTTTTATTTCAATCATTTTATCTTGGAAATTGTGGTCTACTGCCTGTTGAACCACCAAATATACCCGAAGAAGTTTTTGCAGAAGCAGACGCGACCGTGCCATCTGAAACAGTTGTTTTTACAACATAAATATCCCCTTCATTTAATCCAGATTTTATTTCAACATATTCATCGTTAGAAATACCAGTTTGAACTTCAATTCTGTTTGGAACCGTATTTAAGGGCACTCCAATATTTTTTTGTTTTGGCTCAGAAAAAATGTGACCAGTAACAACAGAAACAAAACTTTTATTCTTTAATTCAGTGACGGCAGAAATTGGAACTCTAATTACATTTTCTTTTTTTTCAGTGACAATATCAGCATTAACTGTCATCCCAGTTTTAATAGTATTGTTTTCTGCATCAAAACTAATTTTTACAGAATAATTAACAACACCCTGACTGACAGTTCCAACCAAATCCACCTCTGCAACTTGACCGGAAATTTCAACATCTTCCAGTGCGTCAAAAGTCAAAATCGCTGATTGCCCAACAATTACTTTTGCTGCGTCAATCTCGTTCAAAGAAATTTCCGCAATTTTTTGTTTTGTAATCAAAGTTACAATTGATGCGCCAGATTTAACATTGTCACCCTTGTGATAATTAATTGCCGCAATTACGCCATCAAATGGTGCCTTGATAAAATAATCAAGATAAGCATCTTGCTTTTGTTTTAATGACAACGCTTCTGATCGAATATCAAGACTATCTGGTCCATCAACCAAATCAGATAAAGTATTTTGTGAATCAACCAAACTACGCTTTACACTGATGATTTGATTTTTGCTACCAAGTAAATTTGTTGTAATTGCATTTGCATCAGAGACTAACAGCGTAACTGCTTCATAAGCCGCCTCTGCCGCAACTCCCTGATCATTTTCACGATCTCGCAAATATACAACTGCATCCTGTGCATCTTTTGCTACACCAGATATCGCAACAGAAACTTCGTATGATTTTGAAAGTATAATTTCAACATCGCTTTCGGGTGTATCTTTTGTTATCGTCCGATATTCCTTTAGAAAATCTTTTAGCAAATTATTGGCAGCATTGTAGCTGTCTTTTGCACGGTTAACATAATTTTTTGCTGTAGTATTCAGAGAAGCATTGCTTGTAATATCCAAATAACCCTCAAAAAGTTCATCTACACCAACTAAAACATCTGACATTTCAGTTGAAGCAGATATTAAATTTGATCTGCCAGAAACATAAGCGTCAGTCAAATCTTCTCCCGCCTTCAAAACATCATCCTTCGCATTCTGAATATCGTCAGGATCAACATTCACAAGTTTTTCATAGGAAAGCTTTGCTGTTTCAAGTTCGTATAAAGCATTGCCATAATCAATTTGCGCAATCAAATCGCCTTCTTTTACTTCTTGCCCAACTGTTGCTTTCAGATAAACAATATCGCCAGAATTTTTGCTTGTAACATCAACTTGATTTAATGCTGAAACTTGGCCTGTACCGTTTACGGTATTAACAATTTCGCCCTTTTCTGCCTTGGCCAAAACATATAATGTCTGTGCAGTTGAATTACCATAATAGTTATAAATTCCATACGCCCCAGCTACTAAACAAATTACAATAATTGTTGAAATCTTTTTGTGAGCCAAAATAAAAACTTTAATTTTTTTAAGAATACTTTTCATAATTATTTTTGCACATCATTAGAATTAACTTCAAAATTATCTGGTGGAGGTGGAACAACTCTGATTAATTTTGCCAAAACTTCTCCTGAATCATTAGGATTTCCCAAAACAACAATAAATTGACCAACTTGCAAATCAGCTGATTTTATTTCGTCACGAAATTGTCGGACCGCAGTTTCATCATTAACAATTACTGTTTTTTCTAAATTATCTGGACCGGCCACAACAAAATTTGGATAATTTATACTAACTATTTCTCCAACTGCGCCATGTCCACCGGGTAGTGGCATTTCACCAAAAAAACCCGGGGGGCGACGATTGTCATTAAAACCACCCATGAAATTTCTTTCAAAACTTTCACCCATACCTCTAGAGAAAATTGCCTTTCTATATCCAACTGTCATTCCGATCTGGAAGATGGCGAGCGCAATAATGGCAATCAATAAACCAATAATAATTCCAACAACGATTTTTGATTTGTGTATATTTTTTAGATCCATAAATTTTTATTAAGCGGCTAAAACAATTTTTCTGACACTTGTCACAGTATTTGAAACAGACCACAGCGAAACGGTGACTGCAATTAATAATGAAATCACAGCGAATATTGGTAATGATTCAACCAAAGAGAGCGATAATTCCTTCCAATAAGCGAGAACGTTATCACCAGAAAATATAATAGAAAGATAATGATAAAATTCTGATTGCATAAATGTTCCAAGTGACGTCACGGCTACAAAAATTGTCGCTGAAACAGAAATTAAGGCGCCAAAACCAAACATAACCGCCTTTTTACGATCCTGTGCCAATTCTAATTTTCTAATATTTAAAACAACTCTGTCCTGTAAATTTGGTGGTGGTTCCAATTCACCAAGAAATTTTGATATATTATTTTCTTTGCTCATACAACTATATACGATACAAAAGCGAAAATGGTGCAAAAAAATACAGCGACTAATCAATAAATGATTTTAGCTCGGATATAGCCCTATGATATTGGCTTTTTACGGTATTCAAAGGTTTCTCTAATATTTCTGAAATCTCGTTAAAAGTTAAGTCGTCGGTGTGATGAAGTAAAATAATCATTTTATAGTCTGGTCTGATTTTTTCTAAATCTAAATTCAATTTTTCTAAATCTTCAAAATTTGAAAAAATTTCGTCTGGTAACGGTTCCACATCAACAATAGTATCTTCAAAAAATTCTTTTTCTGTATCTAATTTTGAAAAAACAATATTTTTCTTTTTTCTATACCAATCAATCAGAATATTTTTAGCGATTGTAAAAATCCAAATTTTAAAATTTTTATACTGATGAAATTTTTTAAGGTTTTTCCAAACTCGAAAAAAAGTTTCCTGCGCTAGGTCTGCTGCCTCTTCAGAATTACTAGAGGCCCTAGAAAAAAAACTGTAAATTGGTTTTAAGTAACGACTAACGAGTAAATCAAAATCAGTTTTCTGACCATCCAGATAATCTCTTACAAGTTCCTCATCAGTTTTCATTATTTTTTAATTCCAAGCTGTTCGCAAAAGAATGGAACTGCTGCTGTAACCGCCCTTTCACGGTGATTTAGTAGTTTATTTTTTTCTTCTTGTGGTAAAGCATGTGCTCCGCCAGTTGTCATTCCCCACTCTGTTACAAAAAATAATCTTTCAAATGGAAAACCAGAAACGACTTCACCAACAGGCTCTTCTAAAATTTTTCCGTCTAAATGTCCTTCAAACATTTTTAACTCAGATTTTATTTCACCACTTTCTTCTAAAACTCCAACTGCCACAACAGTTCGAAATCTGGCGGAACGGTCTTCACCCTTCAAATCTTTCATTCGTAACAAAACATAATCAACAATTTCTTGATCGGTCATTTTGTAACCTTTCCAACGACGAACATGAATTCCTGGTTCACCATTTAATCCCGAAATTTCTAGACCCGTATCATCTGAAACAACAATAAATTTATTTCCTCGCAAATCCGTTTTATTTTTTAGCGCTTCTAAATAGGCTTTAACTTTGATTGTAGAATTTTCACCCAAAGTAGTAGCTGTTTCTGGCACATCAAATGCCTCAATACCAAAATCATCCATAGTTTTTACAACAATTCCAAATGTACCAAGATGCTTTGCCATCTCCATTTTTTTACCTGGATTACTCGTCGCGTAGATTAAATAATTCATTAATATTTGCTTAATTTATTTTAAATTCTGCCTTAACTGTTACCATAATATCCTTATTTATAGTACTCGTATCATATGAACCATAGTCCGAAATATCTGTTGAATTTGGTGCTAAAACCTGGACAATACCACCAGAAACGGCCTGCAACATACCGACTTTTGAATTAGCATTATTTGCAATTGATTCAGCGCGAGCCTTGGCATCTTTTACGGCCTGGCCAAGCAAACTAACACGAGCTTCAGCGAGCTTTGAATAATAATATTCAGGTCCAGAAGTTTGAAAGAAAATATCTTGTTTCGCTAATTCTGAAACAGCATTTCCAAATTTTGTAATTGCATCAACATTATTTGTACTTACAATAATATTTTGACGAACATTATAATTCTGACTGGTAATTTCGCCATTCTGATTATATGAATTTTGTTCATAAGCAGTTGGAGCAAGAATTGTAATTTCATTCGAGGAAATTCCGTAACCTTCAATATTCTTTTTTACAACATCAATATCTGCGGCAACCAAAGCGTAACCACTTTGTAATTCAGAAATAGGAACTGTATGAGAAATTGAACCATTGATTTTTGCCGTATCAGAAACAACTTGCATAACAGCAGAACCAGTAACAACAAAAGCGTGATCAGTTGGTTTAATATTTTTAAAACCCAAAGCGATAACGACCGCAGAAATAATAATCACTAAACCAATTAATAAAATAACTTGCAACGAAAACTTTTTGTCTTTCATATCTTGTTATTATATTACTTTTTAATAAAAAAGACCTGTGCACAAACGCGCACAGGTCTATTCGAATTCAAAATCACATTTTTTGCCCAAGCATTTCGTATGCTTGCAAGAGAACTTGGCGAGTGGTTTCCCAATCGTCACATCCATCAGTGATCGAGATTCGAGGTTTGAGGTCAGAGAGATCCTTTGGCAATTCTTGATTACCAGCTTCAAGGTAACTCTCGTATAGAAAACCGGCAATGTGACTTTCGCCAACAACAAATCTCTCGACGAGATCCTGAATGACCAGGCGTTGCTTGCGATAATCTTTGCCAGAATTTCCGTGCGATGCATCAACCAGAACCCTGGTTGGCAAACCACGATGAACCAAATCATGAACTGCGCGTTCAATTGAATCCTTGTCGCAATTCGGTCCATGATCAGATCCACGCAGAATCAAGTTGCTGTTTTTGTTTCCGCACGTGCGAAATTCGCAACGAATACCCTTTACATTCGGGGCCACAAACGCAGTGCTGTGCCACGTGGTATCCATTCCATCAATCGCCGGCGCAGTACTTCCATCTGTCGAATTTTTGAAACCGACAGGTGTGGAAAGACCACTCGCAACTTCACGCAAACGCTGAGCCTTCACGGTCCGAGCACCAATCCACCAATAGCTGACACACTCGTCGATGTTCTGACATGCGTCAGCATCAAGAAGTTCCAGCGCCACAGGTAAACCCATCGATACAATATCAACGAGCAACTTGCGACCCTGTCTCCAACCTTGATGAATATTATGTGATTCGTTAAGGTCGGGATCTTGAAAATATCCTGCCCAACCACGTGCGGTTCTTGGCTTGTCCAAGCAGGCACGCATCACAATAAAAATTCGCTCACTGACTTGCTTTTGCAATTCCGCCAATTTACCGGCGTACTCCAAAGTTTCGTCAATGTTGTGAACCGAACATGGCCCAACAATCGCGAGCATTCGCGGGTCTTCACCTGCCATGATTTCTGCGATCGTCGTTCTGGCCGAAGCCACGACAGATTCGAATAGTTCAGGCGCAAGTGGAAATTCGCGTTTCAAGTCACCAGGACTTGGCATCGGGGTTACGGATTGGATATTCCAATCCGACATACCTTTTTCTCTTTTACTCATTCTTTTTATCTCCTTGTGAATGTACTTTTTTATCAATACTACATTTTCAAATGAGCACGTCAAGAAAATATATGAAAAGAAAAAGGCCCCTCAGAAATCTGGGGGCCTTGTGGCTGATAAGGCCGTGGTTATGCAGGTCTTAGACCTACTTCGCCGTAACTTCGGCGGGAGCAGCGGAACCGTGGCGACGGCCGGCGCGAGCGGACTCGACGCGGTGGATGAGGTCCACCACGAGAATCCGGAACGTCTGATCGACCGAGCAATGGACCATGAACTGCGGTTTGACCACCCACTTGGGATGATTTCCGCTGTTCTGGGCGCCGAGCTTCGCGACTTGGTCCCGCTTCACACCGAGGACAATCGTCACGGCGCCATCGTGCAATTCCGCCGACCAACGCTTGGCCTTGGAATCGTACTCGAACGCCGCCTCGATCTCCTGCCCGAACTGGACCATCTCGCCCAGCAGTTTGCAGGACATCACGCTGAACCCCGATGCATCCACCGGCTTCAGCACCTTGCCGGCTTCCACCAGATAGCGGACTCCGTCTGCCCGGGGCTTGGCCGACTCGCTGTCCACAACATACAGGACGCGGGTCTTCCCAGACTTGCTGGGAATAAAGGCCTGCCACTGCGCATCCCGGCCATCAGTCGCGGTGACGTACTTGAAGTACGCCGTAAAACGCTGGGACAGGGACATCTGATCTTCATGCTTCTGCTTCTTCATCTTCTTTTCCTTTTCCGGTGGGATCGCCACCTTTCTCCGACTGCACAAAACGCACCGAACACTCGGTACGCGCTCCTTTATCTATCAACGATCAACTGAGAATAGTATAGCATACATGCATTATTTGTCAAGGCCTAAACTATCCAATATGATAAAGCCAATTCCGTGGCTAATTTTATAATTAAAAAACCGCGCATATTTCTATGTGCGGTCGTAATTACTTTTTCCAGCTAGAACAGTTGTCTAGCTAAAATGTTTAGAGTGGCAGGAATCCTGACGCCGCTCCAAAACTCGGACTTGGAATATCGTCATTCCGGAAAAGGAATTCGACACCGCCATTGTTCCAACGGAATGATGGCGAACTGTTAAAACTTGTCCCGTTACCACTGGGGCAAGTTTCATCTCCAAGACAATCAACGCCGAGGTCTCCTTCCCCGCTGAGGCGTTCGGGATGTGTCAAAAGAATATTTGCAAATGCAAACACACCAAGTCCACATTCCTGATTGTTTTTTTCTATTCTTTCAAGGGCCCGGCGATACGACTGACCGCGATGGAGCATTCCAAGCTGAGCCGGGATAACCAAGATATCTCGATCTTCCTGCGACTCAATCAGTTCCGCCATGCATTCTGAAGTGGCCTTCAATTGCCGAATGTATTCCTCACCGATATTTACCCCATAGGCAATTTTGAATCGATTCTGAAACACACTCGACAATCTGCTAAACGCAACCTGAAGAGCCACGTTGTACGTTCGGCCAAAGATCTGAGGTTTCTTTCGCCAGTTGGGAAAAGCAAACCAGCCTTCCGCGAACGGAAGCCCGGAGATATTTCCAACTCCGAACTGATGACCGAGCCGCGGATCTTCAAAAATATCCATGGCACTGCCAAGACCGGGATAAATTTCCCGAAGTCTCTTGATCTGAAGATAAACATCAAGCGGATTTTTGTAAGCCAAATATTTCACGCTCGATGTAATTTCCTCTTTGCAAAATTTGTCTTCAGAAGACAAATTCCGCAAACAAGCGAGAGTCGCTTCACGCAACGCACTCGTAAAAATGTCACCATGCATGTGACAATTTTGTGCCGCCCTTTTGGTCAAACCAAAATTGGCGATTGTCTTTTTCAGCGTCAAATACCCAATGTGGGTAAGATGATCCAACTGATCTTGTGTTGCGAATTCCGCCTTCTGTATTGTCGACAGAACTCCCAGAACTCCGTGGTCATGCCCGCGCTCTTCTTCATTTCGAGTAAGCATCCTTTTTTTCATGATGTTAGCTCTCTTTCTTTTGTTGTCTTGCTGTCCGAATCATTCGGAACCGATGTTAGAGTCATACCCTTTCAATGAGCATGTTCTGAAACAATATAAACACACGAATAGGCGTTGTGTCAATGGCAAAATAATTAAAAATTACAAATTAAATAGAACTATTTGATTCACTTGAAACAATATTTTGACCATTCTCATCAAGAGAATATTCGATGCTTGAATAGTTAATATTATAGAAACTACTTTTTTGAATAAAGTTATTTACCAATATCAAAATAATAATGAAGAAGCAAATAATTAAACCATTCCTAATCAATTTCCAATATTGAATTTTTGATTTCACAAAAATTACAATAGAAAGAGCGATGAGAACAAAAATCAATAAACCAAACAAAATGACATTAGTTAAGTCAGAATTGTTATATAAAACGTATGAGAAAAATTCTTTTGTTGAATCAATTCCCGCAAAAGCCGCCATGGCGTTAGCAAGAATTTGTTCTGAATTAACTGTTGGACGAAATGGTTTGGCATAAACTTGGGCCACAAAAATACTGTTTCGACCATCGAAAGTACCCGTTGCAACACCAGTACCAATTTCTGTATATTCTGGTTTTATAATATTTGCCTTGTGAGTTGGAGAATTCATCCACGCATTTGTGACATATTTTGAATCAGAAAAATTTACTGCCAAATTTTCTCCAGCAAATTCATAATCGTAATTTACATCTTTTAACCAACTCCATGGTGTGCGACCCTCAGGACTAATGTGAGCAAAATAACCTTTTGTGGCCATATCCTGTGCTTTCAAAGTTGCCGCCTGATCCAAAATTTCACTTTCTTGCAAAATGTTTATAGAAGAATTTATTCTTTCTTTATTTGTCAGATCCACCAACATTCCTGGCAAAACAGCAGAGGCTTGATATTTCCCATCTGATAATTTCAAAATATTTGAAATATCAATTGAGCAAACGAAAATAACTACAACAAGAGTCAGGAAAACCAAGGCATTTCTTGTCTCAAAAAATGTTGGGCAATAATCGTTTGATTTGTTGGGTATAAAAAGGTTTCTCATGATTTTACTAATTCTCTTTTTCATGTCCTAGTATTATATAACAAAAGGCACTGTTTGTAAACAGCGCCTTTTGTAACAATTGTATTTAGAGTACCTTTGAATTATAGATTCAATGCAGCTCTTGTTAGAGGACCAACAAATCCAGTTGCTGGAATTCCGTTTGCTGTTTGAAAAGCTTTAACGGCAGCAAGTGTGATTGGACCAAAGAAACCAGTTGATGTTGGGAATGTGAAGAAACCTAATGCTCTTAGTCTTTCTTGTAATTCACGAACAGCATCACCTGAAGTACCTTGTGCAAGGTCAGAGTTGAATGCATATGTTGCTGCACCCAAAACTTGTCCAGCGTTTCCGCCGAAGCCAGGTCTTGAAGCACCAGCTTTTCTTGATCCACCGCCATAACCTCTTGCAGCTGAAGCGACATCAGCAAAAACAAAAGATACTAACACCAACACTACTACTAAACCAATATATTTCTTCATAATTTTATTAAAACTTTAATTTTTATTAATAACTTCCCAATTTCACTCCCCACTTATACCCATGAAATCTATCATACTATTTTGAATAAGTAAATACCTTCAAGGTTTATAACTCTCTTCAATAATTTTGACCCCAAAAATGGGTAAAAATATTGATCTTCATTAATTAGATCATCGGTAAAAATGATATATTTAAAGCCATATTCTTTAAAAAGACGAACAGCAGCATCAGGATCTTGGTCATTAAAAATAACTGCCTTTTCAATAACACTGTACAATTCTCCATTTCCACCCTGGCTTTCAATATCACCTAACTCCATATTTCGTCCATGTATGATTTTACAATCAAAATAGCTGCCAGAGACGTTACCAGTTAAACGATTGTCATTAAATTTAAGAGAATAGTACTGATGCCAAGGCAAGAAAATTGCGCGACAATCTTTATCATCTTTTATTAAATCATTAACCTCGGTCCAGCTAGCTGGATAATTAACTGGCTGAATTTGATTTGTGAGTCCAAACAACATTGTTGGTGTATATAAAATTGGAATTATAAAAATAATATAATAAACAACTTTTTGATATTTTATTTCTTTAAAATACGAAATGATTGTTTTTGCACCAAGCCCAAAAAACATGGAATAAACGAATAAAATAATCGCTGACCATTTTTGAGAATCACGAAACCCTCTCCAAAAAGAAACATTTTCAAATAATAAAGTATTTATTTTTT
>CAYOAT010000006.1:18140-20824 GCA_964402215.1 uncultured Candidatus Saccharibacteria bacterium
CTCCCCGACTCCACAAGAAAAGACGATTGAAAGAAAACCAAATGATAATAACAATAAGGTTATTAATCTGGTTTTTTTGTCTTTCAAACCAACAAACAAACCGCTAATAATTAATGAAAAAACAGCAATTATTGATACTCCAAATAGCCAAATATTTTCCTTTGGTGAAACAAAATTGTCGATCCACGGTTCGAGCTCTCCCCAAAAGCCATAAAGACTTAAAACGTTGCCCAAAGCTCCAAAATGGCCATTTCCAGAGGTTTTAAAGACTTCCCAGTGTTCTGGACCCATAGTAGTTAATGATGTTGTCTTGGCCAAAGTAGCGGGTACAAGCCAATAGCTACTAAGCAGTAAAACCCCTAAAGCTAAAAATATTGATTGTCGGATAAATCTCAAATTTCCTTTGCGATGAATGAGATTTATTAAAAGTGAAACTGAAGTAATGATTAAAACCATTATCAAAATATGTGTAGAAACCATTCCTAAAATAACAATACTAATCATAAGCTTGAAAGTATTCTTCCAGTTCCAATTTCGACAAAATTCAAATAGATATGCCATCGCTGGTACAAGCAAGGCACAGCCAAAAAGAACATTCCATTGACCGGCCAAAAATCTTTCATAAATAAATGGGTTGATCACATAAAATATTGATGCTATATATTCCCCGCCGAAAGTATTTTCTAAATTAAAAATTCTCTTGAAATAACGTAGTGGAAAATAAAATAGTAAAAAGAAAATAGCAAATAAAAGTATTTTTTGAGCTATCCAGCCATTAAATATAAATGACAAAAATGCCAACAAATATTTTAGTGGCATTGTATTAATTAAACTTCCTTCAGCTACAGTTAAATTTACGTGTGGACCAAAAACCATATCTAAAGTCAGAACATAACCACTAGCTAAAAGTTGCCAGAGAACAATTATGGCTCCTAATATACTAAAAAGTATGTAGATATTATTTTTTTTCATTTTCAGATTGATCATCTTTAAATAACTCTGGGTGTCTCTTGTATTCAATAATTTGTAGGGCAACGGTCATTACCAATAAAAAGTAAGCATAAACAGCCATTGTTTCGGCCATAGCATCTTGTTTAAAGGAAAGTAAAAATGGACAGCTGGTCAATGAAATTAAGGCAATCACACCGATAGCCCTATTATCCCAATCGTATAAAGCAAAAGCGAGAAATAAGAACCACAGCAAACCAGCGCTTATTCCCCAAAACACTCCACATATAATTGAAACAATTATCAAAATTATACCTCTCTTTTTTTTAGCCAAAATATCAGTTTTGATTATTTCGAATATATTTATCCACCAATTTTTTTTAATTACTTTTTTCATTTCTTTTTTTTAGCTTAATTCTAATACTTTTTACTCCTTCATAACCCAAGTAGCCTATACAACCCAGTAACGTGCTTCCAGAAATAAATAGGCCAAGATAAAACCAGCGTTGAGGGAAAAATTCAATTACCATTTCAATATCATATGAACCGTCGGCATTTTTGATACAAAGATTATTTTCTGAACAATATTTGTCAGTGTCTACATACCAAGCGTTCAAAAAGTCATTGAGTTTATAATGATATTCATTTTCAATTTGATCAGGCTTAACAAAAGGTGTCCAAGAATCAAAGAATCCTTTTATTTTATTATTGTTAAATTGTAATTGCCATTGATCATGATAACTTTCACTCATCGCCAAATAAAATGGAGTGGTTGCGCCTTTTATATGAACCAGCTTCTTGGTTGGATTAATTAGATCAAAAGTAACTGATTTTGGTTCTATAATTTGAATTTCTGGTTCACTGACTAAATAATAGGCGTTGCTAAGATTAGGAACTTGTATTATCTTAAAATTATCATATCGATTTATGATATTTGTTTTGTTGTCCACAGAGTCAGCATAAACATACAAAGAAACGACTGTTGCTCCTTCTGGAACTTTAATTACTTTAGAAAAAGTATTCCAATTTGTATCTTTGATAGGCAGATCCTCGCTGATAACAGTTTTGACTTCATCATTAAAACCTAAATAATATGAAGCGATTTTTGAATTTGGACTTTGATAATCAAAACTTAAATTATACAAACGGCCAGAAACAACATTGAGTTTAATAGAGGTACAAGCGATATGTCTGGTGGCTTCTAGTTGTAATGATTGATTACCTTCAGTTTTTTCTTCACTATTTAAATTCATAGCTAAAACTGGATTCCTATCAAAATTATCGCAGTCACCGACTTTCTCTTGCCATAAACCAGCTTCAAATGATCCATTTTGAATCAAATTTTCCATATTGTATTTAGGATTTTTATACTCAAATATATTTTGTTCATTGTTTAATAAGATAGGTTCAGTCGATACTTTTTTACCATTTAGGGTTAGATAGTTTCGTAGATTATATGAATCATTATTTACATATAATTTAGTTGTTCCCGTTTGATTAATAACCTTATCAACAATAAAACCATCTTTTATTGTAGGGTTTTTAAAAAGACTATAGATCTTTATTAAAGGCAATGTCGATTTTGATGTAATATCAGAAGCGTAACTAAAAACACCATCCTTAGCTTGAGGATAGGATAAGCAATGCACAACAAGCCATATTTGATAAAGGAACAAATGTGGGATTTTTAGCTTAAGTTTTATTTATAAATAAATTTGAAAAAAAAATAATATGAA
>CAYOAT010000006.1:20834-33841 GCA_964402215.1 uncultured Candidatus Saccharibacteria bacterium
TCTGGCAGAGAATATGGATTTAAATTTATATATTTCAATTGATTTATTGTAAATATATTTTTAATCCAATTATATTTAAATGGCACATCAAAAATAGAGTAATACTGATTATCCTCTTTCTTGATAAAATTTTTGTTTAAAACTTCTTCATATCCCAAATACTTATCTATATTATAAGATGTTTTATTTAAATCTTTATGAAAAATAATCTGTTTTATCTGAAAGTACTTACTTACGACATTAGTTTTACCGTCAAAAAATTCTTGAAGAATTCTGTCTACAACAACAATATTATTAGGATTAGAATTTGTAATAAATGAATTCCCAGTTAAGCTCTTAAGGATGTAAACACCCTTATAAGGATTCTCTTCCCAATCAGATGTGAAATGATTACCAATTAGAGGTAATACCAATGTCCTACTATTTTCTTCTAAAAAGTCTTTAGCACCATAATATTCAGTTGGGATTGTTATTCTTGAACCAGGTAAATCTTTTGTTAAGTCTCGTGTTGCAAAACCAGATAATACTGGCCACCCTATGACCATGATCGATAGGAGTGAGATGGAAATAGTAAAAATTTTAATTAATTTATTATTTCTATATTTTATAATTATAAAATTAAGACCAAATACAAACATAGCTGAAAGAGGTAAGACAAGTAGACCATACCATTTACTTGGATCACGAAAAGCATATAATATTGGGAATTTATCAAAAAGTTTAATCATGATCGGCCCACTATTAGTGCCCCACGGCAAGATAACCACAAACAAAAACGATGCCAAAAGCAATAGATAAGGTTTATTTATTCTCTTAAATAATATAGGTACCAAAGAAATTAACAAGACAATGTATGAAAATGTGTATATCAATGATGAGGAAAAAAAACTTTGCCAGCTATACCATTTTATTTTTTCATATAGACTCGGAAAATCTAATAGAGCAATTACTTTTGCAAAATTTAGTGATTCACTATTTTTTACCAAGGTTGAAGATAGGCCTATGGAGGATGCTAAGGCCAATTCATTTGAAAGTGTAAATAATCTAGGTAGAAACCACACTAAATTTACCAAAAAAATCATTAGAGTAATTAACAAATATTTTTTAAATTTTGTTAACAAATCAATATTTAAATTAAATATAAAATATTTTACAAAAATACCTATTATTAATAATGTATATACCAAAAATACAGCAGGATGCCCAAAACCTGGCAGAATAAGGAATATAGAAAAGACATACCCAAAAAACCATTTCTTTTCTCCTGATTCAAAATATTTTTCTAAAAGATAGATATTGATTGGCAAATAACTAAAAAACCAAAATCTAGTTATAAAATTAGAGGTTCTCCATACATTTAAAATGATATACGGATTAGCTATATAAAATATAGCTCCCATCATTGAATACAATCTTTTTGATGAAAACCATAATATAAATAGTTTATAAGAATATAAAATAGCAAAAAAGGTGCCAATTATAATAATGAATAATTGAATTAATTCTGGATGACCGGGAATAGACGGGAAAAATAAAAAAGGGATTAACTTTGAAATTCCACCAGAACTTGCTTCTCCAAAATTATTTTCGCTCCAAACACTAAAGTAGTTTGAGATAAAAGAACTACTTAACGGAACGACTTCATCATGAAAATATAATAAACTAAATTTAGTATTTATAATCCCAATTAGTATACTCATCAGTATAATAAAAAATAATGTAAATATTTTTACTTTCTCCATAAATAATCTGTATTTTTTTTATTAATAATTTTGTTTTTTATTATCGCTATCAGTTTAAAAAAAATATAATAAATTCCATTAATTGGGCGTCTGATGAATACCACAACAAATGAAAATATCCTTAACAAAAAAGACATTTTGATCGTCATATTAAAAAAATCATTAGCGAAAGAACTCATAAATACCTGAGGAAAAGAACCAACCCTATTTTGTGCTCTAATATACCAACTTAATGTTAAATTATTAAAATCTTTTTTATCTAGCACTTGCGCTTCACGACAAAAAAGATAAGTAAATCCATTTTTAATAGTAATCATATATAAAAAGGCATCTATCCTGGTAAGTGATGGTGGTATTTCTATTTTTGAAATATTTTCTTTTTTTATACACATTAAACAACCACTACAGCTGTATATTGGTTTATATTTACCAATTTGTTTTAATAATTCTGAAGAAAACTCAAATACATGTTGTAAAGGTTTTCTTCCTTTTTCAAAATATAACCAACCACTGGTCATACCTAATTTTTTATTACTTTTAAATGGACTAGCTAATTTAAAAATTACACAGTCATCTTCTAAAACCATATCCGAATCAATTAATACCAACAAAAGTGAATTATTCTCTAAAAAAATTTTTCTCAATCCAGCAGACTTTCCAGAATTATGGGTCGCTTTTATAAACCTAACCTTCTCTTTCATCCATTTATCATTGTCAACAATGTCTTGAATGACCACTGCAGTATTGTCTTTTGATCCATCATCAAATAAAATAATTTCATCAAACACAACTTTGACCTGTTTCTTTAAAGATAATAAAAGATTTTTAATATTTTTTTCTTCATTATAAATTGGTATTCCAACACTTATGTTTATAATTTCCTCTTCTGTTATTACGTCAATAAAAATTTTCTTTTTACTATTTATATATTCTAATCCTTTCATAAAAACCATAAAAATAAATAAAATAGGGTGTCTTAGACCTTTTTTAATTATCTTACTTAATGGAAATCTAAAAAAGAAACTCATCTGTTTTTTAAATTCTTCTGGGTGTTTTCCAGAATATTTATCAAAAACATCATTAGCATAATATTGTTTTTTCTTTGATGAACCAAATAAGTCTACTTCCCCCTCATCATGTAATAGAATCTTCTTTGTCCTTGATATTTTATAATTAGCTTTTATTAATCTAATCCCTAAATCCCAATCTTCTGGACCAGTTAGATCTTCATCATATCCACGCATATTTTCAAAAACATCTCTTTTAAAAAATCTTGGTGCTTCAATTAAGTCATTTCCTACATAAAAACTACGCTCAAAGGCCTTCACTTTAGACCAAAAACCAATACCAATAGATTTTTCTGGCAAAATAATAGCGTCACAATTTTCTTTCTCTATTAACTCAACACATTCTTTAACTGAATCTATATTAAAGTAAATATCACTATCATGTATTAATAAAAATTCACCTTTTGCTTGTTTTGCACCATAATTTCTCTGTGCACTTCTCTCTGGTCCTTGATTAAAAACTCTATCAGTATATTTTAAAGCAATTTCTTTTGTATTATCAGTACTATTATTGTCTACCACAATAATTTCGATATTCTTATAACTCTGTTCTTTTATAGATTTCAAACAAGCTTCGAGTGTCCTCGAAGAATTCTTTGTTGATATTATTATTGATACAAGTGGATTATTCATTGATTTTTAATATAAAATTCCTGTAACTCTCCTCAAAATTTATATTCTTACTCCATTCCCATCCATTTTTTTGTAACATTTTATATTGTTCATCGTTATTTAAAATCTGAACAATTTTTTCTGCCAAATTATCTGGATTATTTCTATCACAGACTAATCCCGTTACATTATTTTTAACTGCATCTCGCAAACCATCAACATCATATACAATAGCAGGTGTTCCCTGGCCGTTTGCCTCCGTAACAATTAACCCCCATCCTTCCTTTGACGAAGTGACGGCGATCAAATGTGATTTTTGCATCAATTCAATCTTTTTCTGATTATCAACTCTGCCTACATATTTGATTGAATCTGAATATTTAGAAGTCTTAATTAAATTTAATACTTTTTTACCATAGGAACCATTAGCATCACCGGCGACCACAAGCTCGAGATCTTTAATGCTTTCCTTTGCTATTTCAAAAGCCCTTATCACCTGATCAGTTCTTTTCATTGAACGAATTGATCCAAGAGAAATAATCGTTGGGTTTGAAAACTTTTGTAGTACAGAAATATCCTTTGCTAATTCTATTTCAGATCCCATTGATATAATTGAAATGTTTTCATTTTTAAAACCAAATCTTACCAAATCTTTTTTTGTACTTTCAGAAATAGTTATAACCTTTTTATCATTTAACAACCAAAGGTATACTGGCTCTAAAAGATAACCAATTAGATTTAATGGAAAAAACATTTGGTAAAACCAAATCTGACGACATAATTGATGAATTAAAAGAATATTTTTTTGTCTAACATAAAACTTTGCAAAAAATGGAATTGTATTAACCTCATCAATTACAAAATCAGGCCAATCCCTTAAATTATTCTTATAGTATTGATAAGCCTTGAGATAAATGTTCCATCGGTTACCAACCCGAATTATTTTGTAACCATCTCTTGTTTCTTCTTGCTGACAACCTTCAAACCCACCGACCAAAAAAATTACCTCATTACCGTCGAATGCAAAACGCTTTGCCAGTTCTTCATTTACCACTTCAGCACCGCCAGCCAAAGGATTTTTTCTGTCTTTCCATGTAAACCAAAGTATTTTCATTTTATTTTAAATTCTTGCTACTTCTAACAACATACAATGGTCTACCTGAAACTTCATTATGAATATTACCAATATATAAAGCGACAAGACCGAGGCAAGAAAGTATTAACCCAATAAAGAAAATCATAACAACAGCTAATTTTGCGGCCCCAGTAATAGACCAATCTAAAATGTCATTCAGTAAATAATTCTCAATGAAAATAATCACTCCACCGATACCTGAAACCAGCATAATAAAGGTACCAAGGTATCCGGCAAATTTTAATGGAACAAGACTATGTGAAACAGAAGATGAAAATGCTAATTTCATCAATTTAAAATATGAATATGAAGCCAGGCCATTTGCTCTTTCTCGTGCTTCAAACTGAACAAACTCACGTTTAAATCCAAGCCAATCTATTAGGCCCCGAGTTATTCGCTCGTGTTCAGTAAATTTATTAAATTCATCCACGACTTTTCGATCTAATAGTCTAAAGTCAGTTGCGCCTGATTTTATTGGGGTATCGCTAATGGCATTAATAACTTTGTAATAAATATAACCACAAAAAGTTTTTATAAATGATTGACCTTTATTTTTTGTTCTCAGACCAATTACAACATCGGCTCCACCTTCCCATTTTTTGATTAATTCTGGAATAAGTGAAGTTGGATGTTGAAGATCGGCATCAATAACAATAACCGCATCACCAATAGAATTTTTTAAACCAGCTGACGTTGCCGCCTCCTTACCAAAGTTTCTTGAAAACTCAATACTTTTAATTTTACTATTTTTATCTGCAAGTTCATCAACTACTCTCTGAGAAAAATCATCAGAACCGTCGTTTACAAAAATAAATTCACAATTATATGATAATGAAGAAAATACATTCAAAAGTTCCGCGTTGATCAGCGGAATATTTTTTTCTTCGTTATATACTGGAATGATTACGGAAATAGTCTTTTGCATATACTAAAATAAAAGAAAGATTAATAATAACTAGAACAACAGACAAATTACTTATTATTTGTTCAATACTGGCGTGGTCTCCAAACATAATAAAAAATACGGCCACAACTCCAAATAATGAAATAAATATCAAGAAAAATCTTCGTAATGCCAAAAAATAATATACAAAAATATTCATCGTGGCACTAAGAAACATTACCCAGCCAATTTTTGGTAGCAAATATGCAAAAGTCACATATTTACCACCAATCATCACCTGTATCAATATATCATGAAAAATAGAAAAAGCAAGTAAACCAACTGCGCCAATAAAAACGCCTATAAATATGGACTTTTTAAGGATTAAGGAGTTTTCACCAAATGAATTTTTAACCTTTACTGAAGAAAGAAGAACGGCGGCACTTGGACCAATTACAAAAAACATAATTTTTGCAATCGCCGATATTCCACTATATAGTCCGGCCTCTTCAGCTCCAAAATATCTTTTAACAATCAAAACATCAATTGTATAAAAGATTATGACTAATCCTGTGGCAAATAGAACCAATAATCCGTATTTTAACTCTTTGATAATACTACCCTTTTCTAGCACATGTATATTTGTCTTATCATGGAGATTTAATGAATTATGAGTTTTAGCTAATAGAAAAAACATAACGGCAATATTTGCCAAAATAATTCCAAGTGTTGCACCAAAAGTGCCCCATCCAATTAAAATCAAAATTACCGCAAAAACAAGACGTCCGAGAGATGAAATTACACCCGAAAATGATAGTTCAGCAAATCTACTGCTACCTTGTAAATATGCATTTCTAAAAATATTTATTGCACTAATTGGTAACGTAACTGCCAAACCAATTAATGGGTAAACAGATGAAAAATTAAAGAAAGATTTTAACTTAAAAACAGAAACAATTAATACAATAAAAATAAATATCACAATCCAGATTGCAATTTTTTGTAATTCTAAAATTATAGCGTTTCTTTCCCTTGGATTTTCAGTATTAGTTGTTAAATTCACTGTCACAACAGAGAAAGCGCCAAAAAGAATTCCTGCCTGAGTTAAAAGAGAAATAAAAGCCTGAACATCACCAAATTCTGCTGGAGATAGAATTCGCCCTAAAACCGGATGAAAAATATAATTCAAAAATGCCACCATTATTGATCCAGTAAAATAGATGGCGTAATTTTTTAAAAAAGTATCTTTTAATAAGGATTTAATCACAACAATTTTAAATTATAGCAGAAAATTTTACCCATGAGAAAGAAAAACCCGCCCTGTGTATAATGACACAAAGCGGGTTTTTTGGGAGAAATTAAATTAGAAATTATTAGGAAGGATTAGTAAATAGAAGTTTCTCTCCACTATCAGTATTAACAAGTTCTGTCGAAGAAACATCTTGATCACCTTGTCCAACATAATTTACCGTTACACCAGTAATCTTGAATCCTGTTACATACGATTCAAAATTCGCAATATTAGGATAAGAATTAATACCAGTAATCAAATCAATTGTGACAATATCACCACTCATAACTTCATAATCACCTGTTTCCATTGTGATGGTTGCTGTTGAATCTCCAGAAACAGGATGAAAATTATCCAAATCACCACCATCAATTTCTGTTATAACCTCAGTAATTATATCTTCGATCGGTGAAGTCGATCCTGGAGTAGCCACAACGGTATAAACCAGACTATTAATCACAATTCCACCGCCATCAGCAGTCACTGTAAAACGATATGATCTTTCAGCTTCACGATCCTGTTCTAATGCAGGTGATAAATATTCTTGATCAACGTTATATCCGTCACCAACGGTAATTGCCAAATCGGCTGTACCATTGTGATCCATCGGTTCTTCACTTGATTCATTATCATCTTCATAACTGTCACAATCCCAATCACCATTAATTGAGAATTGTATGTAATCCGTACGTCCATCATTATCATTATCAATACCGTCGTTACATTCTGGTAAATCAACATTATTAGAATTTTCAGAATCATCATTATCTGATTCACAACCAGGATCACCATAACCCTCGTCATAATCAATATCGCCGTCTTCATCATTATCTTCTCCATCATCACATTCTGGATCACTATCCCCACCACCACTATGAGCAAGTGCGTCTGTAGAAGTTCCAAGTACCACACCAAGAAGACCCAATTCATTGCTACCAGGAGCGGTTAGCGCAATTTTTCTGCTGACAGAATTCATTGCAATTTTGTAGTTTTCTCCACCAGGATTTTGTGGTAAAGCAGAAAGATATTTTGAAACTAGAACATCATCACCCAAATCCAAACAATCAGGTGGTTCTGTATCTCCTCCTGTATCACAAATATCAGTTAATTCATCTGGAATAAATTCATCTGGAGGTGGCCAATTTTTGTTATCAATATAGTACTGTTGAACGGCTTTATGAATCGCAATTAAATCTGATGCACGCTGAGCATTTCTAGCCTGTGCTAATTGTCTAGCCGGATTTATTGCCACAATTACAATTGCCGCAAGAACAGCAATAATTGCAATCACTAGCAACATTTCAAGCAAGGTAAAACCTTTTTTCTTTGATAACATATAAAAAATTATTTAATAATAAATACTGTAAATATTATATCGTATATTAAGAAAAAAGTTAGTTTTTATGCGTAAAAATTACCAAGAACCAAAACCATAACTTATGCCGGGAATTTCGTCATCATCTTCCATGTTTTCAGCAAATAATCCGTATCCCTCATTCGTATAACAACCATTTTCTGCATTACATTGATCCGGATGTGCATCACCAAAATTTGCCATTGCAGCAGGAGCATAATATTCATAGGTAAAATATTTTTCAGGACCTGGGGATGCCGAAACATAACAATCGACGCCACACGGATCAGTTGGTAATGGATCAATATATTCTGCTAATTCATCAGCTAAAACACTCCATTCAACGAAACCAACCGTATAATCTGTTTCACCAGCATAACACCACATATTTGGACTTGAAATATCACCACACTCAGCATTTCCGGCCGTTAAATATGGAGCATGATCGTTGTCATCAATAAAATCCTGAATTGCTTCATTAATCGCAGCCAAATCGCAAACTCTACGCTCATCACCAGTCAAATCTGCACACGTATCATCATCGCCGCCGCCGCCACCAAAATCATCAAGAAAATCATCAGATGTTGTTCCTAAAACTACACCTGGTAAACCTTCAACAACACTGCCCGGCGCACCAAGAGTTAATTTATTACTATTCAATTGAACTACATAATTTATTTCATACGGATTTTGTGGTAATGCTGAAATATATGTTGGAACTAGATCAGAAAAATCCAGACAATCATCGGCATTATCATTTGCATCGGCCACACCAGTGTTGCAAATCTCTTTTGCCGTTCCATCCAAATTATCATTATCAGGATACTCGATTCCATCATTATCAATTAAATATTGCTGAACGGCTTTTTGAATAGAGTTTAAATCAGAAGCCGCCTGCGCATTACGAGCCTGTGCTAATTGTCGAGCGGGATTAATTGCGACGATGACAATTGCCGCAAGTATTGCAATGATTGCAATCACGAGTAGCATTTCAAGCAAAGTAAAACCTGCCTTTACATTTGAACGACGAGAGATGTTAAATGACATGAATAATTATTTAAATTAATATTAAAATATATTCTATTATATCGCTCTAAATATGAATTAAAAAAGGCCGCCAGTATAACTAGCGACCTCAACTTTTTTACTTCTTACCTAGGGACAGATAAGAAGTGTGTGCTGTCTTTCAGCACTGAGAAAGTTTGCCAAATCGACAACTTGATCGAAAGTTACAGCCTTCAAAAGATCATGTCTCTCTTGATGTGTAAAAATCTTTCTTACAGATCCAATGTTATCCACGATATCATCAAGCAAGTCCTCGGCTGACAAATCAAACATCACAAATTTTTTCAAAGCAATCCGATGTTTGTATTGAAAAAGATTTTTTCTTTCTGGAATCATTGAAATGCACTTTCGCACAATTTCATTGATTTGATCAGTAGCTTTTGGACTAACCATACCACCAAGCCAATACTTGCAAGCATCCTGTAGGAAATAATAGTCTGTACGCATTCCATAGGACAAACCTGCGGCTCCACGAACTTCTTGGGCCAAGATGTGATCAGCTATTCTCGAAAAGATTAGCTGCACTTCCCACGGATAATCAATCGGCAATGCCCAAGTTGCGCAATACTCCGTTTGATCGATTTTCAGTTTTGTGTAATCCGAAAGTTTAACTTTTTTTAATTGCTCTGTTGGAGCAACAAAATCAGTAAACTTTTTTGGGAAAAGATTTCTCTCTCCAACTTTTTCCAAACCAAACGGACTGCTTTCAAGTTCTGCCACGATTTGTTCTCGACGAAGACCGCCAATAACAATCAGTGACATATTTTGTGGCACATAGTATCGATCATAAAACTCTTGAAGTTCTTCCGTCGTGATAGATAGAAAATCCTCTGGCCGACCCAGTGGTCGACTATAAGTTTCAAACCGATGTCCCTTGAAAAGACTTCTGTGTGCGGCCATTTTCCATTCCAAACGTTCGTGAATTGGAAATCGTTCATTGAATTCTCTTTGAATGACTTGTCGTTCGCGCTCAACCATTTTTTTGATTTCTGCCTGAATCAGCATCGAACCAAAAATCCGAATCGTCGCGCGAAACAAATCAACCGTCGCTGGAATAGCAAATCCATATTTCGTCGACAGATAACCAGTTACGCCAAAATTCGAACGACCACCGGTACTTTCAATGAATTGTTTTGCCGTCGAATGTTTCATATGAGGAATATTTTCGCTGACAACATGCTCAACGAAATGAGCCAAACCAGTTTTACCCGGCAAGTCTTCTCTTGAAGCAGCATGAATTACAACACCGACTTTGACCCAGGGTCTATCCCAATAGATTGAATAAACCTCCAAACCATTGGCCAAAACGTCTTTCTGTATCTCTGTCACAGGATCATACATTGTTCAGTCTCCTTATTTTCTTTGTTATGTGATGAGCTTTTTTAAATCAAATCAGTTGTTTTCCGTGCGAAACAATACCACAATTTCTGTGCATTGGCAATAATAAAAGACCGGCGAAAAATTCGCACGGCCTGAAAACTTTCGGGCAGTTTTGAGGTTATTCATAAATTTATACAGAATCAATATACTGCCATATTTTTATTAAAAAACTATTTGACATAACCATGTTTTCGATGTAATATCACAAACCGAAAGATCCTTTTAAAAACAAAAACAACAGGAGAAAAAAGTGAAGAGTACAGTCGCACTGATGATTATTGGCCGTGGAAAAATGGCCGATCTACTGATGTCCACACCGATTGCGGGTGTGGATTTTGTCAGCAATGTTCGCGAGAACTTTGAACCGGCAAGGATGGTCAATGGGCCTCTCGCTGGCACGGATGAAATCATCGTCCATGTCGGCAGTGGTCGTCTGTTGCCCTATGTCGTTCATTACTGCACCAAATGGAATGTCCCTTTGATTCAAGCCTCGTCGAGCCTCAAAAACTCGGTTGGTGAGGTCATCGGTATTCCCGAGAGTGTGGATTTCGTCGCGATCAACGCACCGAATCTGGCTTTGCCAGTGGCAGCACTGTTCAAAATTTTGCCGGGCTTTGGCAAAATGATTCAATCGATCGGTGGCAAAGTGGACGTTGTGGAATCCCACCAGGCTTCCAAAACTTCGGCACCGATTACCGCCCAAAAGATCGCAGGATTTTTTGGTCGGCCGCCGGAAAAAGTCGCCTCGATTCGCAATGTTGATATCCAGCAGCACGATCTGGGAGTTCCGAAAGAATTCCTCGACGGTCATGGCTATCACTACATCACGATTCAATCCTGCGGCGTTTTGCTGCAGATTTCGACCAAGGTCAATGGTCGACTTCCCTACGTCGACGGATTGGAAGTCTTGATTCAAAAAATCCGTGATCAGGAAGTGCCGAACGGACTTTACGAACTGGATCAATTCCTGTTTGGGTAAAAGTTTGCCCAATTGCCGCTCTTAGAAATTTGAGCGGCTTTTTTATTTGTATATTAAATTTTTAATAATAAAAAACCGGACCCCTTGTGAGGATCCGGCGCAGAACAACACTTGTCGTTCTAGTAAGAAACTTCAGCCATATTGAAAGCCTGCGCAATTGGCACGGCTTTCGCGATGATGTCCGTCGCGCAAATCGCGTAACGAATATAGGGCTCGAAGTGAACACCAACGACTCCGGTCTTGTCGACCATGAGACGATTGAATTGTTCAGCCGATTTGATTTCTTGCCCGAACGCATATTTCGGACAATTGAACAGTGCAAAGAATCCAGCCTTGGGTTCTACTGCAATGTGCATCCCGTTTTTACACAGAATGTCGATAAGCAGCGAAAGCCGCCTTTCATAAACCATTCGAACTTCTTCGATCAGATTTTTGTGTTTCTCGAACAATTCGAGAACACCAGCCGCCATAGGGGCAGCAAATCCGCTGTCCACGTTGCCCTTTACTTGGGCAATGTCGGCCATAAAATCGGCCGAACCAATCATGGCACCAACTCGCGCGCCAGTGTTGTTGCCAGCCTTCGAAGCCGAGAACGCTTCTGCCCATTCAAGGTCAGGATACGCCGCAGCAACGTCGGTCAAAGTCACCGCAATCGAAGTGTGTGCGAGAATCGCGTAGGCCGCATCGTTGAAAATGCGAATTCCACGAGCCGAGCAAAATTCACACAACTGTTCCAGCCAGTATCGTTTTCCAACGATTCCAGTCGGGTTGTGCGGCAAATTGAGCATGATGAGATCACCACGTTTCAATCCTTCGAGATCCTCCACGTCAAACAGGAAATCATTTTCCTGCCGTAGTGGCAAATGCTGGACCACGATTCCCTTGACCATCATCGCCTGATCAAAAGGAGTCGGATACCCGGGATTCGTCATTGAATAGACTTGGCGAATCGGCGGATGATAAGTTTCACCACGTTCGAGTGCCGCTTTTGCATCTTCCTTGTTGTACGCCCACGAGCCCAGTGATTCGATGACCACTTGGAGCATGGGTTTGATACCGGGAATCGGCAAAAACGCGTAGTGCGTCGACGGAAGACTGCTGACGTTCAGCCGCACATGCGCCTGGACAAAACGTTGGGCAAAATTCGGAACACCGGGCGAACCGTTGTCCTGATATTCCCACACCGTTTCGAGAGCTTGCAGTGCTGCTTTGGCCGTGGCTTCACGGACTGGCAACAATGCAGGACCGGACGGTTGTCCAATTGAAAGTTTGATGAGTGAAATGCCATTGGCTTCGGCATCTCTCATCCACGATTTGATCAGTTGAAACTTGTTCGTTCCACCAGACGGTAACAATCGATTAACTCCGTTCATGACTTCTCCTTCTGTTGTTTCTTATTGTTTATTTTTTAAAAGAGCTCAGGCACAAATATTAAACATTTTTTTGCCTTCGTCAAGTTTGCCATGTAATAAAAAACACCGCACGTTTTGCGTACGGTG
>CAYOAT010000006.1:33851-35486 GCA_964402215.1 uncultured Candidatus Saccharibacteria bacterium
AACATAACCTCAAGAGAGACTTTGTTCAGCGATCGCGGGGATGCATCAAGTTTCTATGGTGCTGATGATGAGCATGTTGACTGTCGTCAGTTTTGCTCATCGGCACAATTGTCCGAAACAAATCGTCAACTGTTTCGGCTCGACGAATGCAGATGACGTCCTCATTTCGTCCCGTTTGATCCAAGAGCTCTGGCGGACGAGTCCGACCATTGTATTGGTAGGCCATCGCCAAACCGTGGGCGCCGGTGTTGTACGTCACCACCAGATCACCTTCCTTGGTTCCTGCTGGCAACAAACGTTCCGTTGCCAACCGATCACAGTTTTCACATAGCGGGCCAGAAACGCTGGCTCGTTGTTTTTTTCCGTGACGAAGTTTGCCGTCGTGAGTCAAAATATCGATATGATGGTACGAGCCGTAAATACCTGGCCGCATAAGGCCGGGCATCGCGACTTCAACGCCGATAAATCGACGATATTTCTGCATCATATTGATCACACGATTGACCAAGATTCCGTGTGGACCAGTCACATATCGTCCACATTCCGTGAAAAGTTTTGGCACGAACCCATGTTCAGCACCAAAATCCTTCAACAGTTTGTGAATCTGTGCACCAATCCATTCCAGATTAAGCTCGACATCGCCAGGCTTGTACGGAATTCCGAACCCCCCACCGATGTTCATAAGCTCGATCTTCACACCAAGTTTCCGATACAACATTGCTGTCACATTCAGAAGCTCGCGAGCAGTTTCCACGATATATCGTGAATTCCGTTCGTTCGAGCAAACCATTGTGTGAATGCCGAAACGAATGGCACCACGCAATTTGGCTGCGGCGTAGGCAGGCAGAATCTGATCATAGGTAATTCCGTATTTCGAATCGTACGGATTTCCGATGATTGAATTCCCTGTCCGCCGTTTGCCCGGATTGATCCGAAAACAAACGAGCTCGGGGAATTGATGCTGCGGCACCTTGTCGATCATCGTGATGTCATCGAGGTTCAAGATGCAGCCGCCATTTCCCAAAGCCACCAAGAATTCGTCATACGACGTGTCGTTCGAGGTGAACATGATGTCTTCGGCTGTTGCGCCGATTGACCGTGCCATGAGAACTTCCGAGACCGAGCTGCAGTCGAAACCAAAGCCCAGATCTTCAAAAAGAAATTTCATGATATGCGGATTCGGCAAAGCCTTAACCGCAAAATAGTTACGATAACGACAGCCGGTAAAGGCCATATTCATCGCGGCGCCGGTCTGCAGAATCGCCGGCTTGTTATAAAGATGGAACGGGGTCCCAAATTTTTTGGCAATTTCCGGCAACCTAGGCCAGACGTCATGGTAATACCGCGGTACGAGTGACTTAACTTTCATCTGTTATCTCCTGTTTTCTGTTTTTTTTAAATTAGTTCAAAGAGCTAAAATCAAAATAATATTGATTTAACCTGGCGCAATATTACATTGTTTTTGAGGTTTGTAAAGGGCGGCATAAAACCAATTAAAAAAGCCCCGAATGTTTACATCCGAGGCCATAAGAAAAGTTTTTTATACGCCGAATTTTACGTGACAGAAATTGGTGAGTGCGAAAATCACCACACCTTCTATCATTAGACTTGAAAAAGTCTTGATTGAATCTGGGC
>CAYOAT010000006.1:35528-37084 GCA_964402215.1 uncultured Candidatus Saccharibacteria bacterium
ACGGCAATTGATCCAACTGCAATAACCATGTATAGGTCAATTGCACCAATTACTCCAGCCAATATTGCCATACCGACAGGAATTACCATGACTCCGGGTTGAGTACCGTTTTCCGCAATCAATCCACCAATCAATGCGATAAAAATGACGCCGCCAATGATCAGGGTGGTACCGACTAGTGCAAGAACACCGCTGTTCGGCGCGATACCGCAAAAAATTCTGGCGACAAAAATAATGCCAATCATTATCGTCATGGCCGCTTCTGCCAAAATCAAATTTTTAAACTGCATGCTTCTTTTCTCCTTTTAATGTTCTTTTCTTTCAAGCAAAACAATACCATTAATATACAAATTGGCAAATTATTTTTTTGACAATAATGTTTTTCGAATGTAATCTATTACGCAGGAAACGATTTGCACATTTTAGAAAAAACAAACCAAGGAGAGTTAGTGAAAACAGAAACACAAATGCGATTACCGGGTGTGGAAGAGCCAATGCTCAGAATTGAAGCAACTGCGGCGAGCGGGGTTATCCTGGCCGGGATCAAGCACGAACTGAACAATGCTGTTGCAGCACTCGCAGAAGCAGAAGTTCTTTTGGACCAATTGATCAGCAAGGAAGCCGAGATCAAACAAATGGTCGCGAGCATTTCTACCGGAATGCCTGAAGCCGAATGCATGGCACGTATCAACAAGGCGGAAAAGTCCTGTGACCAAATGGCATTGCAACTCATGCTTTACTACAATATGGTTCACAACCGAATTGGTGTGACAAATCCACTTTGTGGTTTGCTCGAAGCTCCGATGAAGAGACTTCGGGATGACTACAAAGCTGTCATGAAGGCGCATTGTCTGTAGATGATGTGACTTCAAACACCGCACGTGAAAACGCGCGGTGTTTTTTATTTTTAGAAACAAAAATACTGCTAGTTTCCAGATGGGTAGACGTACGTACAATTTGTATTAATCCAACTAGGAATGCCGTTCAAAACTGATGGGTAAGTTTTATAAAATAAATGATGATATGCAGTAGGATCAGCCGGATTATAATCAGCCGGTCGACCTGTACCAGAAGTCCAATTTTCAAAACCTGATGTCATCAACCCGTTATCTATTGCCTTTAATATCTGACATCCATTCGAAAACCAATCTGGACCAGTCACAACTGAACACAATGAGGCAGGTGGTAACGGTAAAAACCAAGGATTATTATAACCAGGGTCATACGATAAATAGCCAAGAGAAGGATAATATACGCTACTTCCATAATCTGTTTTATAATTATAGGCAGCCATTGCTCCTGCACAATGTCCTGCAATGAGTCCATTTTTAATTTTATCGCCAGAATGGTCAATACTATATCCGCCGTATCCACCGTCACCATTATTATTTGTAGAAATCCAACCCTCAACAAATGACTTTATTTTGTTCTCGGCATCAAGCATAGACTGTTCAGTAATAACATTAATTCTTGGTAGCAAAGCCCGAACTGTTACATTAGAAAAATGACTTCCTTTTCCTTGTGGTAAAGATTTACCAGAATATTGATTATTAATA
>CAYOAT010000006.1:37094-49611 GCA_964402215.1 uncultured Candidatus Saccharibacteria bacterium
CATTCTTTGCAACTTCAGAATATGAAGGAGATGAATTTGCAGAATTATATCCGTTTAGCAAAATGACTCGACATTCGTGATCTGTACTACCATCATGGTTTCCCAAATCATTTACTGCAACTCTTGGACAAGTTACATTTTTTGTTAGACCATTCCATTCAACAGATAAGCCTAATTTTATACCACCGACAGATCCAGTGGATTTTGCGATCGAAAAATTCTTCCATGTGTATTTTGGATCACCATAACAATATTGGTTTACGTCATATATTTTTGCAGCATAATCGACAGTTTCGTTGATGTGCACGTAATTCTTTGCACTTGTGCAAGATAACCTATAATCACAATTACCATGATCACCTGATCCGCCGCGTCTCGCACTTGCCATGTTTGTTGATTCGTCCGATCTACCATATGTCAAACCAATTAGAACCACTAAAACAATAAAAGATATTGTTCCCAGACCAACCAAAATCTCCTTATTTCTGTTCATAAATTTTTTTAAATTATTAATCATTTATAAAAAATTATAGCATATAAGTGATTATTATAAATAAAACTATCCACCCGTGTGTCGTGATGATATTATTTAATTTATGGCCGTTAAATATTCAATAATAATTCCCTCTTATAATGAAGAAAAAAGAATAGAATCAACGCTAACTTCTATTGAAAAATTTTTTAAAGAAAAGAATGATGACGTAGAAATTATTGTTGTTAATGATGGCTCAAAAGATAAGACCTCAGAAGTAGTGCAAAAAAACCAAGCGTTATATAAAAATATAAAATTAATTGAGTTTCCTGATAATTCTGGTAAAGGAAATGCAATTAAAATTGGCGCAGAAAACAGTTCTGGTGATTATATATTATTTACTGATGCCGATGATTCAACACCAATAGAAGAAATTGTGAATTTTCAAAAACATCTTGAAAATTATGAAATTATTATTGGGTCAAGAAAACTAGAAAAAAGCATCATTGAAATCGAACAACCTTTACATAGAAAGATAATTGCAAGAATTGGTCATTTCTTTATTTCAAATCTTGTTAAAAATATAAAAGATACCCAATGCGGTTTTAAGTTGGTTAAAAAAGATATTGCGTTAAAAATATTTGCAAAACAGAAAATAAAAAGATTTGGTTTTGATGTAGAATTTTTGGCAATTGCGCAGCTTTATAATCTCAAAATACTTGAATTACCAATCAAATGGAAAAATGTTTCGGGCTCAACTTTTAGGCCAATACTTGATTCTATTTTAACCATAAAAGATTTAATAACGATTCGATATAATCTTTTCAGAAAAAAATATTAAAATGAAATCGTTTTTAACAAAATATTTTAAAGTGTTCTCTATTTTTAGTGCTCTATTTGCCCTGTCCGGACTTTTACTTTTTTTATTAAACAAACAAATAATTACTGTTTATTTTTTCAATGAATTTGTTGGAGGATGGGATGGATCAGGCCACTACGCTATTGCAAAACTGTATGCGAATAATATTTTCCCATCGTTCTGGGGTTGGATACCAAATTGGTATGGTGGCATGCCATTTCCACAATTTTATCCACCTTTTTTCTACTTTTTTAATGCGTTAATTTACAAATCATCGTGCCTAGAGTTTAATTTGGTTTTTAAATCAATTGTCCTTTTTTCTACGGTTCTTATACCTGTATTAATTTCTAACTTATATTTTAAAACAATAAATAAATCAAAGATCCAAGCTTTTTTTGTTTTCCTTCTGTCAATCGTTTTAATAACGGCTAAATCTAAAATTGGTTATATCGGTGTTTCAATTTCAAGCATATTAAATAACGGTCTTGTTACACAACCAATGGCCTTTATTTTTCTCTTACTGTGGCTGACATTTTTTATTGATATTGATAAAAAGGCAATCAATAAATATTTTTCTGCATTTTTCCTAACCCTTATATTTCTAACAAATGTCCATGTTGCAATAATTACTTTCTTTTTGTTTGGTTTTATTTTTATCTATAAATTAATAGAAAAAAGGAAACGATTTTGTGATAAAAAAGCACTTTTTAGTTTTTTCCTTTTGTATTTCTTGTCTGGCTTTATCCCACTATTGGTTGCATCATTTTGGTACTTACCAATGATTTATTACTACGATTATTTTGCAGGTAGATCATTAAAATGGAAATGGGGATCAATTGCGGATTTTTATAAACAACATTATTACTTTCCTGTTTTTATAATTGTTGCGGTAATTTTTGGCTCAATCAGAAAAAGTATATTGATAGTTACAATTTCAATAGCCGCGATCATTTCTAATATATTTCTGATTATAAAGATATGGGAAATATTGCCTTCTTTACCAGTTCACGTTGATAGATGGATTGGAACTTTATATTTTTTCTTGCCAATTCTAATAATTTTCGTATTGAATGAATTTAGATTAATTATAAAGAGTAAAATAGTTTATTACTTTTTTATTTCTGTTTTAATTTTTTATTCATTTTTTACTTTAATATCTAATGATGTTTTTAAAGAAGATTTCAAGGGAATTTATGTAGAAAAAGTCACTGAAGAAATTAAACCGGTTATTGATTATTTCAAGGATAAAGACGGTGTGATTTCAGTTGAATGGTTTACCCCATATGACAAGCCAACGACTAGCGTTTTGGATGCATACCTTGGCATTCAAGGAAACAACACTATTTACAGCATAATTAGAGAATCAGCACTAAGCTCTATTTTTTGGGTGGCAATTAGAAATTCATTGTCCGGCTGGCCGGAATGTTGGGGCATAAATTGCAGTTTTTCTTTTGACCCAGAATTTTTAAATGGCCCTCTTGTTGATCATATAAAAGTGGCAAATTACTATGGTATTCAATATTTGGTGCAAAGATCAGCAGAAAAGAAAGCGGCGATTTTAGAAACTAATCTTGTTACAAAAGTTGCAGATTTCACGGATTGGGTAATTTATAAAATTAAAGATGATGCCGAAATGGTTTCTATACCACAAAAAGAGCCTGTCTTGGTATTCTCAGATTTGAATATAAAAAATGATAGCCAAACAAAGTTTGATTATGTTTCATTGGTTAAAGAAATTAATATAAAGAATGCCAGAACTGATTTTACTTTTGCCTATGCCGATGAAAAGTATTTGGATTTAAATGCGGATTTAAATTTGTTTAAATATATTTTGATTGATTCATATCATTACAAAGATATTAATAATATTTATAAGATACTCGATGGCTATTTAGAAAAATCAAAAATAATTGCGGTAAATGATGCCGGTGAAATATATAAGTATTTAGAAAATCACCAAAGTTCTAAAGAAAATGTATTATTACTAGATAATAATGATGATATAGATCTGACAATTTCTAAATTAGATAAATTTGTGAATAATTTTGCCAAAACAGATAGTGTCACTCCAATAATAATAAAACAAAGTTATTTTCCAACCTGGAAAAATTCTGGTGGTGAGAAAGTCTTTTTGTCTGGTCCTGGACAAATTTTAACTTTCTCTAATAAAAACCTATTCTTTGAAACACCGAAAATTGTTACAGTCGCTCATTTTATATCTATTCTAGGATTAATATTTGTAACAATTTTGTTGGTACACGAATGTCGCTATTCAAAGAATAGTTTATAGAAATCATTGGTTTTCAATACTATTGACTTTCTCTATTATCTTGTTATAATTCTTACAAAAGAACATTAACACAAAGAGGAAAATAAAGTGAAAAGTACCAACCCCCGTCTGCTCTGCCCTGCGGTTCTCGACCTCGGAAAAGAAGAATTCCTGCGGCGTTCGGCGATTCGACCGTTCATCGTGGAATTCACGCTTGTAGGCGGACCGAAACAGATCGCCCGCCTGACCGGCAGTGAGCGTCTGGTTCACCTGATCGTGAAGGCCGGAAGCGGTCAGATCGATTTCAACCGCCACGGTCACGGAACAGCCAATTTCTTTGGCTTTGTGAACGGCGACCCCAATCGGTCGATTTCCTTCACCATCGGCCTCGATTGCGAGCCGAAACCCAAAGGATCGATTCAGATCCTTGGCACGGGTTGGTGACACAGATCACTTCCCACCGAAACCACGAGAAAGCTCGTGGTTTTTTGAATGGTGGAATTTTTAGTTTACATATATTGCCTATTTTCAAACTTTTTATACACAAAAATATTTCGATGCAATTGCATATTTAATATCAAGTTAGAAATAATCGTAATAATAAAGATTGATTCAATTATCAATAGATACCATTATCTTCACTCAATTTATCAGTAAGCAAAATATGATCTTTATTAATATTTGAATATGATTTATATTCGCTCAATTTTTTTTCAAGAATTTGCGCAAAATCACTATTTTGAATTTCGCTTCTAAATGCATCTTCAAATACTTCTAAAAGTAAAAATGTCGTGCTTATTAAATAATGAGAGTATGCTACAAACCAGTCTTCATCTTCATCAAAATAACTATATTTATCAACAATTACTTTTTCAGATAGTAAAATCTCTGACTCTCGCCCATCAAATAACTTGAATAAATTTGCATGAGATTTTTCTGACGCTAACTTAAACCTATTACCAAGTTGTTTTCCATTTTTTCCATTTCTGCCTTCTTGTAACAATTTTTTATAGTCACCGTCTTCTTGATCACAAAGTTTTTTACCCAACCAAATATTTGCTTTTTTTACATCGCCTCTAATTGCATTAATAAAAGTTGTGGCTTCAATAGCTGATCTGATATTTTTAAATGCAAGAGAAAAATGTCCTCTAAAAATTGAAAGAAAAGCTAAGTGTACATCTTTTACTGCCATATGCATTAATCCAACACTAGTTTGAAATTGACATTTTGGATTTTTTAACAATTTCTCAAATCTTTGAATCAGCAAAAAAATTTCCGTTACCCATAAGACTTCTTGATTAAATTTTTGGACATTCTGCTTCAACTTTTGGTCTTCCAATTTCGACCACTCTATTAAATATTCATTATTATTCATAGTTAAAGTGTGACCACATAATCAATAATCTGCAACTTTGTAATTTTATTTCTCAATAATTGTAATTTCCCTTTGTCTACCGGTATTCGTTCTATACTCAATTTTATAGAACTTATTAATTTTAAGTTTTATAAATTTATTAACCCATTCATCGTAATAGAACCTAACTGGTTCGTATCCACAATGTGAATTGTATACTGTATTAACAGCTGGATTATCAAGAATAATAATACCATCATTATTTAGTAATTCTAGTGCTTTATTTATAACTATTTCTTGATCGTATTCGGAAAAATCGCCAATCACTGTCCATGGAAACAAAATAACATCAAACAATTCACCGGAACTAAAGTCAATAAAATCCATGTTTAACAATAAAAATTTTTTACTTGTTTTTATTACGTTAAGAAATTCATTAATATAATTAATATTTGTATCAACACCAACATACTCATATTCGTCAATTAAAAACTTACCCAAACGGCCAGTACCACAACCAACTTCAAGTATGCGTCTGCGCTTATTAATTATTTTTTTGAAAATTTGCAAATCTGGAGGGTTATTTGGATCAAGACCAGCTGCTTTTGCTGAATCAGATAATAACTTAACGGAAATCTTTTTATAAAAATCAATATGTTTATTCATAACTCAATCATTACTCACCTTCTTATCCTACCTCATCTTCTTCAAAGATTTATAAAGTGTTCCAGTTAAAAGTAATGCCACAATACCAATTAGAATTAAATATGACGGATGTTTTTCAAATAAATTTATACTATCTGCCCACATTTCAAAGCCGTGCAAAATTGCCGCGATACTGAATACTAATAAAAAAGAAAATAATAAAGGATATCTTTGCAATACCGGCCTAGTATATTTGCCTGCTTCATCGTGAACTCCCCTAACTACCTTTTCTACCTGCTGGATTGGATCATTTATATTCATAGCAAAATTATATCATAGGAATTTGTTGGTCTATTTATCCACTTGACAGAAATTGATATGGTGCTATAATAGTTAGTAGAGGCTGGGGATGACATATGTTATCCCATCCCTAAGGAACTGATGACCATACAAAGCCGGTCGTCACGTTGCCAAGGTGGATGGGCGCATTAGCACCGTCCAACCACAGGCAAGTTCCTTTAAGAAGTGACTCGGGACCTATTAAGGGAGTCACATGGTTATAGGCAGCATCTTTTATCATCGAAGACTGCTGAAGGGTTGTTCCGTGCTAATTGATTGCAGATGTCCTTCTTTAGAGAAATCCTATATTTATAGGAAAGATCTATCGGATTGAATGCAATCGAACCCTAGCCCTTAAGAAAGGCATAACCATCCCGTGGTGTTTCTAAAGTGTAGGTTTGGCCACCTGCGCAAGATAGACCACGTTTCATGTCCGTCTCGACTACCCCCTCACTCGGAACAGTGAGGGTTTTCTTTTTTTATTTTCTGAACAAAGCAAACAAATAACTGGTCACATCATCATATTCCGGATTTTTTAAAATATCAGCCGCATTTTGTTGCCAATAATCCATTTTTCTAGCTTCAACCGATTTCAAATAATTTAACAAAACAAATATAGTTGGTGGACTGTCGATATTCAAAGTATACAAATTATCTGTATCAAAATTCATAATAGTTTCTATACTTTTTTTATCATTCTCTACCGCCACACTTTTACCCGTGTGATGAGAAAAATCTACACTGGCTACAACAATAATATTTTTATTGATTTCGGAAATTGCCATAGCCAAATTTAACAAATCACTTTTTGCAGTATTTATCTTTATAGCCATCGGAACAATCTGGGCCTGTGGCAAATAAAATTTTATATAAGGAATTTGTGTAGAAATAGAATGTTCACCGGCAAATACATCTTCATTAATCTTTGCGACTTTCCCGGTTACAAAATCATCAACGATTTCCCTGTCTGTTTTGACCTTTCCCCACGGTGTTTCAAAATCATAATTAGAAACCGCAATATTATCCGCACCAGTACCAAAATGATTTGGACCAATCAATACCACAGTATCAATTTTCTGATTTGAGAGAGAACCATAAAAACCAGCAATATCAATTGCCGCGAGTAGATGATGAGAAACAATTCCGCCATAAACTTTATCTGAAAAATCAAAACGCGGTTTTATCTTTTCCAATTGGCCGTAGGTGGCTTTATCAGCAGAATAAGAATAATGTTTTGGAATATCTTTTTTATCAAATAGCAAAACAACCAGAATAACAGCGAACAAAAATAAACCGAATTTTGCTAATTTCATCTAGAAAGTTTTATTTGACCAATGCTCCACCCCATTCAACAACTGTAAATCCATCGCGACTTGGTGTTTCTGGTAAAATCTGACCCTTTAATTTTACCTCTTTATCCATTCCCTTTGCTGTAAGCATAACCCGAATAACATTATCAGGTTGTATAGGAGAAATAATTAGTGGACTCATCCCGTCAATTTGTTCCTTTGTCAAAAAGTACAATTGATAGAATTTTCTTTCTGAAAGTTTTGGAACCCAGTATTCTTTGAAATCTGCAATTTCTGTTGTATTTAGACCAAGTTCAACAAGTTTCTCATCAAGAAATTCCGAAACATTTGCCTTTTTTACAAGCCAACCAATTGAATTGTTAATTGGATAATTAACACCAATTCCAGACCAATATAAATATGGATAAGTTATATCAGTTAATAAATCCTTTATAACACTCTTTGAAGTCGCGGTAACGTCCCAACCTGTCACCGGATATTCTGGAATTGTTTTTGTAAATCCACCATTTGGTGCGACTTGAACATTTAATTTCATCTGAGTTTCTGGATACAAATAAATTACTGGTTTACACATTTCGGCCATCGGAATAAAACGTGTATTTGTAAATTTGATCCAATTACCCAGTGCATCTTGCCAGAAAACAACCGGAACAAAAGAAATAAATTCTTGATATGAATATTTATTTTCCTTCAAATTCACATAACCATCAGTCATATCAATGTACGCGGCTGAATTTTTGTCATCAAACATTGCCTTGTATTCATCATTTTCAGGATTTGAAAATGTATATACTTTTGTTCCGTCTGGTGCCTCACCAATAACTGCATATTTTCCTGTCTGAATTTCATGAGGAGAAATTTTGGTAACAGTTTGAATGCCACAATATCCACCACAAGCCGGTAAACCATATTGGTATGATTCAGTATTCTGCATTCCTTCTATGAATTTAAAATTAATTGCCTGAGAATGTGGGCTATTTTCTGCTGCAATAATTGGATAATTAAACTTATAAGTTAAGTATTGACCGTCTAACATTTTTGTCGCCACACAGGAATCGTCAATAACATAAAATTGAATGTCTCCAACTTTAAAAGTCTGAGTAATTTTTGAATCCCATAAATATTGTCCCCAGCCTTGTTTCAAAACGTATTCAGTTCCTGGAAAAGTTATTTCATCTGGATATGCGGGCTGTTTGATTGTAAAAGTTTCATCTTGACCACCAAACTTTATATATCTATTTTCTGCGATTGGAATCAAATAAGAACCAAAAGATAAACCCATTTCACCACCAACTAAAACAGAAATTGTTTTTCCCTTGAATGCACCGTTGGTGATAGTTCCTAATTTGTAATGACCAGGATAATTATTAAAATTTGAAAGAACTTTTTCTAAATTTGAAAGATCCGAATTTGTATTGGTATCAATTTCTATTTCATATGGATCTACACCAATTTCAATATTTGTGGCTGTTTCGAATTTTTCATCTAAAACAGAATTATTTGGCCCAGTTGTAAAAGTGGTTAAATTGTAAACAATTGTTTGATTAGGAATATCGTCAGCCTTTATATCTGTATCATTCTGCTTTTCGTTGCTAAAAATAAAATATATTCCTGCGACAAAAATCGCTGCTAAAATTACAAATATTACTAATAAAACAATCTTCTTGTTTGTTTGTTGTTCTGGCATGTTAAACCCATTTTACCACAAAACTGTATGTACGACTTTATTTTTGAAGAAAACTAAACTTACTCCAATTTATACTTTCTAGAAATCTATCTACCGTACCAATGCGGGCAACTTTTGATGATTCACTACTTTCAAGGAAATAAACCAAATCTAATTCGGCATTTTCTGTTCCATATTCTGCGACGAATTTTTTTGCGATATCCAAAGGAATAACAATTCTCCTACCATTAACAATTGAAGTCTGGAAATGTAAACCTCTTTTATTTTTTTCTGAATTTTCAAAATATGCGTCATAAACTAGTTCCGAGCAAACCAAAGAATCTAACGTGTCAAAATCAAAGTCAAAATCATATGGCTTACCGACGTGGTCAAAGGCTCGGATGATAGCCAACATTTTATCTTTCTTATCCAAAAATCTTGGGCGAAATACTGCAATAAAATCTGCGCTAGCGGATTTTGGTAAACTCTGCAAAATAACACCGGGCTCTATTGCTTCCATCACTGATTTGTTATATCCAAGCAAATCCTTTTCAATATATTTCTCATATACATCCGGATATTTATTTTTCATAAAAGATGAAAAATCATCAAATCCAGCATAAGGAAATTCTGACGCAAAATAATTATTCATTGATTCCAAATCGCCAGTATATAATGCCGCGTGTGTCCAGAATCCCGGAATACCAACATTGCTAAGGTGCCAATTCCTTCGTTGAATCATAAAATCTCCTGGCTCGAGCGATTTACCCATTTCTATTGCCTGTTCATGTGTAATTAGACCTTCCTTTCCTCTCGTCGACAAAATGACTCTTCCCATTCCCATCGCCACATTTTTCTGTATTGGAAACCACGTATCAAACATTTTATTTTCGGTGTAATCTGCAAAAACTTCACCAGCGCGTAGTATTGAACCAAAGAAATTATGATTCAAATATTTGTAACTCAATACCGACTTTGTAAATAAAAGATCATAGGAGTCACTTGATATTTCACCGGCTCGGTCAAAAATATTCATATAATAATATCCTGTTGCTAATCGAAGTTTTGTTTTTGGCTGAAAAAATCTAGCAACCATTTCACCGTAAATACCGGATTTATCTATGCTTTCCATGTATTGATTCAAAACTTTCTTTTTGTACGAACTACCAGAAACACTATCCATTAATCTATGTATTATTTCGTATTTTTTAATATATAAACTGTATGAAATCAAAAACGAAGACACTCTTTCATTTTTCAAACGATATGGAATATAGGCAAAATATCTGTGTAAATCTGTAAGTGACTCTGAATAAGATACCGCCGTTAAAAATTCATTGAAAGCCGGAGTAATTTCCGCGATTCCAATTGCATCAGATTTACTTGTATCAAGAATATTAATTAGCTCGTTTCCAGTAGTTTCCAGATAGTCCATCGCCGTTATTGATTTATACAAATCATCTGTAATTAGATTTTTTATTTCTTGATCCGAATAATGTGAAAACGGATTAAGTCCAACTGGGCGTAGCCACAAGAAACAAATTGAACCAATAATTATAAGTACGGCCAAAAATAATCGTCTTTTTTCTTTTATAAAGAATTTTTCAGAGAATTTGTATGCACGGTATTTTTTCCAGGTTTTGCGAGAAATATAAATTCTTCTGATAATTGGAATGAAAGATAAAACGTAAAGGCTTAACCCAATTACCATATGAAATGGATAAAAAATCTTGAACCCGACAATCGCTAGCGGCAAAAAGTTCCCTACTAGAAAGAATGCAGAAATAAAAAACATTCTTTTCTTCAATTTATTAAAATCAAAGATGTCTTCTGGAGTTGCGTCTAGTGTTGGTTTGCTTTTATTATTTTTGTAATGAACTCTTAGATTTTTCATCTATATTATTCCTGGAAAATATATGTGTGGACAATTATCCTCAACCCATTCAGGGATATCATCTAATTCTTCTGGATGACTAATAAATCTAGAGTGTTCAGTATCTGGATTGGTTGTGCCGTTCGTCCAATTTTTTGTTATCGATGAAGTAATTCCATTGACTCTTGCATAGGTTATATTACATCCATTACCTAAAGCCTGACTTTCGGTGCGAAGAACACCTGGCAATAAAGGTTTGCATACTGCCCATGGTTGTGAGGTTACTGCATAAGGAGGATCATATAGAAACATATCATCAGGAACATAAGTACCTGGGGGGCTAAGTGCATGTAACCAATTGTATGATCCAATTGCAGATATTGAAAAAGCAGCGATCAAACCAGCATTTTTTGAAGACAAATAACTTAAATTACTTTCAATAAAATTAATATTACTTGCTGCGTAATCAGAATTATATGCGAGATTACCAGGAGTCAAACCACGAACAACTACACTCTTATATCTTGGGCCAACACCATAAATATTATCATCTATATATGTAAATTTTTGGTCCATTATTCTGTCCCTTGCCGCCATATAAAAATTTGGACCTCTCATAAATAAAATACCACACTGATGAGTTTGATCCCCAGCAGAATTATTTTTTGGTAGAACCTTAACATTTGGACATTGTGCCTCCTTTGCAGAACCACCAGAAGTACTGACAACAACGCTTAAATTAATACCATCTTTTGTTCCAATACTAGAATCTTTCCAGGTATATCCAAAATTTTGCCTTTTTCTACAATTCTTATTTTCATCATAATGAGACGAGTCGCCAGTTGAAACATGCGCATGAAAGTGAGCGGGCTGGTCAACATAAACAGAACCTTCTTGCGCATGACAAACTACACTGATATTTTTGCATCCATCCACACCTACATGATCGCTTGATTGTGATAAATTTCTATTAGCCACTCTTGCAAAATTATCACTATCATTCAATTTTTTAAAAGTAATTCCAACCAAACCAATTAGGACGATCAAGATTGCGAGCACAACAACCATTATAATTGTTTTGTTTTTGTTCATAAATTTTTTCACATTAATTAACATATTTTACCAAGAGCCAAAACCATAACTAATATTCCCTTCCTCATCTTCTAGGTTTTCTGCAAACAAACCATAGGCAGTATCATCATTTGCACAGTCTCTTTCGGCGCAATAGTCAACTAAATCTTGTGGGGCATTATAAAGATAAGTAAAAAATTTCTCTTGATCACCAGGTTCACCATCTGGATTATAACAAGCTTCTCCACAAGGATCAGTTGGTAAAGAATCTATATAATCAGATAATTCATCCTCCAGCATAGACCAGCTTTGGCAGCTTCCTGATCCAGAAAAATCACAAGTATGACAGTTACTATCTTGACCACCTGTCATTGAACCACACCCTGCAGCAGCTAAATAAGGCGCATGATCATTGTCAGCAATGTAATCCTCAATCGCTTCGTTAATAGCAGCCAAATCACAAACTCTGCGATCATCACCTTCTAGATCAGAACAATCTTCTGGTTCATCTTCACCTTCTTCAACCTCACTTTGTTCAACGTCACCAAGAACAACACCCACTAGACCTTCTTGTGTACTACCTGGAGCCATCAGAGCTGGTTTGTTTTGTCTAATCGCTATATGATAATTACCACCGTCTGGATTTTGTGGAAGAGCAG
>CAYOAT010000007.1:0-6246 GCA_964402215.1 uncultured Candidatus Saccharibacteria bacterium
AAATAATTAATGTTATGCCGGCTGAACAGAAGCCGGTTTTTTGTTCAGCAGAAAGATAAGTTCTTTATTAAAAATAGGAGAAAGAAGATGATCAAGAGAATTACAATTGAATATTATGTGTTGACGGCGTTGTCCTGTGCAGGTCACTCAGTTATTTGTGCGACTTATGTTATGTATTTGTTGTCACACGGACTGGATTTGTTTCAGGTTAACATGGTGAACTTCGCTTTTTTCCTAACACTATTCATTGCAGAAATTCCAACAGGAGCTTTTGCGGATGTGTTTGGAAGAAAGATGTCGTTTATTGTTTCGTGCATACTGTTTTCATTTGGGATGTTGATTTATGCATTGTCAGACACTATTTACGGTTTTATTACCGCAGAAGTTGTCGGGGCAATCGGAGCAACATTTGCAAGTGGGGCATTTCGTGCATGGTTTGTCGACAAGTTACGACATTATGGTTACGATGGAAAACTCGACAGAATTTTTTCACGAGCAAGTCTAATTGGGTCTGTTACTCAAATAATATTTGCTGCTCTTGGTGGATTTTTGGCGGATATTTCCAACGTTCTTCCATGGTACGCGGCATCATTTCTAACATTGGTATGTGGTTTTGTTGCTATGTTTTTGAAAGAAGAATATTTTGTTAAGCAAAAATTTTCTTTCAAAGACGGTTTATTAACAATGAAGCAAACTGTTATATCAAGTGTTAGATATGGATATAAAGAGGAAAAAGTTAGGTTTGTTTTGGTGCTTGTGGTGGCCCAAATTTTGGCTGTTCAGGCGACAAATATGGAGTGGCAACCATTTTTTAAACAGTGGTTACCAAGTCAAACAAGCCTTGGATATTTATTCTCTGCAATATCTGTGAGTGCTATGGTTGGTGCTTGGCTCGCGCCAAAAATTCTCTGGAAATTGAAATGTCAAAGAAAAACTCTGGCAGTATTTCAAGTAATAATTGGATTTGGTATTGTTTTTTCAGCAATATCTAGTTCATTTATTATTACAATTATTGCTTTTCTTTTACATGAAGTTGCTAGGGGAGCTTTTAGCCCAATCAAGGATGCCTATCTGCATGAAAATATTCCATCAAAAGAGCGTGCCACGATTGAATCATTTGAATCGTTGGCGCATCATTTGGGTGGGGCAGTTGGGTTGTTGTTAACTGGGGTTTTAGCTAAAAACCTTGGTATGTCTCTAACATGGATTATCTCTGGTTTATTTCTTGTTTTGTTTACAGTTTTTGTAACAAAAAGAAGAATAAATCAAACGGTCGTTAAATAAATGTGTAAAAGAGGGCCTGACCAGCCTTCTTTTTATTTCTTTAAATAGTCACTAGCAAGTAGGTTATTATTTTTATCAACAATAAAAATAATGTTTATTTTTTCCAAACACTCATTTGGAATTTGATAGGTTTTTTCAGAAATTAAATTATCCTCAAAACAAATTTCATTATTCCAAAAATCATCATATGAATTTTCATTATATAAAATAATTTTTGACTGAGCAGGGAATTGATCTTTTATTACAATATTGTTGTTCGTAAATTCAAAATTTATATTTTCGCCTTTATTTATCTTGAATTGCAGATCAAAATTTTCTTTAAAAGATTTCAAAACTGATTTAATATTTGTAATCATCATGTCCTCGTCATTTAAATAAAATCCGCCAAATGTCCAATTATTTGTACCCGTGATTAATATTTCATCATCAATTATCATGAAATGGTGGTGAAGATATGGGTTAAAATCTTTCGGTATACTTTCATCTATTTCCGCCTTCTTATCTAGACTAATCTTACTAAAAGAGTCACTTGATAGTTCAAGATTTTCTGGCCAATTAATCAAGATGGATTTTTTAATAGGTGAAGAATCTGCCCAAATATATTCATCATCAATTAACATTCTGGTTTTAAGACCGTTTTTAGTGGCTTTAAGTATGGAGTTATATAACTCCATATCTGTAAATTGCCACATTACGAAATCAATATTTTTTTGTGCTGAATTTATTAAATCCAAAGTTCTATATTTTATTGAATTCTTTTTAAATCCGGGACCAAACCATAATTCAATAAATCCATCAGTGTAATTTATCTTTCTTGAATAAATTCTGTATTCGTTATTTCTTAATTTTTTAATACCATTTTTTTTGCTCCACAATAGATCAAATTCTTTTTTGAAAGGGGTAATTATTTCAACATCAGAACTTTCTATGATATAACCAGCGTCGTATCTTTCTTGATATTCAGTGAGATTTGAATTACCAAAAATTATTTTTCTATTATCGGTGTTGGCATCGATAATTAAAAATTTATGATGCATCAATTCAGGTCGTATATAATTTGGGGTGAGATCGTCGATTGATAATATTTCAAATTTTCGGTCCATGAATAAGTCTGGATTTTCAGAGGAGAGACTTTTTGGAATAACTAAATTTACACGAATCCCTTTGGCAGCTTTTTCTTCCAGTGCATTAATGATTTCTGCATTATTAATAGAGTAAATTGCCATTTCAATTGATTCTTTTGTTCCGTCGATTGCTGTCAAAATAGTTTTTGTAAAGATTGTTTCATTTGGATCTGTATTGAAATATATTTTTCCGTCGAAAGGCTTGTTAACTGCGATTTCCTCGGTTAAATAAATATTTTCGTTATTTTCTGGATATTTTATTTTTATGAAATAAGAGATTAAAATCAATATAATTGAAATTATTATTAAGATAATTAGTAGAATTCTAAATTTTCTAAAATATCTGCGATGTTTTTGCAGATCAGATACTATATTTTTTATCATATTCAATTAAATTATTATCTTTCGTTGAAAAATTAATGACAATTCCATCTTTTAATTCTTCAACCAGTATTTTCATGACTTCATTTATACTAGCATTATCTAAATCAAGCCAAAGATTGTCTACTATTACTAAAGATGGTTTGTGGATAACACAATAAAGCATTTGAATAATTGCTGTTTCTGAGAAAGAAAAACTTTTGTTATTTATATATTGATCAACAAATTTTTTGTGATTAAAAATAAAATTCAACGAAGGAAGATTTTGATATTTTACAAGTTTGTTCTGAATTTCGTCAAAAATATTTTCGTTAACAAACTCACCATTTTTTAGTATCTCAAAAATATTCAGATTACTAGTGAAGTGTGGGGTTATATAATAAATTTCTTTTCTATTTTTGAACCATTTTGGATATAAAAATCTTCTTTGATCATTTATGTTTATTACCCAGGGTCTTCCTATAGATGAGGAAGTCGATCCAGCAAAGATATTTGCTAGAAGACTCTTACCAGAATTGTTTGCACCGGTAATTAAATATTTTTTACCTTTTTCAAAGATATACTCGATATTCTTTATATATGGTAAATCTTTTCTAAATCTAAACTTTTTCGTTTGGAATTCAATTTTTCTTATATTACTAATCGGTGGCGCACTTAAATTTTTACCATCCACAAATTTATCTGGAACAGAAATAATCAAACCAAGTTTTAGAGGAAAATAGTAAAGCCCAATACGTAAACTTAAATATAAAAGTCTTGTAAGTAAAACGAAAATCAGTAGGTAAGCTGCTCCCGTAAGGGCATTATTGAAATTAAAGAATTTAAAATAAATTCCGGCTATATAACTGAGTGCTGAGACAATAATTAATACAGCAAAAATAATTCTATCTCCGAGACTTAGCATTATTTCTCTTTGTACTCGCAAATGAGTATCGACTTCAACCAGTGTGTCCAAATTATTAAAAAATACTTTTTCTCTGTGATGAAATTTCTGAAAATAAAAATCATTCATGGAATCAGAAACATATTGTAATATTTTAGAATACAATGTTTGATCTTGACTTACATAATAGACAGAAAATATGTATGCCAGATAGAACACGATGAGGTTTATAAGCGTTCCAACAAGACTTATAATGACCAAATTTGGGTCTATAAAGACAGAAGCGATGATTGTGCCACATGTTAGGAATAACCATTGAAATGATAGAAATAAGCAATTTCCAAGGCCTATTTGTAAGAGCGAAAAATGGTAGGTTATTTTAACTAAAAGTCTACTTTTATCATTATCTTTCAGTCCACTAATACTTTTATTAAAAAATATAGTTAACCATTTTCTACGCAAATCGTTAATAAAATCAAGCGTAAGTTTTTTTTGAAATTTAACATTATAAAAATACAAAGATAGATAAAAAATAAGAACCAAAACCAAAACAACAAGGCTTTTATAAAAGTTTACTAAATTTAATCTATAGGAATATTTTTCTAAAAAACCATCAAGAAATATTGGTACAAAAACCTCAATTAACGTTATGGTTGATATCAGAATCAATATTAATTTAATTGTTTTTTTGTGACGCAAAATAAATCTTTTTATGTTTTGCCACTGAATTTTGCTAATAGACAAAATTCTAAGACTCTTTTTAATATCATTTCTCTCTTTGTATAAGGAAATTTGTTCTTTTAAATTTTTCATCTTTTATATTGTTTTTTTCGATAGTTCGCTTTTCCACCACTATGCACCTTAACATAGTTTTCGTAAAGAGTCGGGAATTTTAGATCCTTAGTCATCACTTTTGCTTGACGATGATTTCTCTCACTATATGAGCCAAATAAATAAATAGTAATCAATTTAAAGAAGTATTCGGAAATTTTTTTAATTTGTTCTATGTCAGTTGTTTGAGAGTACAACCTAACAATTTGTTCCAAATCATGGCTCATAGATGGATTATTTTCAAAAATCTTTTTTTTAAGCCCCGTGATTTTCTTCTTGATATTTATTGGATAAAATTTAAGTTGTTTTTCCCACCTTTGAATTATTTTTTTAACAGATCGGTTACGAATTGAAATTTTCCCATTTTCAAATTTGTAGCCCAAAAATTCAAAAGGTTCATTAGAAGCTTTTAAAACTTTTATTTTTTGTTTACTACTATCAATTTTGTATTCAGTAAGTTTATTTATCAAAAACTCTTTTTGTTGGTTTATCTTCTCTAGATTTTTGTCTATAAGAATAAAATCATCACCAACTCGTCGATATAAGGAAATACTTTTTCCAATACTTTTATCAATATCGTCTACATAAATGTTATAAAATAGGGAAATCAGCGGCTCACCATGAACAAGTCCCAAGTCTAGATGTTTTTTTACGCCATTTTCTATGTAAGGATTTTCAATATATAGATCAATTAATTTATTTGTATCTTCATCAAAATTAAAGACCTTAATTTTATTTCTTAAAATGTCTTTATCAATGTTGTCACAGTAATTAGATATATCACCGACTAGCACATAATCATCCTTATAATTTTTGCTATATCTCTTTGCAACACTGGCAGCAGCTTTGTAATGCGGATGACTACTTCTGTATGAGAATAGAAAATTAGAAAGATAATTATCAAAAACAGGCTCAATAACTTGATAGATAGCCTGGGCCTTTATTCTTTCTTTTAGTGAGTGGATAAAAATTGTTCTTTTACCAGGTTTATTATTCTTTGGAATAAGCATTTTAATTGCAGGATCAATTTCTTTTTGATCACGCAATTCTTTGGAAATCAGATCAATTAATTCATCAGATGAAAGATTATAATTATCAATTTTTACTCCATCAAAACCAGAATACGTTGTCGTTTTTGATTGTTCTTCGAACTTTAAAATGACAGCAAAATAAGCTCTCTTAATATTTTCTCTAGATATTATTTGCTGATACTGCATTTTCTTAATCTGAAATAGCTGTTTTAGATATAAATTATCAAACGACAATTTATTAATGAGCACCCTTTCAACTTGTTAGAAGACCAGGTAGACCGTAGGTGGCGGTTTTCGCGCTGGTTGACAACGGGTGCTAGAATTATTTCGCGGATCAAAAGTGTTGTTTGACACCGTTTTGTTTTGATTCACCAATAATTGCAAACAACCGATAAAATCGGACATCTAAAAACAGCTATTACAAATTGAGAAAGAACAAAACACAACAATTGCTGTGCATGAATAGTTTATCAAACTTTTATAAGTTAATCCATAATTTAAAAATCCCTAGCCGAAACTAGGGATTGTTGGTCAATTACTATTATGGATCAAAGATCGCGACAACTCCTGCAATCGCCATAATAAACAACGTAAGACCGTAAAGTAGGTTGTTCATAACTTTGCGGCTTCTTGCTCTTCGAGCTCGAAACGACCCTTGCGAGTCTGACTCGAATAGAAACCCCAGAATCGTGCGTTCGGGCGGGTGGTTTGT
>CAYOAT010000007.1:6256-8204 GCA_964402215.1 uncultured Candidatus Saccharibacteria bacterium
TGTGCACCTTCCGTCGGTCGCGTCACGAAACCCTTCAGGTTCCAGTTACTGCCGGAGTTATCCACGCGTTCCATCAACTCGATTATGGCGCGCAAACCTTTGCCATCTTTGGTGCTGAAGAACACTTCGAACGCCGTATCATTATCGCGTGATTCACGCAATAGAGATATGCTCAATTGATGAACATTCGGGCCTCCCCGAATTTCGAATACTTTAGTTGCCATACGGCTCCTTTATTTTCATGAACTATCTGTTAGTGGAGGAACAGATTTTACCCCCTTATTTCTCTACCAATGTTGGCAGGGAAACGACTTAACCATACGGTTAAGAATTTCTATCATGCATTGTAATATATTTATATGCCCTTGTCAATAATGACTTTATCTATTCAAATATGTAACGGTAAGTTGAAGAACTGTCGCAAAAGAGACCCAGACTAAATATGGAATTTGAGCAAAAGCGACCCATTTTAGAGATGGATAAATTGCAATGATTGCCCAGATTAAAGTTCCGAGGACTAATAAAATATCTATCGCAGCTAAATAATTATTTTTCAATCCGAACTGTATCGGAGTAAAAATAAAATTAAAGACAAGATTCAAAATAAATGGGAGAGCTACTAAAAAAGTAATTTGTTTCTGCGCTAGCATTATAAATACTTTTCCAAATGAAATTGCAATAATGAAATAAAGAATAGACCAAACTGGACCAAACAGCCAGGCTGGTGGAGACCAACTTGGTTTGATTAATGTAGAATACCAATTATATTCGTTCATTTTGATTATAAATTATGACCTTAACAATAAAAATTATTTTTTAGGATGATTTGGGCAACCAATACCGCCGTGTGTGCCACAAAATGCGCACTCGTCATCTTTATCAGATTCAGTTTCTGCTCCAATACACTTATAGATAGGCGCTGGAGGTTCGGCTTCTTGTTTTGGTTTTTCCTCAGCATCCGCAGCAGCTTCTTTTTCTTTTCTTTCTAATAAAATTTCTTCAATACTTTTTTTGGGGCCCATTCCTGACAAAAAAAGTTGTTTTTCCATTTTAGATATTTATAAGGTCTTTAAAAGCTAAAACTACAGCAAAAATGATACCAGCAACAACAAAACCACAAATAAATCCAGACAAAGAAGAAGCGACCATTGTACCAATTTTAAATGTATATTCTCTAGAATCTTCTGATATAAAGTCTCGTGTTAATTTATTCATATTTTTTATTATATTAATACTGTAATTATAATATTAAAGCGATTATTTATCAAAGTTATGTTTTTGACAAGTTTTTTTTATAATGTATGGTTCTAGCAGACAGTTGAATTACTTGGCTGTATAAAAAATAGAAAGAAGAGGTACAAGATTAAAAATAGAACTTTAACAACTCTAGTTAACGATCAGGCAAAAACCATGCATATTTGTGGTATTTGCTTTGATCACGCAGGAGAATTCATCAGAGTAAATGGTGAATTACAATTCAATGTGTCTCGTTTAAAAGAGAAAATGACGCACATTGTTTACGCGCATGTTGTTGATGGAAAGGTGTTTTACATCGGAGAATCATCAATCACATTTCGCGGTCGAATGCGTCTTTATATCACGCATAGTGGTTCAACAAATGTTCGGGCTCGGAAATTCATCAAACGATTTCTGAAACATGGGCACAAAGTTGAAACATTTTGCTACAAACCCGGCACCATTCTTGTCGATGGTGTTCTTGAGGTGAATCCGTATGTTGGTGTGGAACAAGCCTTGATCAAGAAGCTTGGTCGAAAACTCATCAACAAAAAAGATACCGCAGCGTAAAGATGAGTATCAAATCCCTGGAAATTCCGGGGATTTTTTTAATTAGTTTGTTGTATAATTGTCATAAATGGAAAGATACAAAAAAGAGTCCAGTTTAAATATTGAAACTACAAATGTCGGACATGTCGCAGAAGAAATTAAA
>CAYOAT010000007.1:8214-12303 GCA_964402215.1 uncultured Candidatus Saccharibacteria bacterium
AAGTTTAGTAAATGAAGCACAAGAAACTGCCGTAAATAATAATAAACAAGGTTCAAATATTCCAGAAATTGATAGAATTCGTACAAAATTAAATAATTTATCTTCTGATGAAAAAACAATAAATAAACCTAGAGATGCTATTCAACAAAAATTGGGTGAAATGGAGAAAGAATATCCATCAACCGAAGAAACACAAAACTCTATTGGAATTTTCAGCAGAATTAAAAGTATATTTCATTTTTTAAATCGCAAATCAAGCAAAGTAGATTTTGATTTTAGTAGTCGAAGAATTGAGAAGGAATCTGATTATGTAGGTTTCAAGGAATTATTTGATTTACCAATACCAAAAGAATTTAAAGACTATTATGAAAAAAGATTTTCTCCAAAAGGTGTGCCAAAAAGTGAAAATGAAAGAAAATTTTATATTGAAAGACTTAAAATAGAGGCCGCAGAGTTTTATGAAAGAATAGGGAGACTTCCAGCGGAAGACAGGGATTTTATTCTTGAAAGATTAAAATCTAATGATAATAATTTCAGTCATTTTTATCCTGAAAATATTTTAAATATTTCGAAAAGAAAATTATTTATTAAAAATGAAAATGGTGATAGAGAAATTTCAGTAAAAGGGCTGATTGCGGTTCACAAAACAAGATATATTCCTAATGATAGAACAATTAAAACAACAGGCAATGCTGTTGTTCCAATTTCATCTATCAATCGATATTGTAATATTTTACCAATAGAAGCGGCAAGGCAGACTATTCACTTTACATTAAACCATCCTGTTAATGCACACGAAGGCGGCAATTGGGATGATGCTGGTTATGCAATATTATTACCACTTGAAAATATTATTAATGATAATGTGGTTACTCTATCCGCCGCAGATACATTTACACTAGGTGATGTTTCATTAGAAAACAAAAGTGCCGAATTACTTATTTCTTTAGAGGCATTTAAGAAGATGTCGAAAGATGAAATTGGCGCATTAAAACAAAGAACGGGAGCTGAAATAATTACTGTTCAGGATGAAGCTGATGAACATTTTGATGACACAATTAATAGAAGAGTAAAAGAAAGAGGATATACGAACTTCGAAGCGGGATCCAATGGTTCATGGGAAGGTCAAAATGATTTAATTGATTTGGCAAAATCGTTGAATAAAAAATACAGCATGCACTACTGGAGCCCTTTTGGAAATATAGAAAGTAATATTAGTGATGTTTTGACTGATAGTATGGGGAGACGTTCAGATTCTAAACACAGAAAAGATATTGAAAATAATATTAAAAATAATTTTAGAGAGATAAAAGAAGATATTAGGATTGCAAGAGGTGGAAAGACAACAAAAAAGGATAAAAGAAGTTTAGCTAAAATTAAATTGGCTGGTAAAAAATTACCAAAATAAAAATGCGCCGTACCAATTTGGTCGTGCGCTTATTATTTGTTTCCTCGCAACTGCATTTGCGTTGCGAGAGCTGTTGCACAGATTTCTCCGTACACACGTTTGAATTCTCGCAATGTAACGCCTAAACCTCGGAATTCGGGGTTTGAAAGCATTCTGGCAAGATTTCGGTCAGTTTTACTTGAGTTTAGCGAAGGGATTGTTCCTTCACTATTTATCTGCACCGCAAGCATTGCTTTCAATATTTGCAGTTTCTTATTATCCTCCAAAGAACACCATCCTTTCTGCCGAAATTAATAGCGGCGGTTGATGTGGTTCTGTATAGATTTATAAACTATTTTAGTAGTTTTGTCAAATACTGTTTATGGTTTATAATAAATTTATTATGAATGAAAGAATGAGAAAAACAGCAAGCGCATATAGCGCCGAATCAGCAGAATTTCGTGGTGAATTAGAAAAAGTTTATGCAAAAATTCTTGGTGGTCGTTTGGTCGGTGGTTATCGTGACGGGGGAACGGACGTTATACTTGATGATAATACCGAACTTCCATTTGTCCAGGTGAAAAGTTCATGGCCAATAGCCGAAGAATTTTTAGGTGAAAGTATTAGACGCAATGAATTTATTCCAATTGTAATAGGCGATCCTGGGCAGCATACAAAGGATGAAATTATTGCTTGCGTCGTTGAAAACGGTGGTTTTGCTGGCTTAGATGTGCCAAATCCAAAGAGAATCGTCGCTGGAATCAAAATAGTTAGGGACGGTATTTTGAATAATGGCGGTCGACTCAAGGAATTACCCGAAGATAAAAAGAGAAGATAATTATTTAACCGAGTAGTAGTTTATAAGTGATTTTATTCCGGCCAAATTTTGTTCCCATTCAATTGTTTCGTGAGTTTTTAATTCGACTGTAATAGATGGAATTCCGATTGTTGTTAGCCAGCCCTCCATGTCTCCAGTAATAACATATGCATCAAAAGTTGTTGCTGTTTGATAACCAGACGATTGTGCGTATAGATTCATAATTTCCATAGTTTCCGGTATTATTCCAGTTCCACATTCACCAGCGTAAACAGTGTTTGATTGACTGTGCCACGAAATAACCGCCGTAGGTTTTTCAACTAAAACAAAATCTCGAATAGCTTGAGATTCCGGTTCAGAAAATGGGGCCGTTCCTGCGCCGACTTTATTTTCACGCCAAGTTGTGTCTGCAGACCATCGACAATCAAAGTTACGATTTAAATCAACATTTCGCGCGTTAAATCTGCCTAGACCAGTTGTATTTTTTTCTTGAGGAATATCTACAATAGAGAAGCGGCCCTCTTTACCAATAAATTTATATGCTCCGTCAGGATTTGCATTTGGAATAATACTAATTGATAAATTTTTAGGAACAATCGCTGGATTCTGATTAAGATAATCAATAAATTGATAAGCCAAAATTATACTGTTCCACTCATATCCACCATGAATTCCTCCAATAAATAGTAAATGCGTTTTTCCTTCACCAAAAGTAAAAGATTCAATTGATCTTCCTTCAAATGATTTACCAATTATTTTATATTTTGGTTGAACCGAAATTTCTTCAACAGAAGGACTTGGAACAATTATTTCTTCCGGTACATTTTTGTTAAATTTTAAGTAAACAAAAAACGCAGAAATAATAATCACACAAACAATTAACAAACCAATAACCTTATTTCTAGAAATAAACATTATTATTTAGCGTAATTTTCTAAAATTGCTTTTATGCCCGCAAGATTCTTTGCCCATTCAATATCATCGTGAGTTGTAAGTAGAACAGTAATAGCAGGAACTTTAATCTTTGCTAACCAGTTTGTCATGTCACCGGTTACTTCGTAAAAGTCGAAATCTTTGTAGGCTTTGTAGCCAGATGCTTCAGAATATATGCTAACAAGATTTAATGTTTCTGTTGATACTCCGTTATGACAGCTTGAAGCGAAAACTCCGCCTGCTGCGCTATCGAGAGAGATGACTGCAACTGGTTTATTTTTTTCAACATAATTTTTTAACGCCAAAGTTTCTGGTTCGGAAAATGCTGCAGTTCCTCCACTTACAGTTTTGTTTTGCCAAGTCGCAGAAGTTTGCCAATCACAATCAAAGTTACGATTCAAATCAACATCATTTCCATTAAAACGACCAGGAATAGTTTCTGCTAATGTTGGATTAACGTCAGCAGCTAGCAGGGAGCCGTTTTCAAATACTTCGTTTAAACCGTCTGGATTTAATACAGGAATAATAGTTACTTTTACGTTTTCAGGAATAAGTTTTAAATTTTCTGATAAATACTCCATCATTTTATATGACGCCTCAACTGTGTTCCAGGCATAACCACCATGAACTCCACCAATAAACAAAATCTCATCTTTTCCTTGTCCATAATGGTAGGCAGTAATTTCTAAATCATCTGCAGAAACTCCGATTACAGTTTTTTTATTATCAACAACGGGAACCCGTATTGTCGTTGTTGCTACTACTGGAATCTCTGTATTTTGATCAGTGTTTTCTACTGTTTCTGTTGAACCTTTATTAACTATATATATACCAAGGGCTATTAATATAATAATAACTACTATTGTAATAATTTTTTTCATGAGGCAATTATAACAAAAAGTTTGAGAGTATGTTTTAGAGTCAGATTCTACGGCCCAAAATATGGCCACAA
>CAYOAT010000007.1:12313-47964 GCA_964402215.1 uncultured Candidatus Saccharibacteria bacterium
AGTGGTTTTTAATAAGTTATTTTGACTTCTTTGGTTTCTTTTTTTCTCTTCTTTCGGAATTATTTCCTTTAGCCATTTTTTTTGGTTATTTTGATAACAGTACAATTATATTATCAATATTCATTCATTACAAATTAGTAAATTATGCTAATTTATCTTATTTATGATTAACGGGGTATGAGCTATTGACAAAATGTCCAATTTATGCTAGTCTCCGAGGCAGGATAAGCACCTTTACAACTATTTGTAGTGACTTATTTTGTGAATATAAAATAACAAACCGAAAGGAAAAGGAGCGAAGAATGAAGAAAGTAACAACGCAAGAACCTGTGGCCGCAGAATCCGAAGGTGCCTCGGACTTGTTCCAGGTATTGGAAGGGTCCGGTGGACCGAAGGTCAAACAGTTGGTTCGTGACACTGACAACGCAATTGCCAGCATCACCGAATCCGCGGGCATTAGCCTGAAGGATTCGACGAGCCAAGCGGCGCAGAAACTTGCGACGTGGGCGGAACGGATGACGGCAGATGCCGGCAATCGTGAGCTCAAGTTGGAGGAATTGCGTCAGCGTGTTGCAACGGAACTGGCTTCGGTCGACAACGACCAGGCCATTGCCGCTCAAAAGTCGTTTGCCGAAGATCTCCGTAAGGCGGTCTTTGGTTTGACGGCCGAGCAGCAGCAGTTTGAGCAATTCCTGGGCATGTTGGATGGTGAATGCACCGAGGCGGATGCCGAAGTGAAAAACGCCAATCAGCGTGTCGAAGATGCGCGGAATTTGGTTCCGCGTGCAGAGGCGGCGATTCAAATCGCAGAACAGAAATCCGTCTTCCTCGGTATCGACTGGGGTGGAAAGAAGAAGACTGCGATCGCGGCTGCAAAGGCAGCGGCGGAAGAAGCCAGGGCGGAACTCGAAGCGGCGAAAGCCGACATCGAACCCGCCAAACTTCGTGCCGAAGAAATTCGTCGCGAACGTCTCATGAACGCTCAACCGGATGCACTTCTGAATTTGATTCTGTCAAAGGGATCGAAAGTTTACGAAGCAGGCATGAACCGCGCCAAGATCCTCAAGGAAGAAGAGGCGACGGCTACAGCCGAGCGTATCCAGGTTGTCAAAGACCGGGAAATCGCGCAGCGAACGCTCGACAAAATCAACCAAGAGTTGGCGGTCAAGGAGCGGGAAGTTACCGTTCTGTCCGAAGAAATCGAACGTACGGCAAATCCGTCCGATCGCGCCAAGCTGGAAACCCAGCTCAGCACGAAGAAGGCGGAACTGCAGGTTGTGGCGAATAACCGCAACAAGACGTTCCTGTATTCGCAGTCGAAGCAACGCATGGCGGAATTGCTCGAGCAGACCGAAGAGGCCGCTCGCAGTCTCCGCGCCAGCATCGAAGGCATGTGCCTGATGCTGAAATCGGATCTGGAAACGCGGGAAACGGTATATCGTGCCGGTGTCGAAGCCCTAAAGGCTGCGGCCGACATGAAGGTACTGTCTTCTGCTGACCAGACCGGTGCAAGGACCGATCAACGGGTGTTGGAAACAATGTCCCAGACGGCCCTCGCAGCGGAACGCACAATCGCAGAGGTGATGAAACAACATCCTGACCGGCTCGCAGCAATGCGGCATGTTCGGAAAGTTATGGCTCAGAACCGTGCGGTTGTGGACGACGAGATGCAAAAGCAACTCGAAGCGTTCTACGCCAACTATGGAATGAATCCCAGTGATGGAAATTCAATCCACTTTCGCGAAGTTCCCACGGACGCAACTGCGCCTGTGAAGTAGCGGAATAAGTCACGTAGAAAGGGGGGGATGGAGTTTTCTCCTGAACCCCCTTTTCTCTAAAATACGAATTTCAAAAATCAGAAACAGAAACAACAAACAATCAGAAATTAGGGAGTAGACAATGTCCATAAATCAAGGAATCACTGCTTTCGCAAATCAATTGCAAAGCGATGGTGATTGTGTGAAGTTGGCAGAGCGGAGTTTTTATGACCCGTATTTTTCAACTTTGACAATTGCGCTCAGGACTCTTTCCAAATGGTTTCAAAACCAAAAGGAATTGGGTCAAGAGAATATCTGGATTTTTCATCCAGTGATTGCCCGGTTGCTAACTACAATCGGTCTGCTGCGTTTAAAGCAGCAGTACGATGTGCGGGAAAAAACTGCACTCGACTTGAATGAATCCGGATTTCTGCATTCATCGGCCATCAATCAACTCAGCGCAGACATTCTGCGTCGAGATGAAGAATTGGCTTCAATTCCTGATTCGGGCCGAGCCCGTCAGGAGTTACTTGATGTCTTGCTTGTCGAGCATCGAGAAGATGAAGAATTGCTTTGGAATCTGGCACGTCGAATATATTTTGAGCAGCTTGGGGATGCAAAAATCTTTGAGCAGTTCAATCTACATTCGATTGTCGATTATCCAGCTTGGGAATGCAAAAAACCCAATCGGCGACCTTATCTTGTGACGTGGGGATGTTTTGACCAAACGGTCAATCTGCCCATGCTTCACATGATGATTATCGAGCAGGATAACGACGCACTTTCTTTGAATGAAGAAAACGAGATCAACGCCAAGTTTCTTTCCCTCATCAGAGCGGAAGGATCGCGGGCAGTTGAGCTTGGTTTTATGGGAACCATGATTGATGGCGCGATAGAATCGGTTCATCCGAAATTTATCCGTCGAATTCAGATCGGCCCATTTCATTCACATGAAGTCAGATTCAGCAAAGTTGTTCATCCTTTTATTGGTCTAATCGATCAACAGAAAGATGGTAAAAATGACTTTGTTCTTGAATTCGAAATCGAGGATCTTTTGTCAGTTGATGAAAATGTAGTTCACAAGGGATTATTCAAGAAGGATGGCATTCGCCAAGTCTTTTTGATCCCGAAGAACGAGCAGGAATTGAAGACGCGGAGAATATCAGGTGTTCATAAATATCTGTTGCTCCCTCATCACTTACTGCAGTGCATTGACTGGTCGAAGGACGAGTTCAAACAGTGGCTTAAACATCACAAAGTGGCGATTGATTCACAAGGAGAAATCTATGACTTCTAGCAGTGGTAGCAGTGCGCTACCGATCACGATGGCAGACCTCAAGAAATTATTCGGAAAGGTTTTGCCTCTTATGGAAAATGCCGAGAGATCGATCAAACCTCCATTACCAACTGGTGTGGATGCTGGATCATATCAAGCTCGGTCAATCGCAACTGAAAAATTCGCAGTTTCCATGATCGATGAGTTCAAACGAATCAGTGATGATTCTAAGAACGCTTTGACTCCAGGAATTGCGGAGGTTGCAGAAACTATTCGGATCGCAGCATCAATTGCGATGCATCTTGCGTACGAGTATGAAGAGGCTTCAGGTTTGAAGCATCTGATTGATCTCAACCGAGGTCAAAGATTACCGTCGACGCAGGAAGAAGAATTCAACGCGAAGATGAGAACTTCCTGTTTCATTCTGACGTTCCATTTTGCTTCCTATATCTCTTGGAGGTTGGGCAGCTATCGGACGTCGGAAATTGAACAGGCTCGTGTAGTTTTCTCTGAAATTCCGGAAACGGATTTCATGCATCCTGCAAGTTCCATCATGTGTTCGATGTTTTATCTTGGCCGATATTTCGAATCCGCGAAAACGGAAATCGATCTGGTCAAGCTGGCACTCGAATATTCGAAGGGACTGATCAGCGAACTACGAAAGATTCAGGCTTCTCTGAAATATACCGACTTCTTCACGAATGTCGCGTATAAATTGGAGGGGACAGAATTTATCGTAAGTGGCTTTGAAGAAGTCGCTTCGGTTGTTCAAGTCGAAAGTACCTTTAACAAGGTTCGGCTGGAACAAATGGTTGGCAATGCCGATGGAAAGTTGTGGGCAAAACGGACTTCCGCACGTGCAGGTCTTTATGATCCTGAACTGCGAAAGAATCCAATTGCGGAACTCGGAGGATATCCGATGATTCGCATGGGGATGGGAATCCCTGGTACCGGCAAGTCCATGATGATCAGTGTTATTGCAACCATGATGTCGGAGATTGCTGAGCGGAGAGGTATTCCATTTACGTTCCATCCTTTTCCCGATGACATCATCGAGGAATTTCAGGGCGGTACGGCCAAAAAGGCCAAACGTTGGTGGGCGCCACTTCATAATCCGAAACATCTGATCTATGCGCCGATTGATGACGCTGAATGTAACTTTAGGAATCGTACCTTCCATGGTACGTCCGAGGGCGTTCAGCAGAACATCAGCGTGTGTTTGCGAGAGACAGAAGGCGCCAGTGCAGAGTACCATGGAAATGCATTGGTCGACTTCATGACGAATCTCCCGGAACATATGGATCCTGCAGTTTTGTCTCGAGTTCAGGCCCGATATACGATTGCTGGTGCGGTTACTGTTCGCGATTGGTTGGATCAGGATTATCTGTGGCGAAAAAAACGTGAAGAAATTGATCCCAAGTTTTTCACGCTCAGGCCACTTGATGATTACAAATATCTGTCAGATCAAGCGACGATCAAATCGTTGCGGCAGATAGAGAAGGGACTTTTCGTCCCGGCTCAATACAAGATCCAAAAAATTCTGGAAAAAGTTCAGAAGGATTGGAAATTGAGCGATGCGGGCTTTTTGGCCCACTTGCTTGAATCCGTCCAGGATGAATTTCCAGGATTTTCATCCCGTGATCTTCGGAACATTCACACTGCGATTGATGATCGCCTGAATGATTACGATATCCCTGATGTCTGGTTTGACGACAAGGCGCTTTTCTTTGAAAAGCCCTACGAACAGCGAGTGCAGATGTTGAAGGACCTCATGGTCCAGGCACTTGGTGGAATGTCGTTTGCTGAAATTCGTGTGAATGAAGCTCTCCGTTACCTCGATAACTACGCTCAGATTGCCGACAAGGAATTTGATCGTCAGGTAGAAGAGGAAGTTTCTCGTCGAAAGGTAATACTTGAGGCGATGCGACGGATGGGCGAAAAAGCCGAATAGTTCTATGAAATGTAATGCCGACTGGGCCTCAAAACCCCGTCGGCATTTTTACTTATTTATCCATTGACATTTTGCTTAAAATGTGCTAATGTCCAGCACAGGAAAAGCACCTTGACGTAAACAAAAACAAAACAAATTGAGAGGAAAATTAACATGATGGACCTGATTAAGGCTGGCCTTTTTGGAGCGAATTTGATTAGAATCGATTCGCCCGAATTGGTTCGGCGCTATAACCAATGTCTTCTTAAAATTGGTAAAGAACCGACCAAACTGCAATCGTTTCAGATTGATGGTATTGGTTGGTCTCCCGAAATTGCGGAAGAAAAGAAAGATACATCGTATCTGTCTTACTCCGAAGCAAATCCATGCGGAATTATTTTGACGCCTGATCAAAAAGGTCGGGCGATTCAATTTCCGTTTCACTCTTTTGATCGAAATCTTATGCGCGTGTTCTTCAAAGCTTTTAATCGACAAATCGCATGCCTTACAAGCATGACCGCTTTGTATATCGAGCTTGATGAACGTTTGTCACTTTATCGTGACCCGCGTGATCTCTTGATGATTGACTTGGTGATTGTAAAGACAAACACCGTAGACGGCATTATTTCTGCCGCTCGCGAACAGCGAGAACTAGTCAGTCGTTTTACTTTTGGTGAGAATTGGAGCGATCCGAATTTGCGGAAACAAATCATCGACAGTGGCAACACTTTCGGCGATTTGCGAAGCAGGCCAGTGATTATCGAAGATTTACCGATCTCCGAAATACGTTCATTCTATGCGCGTGTTTTTGGAGGAGTGTATGTCTTTCGAGATGATCATGGTAAGGAGTCTCCGGTTCTGATTCTTGAAGATGGAAAAACCAACTATGTTGGCGACGACATTCTCAGAATTTCCGATCGAGAAAAAATTCTCAAACTTCTCCTCGCGAGGGGTTTGGTGGAATTCTCGCTCGAACCAAATGATTCGATATGGCTTGAAGGAATTTTGGATTCAATGATGGCGGATTTGGTTTTTGCTACATACCCCAGAAAGGATGTACAAATAACCGAGGACGCGTCTTGGAACGGCTTTATTGCCGAATTCAGAAAATCCTTACCGAACGAATACTTTGAAATCGAAAGACTAAAAGTTCGTTTGGAAAGTGGTGAATCGATCGGCGCAGATTCGAGGAACGCACCCAGTGCTGTTTCAAAGAATCTGTTACTTCGTCCGAAGAAAAAGTTCGAAAAAGAAGATCCTCTTCTTTACGATCTGTTGATGCAGCTCCTTGTGAGTTTGCATCAAAGTTCACCGCAATATCTGTACGCGTTCAACAAACCGTTGTTTTTCGAGCGATACGCGAAATGGCCCAAAGGCAAAAAGCATTGGGCAATTGGACGAATCCTCGCGAACAATGTTCAACAGAAACAAAAAACCTGATATCAAAGGGAGAAAAAGATGATGCAGCAAATGAGTTTGCAGACGTATGTCATATGCAGTTTGTTACTCTACCTTGTAGGTGGAACAACATTCTACATTTTTGATCGTGCCGGAATGAGAAGGATTTTCAGTTTCATCGATAGGTGGACTGGTGATACCGATATACACAGGACGGAACGTGGATTGGTCTATGGTCGTACGACTGGCACCAAAGTGATTTGGGCTGTCATTATTACCGCAGTGACCAGTTTCTGGTTTCTGCTTCATGGATCAAATCTGATGGTTGAACTGTGGACATCGATTTTCGATACCACGATGGTTCTCATTGGATTCTTAATCGGGCCTTTTGCATATAAACTGTGGCTTGGCCGTAACATCGCCATCGCGACAGTTGATCATCTGCAAGAGAAAGTCGAATCGGGGCAGCTTGGTAAAGAAATTCGCCAAGGTGCCGAAGATTTGGCTGAAGGTGTTCGTGAAAAAGTCGTTGGCTTGTCGACAAGTGCCGGTACCGCTGTGAAAAGTGGAATCGACAATTTAGCAGACAAGACAGTCGGCAAACGTCCGTTTGAAACTCCTGATCGTCCTATTGAAACTAAGAAAACTTCGACAGCTGCAAAGCCATCGAAGCCCGTAGTGACAATCTCGGCGGAAGAGGTGGAAAAACGACGGAAGAAAGACCTTGAAGGTCTGCGGGAATACGTGCAGTAATGAACGAAATCACGCAATCACGATTCATCATGCTTCTTAAAAATGTAGCAAAGGCTCTCTGGCGTGGATTCAAAAAACACCCGGTAATCTTTGTCACAGTGATCATGATCATGTGTGTGCTTCGGGCATATATACAGCCCGAAGCACTCTACATCCGCAAGCATTTCTTCAACGTTTTGCTTGTGGTTGCAGTTGGTCTTTTGATTATGCGCTGGATAAAAAGGAAGAGATTGATTCCGATCTTGGTTACGGCCGGGATTGTTGCATCAGTTTCATTTGTCGTAGTGAAATTTGGCTGTGAGCCACACTACTTCAATACTCTTTTTGCCCAGTATCATAGTCTAGACAAAGAGCTGCTTGATCAAATGCCACAGACACGACATGAGCGGATTCATCCATTAGTGTCGATACAGACAATGGCAGGTGCCGTTGTCGCTGACGTTGAACATGTTGTGGAGCCTCACTACGTGAAGTTCCATGATGATTATTGCTGGACTCTTGGGGTAGAGCCCCAATTCAGCATTCGACGTTTGTCAGGATCGATCAATACTGTCTTTGCAATTCCAGGACAAGCAACAGTTCTAGACTTTACTGGCGACCACGAGTTCAAGGTGAATTTTACGACAGGGGAACACATGTTCTTCTTCAAAAATGCAGCCTATCTCGCTCGCCAAAGTTTCGGACTGTTTAAATTTTGGAATTATGAGCCAGCTGATCTGAAATATGTACCAGGTCCAAAAGGTGAACTGGTGCAGATTCTTACGCTGACGAGATGGAAAGGGATTATCTTTCCCAAACCGGTTTTCGGTGGGGTGGTAGTCTTTGAGCAGGATCATGATGGTGTGATCGGCGGAACATTTGATGTAATTACCAGACTCTTTATCGGGAAAGGTGAGTTCATCAGTTCTGACGATATACAAAATCACGATTGGCTTGTTGGCCAAAACCTCGTCTCGTATGATGTTGCCCGACACATTGCTCTGTCGTTTCGCTTTCACCGTGGTTATTTGGCTCCCATGCCTTTTTACCACCTTGGTGACGTCGAGATTCCAGATCTACCGGGCGATATGAATGAACAGCCGTTCACAAGTTATTTCAAGTTTGATAATGAAATCCATCCGGATAAGCTTTATCATTACTTTGCGATGGAGCCGTATCGCAAGGATCGTCAGGGGTTAGCACTCAGTATTTTAGTTCCATCTGATGGAATTGGAAAAATGCTGTACGCCGATCACAAAGACAGTCGGATGATTGGAGTTTCTCCAGTGCCGACTTTGGTTCGAGACACACGCAAGATGTATGACTGGTCGAATGGATATGTTGCAGAGCAACGCCCGTTCATCAGGGATATCGCTGGTAAAAGACGTTATTGCTACCTATCAACGGTGGTAACGCGTCAAACCAGTGACTCCGAGCAAAAGGACAGTAGCGATAACAGGGTTGGTGCCATCAGTGGCATGAACACGGAAGTTGTCCTTACTGATGCTTTGGCAAAGAGACCTGTGTGGGTTAATAACCTTGATCCAAATACTTGGGAACAACAAATGATCGATGAGTTGGCAGATCATTGGTAGGTTTGTTTTGTAAAAGTTTACATGGCCGTCTACGCAAGTGGGCGGCTTTTTTATTCTAAAAATATCTTGAAGAGTTGAATTATTATTTACCGTGAGTGTGAGAAAAAGGACATTGATTAACCATACGTTTACAATTTAGTTTTGCTTTTCTAAGATCATTCAATTTTTTATTTAATTCTGATTTAGCAAATAGTGTACCAGCCCAAAATGCAGTTTTTTGAACTTGGCTCATGTTTGGCCAATCTTCCGCCATATCAAGGCCTGTATCGATAGTATAAATTACATCTCCCTCAACCATTTCTATGTATTCTGGTGTCATACATGCACATAACATCGCGTCAGTTGAAAGAGGTATTACTTGTGATGCTAAATCAAAAATTTCCTGAGCGCGATCTTTTACAGAAAAAACTATTCCATCCGCCAAATTATTAATTCTTGTTTGCCAGCCAGACGCCAAATTATTATTTACTATCGAAGAATTAAGTTTTCTGTAAAAAGAATTTGGTTTTAAATGGCCTGATCCTTCACACTCTCTATAAGCAGCTTTATTTATTGCTTCTTTTCTAGCACTGCTAATTCTTACAAAGGCAAGAAGTTTTGATATTTCCGAAATTTCATTATTTTTTTCTCCAGGCTTTAGTGTTTCAATTTTTCCTGATGTTAATTTACAATCAGTTATTCCTAAATCACGTGAGAGAGTAATAAGGATTTTACTTCTTGTTAGTTTGCCAAAGTAACCAGAACCTTCAGCCTCGGTTACGTTATTTGCAACTTGAAAATTAGATAGTGCAGTTTTTGTCATCGGACCAAAGTACTCAGTTGATGTACCAGTTGCTGTTACAAGAAATCCTTTTGAGATCAAGAATGATTGTAATTCTTTGACGTCTGCTCCCTCTAAACCAACTTTTAAATCTCTTGTGAAAATTTCTTCTGCAGGATTTGTTGCACAATTTTGCGCACATTTCTGGGTTTTAAGATTGTAAACTTTATCACCACAACATCCTTGGGTATCAGAATTTAGACATTTATCACCACACTCTAATGAACAGGTAGTTGAAACTGCGGCGCCCAAATTTGATCCAGAATTATATATCTCCGTGTTACTAACGTATTGATAAAGCGTAAAACAAACAATAATAATTAAAAAACCAGTAATAAAATGCAATTTTTTGTTTATACTCATGATGTATTATTGTACCAAAGTTTTAATAAAAGTTCATGCTATAATTTGAAAAGTTAAATATTTTATTAATTAACTTTAAAATTATGGCAGATCAAAATATTTCTGAATATATTTCTAGTCAGTTAAGTCAGGGTGTGGATAGATCCACAATTACAAATTATCTATTAACAAATGGGTCAACATTAGCAGAAATTGATACTGCTTTTAATTCATTAAATCAATCGACACTAACAAATCAATCGACTGCCGCAGTAGATTCCTCGGCTGAATCTACAATTAATTCTGCTGTTGAAACAAATATTGTTGCCCAAAATTCATTTTTTAAGAAATTACTAATGGCGGTGGCAGTTTTCATCCTACTTGCTGCAGTCGCATCTGCTGGATATTTTGGTTTTAGTTATTTGAAAGGCAATAAAGTAACTTTAGGAGAAGCCGTCATTAATACTTTTGAAGCTTTGTCTACAAAAAGTATAAAGAGTGGGGAAATTTCTCTTGTAGCAAAAATTATTGTTGAAGATGTCGCAAATAATTATTCAGACTTGATTGAAGAAGAGCCCTCTGCTCAAATGCTAGGCCAATTTCAAAATCTGACTTTTAATCTAGAATATTCTGGTTTAGTAAATACCAGTAAAGAAGGTAATTTGGAGTCTTCTGGGAACTTAGACTTATCTATTAAAAATCAATCTATCGGTGAGGATGCTGGCACTTTTCCTGATCAGGAGTTAGCTTTAAAACACAGTATATTTTTTGATGGTTCGTATATAAATATTGAAAAAGTTCCATCATTGGCAATTATGTTTTTACCACCAACAGTCAATATAGAAAAATATTTAAATCAATGGTATTCATTACCAGCAACTTTAACTGATGCATATTCACAGAATCTAGTAGATGATGAGCCAACAACTGCAATGAGTGATGAGGATAAAGCAAAATTAATCAGTTTGTTAAATGATAGTGGAGCATTCACTGTCTTAAATCAAAAATCTGAAAAAACTGCAAAGGGAACCTCTGTTACAGCAATGTATATAAAAATTGATTGGGATAAATTAGGTGATGAATTTATTAAATTAATGAAAGAGGAAGGCGGTGATAGTTATGCAAAATCTGATGAACTTGAACTTAGGGCAAATATAGAAAAAATAAAGGAGTTAGGAGTGAATAACAGCGCATTTAAATTATTGGTTAATAGCAGTGGTTTGATTCAGGGTTTTGTTTCAACAGGTGATTTAGTTGATGATGCAAATAAGAATATTGGAAATTACAATATAAAATTAGAAGCAGATAGTCTAAATAAAGGCTTTACAATTGACAGACCTGCAAACGCTCGTCCTTTCACTGATGTAATGAATGAAATTAGCGGCGCACTTGGCTTGGCGATGTAATTTTTTTCTAAGCAAAAATTTGAAGCAAATAAGTAACAATACTTAGAAATATTCCCAAAAGTAGAAAATTTCTTGAAATCTTGAACAATTTTCTTTTTGGTTGGTAATAATATTTGTAAAGATTAAAAATCTCAATTGAATAGTTTTTAATCATTTCATCTTTATTTTGTAGTACATTTTTTATTTCCGTTGCGAATGATTCGCTGCTACCAAAACCAACTACTTTTTTGTTGTAGAAAATGCTTTCTTCTTGACCGCGTTTTCGCATGTATTTTGGTGGATGAATAGCATATACACCAATAAATATTGAAATAATGGTTGAAATAATCAAAATATAAACAGGAATTTGAATATTTGATCCATTTAATTGAGAAACTGAAAAGGCCAGAATAGCCAAACTAATACCGATTAGGATATTTGTTTGTATATCAAAATGTCTGACATGGTCAGTTGATTTTCTCATTACACTATCAAGAAATGGAATAGGCGAATCACCCACATTCGATTTATAATTTTCTATATTTATATTTTCATCGTTCATGTCAAACATTGTAACAAAATAACAAACACTCTGTAAATTTGTTAAAATATATAGGTAACAAATATTTTGTGAATAAAATTTTAGAATTTACAAATAAGTACGAAAGATTCATAACGCCGATATTTATTGTTGGTGGATTTATTCTGGACAATCTGACTTTACGGCGTTCAGATTTGTTGGCCGAAAATTTGCTTTTGGCACTATACCTAGTCATTGTTGGTGTTGTTATTGTTTTGATAAATAAATATCAGAATGCAAAGTTTCATTCAATTCTAGATTTCTTACTTTTCTTTGCGTTTGGTGGTTTGTTTAGTGTATTTACTATATTTTATGGTCGAAGTTCATTTATTTTGGTGAGCTGGCCTTTTCTGACGCTCTTGTTCGGAGCAATGCTTAGTACAGAATTTCTACGTAAACAATATCAAAGATTGAATGTTCAGATTGGTATATATTTTCTAGCAATTTTTTCTTTTTTGATTTTTCATTTGCCGACAGTTACGGGGATAATGAGTCTCGGAATATTTTTGATTAGTGGGGTGGCGGCTTTGGCGATAATTTATCTCTATATTTTTATTTTAAAATCTTTTCTTAATAAGAATCTTTTTTCACATAAGATCAGCGCGGTGATACTTGGTATATATATTGTTGTAAATGGTATGTATGTTTTGAACGTTATACCACCAGTACCATTAATTTTGAAAGATGTAGAAATTGCTCATGATGTTGTGAGAGTTGAAAACCAATACAAAATAACTGATGAAGTAAATGATAGAACAAGGTTTCTTGGATTTATAAGTTTTGATGAAAAAATTACGATAGTTCTTGGGCAAAAGGTATATTTTTTCAGCGCAGTCTTTGCTCCAATTAAAATAAAAACCGAAATTATCCATCATTGGCAAAATTACAATGAGGAGAGTGATGAATGGGTAACTGTGGCAAAAGTTCCTATTGTTTTGCAAGGCGGACGCGACGATGGATATCGCAGTTATTCCTATATTTCAAGCGCGACAAACGGCAAATGGCGTGTTTCCGTTGAAACAAAAAATGGGCAAATTATTGGAGCACAGGATTTTCAAGTAAAAACAGCTAAGAGTCTGACTGGATTAAAAACTGAGATAAAAACAAAATAATTATTTAGATATTATATTTTTTCAAAAAAGAAAACCCACTGATGTAGGTTTTCGGTGGGCGTATTTGTTTCAATCCAAACCAATTACTTCAACTTTTGGTAGGGAACTAAACTCCTTTGATTTTTTTTCAACTCTTTCAGTTGTCGTAATGACAACCAATTTATCAAAACCAATGTAGGCAGTTCTGACCATCTGATCGCCATTTACGTGGCAAAGAACAGAGCCGATTTCCAGTGTTGGAATAATTACTACGGCTCTTATACCAAGAATGGCCAATTTATCTTGCAGTCTGCATTGATTTTTTTCCAATACATCACGTGCCAATTGCCGAAGTTCGAAATTTGGCAATTCGCGACCCATTGGTCCGTGCGGTCCTGCCTCGATACCTCGCTCGGCAAGGGCATCATTGATCTGTGTTCCACCACCCACACAAATCACTGTAAAAAATTTGGTGGCCATTTCCTTAAGGTAGTTAAAGAAATTTGTTTGATCGCACATGTCGCCAGATACTTTGATAAACAAGTTTTTCTTCACGGTATTTTCCTCTTATCTTTCTTAAATTGTTGGGATCGTTCTGTCAGTACATTACGACAAAACGTTGTAATGTCAAAGTATTTTTGTATTAAACTCGAATTTTCGTAATTGTTGAAAATAAATTTTTGATAAAAAAAATAGTAATGTTATAATATTATTCATTAATATTAAATGTTATTTATGTATTCAAATATAAGAAATAAATCAGGTTTTACACTTCTTGAAATGCTACTTGTTATTGCAATTATTGCTATTCTTGCAGCCGTAGTAATTATAGCGGTCAATCCGTCAAAGCAATTGGCAGATGCAAATAATGCGCATAGACATTCAGATGTTAGGGCAATTCATCAGGCGGTCCAACAGTATGTAATTGACAATGGATATAATATGGAAAATATTCCAAGCACTCTATCAGAAATATGTTCTACAGGTGACACTGTTGGTGATGGTAATCCAAATAATGATGAAAATATTTGCGGTGATTTTATTGATCTATCTGAATTAGTTCCAAAATATCTTTCTGAAATTCCAGAGGATCCAATGGGTGAAAGTAGTCGTACGTTTCTTGGTTTTCTTGTTAACAATGCTTTTGCCGCATCTTCAGGTTCGGGATATTTTATCTCTCAGCCATTAAGAGGTCCTGCAATTATTGTTGCGCCAGAAACACAGAATATTGATTATACAGGTTTACTAATTCAAGTCGGGACAACAACAATTTCTATTGCTGATTTTAGCTCTAACGACACTGATTCGGATCATTAGGATTGCAATTAAAATCTATAAAACGCGCAGTATTTTTTTATATTATTTTGTGTTATAAATAATACCGGAGTGCGGGTTTTTTGTGGATTTTTAGCAGATACTTTTTAAAGATCTTTAAAAAGTTGCTCAAAGTTATTGGCGTATTATTTCAAAAAAATTGTCGAGCAACAATATTTAGTGCGCGAAATAATTTATGTCTCTTTATTAACCGAATTCGTACCTCATCCGGTTGACTTAACAAGACAAAGCCTCGTACCTCATTTTGTCTTCTTAACTCACATTCAGAGACTCACTAATAAATTATCGTTTGATAATTTATATTTAAAATGTATCTGCTAAAAATCTATAAATATGTTGTACAAGAATATTATTTCAGTTGAAAATATAAAAAAGGCATATCTTACCATCACTTTAAAGTTTGAAGAACAATTAAAAATGAGTAATTATTCTGGTTTCGATGGTCTTACTTTACCTGATTATAATTATCATTCGCTTGATATGGTATATCAGATTAGAGATGAGCTTGTTAATTTGAAAGAAATTGATCCGGCTATAAAAATGCTTATTCCTAAAAATAATAAGCCAGGGAAAAGAACGATTTTTATTCACTCTGTAAAAGAGAGAATAAAGGCTCAGGCGATCTACCAGGTGATTGAGCCAATTCTCGATAGCTACCTATCAAATTTTTTATTTTCATACAGGTCAAGCCATCCACACTATAAGGCTGCGTCAAGTGTCGCGAAAAGGTATAGAAAAAACTATCGGGATGACTATATTTTAGTTGGTGATATTTCTGATTACTGTGACAACATAGATAAAGGAATTTTGATGAAAAAAATTATTGATGTTGGTTTTGGTGAAAAAACAAATAATTTAATAAAACTTTTTATAAATAATAGTTATATAGAGGATGGTGACAAAAAGGTTCTTGATAAAGGTTTAGTTCATGGCCAACCTTTAATCTCAATATTTTACAATATATATGTTGACGATATAGATAAGGCTATTGGAAAAAAAGTTTCATTATATAGAAGAGTAGGTGATGATTTTATCCTCATGGATAAAAACAAGAATAAAATTGACGAACAAAGAGAATTCTTAGTGAATAAGTTAATTGAATATAATATCCCAAAGGAAAAGCAAAAAATTGCGGTTTTTAAGTCTACAGAGGCATTTAATTTTCTTGGTTATATGTTTAATAATGGGGTTATTTCACTAAGTAAACGCTCGGAGAAAAAAATTAAAAACAGATGGGAAAAAAGATTAAAATATTATCCAACGAATATTCTTCGAAAAACTAAAAAATTAAAAGCTCAAGTTTTGAAAACAAATCCATTTCCTTATGAATTCTTGGAGATAATTAAAAATTATTCACAGCTAAATGATTTAAATCAAATAAAAAAGTTGTCAGATTATTTTTTTAGAAAATTAACTGTATATTATTTTGGTACATACTCAAGCAGAAACCATCGCCTAACTAGGGAGTTAACAAAGAAAATTGCAATTCCATCTATATATAAATACTATATAGATATTCATACTGGAAGAAAAAAAGCATTAGAAATTAAAAAGGGAATATAACGCAAATGAATTATTTTCAAGAACAAATTAATCTATATAGAGAAAAGACGAAAATAAGTCAAGAATTTTACCAATTAAAAATTAATTACCATCAGTGGTCACATATAAAAAGCTTTTTAAAGAAAAAAACAAACGTACTTAGAAATATTTTAATTTTAATGTTTTTTATTATATTAATTGAAGTTTCAATACCACTATTTTTCAATAAATTTTTAGAAAAATTGTCTTTCGAGCAGGATATAAATAATTTTTTAATTATATTTTTATTTTTAATTGCAACGTTGTCGATATACCTTTTTCTAAGTTTTTTTAATATTAAACTTCAAAAGAAGATCGCGCTTGAATTTATTAACCAATTAAGAATGTCTTGGGTGAAATATTTTTTTGGAAAAAATGTTAACAAAATTAAAAACCAAGACCGCAGCAAACTATTGGTTAAAATAAGCTATCATTTTTCTTTATTGCAGCTTGGTCTGACAAATTCATTTTTCACTGTATTTGAGTGGTTATTTTTAACTGCCAGCACATTAGTAGTTTCAATATTTGTTGACACAAGGCTGCTGATAATTAGTTCAGTAGTATTTTTCATAAATATAATTGTATTTTATTTGGGATATATAATCTCAATGTACTACGTCAGTCAAGATCAGACCCTGTACTCAAAGATTTTACAGTATATTTCTGATGTTTTTGGCGATATATATTTTAATAAAATGCACCATCGAGCAAATTCAATTATTAAAAATTTAGATACTTTAGTAGAAATAGATACTTACTTTAGGGTCAGAAGAGAAATTTTGCAGAATTTTGGAAATAAAATAATTTTTGCTTCGATTATTGTTATTTCGGCAGTTAGTTACTTATTGAAAATGTATTTTCCAAACTTGATTAATGGGGACATAATTTCTAATGTCGTTTACATCTTTGTCTTTATATTGTTGTCTAGACTCTTGTATTTAAGCTTGAGAATTGGAATTTTTTACTTTCCACTGAAACTTGGATTAATTTTATCAGTACCTGAAGAGCCGGTAAGTGAGTTTCCGTTTACAAATAATGAGATTTTCCCTAAAAATTTAAATAAAATTAGATTTTATTCTGAAAAATTTAGATTCAGCAAAATATTACCTTATCAAAAAGATTTAGAGTTTATTTTTGAAAAAGGTAAGAGATATCTGATTAATGGAGTAAATTTTTCAGGTAAAAGCTTGCTGGCAAATATTTTTTGTGGTCTCGCACCTATTACCACAGGAAAACCGTGGACTATAAAAATTAATGATAGTTATCGCATGCTTTATCCAAAATGGTCTAAAAAAAATAAATCCATTTATTATATTAATCCCCATTTTACGAGTGAAGCAACTGTTTATGAAATTTTAAAAGATGGCAATTTTGTCAACCTAAATATTTTTGAAAAGATTAGAGTTAAATTATATAAGTATAAAAGTAATAAAATTTTTGATTTTATTTTCTCTAATAAAAAGTTTTTGGATCAATATGTTAATAATAAAAACTTTTCATTTTCTGAAATTGCAATTATTCAAATTTTGTACTGTATTGTTAACAAGATTGATTTCATTGTTATTGATAATTTATGGCTTGATATAGATAATTCTGCAATTAATGAAGCAATAAAAATTCTTGCTACTGAATCTCGTGATAGTATTATTGTAAGTTTCTCAACGAAGGATAATGATGTTATCGGATATGATAAAAAATATAATATTTGATGTTAAAAAAAATAAGAAATTATTTAGAAAAATTTCTAAGTTATTGATTATTATTTTTATTTTTTTGTGTATTTTGATTATCGCTTCATTTTGTTTTAACAGAAACATTAAACAAAGCCGTGAGAATCAGCTTTCCCACGAAGAGGTAACCGTTGATTACAATTTTGAATACAAGTTATACTCTGATAATGAATCTAATTCGAAAATTTTTAGTGATGCTATCGTCGGAGCAATAAATAGTGCCAACGAATCAATTGAATTGGCAATTTATTCGATTGATATTAAGGAAATTATTAATTTGCTTATTCTTAAGAAAAAAGAAGGTTTATCTGTAAAAATTGTTTTGCCTGAAAAAAGAAGAAAAGAGGTTGGCGGTTATTTTGAGAATAGTGGAGTAGATTTGATTTTTGTTGGAGAAAGTTCATCTGAGGACAATAATTCAGATTTAATGCATCATAAATTTTTAATTATTGATTCCGATACGGAAAATAGGAATATTATATTTGGAGCACTGAATTTTACGGACTACCAAGAAAAGTATGATTCAAGTTATATAATTCAGACTTACGATAAAGAGATTATTAAATCATTTAAAAATGAATTTGTTTTATTAGCCGAAGGTATAAATAGTGTGAAGAAATTACGTAATAATTCATACAAAATTTTTTCTAAAAAGATAAATTACGAAAATGGATATATTGAATTGTGGTTTGGACCGGGATTAGAAAATTTTTCAGTAAAACAGAGGATGATAGAATTGGTAAGTTCAGCAAAGCAGAAAATTAACATCATTGCGTGGCAATTTAACGATAAATTATTATTCAATTCACTAACTCACATGGCTGATGCAGCAATTAATATTAAATTAATTTCTGACGACATGTTTATTTGGTCTAATTTGTCAGCAATAAAAAGAACACATAATATGGAGGTCTTGAGTGATGCATTCGGCAATTTTCTAATTAAAGGTCGTATGGGGCTTGATAACACTATTCCTACTTCATTTAATCCATACATTCATTATCACTTTATGATAATTGATGACAGCGTATTGGTTACAGGTACGAATAATTGGGGATTTGCTGGGTTTAATTTGAATGATGAAAATATATTGGTAACAAATATTAGTTCTTTGGTGCATGATTTTTCAAAAATATTTGATTTTCAATATAAGAAAAATAGAAATACAAAACTTAACTTTGAAAATATAGACATAAATACGATTAGAATTAATCAAGAAGTCCCAATAAATTCTAGGATTGTATTTTATATTGACGATACTAGGCAAAAACAGAAAACATATGAAGTTTGTTATGAGCAGGTGATTCCAGATAATCACGAAATAACATTTCCGGAGTATTGTAACAGAGAGCATGTCTTATTATTTATAGTTGATGATGAAGATAAATTACTCTCAAGTGATTATTTAAATTAGATTTTTTACGAGAGTGCTATTTAGTGGTTGAAATTTGTTTATTATGAATATTTTACTAAATTTTGATATTAGCCTTACATAGCCAAAGTAGCAATTAGTGCTTTGTGATCACTTACTCCTTCTACAATTTTTATATCCTCGGATTTAATTTCTGGGCTTATCATAATTGTGTCGACAACCAAATTAGAATTTTTTAAACGATGAAGAATCGGGTCAAGAGTTGTTTCAATATTTTTTGGAGTTAAATCAATTAATTCGTGCGCCAAATTATCATAAACGTAATTACCACGCGGATTATTCAAGTCAGCAGTAAAAATAATTGGGCGCGGCAAATTTCTAATTATTGTCATAAAACGATCAAAGAATATTCGAGAATGATTTATTTCTCTAATATCGTTTGTTTCGTCAAAAGTATGTTTTTCGTAGCCCGGAGTTTCAAGATCAGTGACTGGGAAATGAGTTGTCGCAATGGTAATTTTTTCTCCGATACTGTTATTTATAACAATTGAAAGAACAGAGTTATGATATAAAAATCTATCAGCAGGCCTATTTCCGTTGTCAAAATTGTAATTTAGGTCAATAAAAGGTAATTCATCAGAAATTTTATCATCGTATCTTTGATTTGATGATTCTAAAATTGGTAATTTAGAAAATATTGCAGAGCCTTGACTGCCGTGCTCGCTATTTACTAATGGGGAATAAACCATTTTATAATAAAATTTTTCTGCAATATCCTTTGCGTCAGTTTCAATTATTTCGCACATACAAATAATGTCTGGTTTTTGTTGCTCAACAAGTTCAAAAACTTTTGCCAGATGTTTATCCCTTTCAATATTTAGATGAAGTATTTTTAATTTCATTATTGTTTGGAAATTATATCAAAGATGTCATCACATTAAAAAACCGCCGTTTGTATTTCTACTAAACGGCGGTCACAATCAGTGTTATTTTCAAACACGATTAAGTATTTCAATGATTTCGGTGTGAATGTCCCACGGCGGTCTGTTCGCGTTGATTTTGTGAACAACGAGACCTCTTGATTGAATTACATCAATAACGGGCACAGTGCGGGTCTTGTAAACTTCCAACCGCGTTCGCATTTTCTCAATATTGTCGAAACACCTTTTACGAAGTTCTGACCCACAGATCGGGCAGGTTTGGTAGACCAAACCGTCGATGTGAATCAGTGGTATGTCGCAATTTTTGCAAACTAGACGATTAGAATTGCGTGCGATGGCAATTTCATCAGCGATCTCAAGCCATATAAAAAACAACTGGCTGATATTACAAAGGCCGTCGATGAGGCCAATGTTTTCTGGACTTCCGACGGTTTCAAAAACCGTACGCATTGAGCCAGAAAAAGTTACATCTGCTGAAGCCAAAACTTTTTGGGCTTTTTCGCGAACAATTTTCAAAATCCATGCCGGCGTATTCAGTTCACCGCTTTCGAAAATTACGCGTTCGCGTTTTACGATTTCATCATCCTGTAACAGCGGATTATGAACAGTGTGTTCGATGAATTTTCCGCTATCAAAGTGCCAGAAACCGTTGGCGGCAACTAGTAAATTGGCCTGTGTGCCTTTTCCAGATCCCGGAGGACCAAAGAAGAAAACTGCTTTATTTTTCATTCAATAACTCCTTGTTTTTTTAAAATCTATTTATTAAAGAGCGAGACAGTTATGTCTTGTCTACAAAACATACTATCTTTTAGAAGCAAAAAAGCAAGTTTGCATTGTATTCGAGTCATCTTCGATTTCAAATCAAACAGTCACATTTTTTATTTTTCAAAATAATTTTTTGTTCTGAAATAGAATTTATAAATTTATTTTGTTTGTATAAACCCTTCGCCAGTTTTTTATTTAATGGGGTATGATGTTTATAGCCGCGACGAATAAATTCTTTTACAAGAGATTCGTGTCTATTAAATAGGGCATTTGTTTTTCCAACCCAGCGTAAAGTTTCTGGATGACGAGAATATCCACCTTTGCATTTATGAATCGTCAAAATATTCCACAAACCATGAAGCTCACGGTGTTCAGCAAGTAGATGTTTTCTACATAAATGTTTAACATTAATGTCCCAGATTCTCATAGAAGAAAGTATATTATATACATAGGAAAAGCACTATAACCTGAACTATGTTGTGCTAGCCAATGATTTAATTGTCTATACAAAAAGAAAACCCACCGATGTGAGTTTTCGGTGGGGGGAATTATTTCAAAGTAAAATACTGGCAATTTCTTCCCAGCTTTTCACACGATGTTGGATATCTGTTTCATGGTGATGATGATCGTTTGGGTCGAACAGGTACGTAGTAATAACTTCTCCGGTCTTTCGAACTTCTTCGGGATTATCATCAAAGAAAGCAACTTTATTGCCAGGAAAACTGGCAATAAAGTCTCTTTTTGATTGATTCATCTCGAATTGACATTCACCAGTACGACTCCAAACAAAGTGGGCTCCGGAAATGTGATTACCAAAAAACTTTTTGCAAAGTTTACTAAAGATTGGTGCGCAACCATCTTGTCTGGCGGTTACAACCCATTGATTATATTTCCGCGAAATCATTGGTATGTATTTTTCAGCATCTTTGACAGGCACGGCTTTGCTGTGCCACTTCATTGATCGGAGAAATAATCTGTCAAAATCTTCGTAAAATCGATCTCTTGAAACGGCTTTACCTGGTGGAAGAGCCGCATTAACAGCCAATTCTAGCGAATTTCCACTTAAATACATTTCAGCAGAAATATTTGTTCCATATCTAAGATTAATATATGCCGCAACAAGATGTCGTGTATCAAGCATGGTGTCATCAAAATCATAAAACACAGTCGGTTTTATATCAAAGAACACAGGTGGTTTCATTCTGAAATCCTTTCATTTTTTCTCTGAATTGAAGACTATAGTATTAAGCTTATCGAGTCAATTTTATCCCAAGAAACCTCTAATGTTTGCTGCTTGCAAAATTAATTCGTTTATATTTCCACTGCCACTAGTTAATGCCTCCGCAATTTTTGTGGTTACATCTTTGTGTTCTTTATTTATTTTATACTTAAATAATTTAACAGATTTTCTTATTTTTTTTGCTACAGTTGGAGGTAATATTTTGAGATTATCTTTATTATAATATTGCATCGCCTCATTCATGTCGTAGGAGAAATTACCGTAGCAAGTTTGAATTTCTTGAATGTCTTTTTTTGAAAGGTTTGCTAATCCCAAAATTTCTGGCGGTATTCCAATCGAGTACAAAGCTGCACAAAAGGTAATAGCTCTTGGTAATTGAACTGATGATCCTCCTCTTGAATATCCAAACAAACCAATATGAAGTTTCCTTTTTCTTCTTTTTGGTATGTTTTTACTAATTTGGTTAATTAATGGCGCTAGTAGTTTTATACTTTCCTCATAATCAGTATGGATAATATCTATATATTTTAGGGCGATTTTTTCATCAATAGCCAAAGGTTTTGTTCTTTTTGTTTTATTAATATAATCAATTGCATCTTCAACTTGTCTTATCGGCCAATCATATTTAAATGCGGATTGTATGGTAAAAGTTTGGATACTTGGGTAACCTTTTAAGATTTGTTCAGTTGTACTTGGTTTAAAATTTCCTCTGAAAGGACTCGAACCCATTCCAATAATAGGGTAGAGAGGAATTTTTAATTTTTTTTCAAGTTTGTGAAGTCTTTGTAAGGCGACTTTTACTAATAAAATTGCCGAAACATTACCATAGTTTAAAGCTGGGTCACTCCTAGCAAACCAAACTCGTTGATAATTTTTTATTTTTTGAGATTGAATATATTTTTCGACAATTTTGTCGGCATTCAAAATTTCATCTTTTGTTTCAAATAAAGGAGTAACAGTTATGTCTTTTGGTTTAAATTCACCAAGCCATTCAGCAACTGATTTGCCACACGCCAAAGTTTGATTTGTTTCATTGATAAATTTTTTGTAGAACTCCTTTATCATTATCAAAGGTACTTCTGATTGACACATTGGAACAACAACTTCAAAAATTGGCGTAACGTCCTTTTTGTAAAAGACAGACGCTATGTCGTGATTTCTAGGAATAGAATGTAAAAGCTCGGCTAATATTTTTGCCTCCGTTTTTTCTATTTCTGGATTTGGGCATCTGATTGTTAAAAACACATCTTTCCCGATAGTATTTTTTCTAAAATAATCTGGATATTTAGTAAGTAATTTAAAAATAACGTGGTTATCAACCTCTTTTCCTTCGACATCCCAAAGTTGTTCATTTATACCTAAATTTGAATAAGAAAAATATGCCTCTTTTACTTCATCATCACCACTCAAAACAGCGTTCTCCGCAAAGAAGGGAATTGTGACATTATCTGGGTGCTGCGTGCTCATAACACGTGGTATTTTTATTTGATTACCTTTTTGTTTTTTCTTCATTTAAACAATATATCAAATGTAGTTTAAAAGTTAAAGTTTTATTTTCTCTGACAGTATTTTTTTAGACTGACCTAATATTAAGTCAAATTGAGTCTTTTTGGACGATATTTATATATTATAGACCACAAACATCAGTCATAGATTCACAATTTACAGTTTTAATCATGCAGTTAATTTTTTCTGTATTCCAACTTTTACATTCAGAAAGACAGGATTGATGCCCCTCATTAAATAAACTTTCAGTAGCATTCGGCACTAATGTTAGACACAAATCAACATATTTTTTACATGCCGTATCGCAGTTATTTATTTGCAAATTCTGATCCTCGGTAGTTACATTTTCGGTGTCATCATTTGGTCCTGTACAATTTTCGTCGTCCATATCAATTTTTTTGTCCTCATCATTGTCAATATTGTCTGAACATTGATTTTTATTTACACGAGAGACGGAATCATTATTTCCAATGTTTACTTTTGATGTAGCTTTTTTATAAACATAAAATCCACCAATAATTAATAAGATGGCAATTATAACTAAAACAACGATAGAACCTTTTTGTTTATTCACCATACAAATATTATTTCTGTTTTTTCGCAGATTTGCTAATAGTTTTCCAATGTTTCTTTAAATCTGTAGCGAGAGCATTTATTTCTTCATGACCAGCCTTCATGCCTTTTTTATATTCTTTTGCAACAGTATCAATAATATTGTGATAAATTGGTTCAGTAATATCGCGTGCTTTTTCAAGTTTTTCTACAACATCACCCTTCATTTTTATTGCCCATGCTTTTGCATGTTGTTGATGTTTTTTTCCTTTTGGACCTAGAAAGAAATAGGCAGTTGCCGCTAACCCGGCTAGACTTACTCCAATCGCTGTATATTTTAATGTTTTTGAACTACTTTTTGTTTGTATTTTTTTCATAATTTTGGTTGTTACTATATTTATTATTTACTTTTTCTTGCTGCAGAAGATCGTCTTCTTCTCGCGGGCGGGAAGAAAAATTGAAAAATAAGATTATCTTCCAATCGATCCTTTAAATCATTAATAAATTCCTCTGATTCTTTAAATTCACTTTTCAATGCTTCTGATAATTTATAGAGACCTTTTCCAGCTTTAATCATGTAGAACATAAATATGCTAGCAAGTATTGTAAGCAAAATTATTGCTACTGAAGAAATAAAAAAGAAAATGTCTGCTTTTATTAATGATTCCATGCATTTTATATTAACATTTTTTTATTCTTTGTCAGTAAATACTACAAGCCGATCAGAATAACTTTTATTAATTTCATCCCAAATGCCGCTGCATGTCACCAGGTTTAGATGGGCTTTTAAATCATTTGATGTAAACAGTTCCGCGGCAGATGAACTGTTCAAATAAGTTTTACTTTCTCGTACTATAAAATTTATTTTAGATCCATCTGCATTCTCTATATATAATTTATCTCCTTTTCTTAATTTATATAGATTAGTAAATACACCCGGCTCTGCATTTTTTAATCCGTGATGACCGACGATCACCGCACTTCCAATTTCTCCGGGAGATGGTCCCAGATTAAACCACGCGACATTAATTAGATTTTTTGGTGTATCTACCGCTCCGCCATTTGTAAGCCCCAAATACTCTATTGCTGAATCTACATTTATAATTGGTATTTTTAAACGTGCAGATTTCTCTACAGGCATAATTGATAGATTATTTTCCTGTGAATTTATTTTTTCTCTTGAAATAATGTTTTGAATAGATTTGGCAAAAACTAAACTGGTTAATGAAATTATTATTATGATAAGTAATATAATTTTTGCAGTTCTACCATTAATCATTGATAAAATAAATTGTTTTTTTGATTGTTTATTCGTATCCATTATCTTTTAATTAATTCTTCGGGCTGAATAAATGTTTGAATTACGCAGCGTGTTTTCTAAGCACAGTAGCTATGATGCCCAATAGTATTGTCGACATACCGACGATTATAATGATGCTCCATGTAAAGTTCTCGTTTTCATCTGGGGCACTAGTATTAGGAAATCCTGGTATTAATGCCGTACCATCGATAGTTGCTAATGGAGTTGTAATTGACAAAGGTGCTGAGGTTTTAGATTGACCCGTCGCATATATACATAATTCAGGTCTACTAGAAACAAACTGTTCGTAATTTGTAGCGTTTAGATCCTTGCAACCATAACGTGTCGCGCTTGGTGGGCGGTGGCCGTCATCTCCATCGTCTTCATTGTCTGGTTTTTGATAAGTGTTGGTGATTGTACAAGTTTTATCATCACCGGCCATGCTTACATTTCCTTCTGAATCACAATCACCGCTAAAACTTTCTGTGTAAGCTGGATTAGAATCCTCACTTACTGCATAAGTTCCCATAGAAAGTGTGTACGTTGTTCCAGGAGAGACTTCACCTTCAGTCGGACTTCCTGCCACATTTGAACCTGCTTTTTTGACGTAGATCATAAAATCAGATGAAGTGGCAGTACCAGTAGTAACATTATCAACGATTTTAATTATATTAAGATCAGCGTCTGCTGCAGGAGAAAATTCGTCATTTGTAACTATTGCTTGATCTAGAGTAACTTGAGTTTGAGCTAATGCTCGACCCTTTAAAGTTGCGTCAGTTTGGATAATAATTTGTTTTGCAGTTAATATTGTTCCATTGAAAACAGAATCTGTTCCTAATGTTGCACCAGTTGGACCCGCAACTTGCCAAAATATATTTGAAGCAATTGCTCCAGCAGCAAGTACTATTTCAGTTGCAGATGCAATTTCTAAATCTCCATCAATTTGGAATATCCAAACATCTGCCGCTCCACCTGAAAGTGTAAGATCCGTTGAAATTGTGACATCTGTGCTCCACTTGTAGAGACCAGCTGTTAATGTCATTCCTCCAATTTCACCTGCACCTAATTCTGTTGCATCAGGTATAGCTCTGGATGCAGCATCTGTATATGCAGTTTCCATATCACTGACTGCGGCCGTTAATAGAATTGCATCGTTTATTCGACAAGGTAGTGGTCCAGAGGCATCGGTTGAGTAAATTGAACCAGTGACTTCAATGCAAGTTATAAGTATTGCCGTTCCGCTAATTGGACTCGAACCGACATTACCTGTAATTTCTGAAGTCGGCACATTCGTAATCCCTGTTTTTGATAGGATTGCGAAATCACTTGCTGACAATAGGTTAACAGGCAATTCGGCCGCAAGAGCTGGCGTTAATAAAATAAAATTCAGTAAGAAAAAGGTTATTCCCACAACGGACATTAATTTGTTTTTAAATATTTTCATAATATTATTGATTAGTATTCATATATAATGCCGTTCGAAGAGCAATTAAATTACAAATTTTTATTATTTATTTTTAGTTTAAGAATTTCTTTTTCGAGTTTTTTAATGCTTATTTCTAACTTTTGTGTTTGATCTGCATTTTTTGCTTCTATTTCGTTTGCATGATGAGCAAGTGTTTCTGCTACAACTATTATGTCTGTTACGTCTTCCATGGCCAAAAGAATTATCGGAGGAAATACACCAGTTGTTGATGTTTCCTTTGGGTGAATTTGTCTAGCATTTAGCATTATGACTTTTCGTCCTATAACAGGAAATTCATGTGTAACTTCAAAACCCTTAAAAAATGTGTTTTTTGGTAAAATATCTTCTAATAATTTTCGGAGAGAAGGAATATTCCATTGACCATTGCCTAGTTCGTAAACTATTTTTGATTCCGTGTCTTTATGTTCAACTTGAAATGTTCTATAAAATGATTCATTCGCAGCCATAACACGCAGATCTTTGTCCAAAATTAATATTGGCTCGCGCACGATATCAACAACAGTTTTAATATAAGTCCAGCTTTCATCCCACAAATTTTTTGCAAAATCTGAGTCAACTAATTTAGATATTTGCTCTATATTTTTTTTGATGTTTTTCATATAAATATAGCCGTATATTGTTAAAATTTATTACACTTAGGGCTTATACCATTAAGGTGCTATACTCTAATTGAGACATATCTAACTTAACAAGGTTCCCGCAGTAATCTATCTGTAATAAATATTTGTTATCTAAAGGTCATTATAAGCCTTGTAATATAGACATATCTTTAATTGGTGTTTTGCCTTTGTAATAATTAGGTAATTTAAAAGTCACTCATACGGCATAATATATGATGAATTCAAAGCAAAAAAAAGAACAGCAGGTTATTCTGTCATCTGCTCATAACGATTATAGTAAGGGGCTTAATCTTCGTGCCTTTTTTAAAGTTCACAATCATGTAATGGGTGAAGATCTAGTCCAAGAAACTTTTATGAAAACTTGGAGTTATCTTGTTAAGGGTGGAAAAATTGATGTGATGAAAGCTTTTCTGTATCATGTTTTAAATAATTTAATTGTTGATCAATATCGCAAAAGAAAAACAATTTCTTTGGATACTCTTTTAGAAAAAGGCTTTGATAAAAGTACTGGTGATTCAGATCGAGAAGTAAATATTTTAGATGGCAAGGCCGCACTACTATTAATAAAAAATCTACCAGAAATTTATGAGAAAGTAATGAGAATGAAATATATACAGAATTTAACTATTAATGAAATATCATTACTTACTAAACAAACCAAAAATGCTGTTACCGTTCAACTGTATAGGGGACTAGAAAAATTAAAGCTGTTATATTACCCAGTAATTTAATGTTTGTAATATTTGTGGGCGGTCACCGGCATCTATGTTGAGTCTAAGAGTGTTTTCGTTTTTACTAACTAATTATAAAAATTATGAATAAAACAAATCATTTGTTTGTGTCTAGTTCCTCATTTGTCGTTATGGGTTTAATAATTTTAGGTCTTATTGTTGCCGCGCTAATTGTTGTTGGTTTACCAACAGCGACACACGCTGCATCATATGTGTATGTTAATGCGTCCGGTGAAGTTACTGGAGTTGTTGCAAATACATCATCAGGTGCATTTACAAACTCAACTGATATTGCATTGCACAGTGGAGTCATGTTGGTTGATGGGGTGGCTGATAGTAATCTTGTCGGAGATCAAAGCCAATCTCCTGGTTACGGATATGTTAATGATTCTGGCGAGGTCATGAAGTCCGTTTCGGGTACAGTTTCTGGTGCGTTTGCAAATTCAATCGATATTGCAGATCATAGTGGTGTTATACTACTTAACAGTTCAGATGATGTGGGGCTTGTTGGAGACAAAGTTGCTGGAGTCTAAACATCTCCATAATTGAAGTCATAAAAATACCCAAGAGATTGGGTATTTTTATTTTAGAAATAGGTATAGTAATATTTGTATATATGAAAACTTCACCAGAATCAGATTTATCATCATTAGAATATTCAAAGAAGCAAAAACAATGGGACAATGAAATTAATAGATTAGAAAAAATGGTTGATCTTTTGGGACTTCCAATTGATACAAATATAAGAGAGGCAGTTGCCGCATTTAATATAAATGGTTTTCCAACATATATGTCTTGTGAAGGTCATGTTGAAGAAAGATTTGGAAGTATGATAAAAATCTCTCCTTATGTTGGATTTGGCACGCCGGAACCCGATATTAGGTTTGAAGGGCAAGAAGAAATTAAGCGAAAAATAGGGGAGAAGTATGGTGTAAAACCTGAAACTGTTGGTTTACACATTGAAACTGGTAACAAAGAAGCAGATAGGGAATATTGGGATTATATACAAAATGAATTAATTCCAGAAACGTCAGAGTTTACTAAAGTTAGAGACACAAATGAAAAATTAGCCAGAGAGATGCAAATATTATTGGATGAATTTTACTCTACTAGAAAGACATTTAAAAAATTAAAGATTGATGTAATTGGGCCAGCTTCGCATGCATCAGTATCTTGTGATCTTGATGTCGCTAGTATGTCTGAATCGGAGTTAGATAAATACACGAGAGAATTGAAGGAAGAACAACATGAAATGAATGAATTTGCCAAGTTTTTAAAAGATAAATTTTTTAGGTAATTATTCAGCAGTATTTTTATTATTTTTTGAATAATTTAAAATATCTAGAAACCTTCTATAAATTCTACGACTTGTTCTCTGGAAAGATTGGGATCACTTTTTAAGGCCCAGGCCATATCGGCAATTAACTGTTTTTGTTCTTCAGCACGATTTGGATCTTTATTTAGATCCGACACAATAGAGTCCAAGGCAGTTGTTAAATTGCCAGTTTCTACGTATTTTAAAGCCCTCTCTTTTATGAAAGAAATATCTAGATTCGTTGGCAATGTTTCTCTGTTCATGTGTTTATATATTAAATTAATATTAACAAATTATATCAAATTTTAAACTTTAGGTCATGGAACATGATTTGTTAAAACTTGTTTTACAATAACTCAGATCGCTTAATTATTTCTTTAATCATCATAGAGCAGTTGTCATTTGCTAATTCATCGAAAATTTCTGATAAAGGTCTCCACAATACTGTCGATTCAATTTCGTATTTTTCATCTGTTGTTGGAATACCTTTTTGACCAAATATACGAGCCGTAAATAAGTAAGTAGGATAGTAAGTTTTATTTTCATCACTCCATGAATCAAATATACCTATTAACTTCGTATTTGTAATTTTACAGCCAATTTCCTCAAGAATTTCTCTTTCCAAAGCTTGTGTGTTTGATTCAGTTTCTAGTACACCTCCGCCAGGGAATGGATGTCTTGTGAAATCTTTATAATGAATAGCGGCGATTCTATCATCAGCATCATAAATAATGCCGTATACGGTTGGTCTAAGTGAGTATAAATTTAGTGGATAAGCTAATTTTTTATTTAAAAAATCAATTTCACTTATTCTTATTACTTCATTCATAATTTATTACTATATCAAATTAAAAGTATTTTACTTAAACAATAAAGAAAACCTCCTCCAGTTATTAATAAAACAACAACAACAATTAACGCAGGAATAACCAAACCCTTTTGTGAATTTTTCATATTTATCAAAGTATAACAAAATAAAAACCGCCCACATACCTAAATGGTTTTATGGGCGGACCGCAGATTAGGAAAATGGTTGTCTAGTCAACAACTGTCTAACTAGACGGACAGTCTTTCCAATCCTACTTGATACTGTGGTTTGAACAGGTCTTACATTGTGAACTACGAGACAAATATCACATTGCAGACAATAATCCTCTGGTTGTGCGGTTAAACACAACACATTTGGATTTTCCAGTAGCTGAGTCCTTGTCTTGACGTATCTTGGACGAATATTATCTCTAAACCAATCATGTCCATGATGTTCAATGAAATGTCTAAATAGAATACCGGGGTCTCTTTGTAGTTCCTCCAGCAGTCTTTCTTGACTCCAACCATTTGCAACTCGGAGACCATGCTGATTCAAAAGATCAAATTTTGACCATTCATCTTGTGCTTTCAGATACTCTCCAAGATCAAAGAATTCCTGGACGTAATAAAATCTTCTCTCTCCACTTTCAGCAATATCAATCCTGACATAATGACAGGTTTCTGTTTCCATACATTCCTCCTTGTAAAAAACGCCTAATGGCAATTATATATATGTCTTGGCAGAGTACAAATAAGTTATTCACTTCAGTTAATAATTCAGATGCTCTAACTAAATGATTATTTAGAATTTAAATAATTTATCATTACTTCAGCTCCAGAAACTTTGAATGGATCATCTGGACAATTATCCATTTTACCTTCTTCGATAAACATTTTCTCTATTACACCATCCACAACATAGGCACTATACCTCCATGATCTTTCTCCAAAGCCCAAGTTATCCTTTTTGACTAGCATATCCATTTCTTTGGTGAAGAAGGCCGAGCCATCTGGTAACATGCGAACCTTTTTAATATTCAAATCTTTTGCCCAATTGAACATAACAAAAGCATCGTTGACACTTATGCAAATTACTTCATCGACACCAAGTTTTCTTAGATCATCAAAGTGACTTTCATATCCTGGTAGGTGATTTGAGGAGCAAGTAGGAGTGAATGCGCCAGGTAAAGAAAATATAACTACTTTTTTTCCGCTAAAAATTTCTTTGGTTGAAAAATCTAACCATTTATATTTATTTTGAGCTTCAATTGTTTCGTCGTAAACTCTTGTCTTAAAAATAACGTCTGGTACTAATTTATTTTTCATAATATTTTGGATGATTAATTAATATTTTTTATAACTATATTATTTAACTATTTGTTAATTTCAACTATTTATCATCTTTTCCGAGAGCGATAAAAAATTTTTTATCTTCAAATCCTATATGTTCTAACCACCATTTACCTAAAAATTGTTCCATCTCAATTAACACGTTTAATGGTTCATTTTTTGTATTAAATTTTTTCTTGAACTCAACATATTTTTTTCGAAAATCATCATGTCTTAGTTTGTGTTTATCTAAATCAAAGTACTTGCGTCGTTTCATATACTTTTCCTCATATTCTAAATGTTCGTCAACATACATTTCAAAAAAAGATAATGCCTCGGTAGCCTCACTAGAACTTATACCAAAAGCCATCGCTGCAATTAATTTGTTTAATTGTCCCAATAATTTTTGGTGTTGTGAATCAATAGTCGACTCTCCGACAGACATACTTTCATTCCATTTAAAATCAATCACTGACATAAATTTATTTTATTTTACTTATATAATAGATAGTATTATAGCAAAAACAAACATTAACAATGTTGAATTTTTTAATATGTTTAAATTAATTAAGAATACAGGCTAAATCTTAGTTTCCACATTCACTTTCACACATGAAAAGTTTGTTTGTATCTAGTGAATAGTTTTCCTCACATTCTTCAACACAATTTTTACATTTAATAAATTGAGGATCTTCTATTTGCTGACATTTACCGTTTACTAATCCGCAGTTTGCATATTGTCTGCATATATCTCCAATCATATACATTGATGTGCACATTTCTACAGGATTAGAACCACAAACAATATCCAAACCGTGACAGTTCTCAATACCACAAGAGTCTTTTTTTATTTCATTGAGACCTGTGCATCTCCAATTTATTTCTGCGGTTTTTGTTTCTTCATCAACAACACATGCTGGATTGCATCCATCTTTTGTTGAATTTAAATTTGCCTCAAACCACCACGTATTAGTTATCTCATTGTGTGATCCAAATCCTATAGCATCGCCACCTTTGATACAGTTTTTTTCGGCTATAATTCGCGCTTCTATTTCCGTCATACCTTCGTTAATATTTTTTTTAATGCCACGGAAAATTTCCATACCGTTATTTATTATTACCGCTTCGCCTTGATGTTCCCAGAAAACAATACTTTCGTCATTATTAGCGTAACGTGCACCGCTCGCAGATATGGCAATTGGTAGAGTAATTTGATCAATCGTCAGATAGGTGAAAGAAACCGTATTGTTTTTTAAATCAAAATTTACAAGTAGGGTGTTATCACCATCTGAGTAGTAAGTAGGAATACTTGAAACAACATCGGGAATTTGTTTATTAATTTCTCTCTCTTTGTTATTCCATCCATCAGTTGTCATAAAAAAGGGTAAAAAGTTATTTAATATACCTGTCTTCCAAATAGACAAAATAATTAATAAAACCACAGCACTCGATAATATAAATAATATTTTTTTCATATAATTAAAACTTAATTATTTTACTAATTTTTGAATTAATGAATCCAATCAAACATCCAATAGCAAAAAATACAAATAAGCAAATTATCCAGCCAAAAATAGATGGGACAGATAACAAACCAACTCGATCAAACAGTAGCCAATGTGATATTCTTATGCCAATCAAATCAGCCGCGTATGCTATAAAATGAAGAATGAGTAGGTTTGGTAATAATATAATTCCATTTAGTATTAATAATATTAATTCGATCGATCTGCCGAAAATATTTATATTTAAAAAAATTATATTAATTATTAAAATTACTATTTGGATACTTACTCCAAATAATCCTCCTTTGATAGTGCTTTTCATATAAAGATTATAGCAAAACCAATGGAAATAAGTTTGCTGACAATTTATCTTGTTGAGATTACCATCTACCACCTATCCCTGCATAGAAACCGCATCCTCTGACATCGCCACCCTCACCGACTTCGGGATTTCCATAGAAAACAAATGGGTTGTTGGCCGTCCATGGTGGAATAAAACATTTTCCTGCTCTTATATAATCTTTAACATCTAGACATATACTTAATCCTATATGTCCAGGAAGAAGATCAGGCGGATTCATTGTTGGTCTGTCTGCGTCCTCACAATTAAGTGAACCACCTTGTATATCTCCCAATAGTTCCTCGCATTCTTCACCGGTAAGGGTTATCGAAAATTTCTTTGGGCAATGATATTTAAATAGATCAAACCACTCATCGCTAGCACTGCCTGCTTTACGGAAATCAGAATTGTTATAGGATATTTTTCCACCATCAATTTCACATTGACCGATATCTAATATTTTATAATTTGAGTACACGTATGACTTTCTGTCACTAGCAATTATATTTTGGGTTATTTGATCAAACTTTCCATTTGCTGGAGCGATGCCATTAGCTGCTTGGTATTTACCCAAAGCAACTTGTGTCAAAGTTCCGAAGTAACCTGGAGTTGTGCCAGCTGGCATAACTAGGAAACCTTTTGATACTAGGAAAGCTTGCAATTCAGCAACGTCAGATCCTGATGATCTAACTGCCAAGTCATTTTTTATATGATAAATACCAGAAAAATATTCTGGCGAAACATTTTTATACTCGCAGCATTCTTTTACAGCGGTGCTATAACTTGTCCCGTTGCAGGACATTTTTTTGCTTGTATTATTTATACTAGCTGTTAAGTTTGAATTTTTTTCATCAAAATTTATTTTATAAACTGTAAATATTAGTCCTAATATAAATCCAGCAATTATTAGTGTAAATATTAAATATTTTTTTGTTTTATTCATATTGAAATATATTATATCAAATTTGCAGAACGGCTTCATCAACGAAAGTTATTGTCCGTAATGATTTCTAACTCTATCTATAAATGTTTCTAAATCATCAATATTGATTTTAATATCTGGATAGTTACCAGAATCTCCTTGAAATTTTAAATTAATTCCAAGATTAATACCTTCACTACCATCTAACAAAGATGCAATACTTTTAATTTGTCTACCGTCAAATTCCTCGCGGCATGTTCTTAGATACACATAGCCGTGTTCATCAGCTTTTGAGATGTATTTCTCTCGAATATTTTGTGGTCTAGGAAATTGTTCGTTTTTCATATACTAAACTTATCCCAACTTACAATCTTTCCGTAAAGAGCAATATAAACTCCGTTATTTAAAGTTTGTGCGGCTCCAACTGCCATTCCGATATTGAAATCAGCATCAGAATCACGAAATTTTTCAGGTAACATAGAACCAGTTAAAATTATTGTTTTGTCTTTTATATCAGCTAATTTTTTGGCGGTAAGATGAATTGTGTCTGTTCCATGAGTAATAATTATTTTTTCACTATTATTTGAAATAATTGAGGAATAGATTTTTTCTCTATCTGTTTCATCCATATCAAGACTATCTTTTTTGATTATAGACAATATTTTATATTCAAAATCTGGCTTTGCTCTTTTTAGAATTGAATTAAATGAGGGGTCTGTAATTTCAAAATTATAGCCATGATTTGTTTGACCTTTTGGGTAGTCTTTATCTATTGTTCCACCAGCTTGGATAAATAATATTTTCATAAATTGAATTATATCAAAATTTTGAAAAATCTTCGTCACAGTTTATTTAAAAATACTCCAATCAAAACAAAATCTACTTTAGTAATATTTTCCCAATAGTTTCTACTTTTTCATCTTTATAATTAATAATATCAATCTCATCAATTTTTCCTGAAATATTAAGTTCCATATTATTAAGTTTATCTATCCTGTTTTTGCATACATCAGAATTTTTATCGTTTCCGATTCCTATATGGGGTATAAAATCTATATCTAATAATAAATATTTTCTGAGTTGTTTGGAATATAATTTGTCATGTAATTTTATGAAGCTAGAAAATCCTTCATCTGGAACTAAAAACTCATGATAAAATTCTTTTGATAAATCGTGGTTTACCACTGCACTTTTTAAATTAAAATTAAATGATTTCTCATCAATTAATATTTTTTTCACTTCTTCTATAAAATTTTTTTGAGTCATATCAGCAATAGGAAAGACAAGGGTAAAATGTGGTTTTACAACGTTGTAATAAAGAGGGTCATTTTCCTTTCTATATTTTTGAATAAAATCAAAATCCTTATC
>CAYOAT010000007.1:47974-49372 GCA_964402215.1 uncultured Candidatus Saccharibacteria bacterium
CGATTACTAGAAACATGAAAATATTATACCAAAACTAATAGAAATAAGTTTTGTCAACAAAAGTGTCGTATCCGCGGGCTTCAATTAGTTCGAACGTGTTATTGCTCGCAGTTATTTTTTTCTGATGTATCTTTACAGTTTAAACCAAGATAATCCCAGGAGTATTTAAAGTTAACATCTATTTTTTTCTCGACTACACCGCCTTTTCCACCGCAAGATATTGTATATTTTGTACTTTTATTTATTGGGTATTTATATACCGATCCAGAAACACCAACCTTTTGATCTTCAAAAATACAATAGTCTGTATTTTCGGATTTCCATGTTAATGTGACCGCCCCTGGTTTCCCATCAGTAATTATTTTTTTAGGATCGGACGAAAAGGTAATTTTTGGTTTTTTAACGTCAGTGTCTTCTATAACATTAAGTGTAATTATATTTGAATTAAATTTCTGACCATTTTTGTAAAGTTTAGTATAAATTTCAGCCGTTCCGACTGTATTAGCTACACAATTTAATTTCCAAGTATTATTGTATTTTGGTGAATTATTTCCACAACTGTTTTCCAAAATTGAACCATAATACCATCCACCATAACCATCACCACCAAAACCATCGTCAGATCTGCTTAGATTTTTTGGTTTACCACTAAATGTAACTTTACTACCTTTTTTGACCGTAAGACTCGACTCACTATTATTTGATCTTGATTTAGCTTTTATAGTAATTGTTGGATCGTCGCTTTTTGTAACAATACTTGAATCGCAAGAAAGGTTGTTAATGTACAGTCTGGTTGATTCTCCAACTTTTCCTGGTACCGATTTAATATCGTTTAGTGCTTGAAATTTTTTAACAGCATCTTCAGTTAATAAACCGAAATAACCTGTAGGTTCTGATTTTAAATATTTTTTTGACTTCAAAAAAGTTTGTAAAAATGTAACTTGTCCATCCGTAGATGCATCACTGGAAGTTATTTGCATATCGCTAGTTAAATTAATACAAGAATTATTACTCTGCGCATTTGCAGAGGTAATACTGATAAATAAACAGACGAAAAGAAACAAATATTTTTTCATAAATAAATAATTGAATTAATAAAATTGCTTATAATAAGTATATCAAATTTAATAAAACTAGTTTTGTCAACGAAAGTTTGCTCCAAACGTTGGACGCGTTCAGAACTCTAAATTGGGTATGCATCAAACCTTAATTAGACTTTAGTGTTTTTTAATGCTTACATTAAAATATGTCAGTATCAATATCTGTGTTAAAGAAGGGAGGAATTTCTAATTTGTCTAAATTTGTTATAAGAAACATATCTGATAGTCCATACTACTCTAAAGTAGCAAAGCGAGAAGAGAAAAAAAGATTTGGATATAATAATATTAAAAAGAAGTT
>CAYOAT010000008.1:0-19739 GCA_964402215.1 uncultured Candidatus Saccharibacteria bacterium
TTTTTTTTCAGCGGCAAAGTTTGAATTCGATGCGACACTATTTCCTGGCAACAAACCGTGTACAACCACACTTTTGGCCTTAGACCCTGTACCGTAAATTGAAGGGCTTGTATATGTAAATGATGTATCAATTAACCTGTTTCTGACCGCAGTCGAAAATTCTTCAGGTGAGGAATTGACGCCGTTAACTAAAAATAATTTACACTGATGTGAGTTATCTCCTTTTGAATCTTTAATCTCCGTAACGGGTATGTTTGGACACTTTGCCTCTTTCGCGGTTCCTCCTGGTGTAACAACTGTTACCTTCAAAAATATTCCATCATCAGTATTTATAACACCGTCTGATCTACTTATACTAAAATTAGACCATATATATTTAAATTTACTTCTAATGTAACAACGCCGATCATCATCGTCATTGTGGCTAGACCATCCTACAGATACTCTTGCACTAAAGATAACAGGAGACGCAACATCTACTGAATCTCTAGATGCAATACATGAAACTTTGAGATTAGTACAACCATCCCCACCTAAGTGATCGCTAGATTTATTAGGATCACGGGAATCAGAAACAGAAGCTGTTTTATTCGTCCTGTTATTAATAAAATTAGAAGCAAAAAACATTGAAACAATTAATAAAATTAGAAGAACAAAAATGATTAAACTAATTAACAGTCCTATTCGATTACCTTTTGGTTTTTGAATAATTATTTGCTCACTGCTAGTTTCTGGTTCCATTTCCAAATTATATCAAATTTGAGTACCAAAATACCGTACGTGACCCGTGCTAGCTCAACTTGGCTGGCCGATTTGAGCTGGAACTAAAATCGGCTAAGACCGGCAATGTCGGTTTGGTGAATTTTTTGTGACAGAATCAACGTGACGTGAGCGCTAGCAAAAAATGACAAAAGTGACAGTTTTATCTTTTATTTATTGCAGCTTTAATAAACTTTGTAAAAAGTGGGTGTGGCAATAACGGCCTAGCTAAAAACTCTGGATGAAATTGTGTACCAAGAAAGAATGGATGAACTTTTTTTGGTAATTCGGCAATCTCCATTAATTTTCCATTTGGTGATTTACCAGAAAATACAAGACCGCCTTCAACTAGCCTTTCAATATAATCAGGATTAACTTCATATCGATGTCTGTGTCTTTCTTGAATAGAATTTTTTTGATAAGAATCAAATGCAATTGTTCCTTTACTCAAAATTGCTTCATAAGCTCCAAGTCTCATACTTCCACCGTAATTTCCTTCCAATAATTTCTTCTTTTGATCTGGCATTATATCTATTACTAGATTGCTTGATTTAGGATTTACCTCTGCACTATTTGCATCTTTCAAACCTAAAACATTTCTAGCGTATTCAATAACCATGAGTTGCATTCCATAACATAAACCAAAAAATGGAATCTTTTTTTCTCTAGAATAACGAATTACAGCAAGCTTGCCTTCTATTCCACTTTCACCAAAACCTCCAGGAACAATAATCCCATCAAATTTTTCTAATTCTTTAAATTTACTTTTATCTACTTTCTCCCCTTCGTAATCTCTAGCATTAATTGTATGAATTATTGGTTTTTTACCAAGCTTATACGCTGAATATTTTATTGCTTCCAAAACTGAAATATATGCATCAGTCAAAATAAAGTCTCCTGTATTAAAATATTTACCAACAATAGCAATATTCACCGGTTCTTTTACACTTTTTACTTTTTCTGTAAAAGCTTTCCAACCAGCTAACTTATTATCCGAATTTTTATCAGATTTCTTTATATTTAAAACTTTTAACAAAATACTTCCGAGATTATCTTTTTCAAAATTAAGTGGCACATCAAATACGCTATCAACGTCTGGTGCAGAAATTACATTTTCTACCGGTAAACTACATGAAACAGCAATTTTTTCTTTTCTCTTAATATCCATTGGAACTTCGCTACGAGCAATAATAATATCTGCATTAACACCATAAGAGTTCAATTGGCGAATAGCGTTTTGAGTTGGTTTTGATTTCATCTCACCAAGTTTCGTTGGCACCGGCATATAACTAACCATTACAAAAGCCACATCCTGTGGTTTACGAACTTTCATTGTTCGAGCCGCTTCGATAAACATAATATTTTGATAATCACCAACCGTTCCGCCAATTTCGATAACGGTAATATCACTTTTGTTTGTCGCAGCAGAATGTTCAAAACGACGAATTATTTCGTCTCGAATATGTGGAATAGCTTCAACACAATGACCTCCATATTTTAATGCTCGTTCTGCAGCGATCACGTGCTGGTAAACCATACCTGAAGTTATGTAATCATCATGAGTTAAATCACGATGTAAAAATCTTTCATAATTTCCCATATCCTGATCAGTTTCCAAACCAGAATTTAAAACAAATGTTTCCCCGTGTTCTGTTGGGTTCATTGTTCCTGCATCAACATTTAAATATGGATCAACTTTTAATAAATTTACTGAGAAACCTTTTGCTTGAAGGAGGACACCAATTGATGAAGTTGCAATTCCTTTTCCAACTCCGGACATTACTCCACCAATTACAAAAATATATTTATGGTTCTTTTTCATTCTAAAAATTATATCATCTACTTCTGAAAAATAATCTGATTTTCTGTTTCGCTCTTTTGAGCTCATCAGCAAGAGCACTTCACTCTCGGACAGAACCCGCCAATAATTCACTACTAATGGCGGATTTGAATGAATTTAATCAAGCATCATTCATCAGCTTGTTTATAGAAATACCACAATCTTTATCAGAACAAATTACAAATTTAGTTCCGAATATTAGCGTTCAAGTACAGCTGATTTAAAAGCGGGCCCATAACTGTAATTAAGATGAGCCATGCGCCAAATCCACATTTCGCCATCCCAATAAAAACACATGGTATAACGACGATTATTGTACAAATTTCGTATTATAGTTCCGCCAAAGTAAATATAACAGCACATCCCATTAACTTTCTTTTTCCAAGATTTTGGAATGAAACTTTGATATTTCCATAAAAACTGGAATACACATGCATCAAGAAGAATATAACCAGCATTCCTTTGACGTTTAAGTTTCTCTTCGACAGATAACTTTAACTCGTCTTTCTTGAACATGCCTACCAGTTTAATCTCTGCTGAATTAAATGTTGTTATGGCGAGTGATCGACTATCTTCTTCGTCGATCACATAATCTGACCAATTAGGCGACTCAGCGAATAAACCAATATTAAAACTGGTCACCCGAAAAATACTAAAAATTTGATTAACTTGGGGCCTTTGATTATTTGTACTCACTTTTACTCCTTCTATGGTTTTTCCACTGTTTTCAAAGATCTTTTCCGTTTCGCTCTTTTGAGCTCATCAGCGAGAGTCAACACTCTCGGACGTGACCGAACACATTGCATGTTCGGGTTGTTTAACGTGATTTCTACACGAATTTTTGCTTTCGGGACATTATTTAGAGTTATGTGCCCTTACTTACTTCTGTTCTAAAGGTGATTATTTTCACCTCGTCTGGTTCATGATGACCTGTCTCTCAGGTCTCCCAGAAGTTAGCCGTATTCTTCCTCCCCTAAGGTTCTGTAACGTCGTTGGTATCTGCGTGTTGCAGGGTCCCATTCGCCATGCTTATTCCACTTTCGTGAAAATGTCATAAGTTGGCTACGCTCTTTTTTAGAGAGCCGACGTTTTTTGCCATTAGAGAACCTCACGTTTCTTTGGGGTAAGAAGTGTGCCTGTCTGTAACCCCAATGAAATGGTGCGAAGAGAATTCTTTGATCTACCGTATCTACGGTAATCGCAGAAAATCCTGGGAATACGACTGTTGCTCGGCCATATGTTGTGCTCATGCTTTTTCCTTTTTTTGAGTTTAGATATGGTTTTATATTTGAGAAAAATCCGCAGTGGGTATTATCTACTATTTCCTCTTGCCAGAGATTAATAGTCCTTATACCCATGAAATACATAAATGATCTGGAACCACCCAGTTAGAGAACATTTGTTCTCTTCCATTTTTGTACTCCATGTTCTTTCCAGGAAACCCTTCGTTGGTTACGAAGTCTGGTTTTGTTTCCTTTCGTCGACAAGAGACTTCTCTTGAAGTGAAAGAACTGGCAACTTTGTTAAAAACAAAGTGCTCGACATGCTTTGGCGTCTGCGGACACCTGCACCAGATTAATTTCTAAATTTATAAAAAATAATCTGGTACAGGCGTTCTCGTTTTTTTCAAAGATCTTTTCTGTTTCGCTCTTTTGAGCTCATCAGTCACGATACACATCGTGAAACAGCGGAGGTTTTGTTTAATGTAGTCCTCCAACTACGGTTTTTCCTTTCAGTTGTTTTGACAGTCTGGGTCTATTTGCTCTCCTTCCTCGAATTCCGCCGGATCACCAGCGTAGTAGTCCGGGTTATCCGTACAACCATTCGGACACTCCCCGTCTCGTTTCAGTTCTTCGCCACACTGATAGCATGTCTTCATGTTTTCTCCTTTTTGCTCACCGAATAAATACGGTGGCGGGTTTTTTTGTGCTCGCTGCAGTTCCTTCGATAGTCACCACTTGGCAACCACCAACGCTCATAACCACAGGCTTTTGACCCAAGGTTATAATTTCTCGGCTCTCCACAACAAGCCGATCGCCACGTTCCATCAACAAAGCCTCGCTCTTCTCTACTGGCTTTTCCATTGTCGAGTGAAACACTTTGCTTCTTTTCCAAATAGACATGACTTGCTCCTTTTTTATTTATTTATATTTTTTAATGAACACCAATTAAATATCTTGTGAGAGTATAACTAAAACAAATACATGTTGCTTAAAACGACTATGTATTATGTAATGTTTATCTGTGGATAGTGACAATACCTATGTTTTTCGGTCTTTCCTGACTCAATAATGTGTAACTAAATATTACACAAATTGTAATTACTAAGGTAAAACTGTACTAAATAGCTTAAATACTTGCATTTTCACGACGAAAACAGTATAATATGTGTAAGTATAGATTACAAATTAATTAATATAAACCATGGATAAACTAGGGATTCTAGAGAAAATAGGGTTAACAAAGAACGAGGCGGCCATTTATCTAGCTCTTTTGGAGATGGGAACATCTAATATCTCCCAAATATCTGAGAAAACATCAATCCATAGACCCCTTATATATAAGGCTATTCCTACCCTTTTGGAAAAGAAGTTAATTACCCAGACGCAAAAATTGAAAAGCGTTGTATATGGAGCTGAACCACCAAATAGATTGGAAACGATCTTTGACGATCTTAAAATGGATTTCTTTGAAATGCTTCCAGATATGGAAGATACATATAGCAGTAGTGAAACAAAACCAAAGATTAGATTTCTTGAGGGTAAAGACGGAACAAAAAGAATTTATGATGATGTGGTCAGAAGTCTTAAAAAAGGCGATACATTTTATCGATATAGTTCTGATAAAGGTGGTCAGTATAAAAAATACAAATACTTCCCTAGAATCTACAAACAAATGCGTGATGAAAAGAAACTTCAAAGAATTGTTATTACAAACGAAGAAACCGCAAAAAACAAAAAACCCTCGTTGGATAGATTTTTCAAAGTGTTACCAAAAGACTTTGGTTCATTTGAACATGATGTTACTGAAATAATATATGGAGACAAAGTAGCGTTTATCGATTATGGTTCAGAGACTTGTATGATTATTGAGAGCAAAAAAATTACTGAATTTCAAAAGCAGATATTTCAGACACTATATAAAAAGTTGAGTTAATTTTATATTTATGCGATCCTTTTATTTTTAACAAACTCAATTGCATCAGCCAGGGTTTTATCAAAATCTTTATTTTGCATCCAAGATTTTTCTATCACTGCGCGCAATTCCCTATGAGGAGGATAACCAACTTCTTGATGTGATAATAATTCGCCACACTCTAAATTCAATAAAACTGTAGAAGATTCCTTAATATCCCACATTTCACCGGGAGTTAAATCAGATTTCTTGCAAACTTCATCATAATATTTATGAAACATAAAATGCATTAATTCATGCATCGCCACATCCATGCAGGCAAATTTATCTCTTGAAGAATCTGTCGCAAACCAGCCATTATTCATGTTATAACCAAAACGTGTTGCGGTAGACAATACTCCTTTAACTGCTTTGTGTGTAAATGGAAATTTATGAATTTTCTCTAGTTTCTCAATAAAATCCTTTTCAATTTTTACCCATTCTTCATTAATTCCCTTTGCGAGAGAGATTAATTTCTCTGCATTTTTATAATAAGTTTCGACAGTTTTCTGAATTTCGATTTTTGCTTCTTCGATTGAAAGATTTGATAAAGTTTCCAGATCTTTATTTTCTTTTTGAGTAAAGACACGATTTCTATTTCTCTTATATGAATTAAGAGCAATTAAATGATTTTCAATATCTAATTCTTTATCTACAACAAAAGTGACGATTTGTGATGATTTCATAATTATACATTTATCTTAGAACAAATATAATCCGTAGTCTCATCAGGTGTTTGATCAGAATTATCAATAACTTCACCAAAAGAAGGATTATTTATACCAACGCTGTAGTGGTATTGAATTCTTTTTTGTTCTTCTTCACTCAATTCCCTATTTCCTCTATTCATTAAAACTTTTTCTAGTTTTGGAGAAAGTGTAAAAGTATAGATTTTTGTATCAAGATCTTTTAATTCATTTGTTAAATAATCATAATTTTTCTGCGATAAAGGATAAGGAACGATTACATTTAAATTTCTTTTGGAAAAATTCTTAATTAAAGAAACGGCGTTTTCAAGATTTATTGGAATAGACTGTTCAAGAGGCATTTCTCCAATCATATCTCTAAGGGCATCAATTTCTACAACGGCAGAATTAGATATTTTTTTAGCTAAAATGTTAGCAATAGTTGTTTTGCCCGAATTAATTGAACCATTAATGAAAATTATCATGAGCTCAATTATAGCGCATCTCGTGCTAGCTCAAACTGGCTGGCCACTACTCCAAAACTCCTTTTGGAAATAAAATCACATTAGATATTTCGCTTTCTCCTATCCATTCAAAATCAATATGATTCTCTTGGGATTTAATTTCAATTCCATCTTTAAGTTCTGCCGTAAAAACCATGTTTATTTCACAATGTCTTTGTCCTTTGTGTTCATACGAATTTTCTATATATTTTTTGAAGGAAATATTTGAAACATCTTCTTTGTTTAACGCCAACTCTTCACTCATTTCTTTGTATATAGTTTCTTCCAGCGTATCGCCAAATTCCACATGACCGCCTGGTAAAAAATAATGTCCTTCTTTTAAATTTTTACAAAGTAAAAATTTATCATCTTTTTTAATGATAAGCCTGACTATTAATTCAATTGTGTTTTCAAATTTATTCATATTTTTACTATTAAATCGACGTGACTTGAGCGCTAGCAAAAAGTGACAAAAGTGACGGTTTTTACAAATAAAAGTAGTCTATTCCGTCTACGATAAAATGTAAAAGGTTATATTTTCGGAAAATATATATGAGAACATTTATCTTCTACCCAATTTGGAATATCGTCCAAAACACTCGGCTGTTTAGTATAAAGAGTATGATAATAATTAATATCTGACTCTGAATATTGATTAAAGTTTAAACCATTGGTCCAATCACCCTTCAAGGCCCCGGTATTCGCTATTCCATAATTTTTTGCCTTTTGAATCTCACAACCATTTACTGGGCCGTCTCCAAATGGAAGTGGAACACATAGCCCCGCCTGCCAACCAACAAAAGCTTCTAACCACTTAGGAAGAATTGTTAGCACACTATATGGTGGATCATAAAGATAAAATTGTACTTCTGCCTTGTGTGAGTTATCAGAAAGATATTGTTGATTTTCAATTCTATAATTATATGCCGCGATTGAACCAAGTGAATGACCAGCGACCAAAGCTTCACGTTTTGGTCCGGGATCAAGTGGATTATCATCAAGAACAACACCGGTAACAAAACTTTGTACTGAATTTTTATATAATATAGCATTAGAACTATCACCCGCTTTAACATTACCTGGTATTAACCCTCTGACGGTAACAGCATTATACTTTTCTCCAATCCCAGATATATTTTTATCAGTATAAACAAAACTCTCATTCATTATTCTGTTCCTAACCCAGGCAACGAAACTATCCTCCGGCTCAGTATCACCATTACGATATCCATTTACTAAAAGTATTTTACACTCATGTGATCCATCACCATCAGAATTGTTTACTGGCACAACTTTAACATTTGGACATTTAGCTTCCTTTGCGGTACCGCCATATGTACTTGCCACCACGCTTAAATTAATGCCATCCTTTGTCCCAATACTAAGATTTTTCCATGTAAATCTAAGATTTTTTTTGTAACAAGCAGAAGGAAGACCTCCGGAACCAAGATGACTAGAATTAAAGTATCCCTCAACATTAAAATGTGCCTGTTGTCCAACCTCAACCGATGTTTCTCTTGCATAACAAGTTAGACCACTCAAATCACAATCATCTGATCCTTGATGATCACTTGATTCGGACATATTTCTAGTATCAATCAATGCTAAATTTTTTATGTCACTTAAATGACTAACGGTAATTACAACTAAAATTATCAATAAAATTATTAAAACAAAACTTGAAGTAATTAAATTTGATCTATATTTATTCATGAGTTTTTAGATTATTAAACATGCAATATTTATTGAGATAGAGGTTTTTGATACTCAGATCTTTCACACTCTGCTGGATGATGTATTGACCACCAATTAAGAGTCTTTTGCCATTGTAATTTTGCTTTCCAACCAGACCGAATCAGCGTAGCCGGAAAACCATCTGCTTTCAAAAGAGAAATTAATCTGTCAAACTCCACTATTTGACTTAATAATTCAGACTCTATCGCGTCAGGGCTAGCGCACGCACATAAAGCTTCGGCGATTTTAACTGGGACAAGTTCATTTGCAAATTCAATTATCGCTTCTGGAATATGTCTATCATCTTCTTTTAGGGTCGAAATCTGACTAGCAAAGTAACTCTGCGGTTTCGGATATACAACTCGCCGCCAAAAAGAAATCGGCCTAGTTTCATCTTTATAGATATTATCACATGGAGAATAAGGAATCTTCCCATTATAATTTGATCTAGTTTGACTACGTTCACCACAATTATCACAAGAACAATTAGTGGCTAGACCTAATAATGAGCGATAATTAACCGAGCCAATATTTATTACATACGCACTCACTAAGAAAAATGCTACTAATAAGACGATTAATATAGTGAACTTATAACTAAGTATCCATGTCTTAATTTTGTTAATCATAATTAATAAATTCTATAACAAATTGTAAAATCAGTAAACTTGTTGTAATTAATTACTAAGTGAGTAAATTTTATATTGAAAAACAATTTTTTCTGGACACATCAGATAACAGTCCGACTCGAGCGCACGTGTTGGCTGGCAGACTCGAGCTGGAACCAAAATCGGTTATGACCTGTTTGATGGTTTTACTATATTTTAGTCTATGAAATCGACGGGAGTTGAGCTTCGTATTGAGGATACTGTCTTACAAGTTTTTCTATATCAGACAAACTCAATCCAGGAAGAATAAAACGACCCCCGATAGATTGCGGTAGTTTTATACCTTCGACAGAAGTTAATCGGTTAAGATAAAGATCTTCACCGATTGATTGTGGTAAGGTTAGGCCTTCAGCGGATGTTAAACCCTTGAGGCTAAGATCTCTACCGATTGATTGTGGTAAGGTTAGGCCTTTAGCGGATGTTAAACCATTAAGATAAAGACCGCCGCCTATGGATTTAGGTAAAGTTAAACCTTTGGTAGAAGTTAAACCCATGAGAAAAAGATCCCCTCCGATAGTTTGAGGTAAAGTTAAACCTTCGGCTGAGGTAAAACTACCAAGATAAAGATCTCCTCTAATAGACTGTGGTAAAATTAAACCTTCAGGATAAGCCAATCTATCTAGATAAAGACCACCGCCTATAGATTTAGGTAAAGTTAAAACTTCGGCGGACGTTAAATATCTGAGAAAAAGATCCCCTCCGATAGTTTGAGGTAAAGTTAAACCTTCAGCGTAAATTAAACTATCCAGCTCCAAACTCCCACTAACAGATTTTGGAAGTTTTACACCCTTAGCGGAAGTTAAATTTTTGAGAATAAGATCGCCCCCGATTGATTGAGGAAATTCTAAACCTTTGGCGGAAGTTAAGAAACGGAGATTTATACCTCCTCCAATAGAGTTTGGTAAAGTTAAACCTTCGGCGGAAATAAGATTTTGTAGGTCAAGATATCCGCCAATAGATTGTGGCAATATTAAGTCTTTAGCTGAAGTTAGACCCTCAAGGATAAGATCGCCTCTGATAAATTGCGGCAATTTCAAACCTTTAGCGGAAGTTAGGTTTTCAAGATTAAGACTTCCCCCAATATATTGTGGGAGATGCAAGCCTTCTTCGTCATGATTGATTTCAAAGATGTCATCAAGGTAAAGATTCCCATAATGATAAACTATTCCCTCACTTAAAGCCTCTGATCTTGCAAGGGAAACCTGTTCTGGTTTGATGTCTAATACAAAAGATATATCCTGCTTAATATCCCTTCTTGTTAGAATCTCCCCGATTCTTGGATCTTTTTGATAACCAAAACCATCAATCCTTGAATCCATCTCATACAAAAATCTTAAATCTTCTTTCGACAATTCAGCTTCCGGATTTTCTTTAACTTTATTATCAATCTCTGTTAGTTTTTTCATATCATCCGATTTCTTTTCATATCTATCAGCTTCAGAACCAAATGTTTTCAGTTTATCTTTAAGTACAGGTAACATTATTTGTTCAACATTTTGGTGTTCATTGATACCTCGGACTTCGCCGATTTTGTGTTTGCCATCCATTCTAATCGCTAAACGTGGTTGAGCTGGTACTCCGTCCTTGCCGTTAGAATAAAAAACATAGAAATCACCGGATTCAATCTGTGTTTTTGCAGTTGAATCACCAGCCGTACACCAACCTGTTCCTTTGCCTTGAAGCGATTTGTATAATCTTTCGGCATCTTCACTATTTCCTTGTTCATATTTAACCCACTCTCCTTTTATCTCTTCACCAGATTCTAATCTTGCTGCCAAAGATTCTGTAATTTTTTCAGCATAAAGTTTTGGGAAAGATTTAGAAAATTCTTCTTGAATCTGCGGATCAGTTTTTAATAGATTATTATCCTTAGCAACACGCTCGTAGATATCACAAATTTGAGCAAGTGGTTCACGAAAAACATCTGGATATGGTGCGGTTGTATCAGCAGTTCTTTTTTTAAACTTACCTAGTGTTTTATCAAATTGAGAAAGTTTAGTGATATTCTGGAAAACAAAATATTTAAACCATGTCGGGTAAACCGCATCGTTTGAAGTTAAATAATCTATCCATCGATCCAGAGAATGTTTTTGGTCTTCTATTAAAACATTAATCATCTGTTCACGAACGTTTTGTGGTATTTCTTCCACTGCTTGACCACGTTCTCTGGCAACTCTTTGTTGAAGTTCAAAATATGATTCCGGAACTTCTTCGGGTTTGATTATATAAGCATCATAAATAGAAGGTCGAAGCATCTCTAGATTTCTTTGTCTAACTCTTTCATCGGGATTGAGAAAGATATTCTCTAGTCTATCCATATGGACTTCAATTCTATCTGTTGGATCGTTTGGGAGCTTCTCATCATTTAAACGTTCATATTTAGCAACGGAATCCTGAACCTCTCCTGATTTTTGAAGTTCTGGTGTCTTTAAATGAAGAGGATGTTTTTCCATATTGAATGCTTATTTATTAATAAAATTAATTTTATCTTAATCAAAGATATATGGAAAGAGACAACGATTAATGGAACTTGAGCGCACGAACCACGCTCAAACTGGCTGGACAGCTCGAGCTAGAACCGTAGTAAACCAAGACCCGTAATGTTATTTTAGCATCTTTTCGAGTTTCAAAACGACGCGTCACGAGCACTTAATTATTCTTCTTTTTTAGAACTAATTACTGTCTGCGATTCAAAAAATTCAGCGGTTAGTTTAGCTAAAAGTTTCATTGGATTCTTGTTTGTTTTATCAAAACGCAATTGTTCATCTTCAAAATCTAAGAAAACTTGAGCATAGTCACTTTTTTCTTGTTTACCTTTTATTCGCTCACCAAAATAAACAACAGCCATCCTTTTGCCATTTTTTTCACTAATCTTTGCTTGAACCCAGTAATTTTCATCTTCCCTATCCTCGTCAATAACCTTAGTAGGAGCAAGATCTAATGAATATACTTTTTGATCTAAAGTTTGGTGACCTCTCCAAGACCTATCAACTTCGTCTACTATTGTGTGATAATCTCCATGAATAGAGTATTGTTTGTCACATTTTTTACAAAAATAGCCTCCATCTTTTTGTTGTAAAACCATATGACAAGAAGTATTCGAACAAAGAGGGTTGTGATCAATAGATTCTCTGCGTCCGTCTCTAATTGCAGTTCTCCACAACATTCCGTGGCTTTTATAAAGGTCTGTGCCATAATTTATTTCCATATATTATCTAAAATTATTACGTGGTTTAGGTCTATTAAATATTTTTCCATTTGGATCAATTTTTAATGTGTTATTCGCACAATTAGGACACTCAACATCACTAATTTGTAATCCCTTGTTTATTTCTATTTTTTTGTGAACATGACAATTCGTACAAAAAATATATGCTTCGTATGATGATTTATTAGGCTCTTCCATAATGTTTACATTATATCGCTAATTAATAATTTTAACGTATCTCGTGCTAGCTCAACTCTGCTGGCCAAATTGAGCTGGAACTAAAATTGGTTAAGACCTGTTTGATGATTTTACTATATTTTAGTTCATCAAATTGACGGGAGTTGAGCATATTATTATTTCATTTCTATTAAAGATGACTGTTTACTCTTTGGATAGACTTCATCAATTTTTTTTATAAATCTTTGCACAGCAATTTTTGAAAATTTTAAAAGAGGAATAAGCGCAACAGAAGGATATGTTTCACCATTTTTTTCATTTTTAAAACCGTCATCATCGCAAAATGGCCTTTGTAACGGATCATTTATTGTGATGAAACATTTATTAGCAATAACTGCATTATGAACTAAAAGAGACCTAAAATTATCGTAAAGTTTTTTTATAAAGTTTTCTGTCAAATCCAAATTAAAATATTCGCTGTTTAAAATATAAAAATGTTGAAATGTGTTACCTTTTATATATTTTTCTTTACCATTTATCATAATTTTATAATTTTTGTCTCCTTCATAATAAGAACCTATTACCGCGACAATAGAAAGTAATAAAATAGCTGCCGGATAACCCAAACATCCTCCATCTTTTTTAGAAAAATTTACACATAATATTGCTGCTTCAAGCATCTCTTGAATCGAATCTTTTAACATATCTTCTGTTTTAGAATATATCACCATATCATTTATCTATGTTATTTTCATTAATAAAACTTCAATGCCCATACTGTACTCGTGCTAGCTCAAACTGGCTGGCAGTTTGATTCGTAGCTTTTCGTACCTTACTTCACGGGGGTTTTCTAATTACTATTAGTGTAGAATTCTAACCATCTTCGGAAGAATATTATTTGGCTCCGTCACGTTTTTCTACTGCCTTTTTTGCTCCATCTGGCAAGCCTTCATAGAAAGAGTCAATTTCCTTTAATTCTGTAATCATTTTTTCTGCGATAAAGTTTAAAAGATCAAATAATTTAATAACACGTTCGGGTTCTTCTTCAAGGTCTAGCTCACCCGGGTGAACTGCGTTGTTGCCGGTGATACGAAGAGCATCGAGAGATTTTTGAATTGCTGGATTGAGCCCCTTTTTTACCAGAGCCCCAATATCATCATTTATATTCTTTCCTTCCTCACCTAACTGTTTACATAGTTTCTGTAGGGCAAGGCGGAGAATAGCTGCCGCAGAGCGTGGAGAATCATTAAGGACATTAGCAGCTTCTAGATAATCTTTTTGGATCTCTTCCGATAAATCTGCGTTAGGTTGCTCAACAACAATTTTTTTAGGGTATATCATTCGACGTTCGTGCCAAATAGATAATTCGCTACAGTGTTCGCAAATAGAAAGAGACCAATCATCCGAAAGATGACCATTAGTTAGTGTCGTACCTAAAATACTTGAGGCATTTTTTACCGAACCATCACCCCATTTAGTAGTATGTACATCACCTACAGCACTTAAGTGAGCCCATCGTTGTTTTGAATAGACGCTACAATATGGACAGTGAAATTGTCCTTTTGCGTGTTCCGGGGAGAAATGTTGTTCTTTGCTCATATAATATTTATTAATTAATAAGGTTCATTGGAGTCCAAACCTATCTCAAGGTGGCCGTTTCCAATCTACTCGAACTTTTATTAATAATACGCCTCTAAATATATAGTTGCAATTTTGACTTATTGTTCAAGTCTAAGGTGGATCATTAAATATCCAATAAAAAATCTCAATTTACAAATCTAATACTAGAAATATTATTTTGATGACTAGATTTGTTCTTTCCCAATTTCAGACAATATAGCGTTAACAATTCCAACTGGATTTAAAACTTTCAAATCTATTTTCCTCTCATCAATACTTAATTCCACATTACTCCCCGTTTCATTCATTATTCGAACAAAATTTTCAGGTGTTATATCTGGTTTTATCTGACAAACCATTGCGTATATTCCAGTTATAAAAGGAACACTCCAACTCATTCCGCCCGCGCCATTTTTATCATACGCAAATCCGTTATTACCAAGTGAGTTAGCGTAAACTCGGCAATCTACTGGAACCATAATTCCATTTTTAAATTTATTCTCTTTATCTGAGACCAAATTTTTATCTGAAGATAAATAAGTACTAAGCTCATAATTTGTTGGATCATTTCTATCTTTATCTAGTTCACATCTAGCGGATATAGGATTTAAATCATAATGTCTATAAGCAGAAGTTGTTAATATAAAAATTCCATTCTGTTTTGCTTCCTCACAAGCTTTTTCTATGTCCTCTGTATTTTTTGTCTTTTTCCAACCGACAGTTAAAGATATTGCTCTGATTTTTTTATCATCAGGTAATGTCTTATTAAATTCAATAACTCGTCTGATTTGTTCGGCTTCCAATTCTCTTGTGTAATTTCCTTCTTCATCAATAGGATGAACTTCTGGATCACGAGTAAAATAATAAATATCACATTCTGGGGCAACACCACATTCTTTTCCAACCAACATAGATGCAACTGCTGGTCCATGAACAGAATTACCATTTACCCCTCCTTCGTAATGAACAATTCTATCTCCATACTCTTTAACATTTCTGTAATCTAAAATTAAAGGATGATCTATAACTGCAACACCAACTCCCTTTCCAGTGAAACCAAGTTCGTGTAGATATTTAATATTAAGACCCGGATCTTTTGCAATCTCTATCTCCTTTAAAGTTAAGGTATCAATAAAATTATAAGGCTCAAGTCTTGGTTCTTTTTCCATACTTTTATTATAACAAAAAGTTCAAGTGTCCAGGGTAAATATCTTATTAAAGATTTTAAAGCGACTCGAGCGCTCAATTCCCATATGGTACTCGTGCTAGCTCAAACTGGCTGCCAGACTTGGACTCGAACCAAGATACTCGCCTCCAAAGGGCGATGTCCTACCATTAGACGATCCGGCAATAAATAAAAGATTATCCTTTTTCTTGCACAAAATCAATGATTGCAAGCTCTAGCGGCAAATATGGCAAAGGTGATCTTAACGTCTCTTCATAAACCGAAAGCAACTTTAACAAGACTTTCGAATTTATTTTGTCACCATTTGTCTTCACCAATCCATCCAAAAATTTGATTTCATCCTCGCTGACTACCCCTTCATACAAATCCTTCTTTGTTGGGGCAACTTTAATTAACAAAGCGGCTCGAACTTTTTCAAGAAGCAATTTTACAAAAACTCGTGCATCAATATTCTTTTCTGCCGCGGTATTCAAAGCAGAAAGTGCTTTTTCCTTGTCACCAATGACAAGCCCTTCGACAACTGCATTAACCATAGAAATTTGTGGCGCTCCCATTACCTTTTCGGCTTCTTCAAGTGAAATTTTTGTATCCGCTGAAGAACGAATTAATTTTTGTAAATTTGTATGAGCATCACGGAAAGATCCATCACCAAGCATCGCAATCAATTCTGCGGCTTCGCTTTCCAATTCATAACCTTCATTCTTTGCAGTCGCCATTACCATCTTTTTCAAAACTGCTCTGTTTGGAGATTTGAATTCGTAATGTTCACAACGAGACACCACAGTTTCTGGTAACTTTTCTGGTTCGGTCGTCGCCAAAATAAAAATAATATGTTTTGGTGGTTCTTCCAAAGTTTTGAGAAGCGCATTGAAAGCCGACTTCGACAACATATGAACTTCATCCAAAATATAAATTTTGTATTTCGAATCAAATGGTAAAGTTAAAATTGATTCATTTAAAGTTCTGACTTCTTCTACCCCGTTATTAGAAGCGGCATCAATTTCATACAAATCTTTTGCGGTCGTTCCAATTTCGTGAGCCAAAATTCTAGCCACAGAAGTTTTTCCTGTTCCGCGTGATCCAGAAAATAAATAAGCATGAGAAATATTTCCTTGCTTCAAAGAAGATTTTAAAACATCGACGACATGATCCTGACCAATCACCTCAGAAAATTTCTGCGGACGATATTTTGTATACAAGGCTTGAAAGGTATTTTCGGCGTTTTTCGACATAAGTTTTATGAAAATAGTATAACAGAAAAATTAAAAAACCCGCCACGGTTAGAACGTAAGGCGGGTCTACAATGATATGGTGCTAATTGCACCAAAAAGGTCCACGGTTGTTCACACAACCTTCGTACTCAAACATACTGTGCATTTATTCGGATCGACCTAAGGCGTACAGAAGCACCCGAGAAACGCCTTGGTTTTCAGTGCGCGGAATTGGGGGGAGCACTGTGACCTACACCGTCCGTTCAGCGGCATACTCCTAAAGGAGGAAGGAGCGAATAGTCGCGTTGCATGTTTGAGGTTTGTCCACTAGAGCCGTGGAACAACCGTGGAAAGGAACCAAATCATCTGCCGACAGTCTATTATGTTTTATAAGGTTTGTCAACTAGTGAGATTTATATAAAAAAATAAGACCCGGGGTGCAGCTTGCGCTACTCCTCGGGTCCGTTTGGATTTTTTCTTTTTTAAGAAAAAATGAATGTTCTTCTGAAATCTACTAGTCCAACAAAGTTATCATCAAGTAAGCGAACCTACCTGAACGATATCTCTAAACAGACGAAACCGTTTGAGAGATTTTGTTGGATTCCAAGTCGCTGGGCCTTCCTTTCCTCCGCCCTTACGAGGGGCTCTCCGTATGCTGAAAGTGCAGGGTTAAGTTTATGTGTCGTCAATCGACCAGCCCGAAACTTGTCCGGGTTCCTAGTTGTAACCTCCTTATCTAGCATTATGGCCGCGGCAGTTGTCGCTTCTAACTGCCGCCGCATATTACCTTGGCTTGGGCTTTAGGCGCGCTGCATCATTGCATAACGCCCGCCCGTGCCGTCACAGGGCGCCGGATATTCGCAAAGCCAACTGGAATGCGACGATGCTCGGGGGACCGGTACTATAGGCGCGGATGGCGATCATGGAACCTCCATGTGATGTACAAGGGCCAAACTGTGGCCTTCAGCGAGATTCGTTGTGAACCTCTTCTGACAAGTATAGTATCACACCCACAATTTTTGTCAAGCAGTAAAACAATACCAATTATCCACACCTAAAATCACCAATAAATAAGCCCTAAATTGTCTTTATAAAATCCTTTATAATTTTTTTAGCCTCTATTGCAGAATTAGTCATCATTAATTTAACTCGTAAATCTTTTGCCCCGTCAAAACCCTCCACATAAGCTTTGAAATGTTTTTTCATCACTGCAAAATTTTTGTATTCAATAATTTTATCAAAAAAATCTATATGCTCGATCAAAATTTTTAACCTCGTTTTCAAATCAGGATTTTTGTTGCTAAAAAACCAAGGCTTTCCAAATATTCCCCTTCCCACCATCACACCATCACAACCAGTTTCATTTTTTTTGGTAATTGCATCACTAACCGAAACAACATCACCATTTCCAAAAATTAAAGTTTCACTTTTCAAAAAATCACGAATTTTTACAGCGTCTTTTATTCGACTCCATCTGGCCGGAACTTTTGACATCTCTTTTCTGGTACGGGCGTGAACTGTCACAACAGCAGGATTTGTCGACAATATAATTGATAACCAATTTTCTAAATCATCTTTGTTGTAACCTAAACGAATTTTAACCGACACTGGGATTTTTGTTGCACCACGCATGGCGGCCAATATAACCTGCTTTGCCAATTCAGGATTCTTTATCATCGATGCACCGCTATTTTGTTTTTCAATTGTTCTATCTGGACAACCCATATTCAAATCCAATCCATCAAACCCTAACTTCTGGATCATCGATGCTGCCTTTTCTATATTCTCTGGCTTTGAACCAAAAATCTGCGCCACAATTGGTTTTTCTTTTTTTGTAAATTTAAATGCTTCAAGTAAGTGTTTTTTCCCTTCTGCTGGAGCAAGAACGAGTCCATCTGCCGAAACAAATTCCGTCCAAAATACATCAGGTTTACCGTATTTTGTTATTATTTGTCGAAAAGCCGCGTCAGTGACATCGGCCATCGGTGCCAAAACCAAAATCGGTTTATTCCCTTTTTTCTTTTTTAACTTTTGCCAAAAATTATTCATTGTATGAGATATTTCTTAGCAAATAAAACAAAATATCTCTGGTGTCTTTTTCTGTTTTATCGGATTGCAACAAGACAATCGCAACATTTCGCGATCCTGAATCTGATAGCGGTAATTCAAATGTTGTTAACAAAGTATGTTTGGCGGCAGAAGTAAAACCATTTTTTCCTCCGGTATAAAGTCGGTCATTAATAAATTTATTATTATTAAACCAAGTATGTTTTTTTGCTTTATGACTTTTTGTATCTGTAATTTTTATAATTTCTGGATGATTTTCTCGTATATATTGAAAAAGTTTAAACAAATCATTTGATGTTGATTTATTTCCTTCCGATAAACCACTTGGGTCAAGAAAAGTTGTTCCATCAAGACCAAGCGCCGCGGCACGGTTATTCATATTCTTTATAAAATCGTCGCGTCCAGCAAATCCCGCCAAAGCCTCTGCCGCATCATTACTGGATTCTAAGAGTAGCGCATACAACAAATCATTAGCCGACAAAATTTCACCGGCTCGCAAACCACCCTGTACTCCCAAAGTTTCAACTGCAAATTTTGGAACGCTGACCTGTGAATATTGATCAATTGTTTCTACCGAAACGAGCGCGGTCATTAATTTACTAATCGATGCAATAGCATAAATATCATATGGCTCGCGACTTTCTATAATTTCACCCGTATCCAAATCAGCCACCAAATACGATTTCGCAGTAACTTTTGGGAAATTAATAGAATCATCCATTTTTCTATAGTGACTAGCTAGTCTGCCATTATCATATTCGTAAACGTTACTTCCCTCCGCTCCCATATCGCGATTCCAAGGAAATTCAACGTGTTGTGCCAAAAAACGATAAGAAAAAGAAAAACCCTCAAGCGCAAGTAGCGAGATTATTATTCCAGTAAAAATGGCAGCTATTATTCCCAGAT
>CAYOAT010000008.1:19749-29281 GCA_964402215.1 uncultured Candidatus Saccharibacteria bacterium
ATAAAATCTAAATTGCATTGGTCGAATTATATCAATTTACACAACTTTGTCAGATATAACAATCTCTAACTTTTTATCTTTATTAAATTTGAAAATCAAGTGAGAACCAGAATTTATTTTTTCAGCGATCATTTTATCAGCAATTAATTTTTCAATATCATTTTGAATTGCACGGTTCATTGCTCTCGCGCCAAATTTTGGATTATTTCCTACTTCCACCAAATATTCGAGTAGATCGTCGCTAACATCCAGTTTTATTCCCTTGTCTGTTAAACGTTCATCCAATCTGCGAATCATAATTTTTGCCACTTCATATAAATGTTCTTTGTTTAGGGCGTGGAACAAAACAACACCGTCAAAACGGTTAATTAATTCTGGTTTAAATATTCTTTCACTAATTAAAGAGTCGACTATTTCGTTTTTGAAAGCAGAAAGGTCTTTTTTCTCGAAACTTGCTTTGTAAATCATGTCACTACCCGCGTTTGAAGTCGCCACAATAATTAAATTTCTAGCAATAATTTTTTGACCGCGAGAATCGGTAAATTGTCCTTCGTCCAAAATTTGAAGGAATAAATCCATAACTTCTTTTGTTGTCTTTTCAAATTCGTCGAGAAGTAATACGCCGTAGGGCTGATTAATGATTTTTTGGGCCAAACTACCTGTTTGTTTACCACTGGCTGATCAATTTTGGAACCGCGTCAACACCAGTGTATTCGGACATATCAAATCGTAAAATATTTTTTTCTGAACCAAAAAAACTTTCTGCGAGGGCTTTTGTCGTTTCAGTTTTACCAACACCGGTTGGACCAAGAAATAGAAAAGATCCAATTGGTCTTTTTGGATTACTGATTCCCAGTCGTCCCCTTCTCATTGCGTCGGCAATAAACTGGATTGCTTCATTTTGACCAATAACACGTTTATGTAAAATCTCTTCAAGTGAAGAAAGTTTAATCTTTTCATCAGCAGAAATGCTGCCCTGAACGACACCTGTTTTGATTGTTAGCGTTTTATAAACATGTTCAGCGGTAATAACAATATCTTTGTCGGATTTTGCTTTTGTGGCAACTTCCTGAAGAAGATCCAAAATCTTGTCGGAATACGTTGTTGCCATAAAATATCGTTCCGCGCCCTCAGCAATAGCTGCCAAACTTTGATAAGTGAAAAATATTTTATATTTATTTTCCAAGTAAGCACTTTCCTCTTCCAAAATTTGAATTCCTAATTCTTGATTCAAATCTTTGATAGAAACTTTTTCAAAAAATTGCATTAAGTCAAAATCAGTTTCAACAACTTCATGGAAACTCTTTTCATCGCAGATTCCAACAATTTGAATGTTTTTTGATTCCAAAACTTCCGCAAATAACGCTGAAATATCCACGCCAATTTTATTTGCACTTTCAAGGAAAGTACTAATTTGTGGTAAAACCAAAATAACATTTCCCGCATGTTTCGCCTGCGCCAAAATATCTATTGTGTTTGATTCAAATGTTTGTCGATTTGATGCTTGAGTAAGCAATAAATTAACATTCAAAACGAAAATTCTTTTATCTTCTAAATCCGGCAAAGTTTGCCCGTTGAAAATCATTTTTCCTAAAGATGCGACAATTTCAAGGCCAGATTCAGATGTAGGAGAAATCAACATAACGTTTGCGCCGCTATCTTTTACCAAAATATTTTCAATTTGTCTTACTTCCTCTTTATGAATCCTCCATTTATCCCCCAAACTACGATAAACAGATTCAGCCACAATTGAATTACCAAATCTTTCAAGTAAATATGTTTTACCAAATGACCAGTTTCGACCAAGACTTTGAACACGTGCCAAATTTGCACGAATCCACCAGCGCTCATTATTTCTAATTCTCCAATCCTCATTATCAACCCAAGTCAGCGCGCCTAAAAATAATTTCTTTGTTATAGCCAATTGTCCCAAAAATTTTGCAAAATCTTTATCTTGTTCGTAAATAGTTTGTCCATAATCAACAAGACTGATGTAATCACCATAATAGTCAGTCGGCATTTGAAAATTAGTTTCTTTTATTTTTTCTCGACTTGAACTTAAAAAAGTACTAATTAATTTTTTGCCAACTCCCAATCGAAGTAACACGCATCTGCCGATTTCTGATTTTAGAAAACTTTTTGTTAGATCTCGATCATCTGATAGAAATGCAAGTCTCGCCACATCAAAATCAATATCTGTTTCATCAAAATAATATGAAGCGTAAAAAGCTTCAAACAAATATGAAATCAACCAAAATGGGAAAATGACAAAAAATAAACCGCGTAACATTGAAACGTGTGAAAAAATCCAGGCTGAATAATTTTCAGGAATTTTTAAATAATTTCTTGAAAAGTCGCACGAAACCATTACCATAATTAATAAGATGAAGGAAACCCACATTAGGATTGTCCTCACAATTTTTCTTGATCTGTTATTTGTATACTTATCAAGCAAAACTGCGGGATAGACTGAATTGGCTTTATTTTTTAATTCGTTAAATGTAATCATGTTTTTATTTAAAAACCGCAATTAATCCAGCCACAATAAAGAAACAAAGGACGATTGGTAGGATAAGCCAAATAAAGAACAAGCCAAGTCCGCCCAAAACAACTACGGTGGTAACCATTATTCCCACAAAAATAACTACTGTTCTCATTAAAAAACCGATAAGTCTCATCAACGTATTTACGATTAAATCGCCAAAAAACTTTCCCGGATCAAGTCCTTTTGAATTTTTTTCTGACAACCTTTTAAATGGAGAAAACAGAGTACGAAGTAATATATTGAAGGAAAAATAATTATAAGAAAACCAAATAAAATTTCCCCATAAACTGAAATAGTTAATAATTCCTGACGTATAATGCCAAACAAGATAATATGGTATCAGTGTAAAAAACCTCATTGCTTATATTATATCTTTTTTATTTAATTTTGTAATAAGCCCTACCCTCGAAACGCAAATCTATATATTCGATATTTTGAAACTGTATTTCGTGAATAGATTCTTGATCTATCGTGGTTTTCAAATTATTTGCCACCTCAACAGGATCATCCTTTTTATCAATCAAAATATTCGGACCATTTTTTGTCATTAATGTGAATGTTTCGTAATCTTTTGTCGTAATTTTTGAAATAACGACATTTATTTTTTTAAGCAAAGCTTGAAGTGAAACAAAATTATTAAATACTGCCGAATCAACATAATATTGTCCTAAAATGTCTCCTTTTATCTCGCCCACAATTTCAATTAAATCATCAAAAACTATTTCCGGGGCTTTAACAAAAAATAAACCATCAGAATTTATTAAATAACAATTCTTTTTTACCAAATCTGCACACCAAATTGCGACTGGATCATATTCAACAATTTCAACATCTACTGACGTTGGGCCAGCCATCTTTATATAAACAGCCCTAACAGATAATTCTTCTTTAATTTCATTTGCGATTTTTGTTCTTGGCAAAAAAACTAAATTATTTTGATTAATAATATAAAAAAGGTTTTCATCAACCACTTCATTAAAATCTTCGAGGATAGCAGCGGTGCTGACGTGCTTGTTACCAAAAACATTCACAGATTTTATTTGCAAAGATTCATTTTTTGACCAAAAAGAAACTCCGTAAATTAATACACCGACAAAAACTATTGTTAAACCAATTTTCCAATACATTCTCAAACGTTTTTTTCTGACAAGATTTGTCGTGGTGTATTGAGACATTTTAATTTTAAAATTACGAAACTAACCCTTGATGAATTCCTGACCCATAAACGGTACAAGCGCATCTGGAATTTTTATTGAACCATCCTTTTGTTGATAGTTTTCAATAATCGCAATTAACATCCTACCCATTGCCGCCAAAGTTCCATCAATCATATGTACAAATTCTGCTTTTCCCTCTTTATTTTTGAACTTTGTATTAAGTCTGCGTGATTGATAACTGGTATTCAAATCTGTTGTATGAGTTTCTCGGTAGCGATTTTGTCCCGGCATCCAGGTTTCAATATCAATTTGTCTGTGATCAGGAGTTCCCATATCACCTGTACAAATCAATACAACTTGATATGGCAGACCTAATTTCTGGAGCAAAGTTTCTTGAATCGCCACCATTAATTCTTGTTCTCGATAAGAATCTTCTGGCAAACAAAATGTTTCCATTTCCAATTTATCAAATTGATGCATTCGCAAAATTCCTTTTGTATCTTTTCCATATGAACCAGCTTCGCGGCGGTATGAAGTTGAATAACCCAAATAACGAATCGGCAAATTCTCAGCTTTCAAAACTTCATCCATATGAATCGGTCCTAATGTGTGTTCAGCACTACCAACCAAATATAAATCATCTCCAGGTAAATGATATCTGTCCTCTCTTGGCTCTAATCGTGCCATTCTATTAAGTACTGCCGGCTTCACCATAGTTGGAGGAATAACAAAATTAAATTGTTTATCAGAAATTGCTAAATTATTTTTACTAATAATTTCATTCAAAGAATTTTTTGGATTTGCAATTAATGATGTTGCAAAATTAATTAGAGCAAATTGTAGTCGCGCCAAGTCACCTTTCAAATAAGTAAATCGCGCACCAGAAATTTCTCCTGCTTTTTCGTTATCAATAATTCCTAGATCTTTTCCAATTTCAAAATGTTCTCGTGGAGTAAAATCAAATTGTCTTTTTTCACCAACTTGTCGAATAACTTTATTTCCCGATTCATCAGGTCCCACTGGAGTATCAGCAGATGGAATATTGGGAATTAAAATTAAGATATCAAAATATTCTTTATCAACTTTATTAAATTCTGCCTCTAGAGCTGCACATTCGTCTTTTAATTGTTTACCAACTTCAATATCCTGAGCTTTAGCGGCTTGATTTCTCTTTTGATTTAATTCATCAATTTTTTGTCGAAGAGAAGCTCTGTCCTCTGAAAGTTTAACCAAAAGATCCAAATCAATAGGAACTTTGACGTTCTTATTCTTGATTGCAGCTGCGACGATCTCCTTGTTTTCTTTAATAAATTTAATATCAAGCATGTTTTTTAATGTTTATTTAGACTTTTTTTATAAAAACATCATAACAAATCTGTAAAACTTCGGCTAATGGAAGACAAATGGCCAATTTATACTTGGCAAAAAGAATACTGGCCAAAAGGATTAATAAATATTCCCGATCCACCAAAGTCTTTGCGAATTAGAGGAAATTTACCATTACCCGACAATTATCGTTTGTGCGTTGTTGGTCCAAGAAAATATACAGATTATGGCGAGGCAGTTTGTAAAAAACTAATAGAGGGACTGCGTGGATATCCAATCTCGATTGTTTCGGGCCTCGCATTTGGAATAGATTCAATCGCCCATGAAACAGCTCTGAAAAATAATATTCATATTATTGCCCTTCCCGGTTCAGGACTTCACGATAAAGTTATTTATCCAAAATCTCAAATAAATTTTGCTCATACGATATTAAATGCTGGGGGTTGTTTAATTTCTGAATACCACGATAACTTTGAGGCGACAAATTGGTCTTTTCCGCGCCGGAATAGATTAATGGTTGGATTATCCAGCGCTACACTAATAATAGAAGCTAAAGAAAAATCAGGAACAATGATTACTGCCAAATTAACTGCTGACTATAATAGAGACATGCTGACTGTTCCTGGTTCAATAATGTCTGAAAACTCTGTTGGCGCAAATTCTCTCATAAAAGACGGCGCGCACGTTATTCAGTCGGCAGAAGATATTATTGATTATATTGGCTTTAAAAAAATAGAGAAAGTATCCGATATTTTGGATTTATCTACTGAAGAAAAAAATATTTATACACAGCTTGATGAAAATGTTGATATTGAAACTTTATTATTAAAAAATCAGATGGAAATTCAGGTTCTAAACGCAATTATTTCTTCGCTTGAAATAAAAGATTTAATTCAAATAGTCCACGGTAAAATTTGCAAAAAATAAGTTATTGCGTTATTAATTGTGCTAATGTCAAATAAATTATTAATTGTTGAATCACCAGCAAAAGCCAAAACCATTGAAAAATATCTTGGTGGAAACTTTATTGTTTCATCTTCTGTTGGCCACATCAGAGACTTACCAAAAAATAATAAAAAGGCTATTGATATAAAAGCCGGCTTTGTTCCGACATATGAAATTTCTCTTGGAAAAGAAAAAATAATTGCTGACCTAAAAAAACTTGCAAAGAAATCAGAAGAAATATTTCTCGCGACTGACCCCGATCGTGAAGGAGAAGCAATCGCTTGGCACTTGAAAGAAGTCCTTGGATTAAAAAATGCGAAGAGAGTTACTTTTAACGAAATTACAGAAGAGGCTGTAAACGAAGCTGTAAAAAATCCACGTGAAATTGATATGAATTTAAAAGCGGCCCAAGAAGCTCGCCGAGTTCTGGATCGCCTTGTTGGTTATGATTTGTCTGGATTAATTTGGAAAAAAGTCCGCTATGGATTATCTGCGGGACGTGTTCAATCTCCTGCTCTACGAATTATTATGGAACGCGAACGCGAAATTCGCGCCTTTAAATCTGAGGATTTTTGGGTTATAAAAGCGCAAGTTAAATCTGAGAATAAAGTTGATTTTGAAGTAATCTGTTCTGAAGAACCGCGAGACATGAAAGAAGTTGAGAGAATTATTTCTGTAGGTGAAAAAGGAAATTGGAAAGTAAAAAGTGTAAAAGAAACAAACGTAAAAAGATCGCCAAAACCTCCATTTATTACTTCAACTTTGCAACAAACAGCCAGCACTCGGCTAGGGTTTAGTCCATCACGTACAATGCAAGTTGCCCAAAAATTATATGAATCTGGTTTTATTACTTATATGAGAACTGACAGTACCCTGTTAAGTCAAAATGCTATCGGCCAAATTGCGGCAACAGTAGAAAACGAATTTGGAAAAGAACATTTAGAAATTCGTGTTTACAAAAATAAATCTAAAAATGCCCAAGAAGCTCACGAAGCGATTCGTCCCGCAAAAATTAGCGTTAAAAGTGCTGGTCATACTACTGAACAAAAAAAATTATATGAATTGATCAGATCACGTGCAATTGCTTCGCAAATGAAAGATGCCGATACAATTCGAACAAAAATTTCTGCAGAAATTAATAATGGAGAAATTCCGGAATTTTGTGCTAATGGTCAAAGAGTTGTTTACGATGGTTGGTTAATGGCTGATCCACATGCTAAAGGTGAAGATGTCGAACTACCTCTTGTAAAAGAAAACGAACGCCTTGATTTACAAAAAATTGCCAGCGAAGCAAAACAAACCGAACCACCTTCACGTTATACAGAAGCGGGACTTATCAAAGAACTTGAAAAAAGAGACATTGGTCGTCCATCAACATACGCGGCGATTATGAAAACATTGGCGGATAGAGGTTACGTTGTTAAAGAAGGAAAAACTTTGATTCCAACTGACACTGGTGATGTTGTTTCAAGTTTCCTTGAACAAAATTTTGCAAAATATATTAGTGATTCATTTACGGCTGAAATGGAAAATGAGCTTGATGAAATTGCTGAAGGAAAACGTGAATACAAAAAAACCATGAAAGATTTTTATGGCCCATTTTCTAAAGATGTTAAAGAAAAAGAAGATATCGCAAAACTAACAACTCTTGGCGATGCTGATAAAAAATTCAAATGTCCAAAATGTGAGGGTGAAATGCAAATCAAACTTGGCCGTGGTGGTAAGTTCCTAAGCTGCGCAAAATATCCTGAATGTATCGGTGCCCTAACTTTTGAAGGACAAGAGATAAAAGCTGATGAGCCAATTGGTAACCATCCAGAAACCGGTGATCCAATTTTCGTAAAAATTGGTAGATTTGGTCCGTATGTTCAACATGGCGCTGGAGGAAAGGATGAAAAAGGTAAAAAAATTAAACCTAAAATGGCGAGTATTCCAAAAGATAAAGATTTAACCAATGTCTCAATTGATGATGCTATGAAGTATCTTAGTCTTCCACGAAAACTTGGCTCTCATCCAGATACAAATGAAATAATCACGGCAAGTATTGGTCGTTTTGGTCCATATATTGTTCATGGCAAAGATTTCAGATCTCTAAAAGAAGACAATGTTTACGATATTGTTTTAGATCGCGCGCTACAAATATTAGCTGAACCTAAAAAAACCAGAAAGGGTCGCGGCAAAAAATCTAAATAGAAAACTATTTCTTTTTCTTTGGTAAATATTGTTTACCCAAGTGTCTATATTCATCTGAAACAACCATAATCCATCTAACAAAACTTCCATCTTCGCTGTGCCATCTTTCTTCAAAGTCTTTACGAGTAATTTTAAAATTTTTACCATTCCAAGGGTCATCGAGGATTACATGTTTTTTATTTATTCCAACAATTACTGCGTAGTGGCCATCATTGCTATCTGGTTCGATAAAATGAATGATGACAGGAATTTTTCTACCAACAAGATACGCAACCTCTTTTAGTGATGATTCATTATTGATATAGACATAAAATCCATTACTGCAAGCAAAATCAAGCAAGGCTTTGTGGCGCGTGCCCGTCGTTCTATTTGTTTTTAACTTCTTTATTAAATCTTTTTCACTAAAAAATTTTCCATAAAAACGAAAAATCATTTGCAATGTTGCTGGACCACAAGAATAATCTGTATCTTGCTTGTAAAATGGTAATTTAATCATAAATTATTGGGCAATTAAACTTCTTCCGGAACCCGCATTATACAAATCAGAAACTTCGTCGGAAGATAAGGCACGATTCCAAATTGCAACCTCATCAATTCCACCATCAAAATATTTTCTGAAACTCGAACCATTATTTATTGTTTCTGCACCAATAAAAAGTTTCGAGGAGATTGTATTGAAATTATTCTTGTTAATCGTAACCGTTGTCTCATTAACAGTTGCAGAAACATTTGAACCGTTATAAACAATAGCAACAAAAACCCATTCGTTTGTTGGAATAGAAATATTTGATGATGCATCATTACAGGCACTCCAAAAATGAAGTTTGTATTCCAGAGTACCAGCAGAAAACATTTTGGACGTACAATCACCCGAGCCCGTGGTTACAATATCACCATTTTTTGTATTATCTGTTGTTTCAAGTTTAACCCATGCAGCAATTGTTCTTGGTGAATTTCCAGTTATCGTTGAAGAAGTATTATTTGAAACAATATAATTTGACGAGCCATTAAAATTATATGCCCCATCAATTTTTCCTGTTGTTGCTGATGGACAATTTGAACAAGTTCCATTATTTCCAGTATCAGAATAGTCGAGCATATCATCATCCATCGGCCAATAACCAACTAATCCACTTCTTAGGGCTTCGACGGGATCACCTTCTGTTAAATCTGCTGAACACGAATCAGTAGTACCACCATTAGATCCGGTGCAAGTCCAAGTCCATGGACCAGATCCAGCAACAGCTGAGGCTGTACCAGCTAAACACAAATTTGCTGATGGCTCAGACTCAAAAGATTGTCCATCTGAACTACCACAATCGCCATTCACAGAATCATCCCCTCCACCACCGACCGTCACAACAGC
>CAYOAT010000009.1:0-11608 GCA_964402215.1 uncultured Candidatus Saccharibacteria bacterium
CTTCCGGAGATACGCTAATTGCAAATGGAGATTTAACTCTAAATACAGGTGTTATAAGTACGGGATCAATTAATGCAAAGGCCAATGTCACAGTTAATTCTGGATTTGGATCAGCTGCTGATGGTGGAGATGCAACAGTAAATATCTTGGATGACGGTCTTGGAACATCAAGAGATGTAATATTTAATGGAGGCAAGGCACCTAAAATTGTTTGGGACAACCCTAATGCAACACTAAACTATAACGCAAGTACTATTTTTAATGGTTTAAATTTACAAAATTATTCCGGAGATATTAATCTTGGAACAAAAAATCTAACTGTTAATGGTTCTTTTACAATGTTTAATGGAACACTGGATTGTGGCTCAGGAAATTTCATCGCTAAAAATATTTTTATTATGTCACAGGGTGTTTTCAATGGAGGTACCAGTAACACGACTTTTGGTGCAACTGGATCTTCTAATTCTTTTACCTTGTCTGGCGGTACACTTAATTTGTCCTCTGGCATAACAACTTTTAATAATTCAACATTTACACACACTGCTGGTGGAACATTAAATGCTCCATCAGGAAAGGTTATTTTTACAACTGAGTACGGTAAGGGCGCAACAATAAATGTCACCACGACCGAGACCTTTAATGATTTGGAATTTTCTGGGGGCACACTCAACCCATTTACGATTTCTTCCGGAGATACGCTAATTGCAAATGGAGATTTAACTCTAAATACAGGTGTTATGAATGGGGGGTCAGTTAGCGCTAAAGGAAACTTTGCAATTAATTCTGGGTGGTCTGGCGGTGGTAATTGTTCATATAATCTTATAGGAAACTCTGAACAAATATTTACATCAAGTTTGGCGACTACTTTTACTACGGGACAAGTTACCGTTAATAATCCAGGAGGAATTCTTGAGTTAGGCTCCAACGCAGCGATTTCTAAACTCGCTGTGTCGAATGGCGGTACTTTTGATTTAAATGGATATAACTTTACTGCCGCAACTTCTTTTACAGTGGCGAGTGGTGGTAAATTAAGTTTAACGGGAGCCGGATCTGTTACAACTCCAACACTAAGTTCTGGCAGCACAGTAGAATATACCGGATCAACGACTTTAAATATAAAAGATACCTGGGCTTATAAAAATCTTACTATTATTGGTGGAGCAACAACGACGGCATTGTTTACTGCCGGCGCGACGACTACCGCCTCAGAAATTACAACGATTACAGGCTATGCTGGTAATTATTTGGTATTAAATTCAAGTGTTGATGAAACCCAGTGGGCAATAAATCCAACCGGCGCGCGCGATATAAATTTTGTGAATGTAAAAGATTCAAACAATATTCACGCTACTGCGATAACTGTAGCGGAGGGAATTAATAGTAATAACAATACAAACTGGAATATTACAGCCATTATTACTGGCAGTTTACAAGTTTCTACAGCCGGTCGTCATATACCAAGTATTGGATTTGGGGCAACGACAAGCATACCTTTAGATGGCGCATTTACTTTTTATAGAGAAACTGGTTTAGATACAATTGAATCGATAGAAATCAAACAATTGGGCACGTTGGATCCACAGTATATTGATAGAGTAAAATTGAATTATGTAATTAATACTGCAACTACAACTTGTCTTGCCACTTACGATGAGGTTGATTTTGGAGAACTATATTTTGGTAATGAAAGTGGTCAGGATCTAGACGAGGAAACTGGTTCAACCACGTTTTCGGGTACTTTGGAAATTGGTGACGGTGACATTTTGTGTATTTATCCTGAATACGAACTTCAAAGTGAGATGGTTCCAGAAGAAAATGTTGGTAAAACAATAAAATTAGGAATTATTGCCACATCAAGTATTTTATTAACTGGCGATGCCGAAGTTAGTATGTCAGACGAGCCATTATCAATTTATGGATCAACAGTTTTATCTCAAACTGGAATTTCCACAATTACTTTTGTAAAAGATTCTACTGAAAAGGTGTTTTATGTCGAGGATGGTGTTTTGTATGTTAAGGAAGGGGATAATGATCCTCGCAGACTTACCTCCCGTGATGTAACAGTCTTGTATGCCGATTTTGAAAATTTAACGAATCCATCAACAAATCAAGGGCAAGTAAAGGTAGAGCTTTGGATAAAATATATAGGCCCAACATATGTGGGAGAAGCAGTGATGCAAAAATTTAAGACCACAATAAACACAGGGTACTAAAATCTATTTTTAAGGGCATTTTTGATAGTTTCTGAATCAGAATACTCTAATTCTGTACCGGTAGATAATCCTCGACCCAAAATAGAAATCTTTATATTATTTTTTTCAGCAAAATCTTTTATTTCTCTTTTAATAATATTAGTAGTATTTTCTCCTTCTGGATTTGCATTTAATGCGAAAATAATTTCATTTAAAGCGTTCTCTTTTTGTCTTTTTTCAATAGATTTTTTTAATTCCATTAAACGGATTTTTCCTTCATAATCTTTTTCCAAAATTGGAACAAGCCCACCAAGTACAAAATATAGGCCAATATAATTTTCACTACGTTCAATCGATTGAAAATCAACATCACGACCAACAATCATTAATGTTTTTGCGTCCCGATTTTTATTTAAACAAATATTACAGATATTATGTTTGGTGTGTTCCGACAAATAAAATCGTTTACACATTTCACAATTTTTTACTTTACTGTCTAATTCTGGAATCAGACCGGACATTCTCTTTAAATAGTCTTTTTTTTGGCGGAGTAGGTAATAGACAAATCTTTCGGCTTGGCGGGGACCAACACCAGGAAACTTTCTAAACATTTCTATTAATTCATCAATGATATTCATAAATTAGAAGTCTTTAAAATCTGTACTTTGACCATGGCCATGTTGTGTACTGTCAATTTCAATAAAAGTAGATTTATTTGCATCAAAGTATAATTCTACACGGCCCGTAGGACCATTTCGGTGCTTTTCAATCATTATTTCAGCAATATTTGGCTTGTCAGAATTCTCATTATATTTATCATCACGGTGAATGAACATAACAACGTCGGCGTCCTGTTCAATAGAACCCGAATCACGCAAGTCAGAAAGTCTTGGTTTACCACCACGTTGTTCAACAGCACGAGATAATTGTGAAAGAGCGATAACTGGAACATCTAATTCTCGAGCCAAGCCTTTTAATGAACGCGATATTTCAGTGACTTGTTGAACCATATTGTCGCTATTTTTAGTATTTGTAGGCATCATCAATTGTAAATAGTCCACAATTATTAGGCCCAAATTCTTTTCGCTTTTTAATCGGCGAGCCGTTGATCGCATTGAAACCGCGTTATTTCCAGGTCTATCATCAACGAAAATTGGTGCATTTGACAAAACCTCAAGAGAATCTCGAATTCGATCAAAATCGTCATTATTTGTTAATTTACCAGTTCGCAATTTCCACGCATCAACCTGGGCTTGTGCGGCAAGCATTCTGTCGATCAATTGTTGAGCACTCATTTCAAGAGAGAAAATTAATGTTGGAATTTTGTGATTTACAGCAACACTTCTTGCAATATCAAGCGCCAAAGAAGTTTTACCCATCGAAGGTCGTGCTGCTAAAATAATCAAATCTGATTTTTGGAATCCCGCCAATTTTGCATCCAAACTCTTGAATCCAGTTGGAACACCGCGAAGCTCGTCCTTTGATTTGTGCAATTTATCCAATCGTTCCCAGGCTTCGCCCAAAGTATCTTTTAATTCAATGAAACTTTTCTTGTGATTTTTATTTGTAACTTTAAAGATTCTTTTTTCTGCTTCATCGAGTAAATAATCCAAATCATGAGCTTCGTTATAACCAAGCGCACCGATTTCTTCAGATGCGTTAATAAGATTTCTGGTTGTACATTTTTTTAAAACAATTTCAGCATAGTGAACAATGTTTGCTGAAGAGGGAACTGATTCTACAATTTCTGATAAATAACTTTTTCCACCAACTTGATCTAAAATTTTCTTTTCTTTTAAACGACTTGAAACAGAAATAAGATCAATCGGAGTTGATTTTGAAAATAATTCAAGCATCGTCTCATAAATCTTTTTGTGACGATCAGAATAAAAAGAATCTCCATTAATCATTTCCAAAACTTCGTTTATTGATTCTGGACGAAGCATTATTGATCCAAGAAGCGCCATCTCGCTTTCAATACTTTGTGGTGGAATTTTTAGTTTGTTATCTGTTGCCATGTTCATATAAGATTATCATAAAAATAATCTAAAAAAATTCTAAAACCTGTGGGAGAAGTGCACAGTTTGGGGAAATCGCGCTAATAAAAAACTGGGGCCGGCAAAACAGACTAATCCGTCAATTTATTTCTTCAAAACCTTTGATCCATCAGAATAATCATAAATTTCGTAGCCCGAGTCACTGATTTTCTTTCTAATTTCATCAGCTAATGCAAAGTTTTTCGTATTTCTTGCCTCTTGCCTTTGTTTTAATAGATTGTTAATTTCTTCAGGAATTTCAAATGAACTTTCAGTTTTACCAGCATTTTTTACTTCATTTTCAATATTTAACCCCAGAATTTTGTCCACTTCCAGTATGGTTGTAAGGGCATCATTTTTTGAAACTTTCTCATCTTTTAACATATTCCAAATAATAGCGATGGCTTCAGGTGTATTCAAATCATCGGAAATCTTTTCAATAATTTGATTCAAATAATCTGTATTTATCTTTCCTGGAACAACTCCAGCAAATTTGTTTAATAATTTTTTAAATGCGGTATCGGCAGATTTTATTGCTTCTTCAGTAAAATTAACCAAGGTTGAATAATGTGAAGTTAAAAGCCAATATCTGTATGACAAAATACTTACTCCAGTATTTTTTAAATCCGGTAAATAAACTGTATTGCCAATAGATTTAGACATTTTCTGCCCGTTAATTAAAATATGTCCGCTATGCATCCAGTAATTTGCCAACGGTTTTTTATAAGCACCTTCGGATTGAGCGATTTCATTATTGTGATGAGTTTGAATATGATCAATGCCGCCGGTGTGAATATCAAAAGGTTGTCCTAAATATTTTTTGGACATTGCCGAACATTCAATATGCCAGCCAGGGAATCCAACACCCCAAGGTGAATCCCATTCTTGCTCTCGCTTTTCATTTTCTTTAGAAAATTTCCATAAAGCAAAATCCGTTGGGTTTCTTTTTTCTTGATTTGTTTCAACACGTGCTCCTTCTTTTAAACCTTTGATATCAACATGACCGAGTTTTCCATAACCATCAAATTTTGCAGTGTCATAATAAATTCCATCGGAAGTTTTGTAAGTAAGATTTTTTTTCTCAAGGTCACTAATGGTTTGAATCTGTTCAGAAATATTTTCTGTCGCTCTTGGAAAAGTTATTTTTGAAATATCAATATTTAAACTTTTTAAATCTTCAAAAAACAGGGAAGCGAATTTTTCCGTAATTTCTTTGGCCTTTTGGCCAGTTTCTCTTGCTGCTTTCTCTACTTTATCTTCTCCTGTGTCCGCATCAGAAACCAGATGCCCAACGTCTGTAATATTTACAATTTGTTTTACAGAATAACCAGCATAATCAAACATTCTATGTAGCAAATCAGCAAAAACATAAGGACGTGCGTGACCAACATGACCTCTGGAATAAACAGTTGGTCCACAGTTGTACATTCGAACCTCATCTTTACCAAAAAAATGCTTGTGAACTGGTTTAAAAAGTTCTTTTTGGTCAGATAAATTATTGTGTAAGTATATCTTCATAATTCTCTAATTAGAGCCACTTTTTCCACTTAAAGTAAATAAACATTATCGCCATTAATCCAATCATTATGCCTAATATAATGTAGAAATCGTATGGTGCACCGACTATTGGCATTGTATCAGTGTTCATATTAAATAATCCCGCAATTAGGGCCAAAGGCAAGAAAATATAGTTTGTAACGGTTAGTACTTTCATAATCTCATTTTGTTTTGTTGTAAGTAGGGAATTATTTGTATCACGTAATTCTGTTAAATATTCTCTCGTACTTGTCATTTCATTTTTGACTTTCAAATATTCTCCGACAATACTGTGCAAATAGTAATCAAATCCCTTACCAAATAAATCCTGCCCGACAATTGCAAATGATTCTAGTACATCCTTGTGCAGAGAAGTGCATTCTGTGTAATTTAATAGAAATCTATCAAGTCTTGATATTTCTTGAACCATAGTTTTTTCATCTCCAGCGAAAATTTTGTTTTCCACATCAGATAAAATATCGCGTATGTTTGCTAGTCGATTTAACAATGATTTGTATAAATGTTGAAGCATGTAATAGAAAATATAACCTGCGTGTTCGCTCATATTTCCTTTATTTAGAATTGAATGAACTTCAAAGACTTTTGAAAATTCTAGTAAAGCATCAACAGTACTGTATCTGGTTGTAATAATAAATTTTTTGCCAACGATAAAATCAATCTCTTGTGATCGTTCATCGTGATTTCCCAAAGTGGATGAGCTTGAAATAGGGAACAGTAATATCAAGTAAATATAATCTTTATAGTAATCAACGCGTGATCGTAAAGTCGGTGTTAATAATTCACTTGCTACCATTAAGTCAACATTAAATCGGTCAGCAACTTCTTTTACTTCTTCAGCCGTCGGATTTTCTAAATCAATCCAAGTAATATTCCTATGTTTATATTCACAGATCATTTCTAATAATTATATCATAACTTTTTGTTTGACCCTCAAATTTATTTTTGACATACTTATGTGGATGAACAAATTCTTTAAAAATATTTTTCTCTACGGAATGATGATTGTTGTAGCGGCAGTTGTATTTTTTAGCGGTTTTTGGGCAGGTCAAGGTGGAAGTTTCTACGATGTTAAAAATTATGTTAACGGTGCTGTAACGACACCTAATGATGTTGACCTATCTTACTTTTGGCAGGTTTGGAGTTTGATTGACCAAAAATTTATTGCTGCTTCGACTACAGAAATGGCTACTTCTGACGATCGAGTTCTTGGTGCAATAAAGGGAATGGTTGATTCATTAAATGATCCTTATACAGAGTTTTTACTTCCAAAAGAAAACGAGAAATTTGAATCAATAATTCAGGGTGAGTTTTCGGGAATAGGCATGGAGGTTGGAATTAAGAATGAAGTAATAACTGTTGTTTCACCATTAAAGAATAGTCCCGCAGAAAAAGCCGGCATTAAATCAAAAGATGTTGTTGTCGCAATTGACGGTATTTCTACAGCATCAATGTCATTGGATGAAGCCGTTAGTAAAATTCGTGGACAGTCAGGAACAAAGGTCAAATTGACTCTACTAAGAGAGGGTGCTACAGAATTATTTGATATAGAAGTAGTCAGAGCAGTTATAAATATTCCAACACTTGAAACAAAGGTGGTTGATGATGTTTATGTTATTTCACTTTACAATTTTGGGGCAAATGCAACAACTGAATTTCGTTCAGCTTTGCGAGATTTCATTTCTTCAAAAAAGAATAAATTGATTCTTGATTTGCGTGGAAATCCAGGAGGATTTTTAGAAGCCGCAGTTGATATTGCTAGTTTGTATTTACCAGCAGGAAAAATAGTTGTACGTGAGCGATTTAATGATACTGATGAAGAAAAGATTTTTAGAAGCAAAGGTTACGATATCTTTAATGACAGTTTGAGAATGGTTATTTTGGTGGATGATGGTTCTGCTTCTGCTTCGGAAATTTTAGCTGGTGCATTAAAAGAGCACAAAATTGCCACAATTGTTGGATCTAATACTTTTGGTAAAGGCTCAGTTCAAGAATTAATAAAAGTTACAAAAGAAACATCATTAAAAGTTACGGTTGCACAATGGTTAACGCCGGATGGAACTTCTATTTCTGATGGTGGATTAAAACCCGATGTAGTTGTTGATAAGGCTCCTGAAGGAACAAAACTAGCAGATTATCAAATGCAAAAAGCCCTAGAGTTGCTTAAATAGTTATTTTGGTTAGTATTCTATTCATATGAAGGTAATTTTACTGCAAAATATCCCAAGATTGGGGCATAAAGACGAAATAAAGGAAGTCAGTGAAGGACACGCTATTAACTTTCTAATACCTCGTGGAATGGCTAAATTTGCCTCTGTAGAGGCGGTTAATAGAATAAACACTAGCAAGATCATAAAGACCAAAAAAACCGAATTATTGCATGCAAAGGCCCATGGATTACTTGATCAAATCTCTAGCAAACAAATTACTATTAAAGCTAAAGCCAACGAAAAAGGTCATCTTTTTGCTCAAATTCATATTAAAGAAATTGCTGATGCTATTGGTGAAGCCGGAATTGATGTGAGTGAAGATTGGGTTAACCTAGAAAATCCTATTAAATCAACTGGTGAATTTTCTATTTCTCTTGAGGCGTACGGAAAAAAAATAAGTGTTCCGCTAAAAATTATTGGAATAAAATAGAATTTAATATAATGAATATATGTTAGTAGCAAATGACCCCGTTGCAAAATATATTTTAAAATTTATTAAAAAAAATTTTAACGGTCAGAAGTTACTCATAACTATTGATGGTAAAAGTGGAACTGGTAAAACGTCGATTTGTAAGAGAGTAAAGCAGCTTTCTAAACAGCGTATTACGATTGTTCATGCTGATATTTTTGCACGGTCGTATAAAAATATTTCACGAAGCATCAAGCCAAATATTGATCTAGAAAAATTTTACACCAAAATTTGGTTTGATGTGTTCAATTTGCGAAAATTCTTGAAAGAATTTAGTCAAAATGATCAAACTAAAACATATTTTGAATATTGGCCGGAACGACAGTTACCAGGTAAAAAAGTAAAAAAAAGTAAAATCAATATAAAAAATAAAATATTAATTCTTGAAGGATGTTTTTCTTCTCATAGTAAAATCCTGGGTAACATTTCTTCTAAGAAAATTTTTCTCACGATTGATAGGAAAAATCTAAATAAAAGGGTTAATAAAAGAAGGGAAGTTAAGAAACTTAAAAATGATAAGACAATTGTTTCTGGTCTATTTCATAAAGGCTATGAAGACTATTTAAAAAAATATAAAGCCAACTCCAAATCTGATTTGATCATCAAAATGCGTGTGAAAAATTGATGATTTTGGTATAATGGTTTTATTATTAAAATAACAAGAAAATAATATGGGTATTGAAACAATTGAGGTTCCTGTTAGTGATGATCCAAATGCGGCAGAAAAGACAAGAGAAGATGCAACATCAACTGGGGAAGGAACTACTATAGGTCGCGACGGGGAAAAGATCAGTTCGGAGCCATCTGAAGAGGTTCCTCAGGCTGAATAAGCTTTCCGGTATAAATTTTGTTTTAAATTTTTCTTTATAAAAAAACGCCAACAAAGGCGTTTTTTTAATATTTATGAATACCTAAAACTACACAACGCTAACAACTTTTTTAACTACGATTTTATTATCGAATCGAGTCTGTCTTTTCTGTGAGAATTTCACAACGCCGTCTTTTACTGCGAAAATAGTGTGATCTTTGCCCATTTGAACATTCTTTCCAGGCAAAATTCTAGTTCCTCTTTGGCGTATGATAATACTACCAATCTGAGCTTTTTCACCATCAGCTAATTTTGTTCCAAGGTATTTTGGATTTGAATCTCTTAGGTTTTTTACTGTTCCTCCGGCTTTTACGTGTGACATGGTTCTAAATTTTAATCAGATTTTAATCTTTAATGTTAATAAATTAGTTCTGTGAGTTTAGAACAAATTAGGAAAAAAATCAAGTCTGAGACGTTTAAAACAATTTTATACAAAACAGCTTTATTATTAGCCACCATTTTAATATTAATTGACTGTTTAGGAATATTTCTTTTAAGAAAAATAGAAAGACCAAATGAAATTCAAATTATTAAAGGAGCTTTTGCCGATGCATTTATTGAAAAGAATCAAGACGAGACAAAAAAAGAAGAAATAATTGCTTCAAAAAGCGGTACAAAATACTATTTTTCGTATTGTTCTGGTGTAAAACGCATAAAAAATGAAAATAGAATTTATTTTTCAACAAAATCGGCGGCGGAAAGGGCAGGATATACGATTGCGGCTAATTGTAAATGACCAAATTTTAGCTGCTATATGGCTATAAATATGACTATTTTCACGATTGACAATCTGTGGCCGTTCATGCTACCATATTGAGTACAACTCAGGCGGATGCTTGAGTTTTTTAGTTCTAGGCCTTGTAAACAAGATTAAGCCTTTGAACCTGTGATTCAGACCATTGTTGCTTACACAGATTGAAATTAACTAAAAAATTATTATATACACCGCCATTGGATTATCCTTGCTAACTTCAGTTGCAAACGCAACCAGCCAAACAACAGATAATTTAATTCAGAATAATGAATCCGCCTATATTAATACTCAACAGGTGATTGTTTTAGATAAAGTACCTGGATCTGTTGATGTAAAAACAAATTCAAAAACCACAAAGCAATTGGCAATGGAGTATTTTAGTGATACTCCCGTTCTTGCTGATATTGCTTATTGTGAGTCTGGATTTACTCAATTTAATCCTGACGGCACTGTTTTACGCGGTAGAGTTAATAGCGCTGACGTTGGCTTGATGCAAATCAATGAAAAATATCACGCAGATACTGCAATCAAACTTGGCATAAACATCTACACTTTGGAAGGCAATATGGCATATGCAAGGTATCTATATAACACATACGGTACTGATCCATGGGTGTATTCAGCCAAATGTTGGAATAACATCCGCGAAGTAGCTTTAGCTAAATAGTAGGAAGTATATAATTATTTAAAAATACTTTTTGATTTATTTTTAGAATATTTCATAGAGCAAAATATTTTAGGGAATATATTGAAGAGTATTTTTTATTTATTGTATTCACTTTGTAGTGACCTATGTAGAATAGCATAGTGTCGCACAATATATCTTTTGCGACATAACGTCTGCTTTTTTACGCCACTTATGATTAAGTGGCTGTGTCGTATTTAAACTTTACCTCTCTAGGCACCCGAGCTTTTCGTGGAGGCTGTAATTTCAAGGTTCTGGTTACATTATAAACTCCCCCCTGAATATAGCAAGCTTTTTGACAAGTCCTTAATCTGCCGGCTTAGCCGGTCTTACGATACTTTATTCAACTTTGAAGGAGCGAACCTTACTAGGATACCTTTGATGGTCTTCCTATCACGGCCGAACAACTTCCCCAGTGTATTTGTATTGTAGAGCTTAGGATCTGTCTCATATAAGGTAACAATGGCTTTATTTCTAAGCCATTCTACCTTTCCACGCCCACCTTTGGGCTTTGGAATTGTTATTTCTTCAACTGTAGTCATATAACAGAATCTATCACAAAACTCCCACATTTACAATGTAGAATTATGCGACTTCCATTGCTTTATACGTGCTAATCAATGGATTTGCTACGGGTTGATTGAATCTTAGTCCCACAAATTTCTCAACAACATCGAGAGATTCTTCTTTACTGAATCTAAGGTATTGCATACCTGCTCGAGGGTTGTTATCTGAGTGTCCTAGGATCAATCCGATGAATTTGAGGCTCGCACCTTGCTTTACGAGCTCATGAGCGCCACCGTGCCGTAAGGCGTGACATGAGATAGCTTTTTCTATTCC
>CAYOAT010000010.1:0-3623 GCA_964402215.1 uncultured Candidatus Saccharibacteria bacterium
TGGTTGTCGGTTTTACATAATATGCTGATCCATCGGCACTACCACAATCACCATTGCTTTTTTTGTTAGCAGTACATGTTCCTGACGGTGAGCCCCCATTCACTCCGCCGCAAGTCCAAGTCCATGGTCCAGATCCAGATACAGTTGACTCCTTGCCAACATCACAAAGATTGGTTGTCGGTTTTACATAATATGCTGATCCATCGGCACTACCACAATCACCATTGCTTTTTTTGTTAGCAGTACATGTTCCTGACGGTGAGCCCCCATTCACTCCGCCGCAAGTCCAAGTCCATGGTCCAGATCCAGATACAGTTGACTCCTTGCCAACATCACAAAGATTGGTTGTCGGTTTTACATAATATGCTGATCCATCGGCACTACCACAATCACCATTTTCATAGACTCTAATATTCCAAACTACAGAAGCATCAACTGTATTATCAACTGTTTCACCGATTCCATCCCTATAAAATATTGCAGATCTGTTTCCGCTTGATCCCAACGGGGCCACAGCCGATCCCGTACCCGTGAGTGTGCCGACCCGAGTAAATGTAAGTTTTGTATCTCCGGCAACTAAAGCCTTGCAGCTATTCCAAGCTGAACATTTTAATATCTTTGGATCATCAGAAGTGGAAGTCTCTGTTCCATAAGACCCGTCAATTCTAGCCGTTATCCTGGCATTCCCAACTAGTTTAGTTTCTGATACACCACAATTCGGCGTGTCATAATAGGCACCGGTACCAACCCATGTACAACTACTATTATTAGACATACTAAGTGTATTGCCAACTTTCATATAAATATAATTTCCACTAACTGAAACACCCCCACTGAGAGTTGGATTATTTGTATAAGTTGCGTTACCAATAATTTGTTTATCGGTCTGATCTGAATGAAGACCGATTCTCCAATCTCTAGTTACAGAAGTACTCTTTTGTAACGACTCGCTATTAGAAGAACCGGCATTTATAAATATTGGTTTGCTAAATAAAAAGTAAAATAGTAAGACGCCAACAATAATCAAACAAATAAACAAAAGAGATATGGCGACCCTTTTGCTTATACTGTTAGAAAATTTAAATCTTAACGAAATTATCAATAAAACTATAATAATAAATAAAACAAAAACCAAAACATTAATAAAATTTTGATTATTAAATTGATTATTCAGGCAAAATTCCTGACCCAAATCTTTACAATCATAAATATTTTCATAAGAATCTTGCAATTTTCCATTTCCATCAAAAAAATCTAATTTCATTCTTAGATAATCAATATCACTATCTAAAACAATTTTTTTAAAAATCCCATTGATAGAAGACTCTATTTGTCCATCATATGCGCCGTCAAAAATCTTTTTACCTTTCTTGTTATAAAGTGACATCTCAGCATGTGCATTTTCTACTGGCAAAGAAAGAGATTGCAGACAAGAAAAAATTTTAAATTCTTCGTTTTTCTTTATTGGAAAATTTGTTAATGCTGCGTAATTTATTCTTCCCTTAACGGATTCTGAAACCACTCTCAGATTAACAATTGATTGTGTGTCATTATTTTTCGCCGTGATCTTTAGATAATAAACAGGTTCTTTAACAGCATCTAAAGTGTATGACAAATTAGCTGACTTTTTAGCTGGAACAGTAATTTTTTCTGTTCTGGAATCTATTTTATCTTCTGGCCTGAGTGAATCCCAATAATAGAGATCATAAGAAACATCAAAAGAGAGATCTTTATCAGATAAGTTTTTTAGAGGTTGGGTAAATACAACTCTGTCGCCAAATTCGAACTGCGGCCAAAAACCTATATGTCTATATTTTTCATCATTAACGGTAGTGCTTTCTCGATCAAGCTCAAAATAAACTTCTTCAGAGGAGTCAATTTGAAATTGTGAAAAATTAATGATTATTTCATTAGTGAATGGTAGACCACCAAGATTGAATCTTTTATCAACCGAGAAGAAGTAATCTGCTCTGTATTCACCTTTTCCGAGAGAGGCTGGAATTTTCCAAGGGAATTCCACTGGTTTGGTGGAAGAACCATTAACAGAGACGTCCGAGAGAGCAACAAATTCATCAACAACATCATGTCCGATGGTATCCAAATCTGAGGAATCTGAATTTATCTTGCTGATTCGAACAAAGATATTTCCATCGACAACTGGATAAGAATTTTCATTAATTATCTCACCATAAAATTTAATAACTTCACCGGGTTTATAAATACTGTGTTCTGGGGCTACACCCACCTGAACGCTTTGGAATTTATACAAACCCTCTGCGAAACAATCAACCTGTTCTAGATTATTAATAACTGGTGTTGCTTCTTCAGCAAAAACAGCGACCGGCAAGACAACCCACGCCAAAACTACCCATAACAATTTTCTCGGATTCATATTAATATTTTAAAAAACTTATAATAATATGTTAATTATAGTACAAAAAAATAAACGACCAAATTTTTGGCCGCTTATTTTTGAATTATATTTGTAAAAGTCTTTTTTAAGCTCTTCCCGCTTTGATATTTTCCGCAACGTTATTTGGAACAACTTCATAGTGATCTGGCTCTATTGTGGCTTGCGCACGACCCTGAGTCATAGAACGGATTGTTGTTGTATAACCAAACAATTCTGACAATGGAACTTTTGCATGAATAGTGGTAAGACCATTTCCACGATCTTCCATACCATCAACTTGTCCACGTTTTGAACTTAGGTTACCAGTAACATCTCCCGTAAATTGTTCTGGGGTAATAACTTCGACTTTCATAATCGGCTCAAGTAAAACTGGTTTTGCTTTTTGAGCCGCTTCTTTGAAAGCCATTGACGCTGCTAATTTGAAAGCAATTTCAGACGAGTCAACATCATGGAATGAACCATCATAAAGTTCAACCGAAACGTCTGTCATTCTGAAACCAGCAACGATACCTCGGTCCATCGCTTCTTTAAAACCCTTTTCACAAGGAGAAATAAATTCTGCTGGAATTGCTCCACCCTTGATTGCGTTAACGAATTCAAATCCAGGACTTCTCTTGATATATTTTGGAAGATCTTCATCCTTGATTGTTTTATCCAAAGGTTTAATTCGAATTTTAACGTGACCGTATTGACCTTTACCTCCAGATTGTTTGATGTATTTGTGTTCCGCTTCTGCCTGGCCAATAATTGTTTCTCTGTACGCAACTTGTGGTTTACCAACGTTTGCTTCAACATTGAACTCTCTTTTCATACGATCAACAATAATTTCCAAGTGCAATTCTCCCATACCTGAAATAACAGTTTCACCAGTTTCTGAATCACTCGTAACTCGGAAAGTTGGATCTTCATCAGATAATCTTTTCAAAGCCATACCCATTTTTTCTTGGTCAGCTTTTGTCTTTGGTTCGATCTTCATAGAAATAACTGGTTCTGCAAATTGAATTCTGTGCAATTCGATTGGGTGATCTTCGTCACACAAAGTGTCTGAAGTTTTTGTACTCTTTAAACCAACAGCTGCTGCGATTTCTCCTGCGTAAACTGTTTGAACTTCTTCTCTTTCATTTGCATGCATTCGTAGAATACGACCAAGTCTTTCTTTGTCGCCAGTTGTCGAGTTATAAATATAAGAACCAGCAGAAACCACTCCCGA
>CAYOAT010000010.1:3633-4715 GCA_964402215.1 uncultured Candidatus Saccharibacteria bacterium
GACCAACGTATGGATCTGTTTGTAATTTGAAAGCCAAAGCAGCAAATGGTTCAGTATCTGAAGATTTTCTTTCAATTTCCTCGCCAGTTTTTGGATCAATTCCTTTGATTGGAGGAACATCGATTGGGCTTGGTAAATAATCAACAACGCCGTCCAAAACCAATTGAACACCAAGATTTTTTAGAGATGATCCGGTGAAAACAGGTACTATCTCATTGGCAATTGTTCCTTTTCTTAGAGCTGCTTTTAATTCTGGAATCGAAATTTCTTTTCCTTCCAAATATTTTTCAGTCAAAGTTTCATCTAGTTCAGAAATCTTTTCGATTAATTCATGATGATATTTTTCAGCGTCAACCTTTAATTCTTCAGGGATTTCATTTTCAACAACAATACTTCCCATTTCGCCTTCAAATGTATAAAGCTTCATTTTAAGCAAATCCACAATTCCACGTAAATCAGATTCTGTTCCTTGAGGAATTTGCATTCTAACAGCGTTTTTATTCAATCTTTTCAAAATTGATTGGAAAGATCTTTCAAAACTTGCTCCTGTTCGATCAAGTTTATTAATGAAACAAATTCTTGGAACTTTGTATTTGTCAGCTTGTCTCCAAACAGTTTCTGATTGTGGCTCAACACCAGCAACACCATCAAAAACAACTAGTCCACCGTCTAGAACTTTTAGGGATCGTTCTACTTCAGCCGTAAAGTCCACGTGCCCAGGAGTGTCGATTATATTGAATCGAGTTTTTGTTGAAGCATCTTTGTTTGCTTCATAAGTTGGGGTCCAAAAACAAGTTGTTGCAGCCGAAGTAATAGTAATACCTCGCTCTCTTTCCTGTTCCATCCAGTCCATGATAGCAGCGCCGTCATGTACTTCACCGATTTTATGAGAAACACCTGTATAAAATAAAATTCTTTCTGAAGTTGTTGTCTTGCCCGCATCAATGTGTGCAATAACTCCGAAGTTTCTAACTCTTTCTAATGGATAATCGCGTTGCATAAAATTATAAATTTAAAATTAATTCTAAATAAAGTTAATAAAAAAATTTGGCCCCACCAAATTTGTAATAGGCATAATACAG